>NZ_CANLXZ010000016.1 GCF_947495285.1 uncultured Nonlabens sp. | reverse complement strand
GCGTCAACAACACGCATGCGATGCGTCAACAACACGCATGCGATGCGTCAACAACACGCATGCGATGCGTCAACAACGCAAATGCAATGCGTCAACAACACAAATGCAATGCGTCAACAACGCAAATGCGATGGGTCGAACAAACTAAGCTAGTATGAAGCAATATAATCGTAAATCAATACGTCTCAAAGGACATGACTACACATCAGTAGGCAGGTACTTTGTGACTATTGTAATACGTAATCGGTTGCATCTATTTGGAAAGGTGATTGATGGAAAAATGATACTCAATAAATTTGGAGAGATTGCGGCTAAAGAATGGCAGCAAACAATAAATTTAAGAGACAACGTATCCCTGGGAGCATTCATGATCATGCCAGATCATATTCATTTTGTCATTCATATAGAAGAACAAAGAAAACAAAAGGAATACACGACAGAAGAGTTGGAACGCAGAGCAGGAGCAGTTGCAGGAAAACACATGAATAAACCAGGTTCTTTAGGAGCAATAGTCAGAGGGTATAAAGGTGCTGTGACCAGACAGGTTTTAAGTGTCATATCAGAAAGTCAGAATAATGAATTGATCTTGAAAAATGGCGAGCTTAAGAACATCTATAATCAACTGAGAACTGAAAAAACCATATGGGTACGCAACTATAACGAAGCTATCATCAGAACTCAAAGACACTATGACAATGTAACCAGATACATCAATGATAATCCAAAAAAGTGGGATGAAAATCTAAAACAGAAACTAGATCTAGACTGATGAAAAGGCGCATGCGATGCGCCGAAAACGTAAGGTCGGATCGCATCGACCCACGCACTGAAAAGGCGCATGCGATGCGCCAAAACGTAAGGGCGGATCGCATCCGACCCACGCACTGAAAAGGCGCATGCGATGCGCCGAAAACGTAAGGGCAGATCGCATCCGACCCACGCACTGAAAAGGCGCATGCGATGCGCCGAGATGCAAGGGCGGATCGCATCCGACCCACGCACTGAAAAGGCGCACGCGATGCGCCGAGATGCAAGGGCAGATCGCATCCGACCCTCGCACTGAAAATGCGCATGCGATGCGCCGAAAACGTAAGGGCGGATCGCATCCGACCCTCGCACTGAAACGTAAGGGCGCATGAGATGCGCCCCAACAATGAAAAGGCGCACGCGATGCGCGACTAACTAAAAATAAATGGCAGAAAAAGATATAAAAGACACTAGACAACTGGACTCAGGCACCTACGAGATCATCCAGAGCCGACTGCTCAAGCAAAAAAATGACTTGCAGCAGCGACTCCATGCTCTTAATGAAGAACGTAAAAAGGTCTTCGGTTCTCTAGAAACACGACTGATTGCAAACGACCGTGTGAATACAGAAAATAACTGTATCGCTCGTGATATTGTGACCATCGGTAAATACAGCATCTTTGGGTACAACGTACATCTAGGATTGCGCACTGAGATGCAATTGAGCGATGTTTTTAGTATCTATGAGTTTGATCGTGACGGTGTGGATGGTGATGCGTTACGCTTTCGCGAAAGCGGGAACAAATTAAACCTCATCACTGATTCTATTTTTCAGACTGATTTTGAAAATCTGTACAAATACTATCGCAACACGATATTTTCCAAGTTTGCGATTATGGGGAATTACCTACATATGGTATTTCAACTCAGTGATTCTGTTACAGATATCAAGACTTTTAAGTGGTTGATAACTGATGATGGTTTGCAATATGTAGATAACCGTAGTGAGCATGAATATCGTTTTCCTGCGCAATATGGTTTCCAGTGGAAAGAGGCTGGACGCGATAATCAACGTGCTGGTGTGCATGGACATGTATCGATTCTAGACAAGGTTTTTGTAGAAACAATAGGTGGCGATTTAACCATAAAGGTTGAGGATAATACCGACGATGGTCAGGGAATTTATCGCGAAGATGTAGAACATCGCGACCAGACACTAGATGACGGACAATATCGTTATGCCGATTTAGGAAATCTCATTGTTCTAGAAATAAAGCCGTTTCAAGAAGAGCCTCGTTATTTTGTGTACAACCACAAGATTAAGGAAGTAGAACGCATCAATAGTATTGCAGAGGCTGCAGTATTATTACCGGACGATCAAGGTATTATTTTCCCGAGTGGTTATTACTTGCAAACTGGTGAGTACAACGTATTCCCTAGCGATGCTGGTAAATTAAAATTTCAGCAAAGAATCGCATCACCTAATGGTGAAGATCATTTGTATGTGTTTTATAATGCTGCACAGGGATTGTATGTACTCATGTCTTACAATGTGATCGATCAAACGGTAAACACACCTATCGTTTGTAATGGATTTACGATTTTAGAACAAGGTGAGTTGTGCTATTTCCGCACAGAAGATGAACAGACAAGGCATCACATGATGCAAATATGGCAAACTCCTTATTTAAAAGGTAACATCATGCCATCTGAGCATCAAGACACAATGTTATTTAAGATAGGAAACAAGGATATTGTTAAAGCCATGGCGCAGGCAAATGAGCTGCTCACGCTTCTTAATAAAGAAGATAGTTATGGTGGATTGTATGATGATATTGCACGTTCTTCTAAGGACATTCTAGATGCCTATTACTGGTTGCCCGAAGAGGAAACTAAACAAATCAACCTACCTCTTAACGAGATCAACAAGGCATCTAACGCAGCAATAGACGAGTTTGAGAAAGTAAAACAGCTGCGCAAACAAGCAGCTGCAGATACTAGAGATATTTCTAAAAAGGCAGATGAGCTTTTTAGTAAAATTAAAAGCACCTCATTTAAGTCTATCAATGATTTTGTAGAGCTGCTGACTCACCTGCGCAGTTTGCGAGGTGAAGCCATAGGTCTTTATGAAATACGTTATGTAGATACCGATTTTATAAAAGGAATCGAGGATCAAATCGTGGAACAAAATGAAGTGATCTCACGTCGTGCGGTTACTTTTTTACTCGATGATAAAGCACTTGCTCCTTATCACGACGCTGTTGCCCAAAAGCAAAAAGCACTAGACGACACAAAAAAAGTGATCGAGATTAAAAATCTTGAGAAAGAAGTGAATCAAATTGCTGAAGATCTGGAGCTTTTAATAGACATAGTTTCTAATTTAGAAATAGAAGATACTTCTCACTCTACTAAGATTATTGAGAACATATCGTTGATTTTTGCCACCATCAATCAGGTAAAAGCGGCGATTAAGAATAAAGTGAAAACCGTAGGTAAAAAAGAAGCGCAAGCAGATTTTGCCGCACAGTTAAAGCTGATTGATCAGAGTATTATCAATTACCTAGACATTGCAAACACACCAGAAAAGTGCGATGAGTTCCTTACCAAAGTTTCTATACAACTAGAAGAGTTAGAAGGAAAATTTGCCGACTATGAAGAGTACATTACAGAGATTATAGGCAAGCGTGAAGAGGTTTACGCTGCTTTTGATAATCGTAAAAGTAGTCTGGTAGAGGCGCGCAATAAAAAGGCGATGGCGTTTCAAAATGCTGCCCAACGTATTCTAAAAGGTGTTCAAAAAAGAGCACAATCATTAGATAGCGTTACTGAAATCAACGGTTATTTTGCCAGTGATTTAATGATCAATAAAGTGCGCGACATAGTCGTGCAATTAAAAGATCTCGATGATGCCGGAAAAGCCGAAGCGATAGAAACAGCGCTTAAAGTGGCTCGTGAAGATGCTTTGAGAAAACTCAAGGATAAGAACGAACTGTATGAAGATGGTGATAACATCATCAAGCTGGGGAAACATAAATTTGGTGTTAATAAACAGCAACTAGATCTGACCATTGTATTTAAGGATAATGGGCTGTTCTATCATTTAACAGGAACTGACTTTTATCAAGAATTACATAATGAGATTCTAACACAATCTCAAGAAATATGGAATCAGGATTTAGTTTCTGAGAATAACCAAGTCTATCGATCTGCCTACCTCGCCTACTCTATTTTTAAAACTGGAGATAAAGAAGCTTTAAGAATGATGAGTCCGGCAGATTTGCTCGCGACCGTTCAAGAAATCGCAAGTGGTAACTATTCTGGTGGTTATGTAAAAGGTGTTCATGACCATGACGCGGCACAATTTTTAAGTGTTTTATTACATAAACATCATGATCTGGGCTTACTCACTTATGACCCAAATACGAGAGCACAAGCACAGTTTTACTGGAATGCACTAGATACCAAACAGCGATCTAACCTCAACCGTATATTAAAAAGTGCTGGTGAGGTATTATCTGTTTTTCCAGATAGTAAGGAGTACGACTTTATAATAGAAGAACTGGCTGATGAGATTTTTAAAACTTCTGAGTCTGCTACTAGTTTATCTATCGCAAGTTACTTATTCAATGAACTTAAAGACAATGATCATTTCACAGTAAGCACGAGCGCTATTCAATTAAAAGAAGCTTTTGAAAAGAAAATAAAATCTCAAAATGCCGATTTAAAATTCAAGAAAAGCCTAGAAGCTTGTGAGGACGAGAAGTCTAAAGTGGAACTGGTGAGACATTGGGTTTCCGCTTTCGCAAAAGCGGACTCAAAACAATCTTTACTGACATATGTAAACGAATGTGTGGCAAACATACTTTATGGAGAGCTGACAGCTGATAAAACAGTTGCCATCTCACCTAGTGAAAACATAAACGATTTAAAAGGATCCCACCAGACGATTGAAGAAGGTGTATTTGTGTTTAATTATCATGAGTTTGTACTTACACTAGAGCATTTTACAACGATAAAAGTACCTGCTTATGAAACCTTTAGAAAAGCAAAACACCAGGTTACTGAAGAATTAAAAGAGTCCTTGCGACTAGAAGAATTTAAACCACGTGTATTGAGTTCTTTTGTCCGTAACAAGTTGATTGATCAAGTATATTTTCCACTAATAGGTGATAATCTTGCCAAACAATTAGGTACGGTAGGTGATACAAAACGTACCGATCGTATGGGATTATTGCTACTTATATCTCCACCAGGTTATGGTAAAACAACCTTGATGGAATATGTGGCAAACCGATTAGGATTAATATTTATGAAAATAAATGGTCCAGCGATAGGTCATGAAATCACATCTGTAGATCCTGAAGCGGCAACTAATGCAGCAACGAGAGAAGAACTTAAAAAGCTGAATCTTGCTTTTGAAATGGGTGATAATGTAATGCTATATCTAGATGATATCCAGCACTGTAATCCAGAGTTTTTACAAAAATTCATCAGTCTGTCTGATGGAACTCGTAAGATTGAAGGAGTCTATAATGGAAAGCCGAAGACCTATGATCTACGTAGTAAGAAATTTTGTGTGATTATGGCTGGTAATCCGTATACTGAAAGTGGCGATAAGTTCCAGATTCCAGATATGCTTGCCAACCGTGCCGATATTTATAATCTAGGTGATATTATAGGTGATACAGCTCATTTATTTGAATTGAGTCTGGTAGAAAATGCACTGACTAGTAATCCCGTATTGCAACAATTGAGTAACAAGCATTTTGATGATGTGTATGCGCTTATAGATCGTGTTCAAAACGGAGCAAGTGATAACGAGCTGAAAGGAAACCACAGCAATCAAGAAATAGCCGATTATGTTGCTGTACTTGAGAAGGTATTAAAAATACGTGATACAGTTCTTAAAGTGAACCAGACCTACATCGCGAGCGCAGGAATGGAAGACACTTACCGTACCGAACCTAGTTTTAAACTACAAGGTTCTTACCGTGATATGAATAAACTGGTCGCTAAGGTTGTTCCTATAATGGATGATAAAGAGTTGCAAACGCTCTTATTATCACATTATGAAAGTGAATCACAAACCTTAACTAGTGCTGCAGAGGCCAACTTGTTGAAGTATAAAGAACTCGTCAACACCATCACTACAGAAGAGCAACAGCGATGGAAAGACATTAAAGGGATTTTTGCCAAGAACAATAAACTTAGCGGTCTAGGTGGACAAAATCAGATGTCTCAAATCCTGAGTCAAATGATGGATTTTACCGAGAATCTAGAAGGTATTAAAGAGGTGTTGAGGAAAGGGCTCAGTAAATAATATACAAAGTTAGGAATGCCTAAAACCTTGTTTCACAGATTATAATAAAATATATACGAAGAATGAATACATAGAAATGCTAAGAAAACGAAAGTCTCTTAGCATTTTTTTAATTTATATATTCTTGAATAGCACATGTTAAAGGTGTAATTTTCAAAAAATATCCATTCATTGAAGAAAAAATTACTTTGCTATTCTATCCTATGTACAGCTTTTATTAGACTAGGTTATAGCCAGACCAAAACACCAACAACGTCTCAAAAAATTGACACTGTTTATATTAAGTCTGCACGTATTTCTACCACTGCTCAAAAATTACCTGCAGCGGTATCTGTTTATCAAGCAACAGTTAATGATGCAGCAAGACAGCAACTTTCTCTACAAGAATACACACAACAGGCTCCAGGTATTTTTGCTCAAAATGCCAATAATTTTGCTCAAGATTTGAGGGTTTCTATGCGTGGATTCGGTGCGCGATCTGCTTTTGGAATACGAGGGATAAAATTAATAGTAGATGGGATTCCAGAAACGACACCAGATGGACAAGGGCAGTTAGACAATGTTAATTTGGGGATTATAGACCGAATAGAGATTTTAAAAGGACCTAGTTCTAGTTTATACGGTAATGCTTCAGGTGGTGTTATCTCTATTCAAACTATAGATCAAATAGAAAAGCCTTTCTCTACCTGGAAAGCAACTGCTGGATCTTATGGATTTCAAAACTTACAAGCTACCGCTGGAATCAATACCAGAAAAGCAACCTATATATTCCATGGTAATTATGTGAAATCAGACGGATACAGAGATCAAAGTGGTTTTGAACAGTATAATGCTAACGTAAAAGCAAATTTTAAATTAAGCGATAAGTTTACTTTAAAGGCATTACTTAATTACAGCGGTTCTCCACAAGCAGATGATGCAGGTGGTATCAATTTAACCACAGTAGAAGCAGATCGAAGACAAGCAAGAGATAGAAATATACTTTTTCAAACAGGAGAAACAATACAGCAATTCAAAGCCGGTTTAAGTGCTATCTGGAATATAAACAACAACACTACCACAGAAGGTTATATGTTTTATAACAATAGACAGTTTGAAGGGAGATTGCCTTTTGAATTTGGAGGTTTGATTGAATTAGGAAGAGATTATCTAGGACAAGGTGCAAATATCACTTATTCCAAAGGCAAAAACACTTTAAAGGCTGGATATGATTTTGGATATCAAAATGACGATAGGCAACGTTTCAGAAATCTAGAAGGTATAAAAGGTGCACAAACTCTAGATCAAAAAGAACGTTTTACAAATCTAGGTATATACGTTACCGACCATTTAGAGCTTGACAAATGGTATCTTACTGGAGGAATACGTTTTGATTATAACAAACTTACTGCAATAGATAAGTTCTTAGAGAATGGTGACGATACTGGTAACATCACATTAAATTCTTTAAACCCTAGTATAGGTGGTAGTTACGCTTTCGCGAAAGCGCACAACGTATATGCAAACATTGCTACAAGTTTTGAGACTCCTGCATTATCAGAGTTATCTGCAAATCCAACTGGTGATCAAGGATTCAATGAAAACATAGAAGCCCAAAAAGCTATTAATTATGAAATAGGTATTAAAGGAAAACTAGCAAAAGGATTGAGTTATCAAACGGCTATTTTTTACATCGATACAGAAGATGATTTAGTCCCATTTGAATTGGCCGCTTTTACAGATCGTACTTTTTATAGAAATGCAGGAAAAACTACACGTAAAGGTCTAGAAGTTGAAGGTGCCTATACTTTTACAAAAGCCTGGTCACTTACTGCCGCTTACACATTTTCTGACTTTAAATACAGTGACTTTGTAGTTGATGATGTGAAATTTGATGGCAATTTATTACCTGGTATTCCAAAACACTTAACAAACATAGGGTTACAATATCAGTCTGAAAAAGGCTTTTTTGCAACCGTCCAGGCATCACTAGTAGGTAAGCAATATGCAAATGATAGTAATGAAGCTACTGTCGATGGATATGAAAATATCAATTTTAGAACAAGTTATATCTTTACTTATAAAGAGATTGCGGTTAGACCTTATGCTGGATTAAACAATGTACTTGATCAAGAATACACAGATAACGTGAGGATCAATGCTTTTGGTTCACGCTTTTTTGAACCTGCTCCAGGTATTAATGGGTATGGTGGGATTGAGCTACGATTTTAGGTAGTCTTGCTAGATCTTATTTTAATTTTAAAATGCCTAGAGAAATAAATTCTCTAGGCATTTTTAATACAACTAATTTCTAACAGTTATTTAAAGGGCTTCTATTTGTTGAGTAGCTTTTGCAATACTTTCTTCCTTATTTACATTGGCAAGATCTGCAGCAATGAAGGTCACATCTGTAATACCTAAAAAGCCTAAGAAAGTTCTAAGATATGGAGTAACAAAGTCTACTTCACTTCCTACAGGAGTACCACCAGTAGAAACTACTACATATGCTTTTTTATCTTTCAATAAACCTACAGGGCCTTCTGGAAGATAGTTGAAACTAATTCCTGCTCTGGAAATTAGATCGATATACGTTTTTAGACCTGCCGTAACACTGAAGTTATACATAGGTGCTGCGATGATGTACGCGTCTGCAGCGGCAAATTCTAGTGCTAGTTCATTGCTACCTGCAACTGCTTCTTTTTGAGCGTCTGACTGTTGATCTGCTGGTGTGAAATACCCCATATAACGATCCTTGCTGCCTAGAGTTACGTTATCGTCATAGTAAAGATCTCTCTTACTAGTTATTTCATGACCTTTAGATTCTAAGTTATTCTGTAATACATCTAGTATACTACGACTTACACTCTCTTCCTTTAAGGGACTACTATCTATTCTAAGTATATTCATAATGTAATTTTTATCGTATTTATAGGTACAAATAAAGAAGTTAATGGTTAAAAGAAAAAACATGTTGAACTGAACCGTACATGATTTTTAAAACTACTTTTTCTTTCTTTTGAGCACTCTTTTTGATAATAGAGCGCGACTTTTTTTTAAACAGCCTTTAACATATTTAAAAGATCGTTTTCTGTGTCCTTTCCTTTATTCTTATTGTACCAGTTTTGTAATTCTTCCTTAAATTCTGCAGAGAGAACACCTTTTGCTTGTTTTTCATTTGCAACGAGTTGCGTTGCCGTGGTTGGGCGTGGTCCCCATGTAGTAACAGGTAAGCCAGTTTCTTTATTTATTAAAATAAGCTTTGCTATAGAGCGACCTCCGTTAGTTAGAAACTGATCCATTAAATCTAGATTATCATCTCTTAAAACGACTCTTAGATCTACACCTGCAGCTTGCGCTACTTTATTCATCATAGGCATCGTTTGTGCAGCATCGCCGCACCAGCTTTCTGTAATGATTAAGAAATAGACTTCTTTATCAAAAGCTGTTAAAAATTCTTGATTTTCGGGAAGAATCTTCATGGTCTTATCCAGACGTTTCATACGCTGGTTATTAAGCATCGTATAATTTGCAAGCGCTTCAGTAACCTCAGCACCTGTGTTAGTATTGTTCTCAGTATGTGTTGCTACTAGATCACGATATTCTTGATAAGAAATTGATTTATCTGTAGCTGTTTTTATAATTTGTTGTAATTCCATAATACAAAAGTAACGTAGTAAGTAGTAAGTAGTATTAAAAAGGTGATAAAAGTCACAAGCTATGTTATATTATTCCTGAGACGAGATCTAGTAATAAATTTACCAATTCTAACGTGGCGCTGTAAAATGCTTTTATTTTCTATTTTTGATTTAAGATAAGCATAGAAACTCATGATAAAAATATCTTCTCGATCTACTGTTTTATAGGTAAATGGAGCAGTAATCTTATCTTAAAAGAATCTTCTGTAATATGAAAAGAATGTTCCAAATATAAACGCAATAAACTCATAAACGCCAGTACACGGTCTTCTTTTAAATTGAGTAAAGGTGATCTAAATTTCTTTTTAAAACTACGGAGTTTGGAATGTACTAAATCTAGCTGATTGAGTTCCATATAAATCAGTATTTCTAAAATATTTTTCTTGATCACCCCTAATATATTTTCCTTTTTATCATAAAACATATCGCTATGCATAAATGAATTTATAACACACCTCGTCTACTGAGATTGCTCGTGTTGAAATAAAAATGTTGCCTGTTCCCGTAGTATTATTAAAGATAATTTACAATAGAAAACGAGTCCTTTTTATAAAATTTCTCTTGTTCTATTTTTAAAGTATCCTTCGTTTTAAAAGAGGATTAAGCGAGTGTAAATAATTTTCCTGGCAGCGGTTTTACCACACCTTTAAGCTCCATACTCATGAGTTGAGAGGCTACTTTGTGTACTGGCATTTTTATCTTAAGAGCTATAATGTCTAGCATCTCATTATCATTCTCTTTAAAGAATTTATAAATAAGCTTTTCCTCTTCAGTAAGCTCTACAAAAAGTTGTTTCTGGACAGCAACGCCTCGCTCCTTCCACCCTAGAATGTAGGGAACATCGGCTGTTTTTGTGAGCATGTGTGCTTTAGACTGTTTTATCAACTCGTTGCAACCTATGGCATATTTATCATTCACACGACCTGGAACAGCAAACACCTCACGATTGTAACCGCAAGCAAGGTCTGCAGTGACTAGTGAGCCACCTTTTGAAGCGCTTTCTATAACCACAGTCGCCTCACTCATTCCTGCGATGATTCTATTTCTACCCAAGAAATTCTTGCGATCAAAGTTATCTGTATGCCAAAAATCGGTAATAAAACCACCATTTTGCAACATCTCTTCATTGTGCGCGGCGTGATTGCGTGGATAGGTTTGATTTAATCCATGTGCCATTACCGCAATGGTCTGTAAACCGTGTTCTATCGCCATTTTATGCGCTAGAATATCGACTCCATAAGCATAACCACTAATTATGATAGGTTTTAAAGGTGCTATCTCTGCAATAAATTTTTCTAAAAACGCAGCTCCATTACTTGTAATTTGTCTAGTACCGACTATACTCAGCGTGTACGGATTATCGAGGTTTATGTTTCCTTTTTCAAAGTAAATGATAGGCCCATCTACACAATACTTTAAACGTTCTGGATAATCTTCATTATAATAAACACGGTACTTTATTTTATTCTCTTCTATGAATTCCAGCTCCTTTGCTGCTTTTGCAAACAGACCGTCCTTGTTTCTTATAAATTGAGCCTTCTTCTCTCCTATTCCTTCTATGGCGGCTATGCCTTTATATTGTTGTTCAAAAACTCCAGTCGCGTTACCAAAGGTTCTGATCAACCTTTTGGCCATAATATCACCTATTAACGGTGCTTTTTTGAGTGCTAGTAAAGAAAGAAGTTCTTGTTGGTCCATAAAGGGCTAAGTTATGGAAAATGAATGTAGTTCAAGAAATTATTATTGTTTCGCTTTCGCGAAAGCGGAATTAATTCAAAGAATCTAAAACTTTTTCATGTGATAGTACCAATGGATTTAATGCAGATCTTTTAAAATTACCTACAAAGAAGAGGTTTAAAAATAAAGCAAAATAGACGACACCTTGCTGTCTCTCTAACACATTTTCTGCAAGCATAAAAACACAGAAAAGGATTAAAATAGCTATACCTAAATAATTTCTGTGATTAAGTCCAGTAGAGAGTAATGCAAACAAAGAAAATGCAAACAATATCAAACCAAATAATCCAACATTTAAAAAAACGCTTAAATACTGATTATGTGAATTATAAGAAGCATTTTTAAGACTACTATTTTTACCATCATAACAGTTGATAAGCTCTTCTTTACCATCTCCTAGACCAAAACCAAATAATCCAGCCTCTGGTATAAGCTCTATGGAACATGATTGGATCGTATTTTTAATTTCGGCATACTCCATATGTGCAGAATCTTTTACAATCAATAATCTATTAAACTTTTCATTAAAACTAGACGAAAAAGTTAACAGACCTATTACTAAAACTGTGGCTGACATGAATAATGTCCATAGCTTAGTCTTATTAACCATAAGCGCATATAATCCGAATGCGACGGTAAAAGATATTATCGCAGACTTAAATGATAAAATTAATAATAAAACGAATAAAATAGATATAATCATAATTGAGACTACAGCCTTCCATACTTTCTTTGATAAAAAATATAAATAAACCGAAGAAATTAAAGCTAAAGAGATGTGAAGGCTTAAATAAAGGGCATCCATACCCACGACAGTTCCTTGTTCTAAAATCTGATCATGAAATAATTCTAAATCATGTATGACATTAAAATTATCGATTATAACAATTAAGGATAATAAAACTATTGAACCTACATATACCTTTGTATAGTTCTTGACCTGTTTTTTAATCAAATCGATTAGTACGGGAGAAAACAAAGAAAACGATAACGGAAAAAAGATTAACGGACTTGCAGTACTTAGTTTTCTTAAGGCATACTCCATGTTTTCAGAATAAAGCAAACTACCTATGTAACTGAAGTAAAGAAGAGAAATAACGATAAAAAATTTCCAATTAAATCGTCTATTAAAAGTATTAAAATAGGTAACTATTGAAACTATAATAAAAAAACCAATCATTAAATTACCAGCTATTTTAGGCAATAAAGGCATAAGAAATAATCCATAAAGAGCATATAAAACTGCTTTATGATATTTATTTATTTGGGTTTCTTTTTTCAAATGATAGGTGGTTTTTCAATCTACGAAGATGACTAAAAACTTACCCTTTTACAACGTAAAGCTATTACCTTTACAGTAATAATTTATTTTTAGTGAAAAAAATCAAAGTTCTTCATGTAATAGAAGCCTTAGGAGGTGGTGTTTATAGCTATTTTACGGACTTAAGTAAGGTAATGGGAAATGACCCAAACTTAGAAGTTTTCGTAGCTTATAGTGACAAACGCAGTGAAATCAATCCTAACAAGATTCGTGAAGACTTTAATGAAAATTGTAATTTAATTTTATTAGATCTTCATAAAGATATCTCGCTGAGCAAAGACTGGAAAGGAGTTAAGCAAATTAAAGAAACAATCGAGTTCATTAAGCCAGACATAGTACATTTACATAGCAGCAAAGCAGGTATTTTAGGTAAAGTGGCACTATCTATGGCAACACATCAATGTATATCTTACTATACACCACATGGCTATTCTTTTTTGAGATTAGATATAACAAAACTAAAAAGAAAGTTATTTAAAAATATAGAATATCTATTTACAAAATTTTCTAAGACCAAAACTATAGCTTGTGGTTTTACCGAGCAAACTATGGCTAAAAAAATGAATAAAAATGCTCGACTTATTAATAATGGTATCAGGATAGACCAGATAAAATACTATCCAAAAACTCCATCAGAAAAAATAATTATAGGAACTCTAGGAAGAATTAGTTTCCAAAAAAACCCAACTTTTTTTGACAACCTAGCCCTTTACACACCAGAGTACAATTTTTTATGGATAGGTGATGGAGATATGCAATCTTCTATAACAGCACAAAACATTGAAATTACTGGCTGGTTTACAAAACGTAAGGAAGCACTTCCTTATCTAAAAAAACTGGACGTTTATTTACAAACTTCTTTATGGGAAGGATTACCTATAGCAGTTATAGAAGCTATGGCAATGGGATTACCTATAATTGCAACAGATGTAATAGGAAACAAGGACTTAATAGTTCATGGGAAAACAGGCTTCTTAATAAAGACTGAAAAAGACTTTAAAAATGCCATGTTATTTCTAGAGGATCCTAAAAATAGAATAGAAATGGGTAAAGAAGGAAGGTTAAGAGTGGAACAATATTTTAATTGTGAAACTAATTTTCAAGAACTTATAGAACTTTATTTAAACGATTATTCCAGTAAATACTAGCAAAAATACTTATCCATAGCGCACTGAAGGTGATACCATCAAAACGGATTAAGAAATCATCTGTTAAGTTAGAAGTAAAAAATAGTATGAAGAAAAATATAGGCACAGTATGTTGCCATTTTAACCCTATCCATAGGATATGAAATATATAAAGTAGCACGCCGACTACTCCTAGAATTCCAAATTTCAATAAGAAATCAAGATATTGGTTATGCGTAGGGAACTTATATTTAGACAAGAAAACTTGATTGGTATCTTCATAAGCTTGATTTAACTCATCTTTTCCATCTGCTGCACCTACTCCAAATAATAGATCTTCTTGAGAACGCTCCCAAGCTGTTTTCCATATACTTACTCTAGTAACAAAACTACTATAAATCTCTCCCTCAGGGTCTTCAAAATCATCTAGTTTCCCCACTTTGTCCATGTGAGCAAAGGTTACACTAGAATACTTTTCTGTAATATATGGGAACGCTTTCGCGAAAGCGAAAAAAACAACCATTAATAACACACTTGTTCCAGCAGTAATTGATATTAATTTCTTGCGAGATACTTTTTTAAATAACTCAAAGAATAAGATCAAAAAGATACCCAACACGGCATTTGCAATAGCAAGACGTGTATTGATAATAAGAAGCATTAATAATGAAGCTATGAACAAGACTATCCTATAATTTAAAAGTTTCCATTTATTTTTAATCGCGTGATTAACTAGAAGGTAGGTATTCACGACTACTAAGAATGCTACGTGCATATTAAGAGCTGGGGCATGAACAGAAGTGCTATTTGCAAAAGAATAACCCATCTCCCATAAATGAATTCCATTCAAATATTTTTGAACTAATTCTGGTTCGATTATTAAGAACCTAATAAGCAATACATATAAAATAGTAGTAAAGAAAATACTATATATTTTAAGTATTTTATTAAAATCAATAACAAATGCTTGACCTATTATCAGTAATGGAAAAATGAAAGTACTTAAACGTTTTTCCATGTGTTTAAAACCTTCTGATAGCTCAACATTATTCCAAAGAAATATTACATCTAACAAAAATGGTATAGAGATAATAAGGATGGGAAACCATTTTTTACTATTAATTTTTAGTTTTTTGTAAAACAACAGATTAAATGCAATAAATACTAAAATGCCAATGGTTGCAGGTTTTCTAAAAACTAAGATACTGGCAAGAATTGCCAGTAGACATTCGTAATTTTCTGTATAAAAATTTCTTAATTTATTTAGTAATCCTAAAGACATATTTTTTTTTAATTTTAGGACGTTTAATAAATCCTTTGTCATAGTAAATAGCTAGCCAGATTAATGGTAGAATTCCTATTTTATGACGAATAGCACTACCTAAATCTGGTTCAAACACACCTTGTAAGATAAAATATGAAAAAACCAGATGAAATACCCATGTTTCATGTTTGAAATCTTCATTCTTTAATGCTTTAGAATAGTAATTGAATAATAAATAAAACATTAAAAACTGCCAAAGTAGGAAAAGAATTACTTGAGGTTTATACCAAAATTTTAAGCCATTCAAAGGCAGGTTAACAGTGAAAAAGCCATAAAAAATAGAAATCGATTCCCCTATAGCTGAATGCGAATCTACTGGTGATAAAATCATGGTGTCCGCATTTTGATCTCCCCTCGCAATTCTCCTTTGATTTAAGGATTCTCTAGAACCTTCTGACATAAACTCACCTTTGATAACACCGTAAGAAAGAGATAGAAAACAGACTATTAAAATGCCAAAGAACACATTTGATATTGCTTTGTTTTTAATAGAGACTAGATTAATCAAATATAAACTTATTGCTATAACCGGCACTATAATATAATACTGCCTAAAAATTATACCGAAACCGACAAACATTAAGATACTAGAAAAGATTTTATATCTTAAGTTTTTAGGCATTATCAAAACCTTAGCTACAAAATATAGGAAAATAATATTTATAAATTCTTTAGATGGAAATGATATGAAAAAACAAATCATAATTAAACATATCCAAACTATAACATTACGTAAATATGGTTTAGAAAAACTCTCAGGAATACTTAATTTATAAATACAATAAAAAAGAATAGGTAATTGTATCAAAGCAACAATACTGTACGGTAAATTATTAAACCCTATTAACTTATAGAAACTCATAGTAAAAGGATAGGAACCCATCCATCCAGCCTCGTTATATCTATCTAGAGTAATCGTATTTGCGTCTGCAAAGAAACGATCTGGCAGGTATAAAAAAGCCAAACTACCCATTATAGTTGCTGTCAAAGCAATAAAAATAAATAATGCTTTATGTTTTTTAACCTTAAACAATATTAGATCTTAATTTAGGATAAGCAAGATACGCTCTTTTACATAAACGTAAATAACAACAGAAAGGTTCCAAAAAATTAAACTTAATGATGAGGCAATAGCTGCGCCTTCTATTCCATATGACGGAATCAATAAAAAATTAACTATTAAATTAATTAATATGGTCATAATCAATATGTTTTGTAAAATCTTTTGTTTCCCGGTCATATTCATATAAACACTCGTACATCCACAAGCAGCATTAACTGTACTGCCTATTAATAAAATGGAGAACACTGTATTTCCTTGAACATAAAAATCTCCAAAAAACTCAAGAAAAAAGCTAGGAAATAAACCAAAACCCAATAAAACAGGAACAGACAGAAGCATAATTAATCTAGTATACTTTCTAGTAAGAATTAATAATTCGTGTGTGTTTTTTGAATAAAACTCCTTTGCTATTTTTTTTGAAATAGCAGCCTGTATAGTAGTTTGAATAAGAGATATTAATGATATTAACTTAATAGGTTGGGCATAAATAGCTACTTGTTCTTCATCATAATATTTTTTAAGAAAAACAATATCTATACTAAGAAGAATTAAAAAGCCTAAACTACTTATAGCCATAGGGTAAGACTTAATAATTATTTCTTTATAAGTTATGACTGTCTTCTTAGAGCATTTTGAAAACAAATAAGATATATGTATTGAAGAAATTATAAATAATAAAATAAATGAAAGTAAAAAACACTCGATTATATATTCTTGCAAATTGTTTTGAAATAATAAGATTACAGCAATAGCGAGCAAAAGATATTTAAAAATCCCTCGATAAAATTCTGAGGTCAGATTACGATCAAAAATTCTAAAAACTTCGGTATTAAATAAAGTTATTGCATAAAACAGAATACTTAAAATAATTTTAGAAACAAGCAAATAGGTTTTATTATCATGGACAAAAAATAAAACGTATTTATACGGACTAATAAAATATACTGTGACTAGAGTAATGTAGACACAAAGAATAATTAAAATCATCTTTTTATATAAATGATATACTTCTTCTGTTCTGTTTTTACTTGATAAAACACCTGTAAACTGTAAAATGGATCTATCTAATCCTAATAAAGCAAAGCTACCTAAAAGCAATAATATAGATCTAGCATAATCAAAATCGCCAACTAGAGAAATCTTATAATTATTAGTCATAAATATAGTGGTCAAAAAGAAAATCAAAGCACCTACACCTCTGCATAAAATCAACCATATTTTAGATTCCTTGTTAAACAAAAATATTTTAAGTATTTCTTGCATAATGTACTATGTATACTTTTTAAAATCTAGAACAAAAATAAGTTAATGAGACTCTATCTTTGCTTCAAACAAGAGTATTATCAAAACTGTTAAAAAAATATTGCTTTATGTACCCACTTTAGAAGGAGGTGGTGCTGAGAAAGTATTTGTCCATTTAGCTAACTATTTTGTATCACAAGATTATAAGGTTATTTATACTTACGCTTATGGAGATACTTATAAAGAATTAATGGATTCTAGAATTCAGCTTAAACATTCAATCAAAAAAAAACCTAGCACAAACAAAAAAATTAATTTAATATATCGGTTTTTGTTGATGCCTTTTTTTCTATTTAAATTATTAAAAGTAGAGAAACCTGACTTTTTTATTACTTCTGTATTAGAGGCTAATATGTTAGGAAGCATGATTCATCGGTTATCATTTAGTAAAAGTAAACTTATTGTTAGACAAGCAGGTATATTAGCTGGAGAGACGCACCCTAAAAAACTGTCATTTTTACTTAGAATGGCTTTTAATCATAGTAACATAATCATTGCAAATTCATATGATACTAAAAAATCTATAAATCTATTTTTAAAAAAGAAAGAAAAAAAAGAAATAAAAGTAATAGGTAACCCTATATACCAAGCTAATAAAACCGTATACCCTAAAAATGATTTAAGACCATATATTATTACCGTGGGTCGTTTAGAGCAACAAAAAGATCAACATACTTTGATAAAAGCGTTTAAAATTGTGATTTCTAATTATGATATAAGACTCAAAATTTTGGGTTCAGGCTCTTATAAAGAATCACTAAAAACACTTGTTAAACAACTAGATTTAAATGAAAAAGTAGATTTTATAGAATTTCAAAAAAATCCGGAACCATTTTATGCTAATGCGCAACTATTTGTGATTAGCTCCATATTTGAAGCATTTGGAAATGTAATTGTAGAAGCTATGAGTCATGGATTACCTGTTGTTAGCACAAATTGCCCTGGTGGGCCTAAATTTATACTTAACAAGTCTAAACTTGGAGAATTGTGCGAAGTTAAAAATCCGCAAGCTATGGCAACAGCTATTCTAAAAGTCTTAAATAATCCAGAAAAGTACCCTAAAGAAGCAATCATCAATAGAGCCAAAGATTTTTCATTAGAAAAAATAGGCGAAGAATATTTAGATCTAATTACTAATTCTTAATAAGTTAAATAAGCCTCATACATCATCTCCACACCTTTTTCAAGGTCTATCTCGTGTTTCCACCCTAATTCATGTAATTTAGAAACATCAGTAAGTTTGCGTGGAGTACCGTCTGGTTTTGTAGCATCCCAATCGAGGTTTCCTTGATAGCCTACGGTGGTTTTGATCATCTCTGCGAGGTCTTTGATAGCGATATCTTCTCCTGTACCTATGTTAAGATGTGTGTTTTTAATGTCTTTATCGTTTCCTTTTACGTCTGTAAAATCTTTGTTTTCCATAAGATAAACGCAGGCTTTTGCCATATCATGCGACCATAAGAATTCACGTTTAGGAGAACCAGTACCCCATAGTGCGATGCCTTTTTCTGTGATACCGTTTTTTTGTAATTCCGCTTTCGCGAAAGCGTAACTATCACAACCTAAATCCTCCATTAAAGCTTGCTCATTTCCTTCCATAAGCAATTTACCTAGGTGCATTTTTCTAATCAATGCAGGAAGAACATGAGATTTTTCAAGATCAAAATTATCATTAGGTCCATATAAATTAGTAGGCATTACTGATATAAAATTGGTGCCATATTGCAAGTTATAACTCTCGCACATCTTGATACCAGCAATTTTGGCAACCGCATAAGGCTCGTTTGTGTATTCTAATGGCCCAGTAAGCAAACTATCTTCTGGCATGGGTTGTGGCGCCATTTTAGGATATATACAGGTGCTTCCTAAGAACAACAACTTTTTCACTCCATTCAAGTAACTGTGATGTATCACGTTATTCTGAATCATGAGGTTTTTATAAATAAAGTCTGCTCTGTACGTGTTGTTTGCAACTATTCCGCCTACACTCGCAGCAGCAAGAAATACATATTCTGGCTTTTCAGTAGTGAAAAAATCGGCAGTGGCTTGTTGATTTGTAAGATCTAGTTCTTTGTGAGTGCGTAGAATAAAATTAGTGTAACCCAGTTCTTTTAACTCTGTGACAATGGCACTTCCTACAAGACCACGATGCCCAGCGATGTATATTTTTGAATCTTTATTCATTTTTTGTTGCAATCTTTAAGTAACTCAAAGTTTAAAATCATTCGTTTTAAAACCTTTCCTTTCATTTTTTTCTTGATAAAAAAACGAAACAAAAAAATCAAGGCTTAATAACCTATCACTAAAAATTTTGTTTGCTTCGGCGCAAAAAGAAGGTTTCTAGATATATTTATCATTAAAATTTAGAACTAAAACCTTGAATGATAAATATATCTGTGCTAAAACGATTTTTGCTTACTCCTACGCTTCACTTCATTTTTTTACGTGTTATGTTATTAGGCCATCTTCATCAGAGAATAAAGAGTAATTTTTATTATTCAAAGTAATTATTAATGCGGTATCCGCCACTTTTTAAATACTCTTCTCTGGACATAAGGTGTAAATCACTTTCCATCATTTCATTCACTAATTCTTGAAGTGCGATTTCTGGAACCCAGCCTAGTTTTTCTTTGGCCTTAGAAGGATCTCCTATCAATAAATCTACCTCTGTAGGTCGGAAATATCGTGGATCTACCGCTACTACTTCTCTACCTATCTCTAGTTGATAGTCTGGATTTGAGCAGGATTTAATTGTTCCTTTTTCGTTCACACCTACTCCAGTAAATTCTAATTCAATACCTATGTATTGAAAAGACATGCGTACAAAATCACGCACACTGGTTGTAGTACCGGTAGCGATTACCCAATCTTCTGGTTGATCGTGCTGCAAGATCATCCACATCATGCGTACATAATCCTTAGCGTGTCCCCAATCACGTTTGGCATCTAGATTTCCTAAATACAATTTATCTTGAAGTCCTTTTACGATTTTAGAAGTCGCACGAGTAATTTTTCTAGTTACAAATGTCTCTCCACGTACTGGAGATTCATGGTTAAAAAGAATACCGTTACAAGCAAACATACCGTAAGCCTCACGATAATTTACAGTTGCCCAATAGGCATACATTTTTGCTACTGCATAAGGACTACGTGGATAGAACGGTGTCGTTTCTGATTGTGGAATTTCTTGAACCTTACCATACAGCTCTGACGTAGAGGCTTGATAGACTTTGGTTTTCTTTTCCATGCCTAATAATCGTACCGATTCTAGAATACGTAATGCACCTATTCCGTCGGCATTTGCGGTGTATTCTGGCATTTCAAAAGAAACCTGAACGTGTGACATAGCCGCAAGGTTATAGATCTCGTCTGGTTGTGTTTCTTTGATGATTCTGGTTAAGTTAGTCGTATCGGTAAGATCTCCATAATGCAATTTAAACTTTACATCAGTCTCATGTGGATCTTGATATAAATGATCAATACGATCTGTATTAAAAGATGATGCACGACGCTTTATACCGTGCACTTCATATCCTTTTTTTAATAAAAACTCGCTTAAGTAAGCACCATCCTGACCGGTTACACCAGTTATTAATGCTACTTTATGATTATTCTCAGACATATTCTAATTGTAAAGTTGTAAAAATACAGTTTCCTTATGTATTGTAAATGCGTGCCACCTCATCTAGTCCTTCCTCAACAGTAGGAATTTTATAATTAAAAACCTTGATGGTATCGCTACCGTCCATAACACTATAAGTAGGGCGTTTTGCAGTGGTTTTAAATTCAACTACGGGATGAATGATTTTATCGAGATTGAGTATTTTATTTATCGCAACGGCAAATTCAAACCAAGTCATCGCACCTTGGTTTGTAAAATGATAAACACCATAAATCTCTGGATCATTTTTAACGAGGTTTTTTATAAAAGAAGATACATCTAGTGCGCTAGTAGGAGAACCTGTCTGAGAATCTACTATTTTGAGCTCTTTCATGTCTGTGCCAGCCACCCATTTAAAGAAGTTCTTTCCATGCGGTGCATATAACCACGATATTCTAAAAATATAGTGTTTACCATTAACCTGCGTGATGGATTTCTCACCAGCCAGTTTACTAGCTCCATAAACATTTATAGGATCTGTTTCTTGTAACGGTAAATAGGGCTGTGTTGCTGTTCCATTAAATACATAGTCGGTAGAAAAATGGATTAATGTAGCATGATATTGATGTGCCACTTGTGCCATTTTTTGAACCGCGAGAGCATTAATTTTAAAAGCTTTTTCCTCTTCTGTTTCTGCTAGATCTACTGTTGTGTAAGCCGCACAATTAATAATATAATCTGGCTTTATGCTTTTTACTATTTGATCTAATTTAAAACTACAGGTAATATCTAATTCTTTACTAGAATAAATGTACAAATCATGTCCCTGCAACGCATTTGTGATAGCAGTTCCCAGCATACCTGTTGCTCCTGTAATGATAATTTTTTTCAAGCTATGTAATTTAAATTAACCTATAGATTAACATGTGTTTCTATATAATCTACGTATGGTCTAAATTTATGATGTAATAAATCCTAGTCTCTCATCCTTTTCAGAAAGTATGATATCTTCTTTGGGTAATTTCCAGTCTATATTCAATTGTGGATCATCATAACGTATACCATATTCCGTTGCTGGTTGGTACGTATTATCTATCTGATAATTTACGATAGCAGTTTCTGACAGTACAGAAAAACCATGAAGAAAACCTCTAGGAACTAACAATTGCTTATTATTTTCTCCTGTGAGTTCAATGGAAAAATGCTTTAAATAAGTAGGAGATTCTGGTCTAAAATCTACTGCAACATCTAGTATTTTACCATGTATACAACGCACTAATTTTGCTTGTGCAGCATCTCCTTTTTGCAAATGTAAACCTCTAAGAACTCCATAAGTAGAGGTGCTCTCGTTTATGGTAATGAAAGGTTTCTGATTGGGTAACGCTTTCGCGAAAGCGAAACTATCAAAAGCAATACAGAACTTACCACGAGCATCTGGAAAAACGGCAGGTTCTATAATTTTACAGTCTAATAATGGTGTATCAATTATATTCACGAAGTATGTTCTTTTTGATAAGCATTAAGAAATTTAAGTACTAATGGTATTAATGCTATTAAAAGACCCAAACCAAAGAAAACAAAGGCAAAAGTTACTGTAAAGTGCTTATTTACAATAACCCCTTTTTTAATAAAATAAGAAACGAGGTTTACTGTATTTTCATAACCGTATTTCTTCTCTCTTTCTGTTTCAAGACTAATAAGAATTTCAGCTTTTTCAGTAAATAAATTCTTAAACGTCGCTGACTTATTCTCTCCATTTACAAATACATTAGTACCTCTAGACAGGCTAGATTCTTTATCTTTAATCGCTATTTGATAAGCACTTATTAGAGAATCTATCTCTGTTAATTGATATTCCATTTTTGAGATATTAAAGGCAGTAGTCTCGCGACCAGCGATTCTTTGTGCTTTTATTAATGGATTATCCTCCACCTCTATGGCTGGTACGGCTGCTTTTTCTAGAGCTGTTTTAGATTTGGCGGCTATCTCTATTTTATAAAATTGATAATCGATATCTCTTTTGGCTAGTTTAAAGCCTTCAAAGGTATAATTCTCTAGTGCGATAGTGTCTGCACTACGTGCCATGTAATCGTACTCTTCAAGAAGCTCGGTATCGTTATAGTCTGCAGTGATTTCAAAACTAACTAGCGTACTGGCCTCATCTATAGTAAGATTTAATTCTTCTCCTAAAGTTGTAAAATCCTCTTCTTCTATTAAAGAGTTGTAATATTCTACATTAGAAATAAGCTGCCCAGCACTTTTAAAATTAGGTTGTACTCTCAATTGAGCCGTAAAATTCTTTTTAGATTGTCTACTTAGATAATTACCTAATCCAGCTCCTAAAACAAATAGAATACCTAACAGAATAATATTGTTTTTAATAAAGATTAAAAACAATATTAAAAAATGCCCTAACCCTTTAAAAAAACCTCCTATAGCATTGAATAGGTTTTTAAAACCGTTGCTTATCCAGACAAATACTGGTACTAGATCTACTTCTTGTTCTTGGTTATTAATAGGCTGGTTATCCATGAATTTTGTATTGTATAGTTTTCAAATATAATTGAAGTATAGCAATTATAAAGGCGCGATGTTTAAAGTAAGTTTATAGATCTTCTAATTGATCTATTTCTTGCTCTTCTACTTCTTCTACTTTGATACTATTTTCCATGATTTGCTCAAGAATTTTTTCAGTAATCACATATACTGGTTTTACACCTATTAAACCTAGTCCACCACTGGCCAGTGTATGTCCTGTTTTTAATGGGTTATCACTCGCATAATAGGCATATCTCACGTTTACCTTTTTGCGTATGCTGCGTCTTACTCTAGATGCTGCCTGTATGGCTTTTTGGTAGTGTGCGCCTTCCATTTCTAGACCTATTACTCTCCAACTAGAATTATAAAAAAATTCTAAAAGGTCTTTATTTTGTAACGATGTTCCTAAAACGGTAACCATAGAACCGGTTACTACTTTAATATCCTCACATTCTAGATCTTTTTTAGACAGTCGGTTCTTAAACGGATAATTATCTGCAGTACCTTCAAATACGTGAGCATCTGGCACCATGATATCACCCTTATCACCTTCTAGAATACCTGCTTTACCCATTACATTAATGGAGTGCATATTCATCTGGTGTGTTTTACCCTGGTCATCTTTAAATGGTTTAAGTAACTCATCCATCGTTTCATATGCTTGCTCGCCAAAGGCATAATCCATTACGATAAGAACTGGTTTTGTTTCAGTCTCGCTATTGCGAAAGCGTGCATCGCAAAAACCTATGTTATCAAAATCACAGGCTGCTAGATCAAAAATTTGAACATCGATATTAGTACCGCTCGCATCTTTAAGCTCTGTCATACCATTTGCTAGTGCATGCTTCTTGATAAGGTCACGGTTTTTCTTACCGCTATCGTTACTCAAGTCTGCAAAGATTTCCATGCGACTCTTTTTGGCCATTTGAGCAGCAAGTGCCTTAGGTCCATAAAGCGAGTTCATAACACTATGTAGATTTGCACTAATAATATGCAACGGTCTATCAAAAATCCCTTGTTCTACTAGGTGTTCTTTAATACGGTATGCCCATCTATCGCCATGAATATGGTGGCCTAATCGTTCTCTTAGAACAGGAGAAAAGGTTACTAATCTTTTTTCTTCGTCTAAGATTTCTTGTTTTGCTAGTCTACCTAGGTGATAAATAACGCTTAAGAAACGGTTAGGATTTTCTTTAGTAGCAAAATCTGGATACACTGATTTTACCTCGTCAAAGGTTCTACCTAAAATGTTTGCAACGTGAGTGATAGCAACTTCTTTCTCTTCTTGAGTTAATTTTTTCTTTGAAATAGCGTTTTCTAAGCATTTCCAGTCTCTAGATGTATTACCATTATCACCTACCATGACTTGTTTCATGATCTTGTGAGACTCGATCATTAAAAATGTAAGGTGCGTAAGAATATCATAGATTTCAGAACGTCCACGAGTCACCTCTATATTCATTTGCTCGCGATCTATGCGATAGCAATTGCGACGTCTCTTAGAAGGAATAATAGCTTTAAAATGAGAACCCTCATAACCTTCATCACTAGTCAGATTGATGTAAGTACATTCTTCTATACCTACTGGTAATCTATCCATTACGTATAATAAACCGCTTAGTTCTATCTTCTCTTCGGCAATGGAGCCATAAATTTCTGGTCTTAATGTAAGAAGAGATTCTCTTAACGATTCACCACTTACACCCATAGGTTTATAAAAGCCTCTATTAAATAGATGTCGCATTGTGATATAAATGCGCTCTATGGCGTTAGTACTTTCTTGAGCTCTGGTACGTGGTTCTACGTTAATTATTGGCATATGTTTTATTTCGTAGCAAAGATACTATTATTAACTATGTAGTTTTCAGTCCTGGCAGACTGTTTTAAGAGATGACAGAAGGAATTAAAGTTTATTTAATACCTGCGTTACTTATCAAACGACCGTCTGCTGGAAATTACTTTACAGATAGTAGCTTTTATTAACCTATTATATTCTCCAGTACCTCAGCGATTTTACGATCGTTAGAAAGACGTGGTAATTTATTCTGACCGCCTAATTTACCTATGGTTTTCATGTATTCTTTAAAACCATTTTCTGGTACTGGAGTGATAATTAATGGCTGTAGAATCTTACCGGTAATTAAATCGTCATAATAAGAGTTTTGTTCTCTCATTTGAATATCAAGTACTTGTGCCAGTTTATGAAGATCTACATTTGTAGCATCACCTAATTCTACAAACCACTCATGATATGGCAATTCATTATTTGCTGGGCTTAATTGTGGTGCGACAGTAAATTCATTGATAACAATACTCAATTGATTTGAGGCTGCTTTCATAGCCTCTTCTACTTCTTTACCTATAACATGTTCTCCACTAGCGCTTATGTAATGTTTTATACGACCTGTAACTATTACTCGATACGGACTTGTATTTGTAAAAGCTATGGTATCACCTATGTTATAGGCCCATAAACCTGCCGTAGTAGAAATGATCATGACATAATTAACGCCTGTTTCTACCCCGCCTATGGTTAATCTAGGTACATTTTTATCATGAAACTGATCTGCTGGTATAAATTCATAGAATATACCTGCATCTAGAAGCAAAAGCATTCCTTTTTCATCTTGTTTATCTTGATAGGCAAAAAAACCTTCACTAGCAGGAAAAAACTCTATACTATCTACTTTACGACCTATAAGTTGATCAAATTTTGCTCTGTAAGGTTCAAAATTAACACCACCATAAATGAATAGACTAAAATCTGGAAATACCTCACCCACTTTCTTACCAGTGCGTTGCACGATGCGTTCAAAATACATCTGTACCCAACTAGGAATTCCAGAAATAACGCTCATATTTTCTGGTAGAGTCTCATCAATAACTGCTTCTACCTTAGTTTCCCAGTCTTCTATACAGTTGGTTTTCATAGAAGGCAACCTGTTCTTTTGTAAATAATTAGGTACGTAATGAGCAACGATTCCACTTAATCTACCTAGTTGAATTCCGTTTTTAGATTTCATCTCTGGACTTCCCTGTAGGAAAATCATCTTACCGTCTACAAATTGTGCTTTTCCAGTTTCATGAACATAACTCAAAATCGCATTACGAGCTGCTTTTATGTGCTCGGGCATCGACTCTTTGGTAATCGGAATATATTTTGCACCGCTTGTAGTTCCCGACGTTTTAGCAAAATAAAGGGGTTTTCCTGGCCATAAGATATCACTCTCACCAGCTACTACTCTATCTACAAAGGGTCTTAATTCTTCATAATCACGCACTGGTACTTGTGATACAAAGTCTTTATGTGTTTTTATGTTGGAAAAGGAGTGCGCTTTCGCGAAAGCGGTATTACCAGCAGTCTTAATTAAATTATGAAACACTTTTTCCTGATAGGCTACCGGTCTAGAAGCCCAACTTTTAGTTTTTCTATCGATGATGGCAGCAAAAACTTTTGCACCGAGTGACTTTAACGACATCTATTCAAAGTTGATAAAATTAGTAGGATCTAGTGGGTAACCATCGCTCCATATCTCAAAATGCAGGTGTGGACCAGTGGTTAACTCTCCTGTGTTACCTACGGTAGCAATTACCTCACCAGCTAGTACCTGATCATTTTGTTCTTTAAGCAAATTACCTGCATGTTTATATACTGTAATAAGTCCATAAGGATGCTCGATAAGCATGGTATATCCTGTTTCTGAACTCCAGCTGGCAAAAACCACCGTACCGTCTGCAGCGGCTTTTATAGGTGTACCTATTGTAGTAACAACATCTACGGCATAGTGTTTTACCTCTGTATCATAATTGCTAGAAATAGTTCCTTTAACCGGTGGGAAGAAAACAAAATTTGTTTTTGCTTTTGCACCGGCAATAACACTATAACGGTCAGCTTGCGCGACCTCTTCTCTTAATAGACTATCTTCTTTAATAAGTTTAATATCAGTGATATCAGTACTAGTTTCAACTTTTGCAATACTGTCTATACGTTCATACTCCTCTGTTGTGATGTCCCCATTGAGAAGCATTTTTATACGTCCATAAAACTGGTCGTTACTTCTTATAGCTATTTCTAATGAGTCTGCTCTCTTTGCTAGTTCTATAGTGTCGCGACGTATACTCATGTTTGCATAACCAGGAATGTATTCTCTAATAGGTGTAAAGGCTATAATTGCCGTGGTTAATCCTATTAATAAAATGGCACTTATTACAGTGACTACAAATACATTGAGTCTAGTGAGTTTGAGACTAAAACGTTCTTCAAAGGTGTCATCATTGAGCACGACCATGCGGTAATGGTGTGTCCATTTGCTCTTTTTATTTCTAACTTTTTTCTTCTTTGCCATGTGATCTTACGTGTAACAAATATAAATAGTTTAGACTGGATAGTCTTCAAATACCGACTAGCAATATGCTCAACAAGGTAAATCTATAGAACTATAAAGATTAACACGCTTATTATTTCAGGTTATAAGGCATGTTGTATCTTTGTACTTTATTAAAATATCAAATCATGATAGCAAATTTCTTTTTGGCAATGCCAGGTATGTGGAGTATCATTCTAATAGTGGTTGTTGTTTTACTTCTTTTTGGAGGTAAAAAAATACCAGAATTGATGCGCGGTCTAGGTGGCGGAATCAAAGAATTTAAGGATGCCTCTAAAGAGGATGATTATAAAAAAGAAGATACGAATAATCTAGATAGATAATTTAAAGACTTCAAAAAACAAAAAATGCGCTTCATTTATGTAATGATGCGCATTTTTTATGTCTACTACTTTACTATTTCTTCTTCGTTTCCAGAAAGTGAACGCTCTTTAAAATAGCCTCTATTTCAAATAAATAATTACGTTGTGCACTAGCCGGTGCACTCACGTATCCTTCTATGATTAACCAGTTGTCTTTTTCTTTATTGTAAATCGCATAATTAACAAATGGTCCTGCCATAAACATGTTCTTTACTTCCCAAGTTCCCTTAGTCTCATAAGCAAATTTTCCATCTATCTGACTTTCATTAAGAAAAGGTGAAAATGCTGGTTCTGTCTGGAATGGTCCACCATCTGTAAGAATTTTTATGGCACCTATAGAGTCACGTACTTTTACGATATCCAGCACAGTACTATCACTGGGTTTTATTCTATTGCGCTCTACTTCATAAAACATAAGATCCATGGTTCCCTCTTTTATGCTTCTACGCAACCAGAAAAAATCGTTATCGATCTCTCCATTATAAGTAGCAAAATGATAAGCTCTAGGTACAATAAGTTCTATACCGAAACGGTCTGTAATCCTTTGTGTATTTAAGGCCACTTTATCCATAAGATATTGCTTGCGTTGTATTTCTCCTTTATTAAACACAGCTATCATATCGTCTGCATTATTAGAAATTACCTTTGCTATATCTACCCTATCTGTTCCACGCACCACTATACCTAATTGCGGATTTGCGTACAGGTTCTTTTTAATACGCACTCCACTACTATCCGACTGTTTGATGATCAAATAATTACGTGATTTTTTAAGCATTCCAGTAAAGGCGGCAGGTTTTACATGATTTAAAGTAAACATAGGCTCTTCTCTTACTATACCGTCTAATGGTCTGGCAAACTCTTTTCTAATCGTATCACCTAGCGGTCCATTCCAGTCGTTATTTCCTATAACTACGAGTATATCATTAAGCCTACCGGCACTATCTTGTACCACAATAGCCTTATCATCACAGTTTATAAAAGCTAGACATAATACAAATATTATATATAATTTCTTCATTTTTACTTTAATTTAAGTGTGGCACCTACCTTAAGGTCGTCTGATGTGGTAGGATTTAATTTACGTATGCTAGCAATAGATATGCCATATTTATTGGCTATTTTCCATAAACTATCTCCATTTTTAATTTTATAAGTGGCTGGCGCTTTTGAAGAGTTAGATGTAGAGTTTATTACTGGATTTCTAGAGTGTATATATAACTTTTGTCCTATTCTCAAGTTATTACTTCTCAAGTTATTCCAGCGTTTTAGTTGGCTCACTTTTACCTTGTACTTATTAGCTATTTTACCTAGATAATCTCCATTTCTAACTCGGTATACAGATCTGCTTTGTGCCACTAGCAATTTAGGAAGTGGTTTTTCTATTTTGTCAAATTCCGCTTTCGCGAAAGCGTACACAGCAGCCTCATTACTAACAAATTTTGCGGCATCTCTAACAGGAAGTCTCAGGTTATAATTTTTACCCTTTACAACTGGAATAATATCTAGTTTATAAGAAGGATTATGAAACTGTATTACCTCCAGATCCTGGTCTGTAAATTGCGACACATGTTCTAGAGATATCATTTTTTTAACTCGTATAGTGTCTGTTGCAATAGTTTTATAGATAGTCTGTTGCGGCTGGAATCCATGTTCTGGAGCATACGTAAAGAGATACATCATCGCCTGGAAAGCTGGTACATAACCAGCCGTCTCACGTGGCAAATAAGGTCTAATATTCCAGTAATTTTTATAACCACCACTGCGGCGTATCGCTTTATTTACATTTCCAGGCCCAGAGTTATAGGCCGCAAGAACTAGATCCCAATCTCCATAAATTTTATATAAGCTACTCATAAATTTACACGCAGCTATCGTGGATTTTATAGGGTCCATGCGTTCATCTACATAAGAATTTACTTCTAGATCATAATTGCGACCTGTAGTAAACATAAACTGCCATAATCCGGTGGCACCTACTCTACTCTTGACACGTGGGTCTAATGCACTTTCTACTATAGCTAGGTACTTCATCTCTAATGGAATATCGTACTGATCTAGATAAGGCTCAAATAAAGGAAAGTAATAATCACTTAACGTCATTAATCGTTCCATGTAAACACGTTTATAACTGAGTTTTTTATTAATCAGTTTTTCCAACACCGGATTGTAATCTATCTGGAAAGGTGTGCTTTCATTAATAGCAGCAAGTCTTGCTTTAAGTGTATCGGTAGCTAGGGTTTGATTTACCGTCTCACTATAATCCATTTGTACAATCTCTTTGTACATGTACTCATATAAATCATTGTTATACAGTTCATTAAGTAGTTTTTCATCTAGATCATCTACCTCAGGATGCACGATAAGTGGCGTACCTGCAACGGTGGTATCCATCATTATTTCTTGAACAGGTATTTCTCTAGATAATATAGTACCAGATTCTATAGAATCTTTTTGAGCTTGTTGTCTTTTATACTCTTCATAAGAAATGACTTTACCAGTAGTGATTGTAGAATCTTGTTCTACTTGTGCAGCTAGCGGTGTAAAAGCTATGGATGATAGTAATAATAAAAAGTATTTGTTCATGAATTGTTTCTGTAATTACTGTGAAATAACATTTTCTATTTGATGATTTTAGATATACAAATAGTAAAGGTGTGAGAATTTTTTAGACAATAACGTCTAACTATCTTTATACTGAATAGGCTTTGCACAATCTTATATGATTATGCAAAGCCATAAATTAGTTTTTTAAAAAAATATGGTTTTATCCCTTAATAGCAGCTATACCAGGCAGGGTTTTCCCTTCTAGCATTTCTAGCATAGCGCCACCACCAGTAGATACATAACTTACCTGGTCTGCAAAACCAAATTGTTTTACAGCAGCTACACTATCACCACCACCTACTAACGAGAATGCACCGTTTTTTGTTGCCATTGCTACAGACTTACCTAGGGCGATAGTACCATTTGCAAACGGTTCAATTTCAAAAACACCAGCAGGTCCATTCCATAGAATAGTTTTGGCATTTTGTAACACTTCATGAAATAGCTCTCTAGATTTCTCTCCTACATCTAGTCCCATCCAGCCATCAGGGATTTGATCTATGGCAGCTTTATCCTTAGTGGCAAGCTCAGAAAAAGAATTTGCAATCACCACATCTACCGGTAAGTGAATTCTGGTATTTGTTTCTTTGGCTTTAGCAAGAATATCTAGCGCTAGACTTTGTTTATCGTCTTCTACTAGAGAATCACCTATTTTACCGCCTTGTGCTTTGATAAACGTATAAGCCATACCACCAGCTATAATTAAGTCATCCACTTTACTTAGAATATTCTCAATAACTGTGATTTTAGAAGATACCTTAGCACCACCTAAAATTGCTACAAGTGGTTTTTCTGGTGTTTCCATTACTTTAGCTAGACTATCTATCTCACGATTCATAAGTAGTCCAAAACATTTCTCTTCAAAATATTGTGCTATTACAGCAGTACTAGCATGAGCCCTGTGAGCAGTACCAAAAGCATCATTGATATACACGTCGCCTAATTGTGATAACGCTTTCGCGAAAGCGGAATCTCCAGCAGTCTCTTCACTATAGTATCTTAGATTTTCTAGAAGTAAAACCTCACCAGGTTGTAAATCTTGAGCTGCTTTATTAGCTACTTCTCCTGTACAATCTTGGGAAAATTTAACCTGAACACCAAGAATGTCACTAGCTATATCAACGACATGGTGTAAAGAAAATTCATTCTCTTTTTTCTTAGGACGACCTAAATGTGACATCAATATAACAGAACCTCCTTTTTCTAAAACATGAATAATCGTGTCCTTTGCTGCCTGAATTCTAGTAGCATCAGTCACCTTAAAATTCTCATCTAGAGGGACATTAAAATCAACTCTTATAAGCGCCTTTTTATTTTCAAAATTAATCTGGTCTATAGTCATCTTGTTATATTCAAAATTGTTTAAAAACAAATATAACGGTTCTCGATCTACAATACCGTTGTAGGGAATGGAAAAAGGTATAAGTTGTTTACTCCAGTCCACAAAACCTTATGCCTTAAAATCATTCCATCAATAAAAATATGATAGTCTAGCTATTATAAACAGGTTTTAAATCTCAACAAGAGATGGGTGTTGTCCTGTCTTTAAACAACATCCACTTATATTTGCACTATGCAATACAAAGATGTTTTAGGACTTACACATATAAAAAGCCACTTACAGTCTACTGTAAAAAATGGTCGTATAGCACATGCTCAATTGCTGGTAGGACCTACTGGAAGCGGTGTTTTACCACTTGCAATCGCCTATGCTAGAGATATATTATGTGGAACAAATAATGAAAGCAGTCATGTACAACTTAATAATCTAGCGCATCCAGATTTACATTTTTCTTTTCCCATGCCATCCACTGTAGGAAGTAGTAGTAGTAAAGCAACCTCAGATATTTTTTTAAATCAATGGCGTGTATTCTTAAAAGAGAACTCTTATGGTAGTCTACCAGACTGGTATAAAGCGATCGATATAGAAAAAAAGAATGCCGAAATACGAGTAGCCGAAGCACAACTTATTATGAAAAAGTTGAGCCTTAAATCTTATGAAGGAGGTTATAAAGTACAGATTATTTGGGGAGCAGATAAAATGAATACCGAGGCAGCAAATAAGCTACTTAAACTTATAGAAGAGCCACCTAATAAGACGATTATTTTACTCGTGGCAGAATCTGAAGATAAAATCATTAATACCATAAAGTCTAGGTGCCAGGTTATACATGTACCTAAACTAAATGCCGCTGTAATAGCCGAAGGGTTGCAAAAAAACCTTCAATTAAATGAAAGTCAAAGCTCTATAATAGCTAGACAAGCAGATGGAGATTATAGAAAAGCGGTTCAATTTTCACAAAATAATGCCGAAGATTTACAATTTGAACAATGGTTTGTTCAATGGGTACGCACCGCATTTGTTGCAAAGACTAAAATTACTGCGATTAACGAACTTATGGATTGGGCTACCACGATAGCGGCTGTTAATCGTGAAACACAGATAAGATTTTTAAACTACTGCATTGAATTTTTTAGACAAGCTATGCTTAAAAATTATAAGGCAGAGAGCGCTGTTTATCTCGCACCACAAAGCGGTTTTGATCTTAGTAAATTTGCCCCTTTTGTCGATGGAAATAGGATGATAGAAGTGCAAAAACAACTTCAAGAAGCTATTTATCACATAGAACGTAATGCAAACGGAAAAATAGTACTTACCGATTTAAGCATAGGTATGACGCGTATACTACATTCTAAATCTTAGAAGAATCGGTAAACCCACATCTTTTAGTAATTGATAGATTTCAATACAGCAGTAATAAAAAGGTTAGTATAATTGTAAAACAATACAAAGGCTATGCTATTACACCATTCTGGAATTATATTACTTCTTATCTTTTTACTAGTTACCTACATCATTTCTTCTTTTGAAAAGATATTTGCTTGGAAACAGACCTATAATGGATTTTGTGATTTATTTAAAAACACTCTAAGTCCTATTGTAGTGTTGATTAGTTCTGTAATAATTCTAGGTATTGAAATTATCCTTAGTACTATTATAGTAATTGCGTTATTTAAAATAGTTACAGAACAAAGTTTACTTTATGCTCAATATTCATTTATATTATCCAATATTCTTATTTTAATATTGTTAGTGGGTCTAAGAATTGCAAAGGATTTTGACGGTGCATCGAGATTAGGAATTTACTTCATAATAGGGATTGCAGGTTTATTTTGGTCACAATATATATAATCTATACAAATAACGATTTTAATAAGCTCCTATTATTAAAATCAGCTTTAAATAAGATGTTTTAAGCCATTTAAATAAAAACGTCTATCATTGTGATTAGTGGATTTAAAAACACTCTTAGAACTAATTAAAAGCGTTTTTCAAGTACAAAAGTGATAGAACTAGGTTCTTTATTGAACAGATCTATGCCATTTGATAGAAAACCGATAAGTATTCCATTTATGAAAGGGGCAAATGTTTTTTTATATCTCGAAGACAAAATAGAAACATAAAAACTATCAAACCACATGGGTTTCATTTTTACGATTTCAAATTCTTTTTCAAATAAACTTTTTACTGCTTTTTATTAAAATGAAATAAATACCTGGAGAAATCTTAGCCAGCCCAATACTATACATAAAATCGCGCATCTAGTTTAGGTGTTTACTTGATAATGGGCGTTAGAGTTTTACTTTGATCAAAATATGTATAATACATATGAGTAACCATTTTAATAAACTCCTCTTATTAAAATCGGCTTTAAATAAGGAGTTTTAAGCAATTTAGATAAAAACGTCTATCATTTTGATTAGTGGATTTAAAAACACTCTTAAAACTAATTAAAAGCGTTTTTTAAGTACAAAAGTGATAGAACTAGGCTCTTTACTGAACAGAGCCATGCCATTTGATAGAAAACCGATAAGTATTCCATTTATGAAAGGGGCAAATGTTTTTTTATATCTCGAAGACAAAATAGAAACATAAAAACTATCAAACCACATGGGTTTCATTTTTACGATCTCAAATTCTTTATCAAATAAACTTTTTACTGCTTTTTATTAAAATGAAATAAATACCTGGAGAAATCTTAGCTAGCCCATACTTTCCATAAAATCGCGCATCTAGTTTAGGTGATTACTTGATAATGGCGTTGGAGTTTTACTTTGATCAAAATATGTATGATCTATACAAATAACGATTATAATAGGATTCTTTTATTAAAATCGGCTTTAGATAAGGTATTTTAAGCCATTTAAATAAAAACGTTTATCATTTTGATTAGTGAATTTAAAAACACTCTTAAAACTAATTAAAAACGTTTTTTAAGCACAAAAGTGATAGAACTAGGTTCTTTATTGAACAGAGCTATGCCATTTGATAGAAAACCGATAAGTATTCCATTTATAAAAGGAGCAAATATTTTTTTATATCTCGAAGACAAAATAGAAACATAAAAACTATCAAACCACATGGGTTTCATTTTTACAATTTCAAATTCTTTATCAAATAAACTTTTTACTGCTTTTTTATTAAAATGAAATAAATGTCTAGGGACATCGTACCCTGCCCAATACTTTCCATAGAATCGGGCATCATAAGATTTATAATTAGGTAAAGCTAATATTAAAATGCCGTGAGGTTTTAATAAACCTAGAATCTCTTGTTTCTGCTTTTCAACATCTGTTACATGTTCTAAAACATGATACATAGAAATAAGATCAAAACTATTTTCAGCAAATGATTCTAGATTTGGTTTTAAAACAACTCCTTTTTCTTTAGCAATTTTTCTTGCTTTTGCACTCGGTTCAAATCCTGTTGCAGTAATTCCGTTTTTTTGTAACTCATTAACTAGATCCCCTACTCCAGCACCTATATCTAATACATTTCCTTTATTAATAAATCTGGCTATGAGCGAAGTCTTTGATTTAAGGTTAAAGGACTTTGCAAAATTATAGCAAAACGCAAAAAGTGATTTTTGAGTATCGTCATGTGATAAATAATCTTCACTTTCATAATAAAGATCTAAATCCTCTGGTTGCGGAATAGTCTTTATCAATCCCGTATCTGGATCGAGGTATAATTCAAACTTCTCTTGAGTGAGAAAGTAATCTTTAAGTTTTAAAAAAGGCTTTGAAAATTTAGATTTCATATAATTGTTTCACGTGAAACTATCGACCCATATGGACTAATAATACAGAGATATCACTAGGTGATACCCCAGAAATACGACTAGCCTGAGAAACAGTTACTGGTTGAATTTTTGTAAGTTTTTCTCTAGCCTCAAAAGAAAGCGACTTGATACTTTTAAAATCATAGTTAGGAGGAATTTTTACATTCTCTAATCTATGTAATTTATCTGCATTCTCTTTTTCCTTTGCTATATACCCAGCATATTTAACATGAACTTCTACTTGCTCTAAAATATCATTATCGAGATCATTATCTTCTAGATAACTTTTGACCTGAGAAATAGTTTTCAAATCATCTAAATTAATTTGAGGTCTAGAAAAGACTTTAAATAATTTATCATTTTGAGTCACTTCTTTACTTCCCTTTGCGACTAGTAAATTGTTCATCTCCTTAAAATCATAACTTGTATCACGTAAGAACTGAACCATCCTTTCAGACTCTGATGCTTTACGGTCAACTCTTTTAAGAGCCTCATCGGTAATAATACCCAACTCCACCGCACGTGGTGTTAACCTTAAATCTGCATTATCCTGCCGCAACAATGTTCTGTACTCAGCTCGCGAGGTAAACATTCTATAAGGCTCCTCTGTTCCTTTAGTAATCAAATCATCTACGAGAACTCCTATATAAGCTTCGTCTCTTTTTAATATAAAAGGTTCTTCTTCTCTTATTTTACGCACGGCATTAATACCAGCCATTAAACCTTGAGAAGCTGCTTCTTCATAACCAGTAGTACCATTAATCTGTCCCGCAAAATAAAGACCGTTCACTAATTTAGTTTCTAGCGTGTGCTTTAATTGAGTCGGTGGAAAATAATCATATTCTATAGCATAACCAGGTCTAAAAAACTTGACATTTTCAAACCCAACAACACTACGCAATGCTTTGAACTGAACATCTTCTGGCAATGAGGTACTAAAACCATTTACATAAACCTCGCAAGTGTTCCATCCCTCTGGTTCCACAAACAATTGATGACGATCTTTGTCTGCAAAACGATCAATTTTATCTTCTATACTAGGACAGTAACGCGGGCCTAAAGACTGTATCCTACCATTAAACATAGGAGAACGATCAAACCCTTCACGCAATAAATTATGAACCTCGGGACTCGTATAAGTCATATGACAATCTCTTTGATGCTTAAGAGAAGTTGTCAAATTACTGTAGCTAAATTTTGAAGTATCTACATCTCCAGGTTGCGGTTCCATCTTTGAATAATCTAAAGAACGACCATCTACACGTGGCGGCGTTCCCGTTTTCATTCTACCTGACTCAAAACCTAATTCCACTAACTGACCAGTAATACCTGTTGAGGCTCTTTCACCAGCTCTACCACCGCCGAATTGTTTATCTCCTATATGAATAAGACCGTTTAAAAACGTTCCATTAGTAAGCACTACAGCTTTAGATCTTATCTCAATTCCCAAAGAGGTACGCACCCCTACAGCCTTACCATTCTCTACAATTAAACCAGAAACCATTTCCTGATAGAAATCTAATAATGGAATAGCTTCTAACTGCAGCCTCCATTCTTCAGAAAAACGCATGCGGTCATTCTGTGTTCTAGGAGACCACATAGCAGGTCCTTTAGACTTATTAAGCATTTTAAACTGTATTGCACTCTTATCAGAGACAACACCACTTAGTCCACCCAGAGCATCTATCTCACGAACTATCTGTCCCTTTGCAATACCACCCATGGCAGGATTGCAAGACATCTGTCCTATTGTTTCTAGATTCATGGTAACAAGTAACGTACTAGCACCCATATTTGCAGAAACTGCAGCAGCCTCTCCTCCAGCGTGGCCAGCACCTACTACTATAACATCGTATTCTTTATCAAACATTGCTTATTGTTTCACGTGAAACATCACGATTTTCTCATTCTCTTTTTCACGCATAACACGTGCTTCTTCTTCACTCTTATCACCATAACCACATAAATGCAATACACCATGTGCCATGACGCGATGCAATTCGTTGATCTCGCTTTCGCGAAAGCTGACAGCATTCTCCTTAACCCTATCTGTACTTATATAGATCTCACCATTTATTAAACCGTCTAGACAGTAATCAAAAGTGATAATATCTGTATAGGTATCATGATCTAAATGATCTTGATTAATTTTTAATAGAAAAGCATCTGAACAAAAAACGAAGGACAATTCCCCTATCGTTTTACCCTCAGAAATAACTATAGATTCTATCCATTTTGAATAGGCAACATCATCAAGTTGCTCAAAATTATTCTGGTAGTTAAATTCAATCATTAGCTTTAAAATATTCCTTTACCTTGTTGCGGTATTGGGGCTGCAAAGGTAATACTTGTCTGTTTAAAATCTCTTTGTTATTAAAGTACTTAGAAGCATCAGGAATTTGAGCTCTTGTATTGTTATTAAAGTCTCGTAAACTAGTAGTAGCTTCACGTTGATTCTCCTTGCCTTGTTCCAGACCAGCGTCCTTTAATTTTAATAAATCGTGCTGTATATCCATCATGCGTTCTTGTACCTCTCTATTGAAACCTTGATCCAATAGTTTGCGCTCAACAGCTTTCATTTTATCTGTTATATCACCTACTTTACCTTCTAGCCCTTCCCGACGTATCATATCTTCTAGTTGATTACGTAACTCTTGCTGTTGTTTATAAATATCATAAATACGGGCAGCCTCCTGTTCACTTTCTCTATAACCTTGTTGATCGCCGTCTTCACCACCAGATCCATTTCCATTACCAGAACTATTATTACCACCTTGACCAGAATCACCATCTTGACCGCCTTGATTCCCATTTCCAGATTGGCCGCCTTGTCCTCCTTGACCGCCTTCACCACCTTGACCGCTTTTTCCTGATTTACCAGACTCTCCACCTTGACCAGAATCACCATCCTTGCCAGATTTTCCAGACTTACCACTTTCTGCACCTTGACCGCTTTTTCCATCTTTACCACTTTCTCCACCTTGACCGCTTTTACCTTCCTTACCAGCGTCACCTTCTTTACCTTCTTCTCCTTCTCCAGAATTGGATAAACTCTCTTGTTTTTTTATGATATTGGGTAATTGAAAACCCTGTCCTGATTCACTAGATTTGCCTTTACCTGGCATCGGTATGCTATTCTTCATAGCATCTAGAGAACCACTCAACATATTTGCCAATGTATTAGCTCCTTTAAAAACAAACTGCTGTGATACCTGACCTTTAAGCATTTCAAAATCTGCAATTTGATTTAACGATTTATCTAAATAATAATAAATATCAGTAACCTCTTCATTGATATTCTTACCTATCTTAGGATTGCGAGATGCTAGAGCAAATAAGCTATCATCAACATGTTTAAAAGTGCTTTCTAAATCCTTTTGCAACTTTAATTTACTTCCCAAATTAGGACTTAATCTATTCAGGTCTCGCATGGACTCCATTAAATTCTCCTCCTCTTGAGAGAATACAATTAAGTTATCTAGAATTTGTCTTAAACTTTCTGCATCCTCCTTCATTTGATCGGCAGACATTTGAGCCATTTGAGAAGCCATTTTTTGGGCCTGGTTCTTCATTTTTTGTGAAGCACTTTTCTGTTTCTTTTGTGCATCTGAAGTTTTAGAATCTTCAAGATCTTTACTAGACTGTTTCTGTTCCTCACGTATTTCTTCAGAATCTTCTGGCTCAAATTCTAAACGCATAGGATCTTTAAGACCATCATTCTCTTCTTCTAAGTCTTGAAGCTGCTTCTCCCATTTCTTGTATTCCTCATTCAACTTATTCTGATCTTCTTTCTTATTATCTTCAACACCTTTCTGTGATTGTTCCTTTTGTTTCTGTGCTATTTTTTGCAACTCTTTGCCTAATTGTTCATACTTCTGTTCTACATAATAGCGTTTTGTTAATTCTAATAATTGCTTTAGATTACGTTGCTGCTTTTTAGAATTATTCTTAGACTTTTCCACTTTTTCCTGTAATTCCTCTGCAGATAATTTGTCTTGATACTCTTGTAATTCTTTTAATAATTCTTCGTTCTTTTTAAGTTCGTCCGCACTATTTTGCATGCGCTCTTCAAGAACCTCTTTCATTTCGTCTTTTTGAAAGTTTGATTTCAGAAGATTTTGTTTCAATTTATCTAACTGTTGACGCATTTTTTGTTCTTGCTTTTGTTGATTTTTTAAAGCTTGCTCTAACTTGCGTTTATCATTAAAACTTCTATCCTTTTTTTGTATTTGTTCCTGAGATAATTGATTTAATTGTTCCTGTTGTTTTTGCTGTTCATTTACGGCCTTTTCTAGATTTGCCAAAGACTCCTTTTGTTGAGAAAGCTGCTTTTCTTGAAACTGATCTTCGGACAATTTGCGATAAGAAAACACTTCTGACTTAGTAGATTTAAAAGTATTCACAGCATCGTTATCTATAACCTCAAAATAAAATTGATAACTCTTTCCACCATCTAAGATAATATTACCAGGAAAAGTTAATAGGAACTGATCATAAGTACCACGGTTAGATCCTAATTCATAGGTATCAATTTTAGAAACATCATCAGATGGATAGTACACTAATTGCATTTTACGTATACCATAATCGTCGGACGCCTGACCTTTAAAATACATCACATCTGAATCTATAGAATCCTTTTTCATCTCTATATCTAGTTCGGGATATTCATCCTTTACCATATCAATTTTAAAATGAAGTACTTCAAAATCTTTGATATTTGCATTAGAAGTGGCAATAGAATATTTAAATGGTTGCGAGACCGCTTTCGCGAAAGCGAAACTATTATCATTTTTTTGAAACGAGAATCTCTCTTCTGAAGTTATAAAGTCTACCTGGTTCGTATTAGAAGTTTTTAATTGCCAGGTAATCTTAGTTCCTTGAGGTACGACTGTATTCCCAGTACTTGAAAGTACATCGTCCTTTTTACCGGTATGTGCTGGGTAATCCAGAAGAAGATCAAAACCATTTAAAATAGGAACATCAGATACTTGTAATGTATAATTAGTACTTTTAACTTCATTAGCAGATAAATAAAATCTAGTGTCTTGAACCGGATTAGAAAAAATAAAACTGAACTTACCTGGAGCATCTTGAGTTAAAAAATAAGACTGATCATTATAATGAATAGTTGCATTTTCTGGTAATTTGCGACCACTTACCACAACGTTAAGTTTAAAATCGCGACGCTGCAAAGTGTTAAGATCTTTATTAATAATAGAAAAGTTAAAAGGCGCAGGCGGGATGTATTCATTATTAAAATCTGCTACACGTTTTGCACTATCTGTTAGAACCTCATTATTACCAGTAAAAAATAAACCAGCAATTATAGCCAACGGAATAGCGAGATAAGGTAAGTACTTTCTGTTTTTCTTATAATCAATGGCAAGTGTAAATGGTATAGGTTGAAGACTTTCACTCTTTTGATTAATACTAGCCCATGTAAGTTCATCATCACCTCCATTTTTATGAAGCTGTAAGACATTAATTAATTTATCGGACACTTCTGGAAAATGAGTACCTATCATAGAACTGGCATCTCTAAAATCAATACCACGAGATAATTTAAATAATCTGGCAAGTGGGAGAAGGACAAATCTTATTAACAAGAACAATTCTATTACTACAAAGAGACCGAATAAGATGGACCTGCCAACCGGGCTTAACCAAAGAAAATATTCAATAATTGCAGTAAATAAAAAATACAGCAGTCCCAATGCTAAAAATAAAATTATTCCTTTGATCAATTCATTACGGTAATATTTATTAATAAACCGCTTGAGCTTGACTTCTATTATCTGAAAATTTGTCATTTTTTAAAGTATCGTGTCTTTACCGTAAATATAACGGTTTAGAGCGACCTTTACATGAAAGATGTACTACGTAATCAAAAAAGTCTAAAAACAGCTTAAATATCACTTAAAACAAGTCGATTTTTGATGGATTTTACAAGGATGCTTAACATAAACGATTATCCATTATATTTGATGTACTATAGAAATGAACTTATGAAAGACTTAAAATATCTAGCCGCATATATGACACCGCTTTTTTGTGTCATAGGAATAACAAAAATGGAATTGTGGTTATTTCTTACACCATTTATGATATTTATAATCGTGCCGTTGTTAGAAATGTGGATGCCGTCCTTAAAAAAGAATCTAGATGAGCAGCAAAGAGCGAGTAAGATAAAAAATAAATTCTTTGATGTTATTCTATGGTTAAATGTACCGATTATATACGGAATACTTATTTATGGACTTTACACGTATGCTAATTTTGAATTGGAAACTTATGAAACCGTCGGATTAGTATTATCATTAGGCATAGTAGCAGGAAGCAACGGTATTAATGTTGCACACGAATTAGGCCATCGTCAAGATACCTGGGAACGATATTTAGGAAAATTATTGTTACTTCCTAGTTTATATATGCACTTTTATATAGAGCACAATTACTGTCACCATTTAAAAGCAGCAACTCCAGAGGATCCTGCAACAGCTAGATATAATGAAAACCTGTATGCGTTCTGGTTAAGATCTGTTACATCACAATACACGAGTGCATGGCACACCCAGTTGAAGCTTAACAAAACTCATAACCGAAATTTCTTCTCCTTTAAAAACGATATGTTATGGTACACCGTAATTCAAATATCATATTTATTATGTGTAGGTTTATTCTTTTCTTGGGATACGGCTATAATTACAATAGCTGTAGGAACCATAGGGTTTACACTACTAGAGATTATTAATTATCTAGAACATTATGGATTGCGTAGGAATAAGAAAAAATCAGGACGTTATGAGATAGTGCGAGAGAAACACAGCTGGAATTCTAATCATGCCTTAGGTAGAATTCTTCTTTATGAGTTAACCAGACATAGTGATCACCACTATAGAGCTAGTAAAAAATATCAGGTGCTGGATTATCATACCGACAGTCCACAACTACCTTATGGTTACCCAACGATGATGATTATCGCAACCATACCTCCATTATGGTTTTCGACTGTGAATAAACATGTTCCTCAGGAAATGGTTGAATTGGCAGAAATTTAACATGAGTTTATTCAAAGGAAATACTAGATACGATGCAGCTCGTGAATTACAAGAAGCTTTTGAAAATGACAAAAAACAAAAATATAAATCGAAAAAATGGATAACCTATCTATTTTTAATTTAAGGAACCTTAATACTAGTGGTCTATTTAACTGATTATGTCACAGAATATCAATTTATAAAAAATAGCAAAAATCAATCGGTAAAATAAAATATGTAGACTTTATATCGACTACAGATGGTCAGGTCTAGGATCCACAAATAAAGCATTTGATAGAATTGTTTTACAGTTATAAAGTAAAAGACTCCGTTTATGAGGATGTACAAGATATATAATTTGAAAGATTATTTTGACTTAAAAAATTTAAATCGAGATTCAATCATAGTATTATATGATCCAAGAAACCCTGAAAATAGTAGAATAAAAAAGATAAAAGAATAGATCACTATTATTGAGATAGAAACAAGAGTAATAAAATTACTCGTAGATGATTCTTATCACAAAAAGCAACTTTTATTAGAGAGTATTATTAATCAAAAACTCTGAGAGCATCACTCAAAACTTATACGAGATATACTAAATTTGCAATCCAATAAAAATGCTACAAAATGAGTACAGATGTACGAGTAAGATTTGCGCCCAGTCCTACTGGACCTCTTCACATAGGAGGTGTAAGAACAGCGCTCTTCAATTATTTATTTGCAAAGAAACATAATGGTACTTTTATACTGCGTATAGAAGATACTGATCAAAACAGATACGTAGAAGGAGCTGAAGATTATATAATAGAAGCATTAGACTGGTGCAATATTCCTTATGATGAAGGACCAGGAAAAGAAGGAAAACATGGCCCTTATCGTCAAAGTGAGCGTAAAGAAATGTATCGAGCTTATGCTGAAGAATTAATAAAAAAAGGAGCAGCATATTATGCATTTGATACTGCCCAAGAATTGACACAAGCCAGAACAACCGCCGAAGCTAATAAAGAGACTTTCATTTACAACCATAATAATAGATTAAATTTTACGAACTCTTTGACACTTTCTGAACAAGAAGTTGAAGAAAGAATAGATCGTGGAGATGCCTACACAGTGCGTTTTAAACCAGAATTAAAAACGCTACCTATGTACGACGAGATACGTAAAGGAATTGAAATCGATACCACACTGCTAGATGATAAAGTATTATTTAAAAGTGATGGTATGCCCACTTATCACTTAGCAAACGTAGTGGATGATCATGAAATGAAAATCTCCCATGTAATACGTGGAGAAGAATGGTTGCCTAGTATGGCATTACACGTTTTGTTATATGAGAGTTTTGGTTGGGAACGTCCTAAATTTGCACACTTACCCTTAATTTTAAAACCTACAGGTAAGGGTAAATTAAGCAAACGAGATGGAGATAAAATGGGCTTTTCTGTATTTCCGTTACACTGGAAAGATCCTAAAAGTGGAGAGATTTCTACTGGTTTTAAAGAAGATGGTTTCTTACCAGAGGCTATGGTTAATATCCTTGCTTTCTTGGGTTGGAATCCTGGTACAGAGCAAGAACTTTTTAATCTGAAACAGTTGATAGAAGCATTTAGCCTTGAAAAAGTAAATAGTTCTGGTGCAAAATATGATCCAGAAAAGGCAAAATGGTTTCAGCAGCAGTGGTATGTACAGCAGGATGATGCTGTTATAGGTTCCGCTTTCGCGAAAGCGTTACAAGAACAAAATATCTCATATGGTTCTGAAGATTATGTAAGCATGGTGGCAGGAATGGTCAAAGAACGTGCGGTTTTTACCGAAGATCTGTTTGAACTAGCCGGTTTTTTCTTTACAGCTCCTGACTCTTATGATGATAAAAATGCCAAAAAAGCATGGAAAGAGGGAACTAACGAGATCATGCAAAACGTGGTAGAAATAATTAATAATACAGAAGATGATAGCGCAGCTGGACTAAGTGCTGCTGTAAAAGGATGGATCACGGATAAAGAAATGGGATTCGGAAAAGTAATGATGCCATTAAGACTAGCACTAGTAGGAAGTCTTATGGGCCCAGATGTATTTGAAATAGCCTCTATGATAGGTAAAACAGAAACAGTAAATCGTATAGAAACAGCTATAAAGAAATTAGGATAATATTCAATTTCTCAAATAAAAAAAGCCTGGTAATATATTTTTACCAGGCTTTTTTTATTTGAGGAGAGAGTCGTCTAGAAATATAGTCTAGCTCCTACACTTATAAAACTGAAATTACCGTCTATATTATCACCAGCGAGGTTAGTACCAGCAAGTGAATCTATAAAAGAATAATGATAATGAGCAGTAACTCTATAGTTTCTAGCACCACCTGAAAAGCCTATAATACCATTAATATTTATAGGAGAAGTCTCTTGAAAATCTTTTAAAACTATAGGATTTAAACCACCGGTGAAGGAATTTTCATAACGTTCTTCTTTATCTATTTTAAGTTCACCGTTAAGCTGTAAAGCAGGTCCAGCTTCTATAGAAAAAAAGTCACTTTGTGCTATTTTCCACGCCATTAAAAACTTAACCTCTGCTCCTATTACACGCATATCTATCTGATCGTTAGTAATGTTTTCATTTACAGAAAAATTATGATTAAAGATTCCGATGGAATAAATCAAATCAAAATCATCTCTAAAATCTCCTCGTGTTTCTAGAGAAGCAGACCAACCTGTTCCTTGTGTCACATTAACAGCATCGCTATTAATATTAAAGAAAGTGGCATCTACACCTAGACCTATGCGATTATTATAGGTGTATTTGAGAGTTGCAGCGGCATTGATACTTATATCTTCTACAGGAGTTTCTCCAAAAGTTACTGGGTCATTAACCGTAAAAATTGTGGTATCCTCAACAAATGAATTGATAAGATGATCCTGAGCTAAAGCCTTATTTATCGCTAGAACAGTGAGAAGTACTAAAAATGAGTTTTTCATAGGGAATGTAACAAAGCACACAAACATACCACTAATCTATAGTAAGCTAGAATAAAGTTATTAAAATATAACCTATCAGCCACTTTAACGATAAAGTAGTTTACTTTTAATACATTTATTAACAATAACCATTAAAAACAAAAATTATGGATTTAATTATTTATGCCGTTGTAGGTCTGCTAGCAGTAGTAGTTCTATTGGGTACTTTTTTTACCGTAAAACAGCAAACTGCTGCGGTAGTAGAGCGATTTGGTAAATTTACCAGTATGCGCCAGTCAGGATTACAACTTAAGATACCAATAATTGATAAGATCGCAGGAAGAATAAATCTGAAGATTCAACAATTAGATGTAATCGTAGAGACTAAAACCAAAGATGATGTATTTGTACGTCTTAAAATATCAGTACAATTTCAGGTAAGAAGGGAAAAAGTATATGATGCCTACTACAGACTTCAAAATCCACATGATCAGATCACAGCTTATGTATTTGACGTAGTACGTGCCGAAGTTCCTAAAATGAAACTAGATTACGTATTTGAGAAGAAAGATGACATCGCTATCGCTGTAAAACGAGAATTAAATGAGGCGATGATGGATTATGGATATGACATCATTAAAACGCTTGTAACGGACATAGATCCAGATATACAGGTAAAGGCAGCAATGAATAGAATTAACGCTGCAGAGCGTGAGAAAACAGCTGCAGAGTATGAAGCTGAGGCCGACCGTATCAAAATAGTTGCTAAAGCACGCGCTGAAGCAGAATCTAAGCGCTTACAAGGTCAAGGTATCGCAGACCAACGTCGTGAAATTGCTCGTGGATTAGAAGAAAGTGTAGATGTACTTAATAATGTAGGTATCAATTCTCAAGAAGCGAGTGCCCTTATAGTGGTTACACAACACTATGATACATTACAGTCTATAGGTGAGGCAACACAGTCTAATCTGATTTTACTACCTAATTCACCACAAGCTGGTAGTGACATGTTAAATAACATGATTGCCAGTTTTACAGCAAGTGCACAAATAGGTGAACAAATGAAAAAAACTAATGCTGATAAAGAAGAAAAGGTAAAACAGTCTTCTAGATCCCAAAGAGAAAAAGAAAATGGTTATGATGATGATGGCCTAGAAGATGGATGGGTAGAATAATTTACGTACACTTTTATAAACACAAAAACGCTATCATTACTGATGGCGTTTTTTTTTGAAATGTGCTTTTTAAAACAATTTATGATATTAAAATATCATTTTTTTCCTTTGAGACCGACTAGCTTATTTACAACCTTTAAAACCACAGCTTTTTTTGCAATGGAGCTTATTGCACTAGTTAAAATAGAAACAGCAGAAAAACTCTCTTTAACTTCATTTAACTCTAACTTCATAGTCTCCTGATGTATTTGCTGCTGCAATTTAAGATACCTTAAATCACGATCTATTTCATCAAAATTATTGTAAACCCTCATGTTGTTTTATTTTAATATCCACGTTATCATTAAAAAATTGAGTACTAGCTTTTTTAACCAATATTTTTTCAAGAGTTTTTTTAAGAAATAAGGATAAAATGATCATTAAAAATATGTAAAACGCACCTATTATAAGATATCCTAATGCAATGTTATCCAAAACATTTCCTAGATAAATAGCCATAGCAACACTAAAAAAAATAAGCGCTACAAGGAAGAAGAAACCTAAAATAATATAGTAACTACTAGAAACTAAACCCTTCATGACCTTTTTAAAAAGATCTAGTTTGTGATAACTAATAGAGCTTTCAATATAATCTTGAGTCGCCGTAGTAAATTCTCTAAAATTGTCAATTAGATGTTTTCCCAAATCCTACGTTTATATATTAACCTTGGCAGATGCTGTTTTGATACCTTCTTTAACAGTATTAGGTTTCTGTAGCTGAGAATTTTTCATACGTAATTGCTCTAGTTTTTCCTCTAAAGCGACAATAGCGTCGTCTGCTTTATAGCTTGCGCTAGAAAGAGCTGTTTCAATTCTATCACCTACGGTACCTCTTAACTCAGTAGCTCTAGAGTTTACAGTAGAAGAAATTTGAGATGCTTTTTCTGATACTTGAGCATAAGTCTTACGGGCTTGTGCATCTATATCTTTTTGAGCCTTTTTAGCTTGTTTTTTTAATTTTTTTCTAGTTTTCTCTCCACTATCTGGAGCATATAACATTCCTGCAGTAGCGCCTATTGCAGCACCTGCTATTAAAGCGATTAAGGTATTAGATGATTTAGACATGATATTTCTTTATTTTGTTCAATAACAAAGGTAATTCTAAACGCATTTCAGTGTAGTTAATACAGAGTTAAGCTTACATGAGTTACTATTAAAACCATGCTAAAAGTTGATAATAAATATTAAAAATAGTTAAAATAGTAAATACTATATATGATTTATCAAAAAAGCCCACGATTAAGTGAGCTTTAAATTATTCTATCTATGTACTACAGATTAGGTTTAAGGTAATCTCGCTTTCGCGAAAGCGCAACCTCTATCCTACTCTATCTAAGCATCTACCTTAGCCCAAGTATCACGCAAGGTAACGGTGCGATTAAAGACCAATTTATCATCTGTTGTGTCAGGATCTACACAAAAGTACCCCATACGTTGAAACTGCACTGTTTGTCCTATGGAAAGATTTTTCATTGCAGGCTCTGCCATAGCAGTGATCACCTCTAGGGAATCTGGGTTAACAAATTCCATGAAATCCTTTTCTTTATCTGTATCTGGAGATGGAACCGTAAATAAACGGTCATACAGTCTCACCTCTACAGGTAGGGCTTGTGCAGCACTTACCCAGTGTAATGTTCCTTTTATCTTGCGCATACTAGCTTCGCTCCCGCTACCACTCCTAGAATCTGGGTCATAAGTAGCATGAATCTCTGTAATATTACCGTCTGCATCTTTGATACAACCTTCACCTTTTATGATGTACGCATTTTTAAGACGTACTTCTTTACCGTTCTTTAAACGGAAAAATTTCTTATTTGCTTCTTCCCTATAATCTTCACGTTCTATATAGATCTCTCTAGAAAAAGGAACCTTTCTAAAACCTCTAGACTCATCTTCCTGACTATTTTCTGCCTGAAGGATTTCTACCTGATCTTCTGGATAGTTAGTAATAACGAGTTTTATAGGATCAAGAACACACATCACACGGTCTGCAATTTTATTAAGATCATCTCGCAAGTGAAATTCTAGATGATTCATATCTACTAGATTATCGCGCTTACCTATTCCAATAGAATCCGCAAAATTCTTAATAGATGCAGCGGTGTAACCTCGACGTCTTAAACCAGAAATAGTAGTCATGCGTGGGTCATCCCAGCCTGTAACTATATTTTGCTCTACCAGTTTTTGCAATTTACGTTTACTTGTAACCGTATGAGATATGTTTCTACGTGCAAATTCACGTTGTTTAGGGCGTACTTTATCCGTATCTACTATTTGATCTAAGAACCAGTCATAAAGCTCTCTATGAGGTTTAAATTCTAGTGTACAAAAGGAATGTGAAATTTGTTCTAAATAATCACTTTCTCCATGTGTCCAGTCGTACATAGGATAGATTTTCCATGTATCACCGGTTCTATGGTGATCGCGATTTACTACACGATACATGATAGGATCACGCATGAGCATGTTATTGGACTTCATATCGATTTTGGCACGTAGGATATGTTCACCTTCACCAAAATCTCCATTCTTCATTCCTTCAAAAAGCGCCAAATTCTCTTCTACCGATCTATCGCGATAAGGTCCATCTACTCCAGGTTCTGTAGGAGTTCCTTTTTGAGCAGCCATTTCTTCACTAGATTGTGAGTCTACGTAGGCTTTTCCTTCTTTAATAAGATGGATGGCCCAGTCATAAAGTTCTTGAAAATAATCTGATGCAAAGCAAAGGTTATCCCATTTATAACCCAACCATTGTACATCTTTCTTTATAGCATCTACGTACTTTGCTTCTTCCTTTGCAGGATTAGTATCATCAAAACGCAGATTTACTGGTTTATTAAACTTCTCTCCTAACCCAAAGTTTAAACATATAGCACTAGCGTGACCTATATGCAGATAACCATTAGGTTCTGGTGGAAAACGGAAACGTAATTTATCCTTAGAGAGACCATTGTTTAAATCGTCTTCTATGATATCTTCTATAAAATTATTAGGCTTTTTCTCTTCACTCATGATGTTCTCTTTTACTAAGACAAATTTACAGTTTATTTTACTCCTAACACTGTACGGCCTATCTTTGTTCTATGCATAAAATACAACTAGAAAACGTAAGAGTATATACCAACCATGGTTGCCTTCATGAAGAGGATTTAATAGGTAGTGAATATCGAGTAGATTTAGAAATAACAGCAAACCTTTCTAAGAGTGCACAGTCAGATTTACTGGCAGATACCGTAGATTACGTATCTCTTAATAAAATAATAGTAGAAGAAATGGCTATAAGGTCGGCGCTTTTAGAACATGTGGCACAGCGCATTCTAACACGTATATTTAAAGAAGAATCTCTAGTTCAAAATGCTGAAGTTAAGGTAGCTAAGATCAATCCTCCTATAGGTGGTGATGTGCAAAGTGTAGTAATTATAATGAGTGAAGAGAGAAAATAACTTTTCAATTTTATCAATTTAAATTTAATAAAGTAGGAATAGAGAAAATTATTGTTATTTTTGTCATCCATTATGGTACCATGGCCGAGCGGCTAGGCATGGGTCTGCAAAACCTAGTACAGCGGTTCGAATCCGCTTGGTACCTCTTAAATCCTCAATCTTAACTGATTGGGGATTTTTAAGTTTTTAAGGTTGTGGATAATCTTATTCAGTATCCATAACCGACTTTTCCTTTTCCTTAAACTCTTCCATAACTTCTATATCTAGATCTATAGGTTCCACTTGTTCAGGCAAGATTTGAAATTGATTTTCAATATTTTCTGTTGCGCTAGGGAAAACACCTTTAAAAATTAAAACTGCTCCACTTATAAACATAATTACCGCAATAAGACGTTTTAACCAAAAAATTCTAGAAGGTGTTAAATACCGATTCAAACTTTTGGCTAGTATAATTTTACCTATATCAATTATAAAATAAGTAAGTAAAACAGTAGAGAAGAAAATAGTAATACGTTCTCCATCATTATCTAATTGCGGACTAAAAACAACTATCAATCCTAACCAAAAACCTAGTACCCCAATGTTTATAAAATTAAGTAAGAAACCTTTTATAAATAAAGTAATATAATTTTTCTTTTGAACCATGAGTACCTTAGTATTTACTTCTTTTAAGTAAGATTTATCGGTCTTAATAAAAGAAACAATACCATAAATGCAGAGAATACTACCACCAAAAATGAATAGTCCTGGGTCATCTTTTAATTTTTCAAGAATACTAGAAGTCATAAAATATGCCGCTAGTAGAAAAATAATATCTGCTATGAGAACACCTGCATCTAGGGCGATAGCCGCCCTAAATCCTTTTAAAGCACTAGTTTCAAGTAGAGCAAAAAAAACAGGTCCTATGAGAAAAGCCATAACAAGGCCTAGTGGAATGGCCTTTAAAATATCGTCAAGCATTCAGAATTGTGTTGAACCTCAAAGGTAGGAAAACACATAGGGATATCAAATATAGAATTAGAAATGTTATTTTATAGATCTAATAGTGTATTAAGGTGATTGGAGCACTTAACATAAATAATATTTAGTACTTATCAAGGATCATAATACTACCACCGAATAGAGTTTTTTCCTTCACATCTTTAGGATTACCATAAACCACAACATCACCACCAGCTCTTATATTTATATCAACAAATTGGGTAGCAAAGATCTCTACATCACCACCAGCTTGTAGCTTTACTTTAGAATAATCAGATTTAAGTTGAGCATTTTCCACTATTCCGCCAGTGTTCACCACTAGAATTTGATCTTCAACCTGACCACTTAATCTCACTATGCCGCCAGTAACAGCTTTTACATCAAGATTCTTAACAATTAACCCTGCTGTTACCATGGCACCTTCTTGTACTTTTATTTGTAGCCTGTCCAGTTCTATTAATTCATTAGAAAAAACTCTAGAACCTTCATTTGCGTCGATTAAATATAATTCTTTGTAGTAAACATGTACAAAGGTTTTTGAACCATCAAAAGCCTTCTCTGGGCGCATACGGACTTTTAATAATCCGTTCTTTTCAATGTACTCCACGTCATCCACGTCTTCTCCAGAAATGACGATCTTATTTTCTGATGATTTTACTAAATTAACCGTTATTAGATCAAAAACTTTAATGGTATCAAAATCTGATATGGTATTTTCACTTGGGTTTTGTGCTATAGAAAAGACACAAAAGAGTATTGTTACTGTAAATAATAATCGATTCATGATAAGAGTATTTTTTTAAAGACTTTATTTATTAAGTAATGTTACAGTCCATGATAGATAAAAAATAAAAAGTCGATGCTTATTTCTAAACATTGACTTTTACTAACCAACCAAAAACTTTATGAAAATTACTACGAATAACCTTCCTTAGATAATAACCAAATCGTGTGCCAAAGTATGATAGAAACATATAATGCTAGGCAAAGAAAATATCCTAAACGAAGAAATCCTAAGTATCATAAACGACAACTTAGGATTCCCTACTAACCAACCAAAAAAAACTATCTAACATTTCAACTTACTTCTCAAAAACCTTAAAATTTGAAAAGATTTATAAAATGAAATCATTATGAAAAAAGAATTAAAGTTTCTCACGCTCTAATTACAATACAAATATCTACCTATATCATTAATTAATTAAAAATGAATGTTTTACAAAAAACATTATAGATAAAATGTAATATAAAACCGTTGTAATACATGTAATTCATTACAATTCAGCTGTAAAATTAAAATCAATAAGTAACTATCGTTAGAAATTAGTTTGTGAAAGTATTTATTTACAATACAATAGTTAGTACAAAAGACTATTCATTATACTTAAGTACAACGTAGAAAAGCAACCTGCAGTGGTATCTCACAATTCAAAAATATCAATGCTTCATTAAACAAATTACCATCTAGAAGCATAGAATTACTTTACTATGAAATAGTTCACTCATAGGATGAGAAAAAACATTCCATAAATACAAGGATATTTACATGTAGTTTAAAAGCATCTCTATTAATATAAACTAACATAAGGAGCGTACATCTTTAAAATAATGGATGCTCTTCAGGATTCTATAATCTTTAAAAGATGTGGTATCCATAGTTTTATACTACAAGAATAAAAATCCTGTAGCAGCTTATGAAATACTATATAATTTTCAAATCAAAATGTAACAAGAATAAAAGGTAAAAAAAAAGCGATTCATTTATGTTAAATGAATCGCTTATAATATGAACTTAAATAGTTTATTTATCTACTTTTTCTCTACTTCCTATCATCCAGAAATCTAAGTGTTTCTTTACTAGGTCTGCATTTTTTACTTTTACATAAACCTCGTCACCTAGCGTATAAGTGTTCTTAGTCTTGCGACCTACTACAGCAAACTCCTCTTCTACATATTCATAACTATCGTCGTCGAGGTCGCCTAGTCTTATCATTCCTTCACACTTGTTAGAAATAATCTCTACATAAACACCCCAATCAGTAACACCAGAAATAACACCTAAGAATTCTTCGTCAGAGTGGTCTTTCATGAATTTAACTTGCATGTATTTAATAGAATCACGCTCTGCCTTAGAAGCTAGAATTTCCATTTCTGAAGAATGTTCTGATTTTTCTTCATATAATTCTTCACTTACTGTTTTACCGCCATCTAGGTAATGCTGCAATAATCTATGCACCATAACGTCAGGATAACGACGTATAGGACTCGTAAAATGAGAGTAATAATCAAAAGATAGACCATAATGACCTATGTTATTAGTAGAATAAACAGCCTTAGACATGGTTCTTATCGCCAGCGTGTCTACCATATTCTGCTCCTTATTACCTTTTACATCATTTAATAATTTATTAAGTGACTTAGTAACCGTTTTACGATCTCTTAGATCTAAAGTATGGCCAAATTTTACAACTATATTCTTAAGTGCTCCTAATTTCTCATCATTAGGCTCATCATGAATACGGTAAATAAATGTCTTTTTAGGTTGTTGTTTACCTATAAAACCAGCCACCTTTCTATTAGCCAGCAACATGAATTCTTCTATAAGCTTATTAGCATCTTTAGAAGTTTTAAAATAAACACCAACTGGTTCAGATTTATCGTTAAGATTAAATTTTACCTCTGTTTTATCAAAACTTAAAGCTCCATCTTCCATACGCTGTCCACGCATAATCTTAGCTAGTTCATCTAACTTTAAAGTAGCATCTACTATTGCAGGCTGGATGGTTGTTTGCTTTCGCGTAAGCGAGATATCACCAGGAATCTCTCCTTTTCTAGTTTCTATGATATGTTGTGCTTCTTCATAAGCAAATCTCTGGTCAGAGTGTATTACTGTACGACCGAACCATTCATTATGAATCTTACTAGAGTTATCCATTTCAAAAACGGCAGAAAAACATAACTTATCTTCATGTGGGTTTAAAGAACATACACCATTAGAAAGTACCTCAGGTAACATAGGCACTACTCTATCTACAAGATATACAGACGTCGCACGTTCATAAGCCTCGTCATCAAGAACAGTTCCTTCTTTTACATAATGAGATACGTCTGCAATGTGAATACCTATTTCATAATTACCATTTTCAAGAACTTTAAATGATAGGGCATCATCAAAATCCTTTGCATCTCCAGGATCTATGGTATACGTAAGGGTCTCACGCATGTCGCGACGCTTTTCTATTTCGCGAGAGGATATAGATTTATCAAGTTTTTCTGTGTATTCTTCCACTTGTGCAGGGAATTCATAAGGAAGACCATACTGAGCAAGAATAGCATGTATTTCTGTATCATGTTCTCCAGGTTCTCCTAGAATATCTTTAACTCTACCGTTAGGAGAATCTTGTTTATCATTCCATTCTACAAATTCTACTAGAACTACCTGTCCATCTTTTGCTCCATTAATCTCTCGACCTGGGATAAAGAAATCGGTCTGAATCTTAGGATCTGTAACATTAACAAAAGCAAATTTATCATGCACTTGTATCTCTCCTACAAATTCTGTCTTCTTACGTTTAATAACCTTAGTGATCTCACCTTCTGGCTGTGAACCTCGTTTTCTATTATAAACATACACTTCTACCTCATCACCATTAAGCGCCTGGCCTAGTGATCTTTTAGGTATCATGATATCTTCTTCTAGTTCTTCGGTAATTACATAACCAGTACCACGTGTACTTACATCTATACGTCCAGTATAATAATCGATAGCCTTGATAATTTTAAATTTACCACGATCTATCTCTTCTATCTTTCCTTTGGACTTGAGTTGATGTAATTTTTTTATAACTTGATTGCGTCCACTAGAATCTGATATTCCTAGGTGGGCACAAATTTGCTTGTAATTGTAACTTTTATTCGGATCTTGCTTTATAGCACTGAGTACCGACTGACTCAAATTCTGAAACTTAGTCTTTGAGTTTCTTTTTTTCTTTTTATTCATATTACTTACAAAGTTAAACTTTTAAAATTGGTTGATATTAAATACCTGTGAAAACCAATAATATAACTCTCTAGATAACATTCATTAACGTTAAATTAAGAAATAAAGCTACCTTAAAACAACTATTTCTATTTGAAATCGTTAAACCTATCATATGCGCATAAAAAAACCAATCTTATCTACATTGATTTTTTCAGGAATTCTTCTTGTAGGCATAGTGGTACTGTACGTTTTAGTTTCAAAAACCTTAGACACTACGACCAATGCTACTCATACAAATAACCAAACTAGGATTATTAAAGTAGAAGCTACCGTTTAACTACCTACTCTAATATAGTTGATCCTTACCTTAATCTTCTTTAAAAATTACGCACCTCTATAGTTTTATAGCGTAAAAAATAATTTGCTTTACTTTATAAGAGCAGCTTTCTTTTAAGTGAATAGAGAATAGCATTAGGTTATATTTTTCCTTCTTTGTTTTTTATATTTAATGTTATAAACATATATAAACAATATCATTTTTCTTTTTTAAAATTTAAATAAAATATGATGGTTATGATGTAGTGTTAATAGCGGTATAACTTTTTAAATAAAAATTAGGATTTGGTAAATGTGTTAACTTATCTACAGTTGTACACATGTTATTCTATCGTTAACTCATTGTAAAATAAATTGATACTCATTAACCGTTATGGTTATTCACATTTGTTTACAACCGTTATCCACATATAAATGTAAATAAGAAGATCTCTTTTTCATTGTTTATTTCTAAGCATATGGGTTGGAAAAGTCATTAGAAAATTGATGAGTTATATTTTGGTTTTCTCAATTTAAAATGGGTATGGACTATTCATAACAATATTCCTAATATAATTTTTGCATTTCTATTAACAGGTTATCCTTTGTTTATGAATAGTGTAAAACCATCGATGTTAATAACCCTAAAATATGGTTGAGTAAGTGTAAATTTGTATTATAAACACACAACATATGAAAATCTCCATAGGTAACGATCACGCAGGACCAGATTATAAACAAGCAGTAGTAAAAATGCTTAAAGCAAGAGGTCATGAAATTAATAATCACGGTACGGATACCTTTGATAGCGTAGATTATCCAGATTTTGCTCACAAAGTAGGTCAGGATGTTGATAAGGCCGTTACAGAAATAGGAATAGTTATTTGCGGTAGTGCACAAGGTGTCTCTATGACTGTTAATAAGTACCAGAATGTACGCGGTGCAGTATGCTGGACTAAAGAAATTGCTGGACTAGCACGTGAACATAATAATGCAAATGTTATCTGTATCCCTGCACGTTTCACTTCTATACCACAAGTAATAGCTATGGTAGAGACGTTTCTAGATACAGAATTTGCTGGTGGACGTCATGCTACTCGTGTTAACAAGATAGCATGTTCATAAGTACGCTTTCGCGAAAGCGGAACATATAAAAGCTTCTATAATGCTATTATCTGGTGGTTCTCTACAAGATTATTTTATCCTTTTATTCTCAATTTTTATTTTACCTAGTGTACTGATTTATCTAATCGTTAGATATTTATTATTTAGTCATGTATTTATAAATTTGAGGAGTAAAAGAAAAAGATATTTTTTTAGTTTTATCTTTTATATTCTATCGTTAACAATCACATTTATACTCATATTTGTTTACATTTTTTATAATGAATCTTAATAAAAGACAACAGTATCTGGATTTAGGTAATCAATTACCTAATAAACATTTACACCTAGATTTTGATAATCATTGTTACTGGCGCATTGCTCTAGATAATACTTTGTTTGCAAGATGGAAGGATGTAGTACCTGCTCCTGCCTATAGAAATATAACAGAAGATCAACTGGATTATGTCATTCATTTATTAAAAAGCTACTTAAAAGATGAGCAATTATTAATGGAACATAATAGGATTTCATTAGCATATAGAGAGAAGAAATCATTGTAAATTTGATAAAATAAAAATTAGATGTAGGTTTCTAAGAAATTTACACCGGTGTAAATTCATGAGAAAAGAAGCTACTATTATAATTCATCAATTAAGAACTGCGGTCCACCCACATAAGAAACTTATGGAAATATGGCGCGATCTAGAAGAATTTGATGAAAAAGATAAAGAAGAAACCCTAGACGATCTAGATGCAAGACGTCAAGAATTAATGGCTGCTGGTGATGAAGAATTCGGTAATATGCTAGAAAAAATTATCACAGATATAAGAATAGGTATTAAACCGCCACAACCTAAAAATGTTCCTAAACAATTTTAAATATGGAGGTTTTAATAAAATCATTTAATGATTATTCTACCCTAGAACTATATAAGGTCATGCAATTACGGTCTGAAGTCTTTGTGGTAGAACAAGATTGTGTCTATCAAGATCTAGATGGTAAGGATAAAGAAGCCATGCATATTTTAGGTTATAAAGATCAAGAACTTGCAGCATATACACGCATCTTTAAACCTGGTGATTATTTTGAAAAAGCGAGTATAGGTCGTGTGGTAGTAAGTCCTAAAATGCGTGGTCTCGCTTATGGTCAGAAAATCATGAATGCTAGTATAAATTACTGTAAAGATCAAGGGTACGCTGCTATACAAATTTCTGCTCAATGTTATCTACATAAATTTTATACCGATTTAGGATTCAACTCTCATGGAGAGAAGTATTTAGAAGACGGCATACCGCATCAAATGATGATTTACACTTTTTAATCAATCAGTTTTAAACTATTTCTAGTTAAGAAAGTCTTATAGGAATAATCAGGGCCATCCTTTTAAAATTTATTTTTCAATTATTTTCTTTGTCCATATTAATGTAAATAATAGAACATGGTTTTATTAAAAAGAAGGAACTGGTTAATAGAGATGAAACCTCCTGTTATTATTCCTTCTCTTATTAAAAATTCTTATTTTGATACATTACAAAATAATTCTAATGAGATAAATAAATTTAGAATTTTTCTCATCATGTGATGTATTCCTCTTTGTATAAAATACCTAAGAGCAATTATGTTATAAATGTATTTGATCAATAAATACTTTAGTTTTATTTCAAATAGCAATTATTAATTCCATTAATTATCTTGTTTTCATGGTTTTATAATATAAGAAAGACAGTGCAAAGAAATATAATATTCTAAAATTTATAAAAGAACGACCCTAGAATGAATCTTGTGCAGCTTTATCTGACCATAATAAAATAGCAAGAAGGTTTATTTATAAGCTATACATAATAGTAGCATTTTTAAATATTCATCTCAGGAATTTCACCATCGATAATTAAGTTTCCTTCTGTCGCGTTTTTAATTTCTTCTATACTCACTCCTGGTGCACGTTCTAAGAGTTTAAATCCTGTGTCAGTTACTTCTAGCACTGCCAGGTTAGTTACTACTTTATTGATGCAGTTGACTCCTGTAAGAGGCAAAGAACATTTTCTAAGCAGTTTTGACGCACCAGCACGATTAGTATGCATCATGGCAACGATTATATTCTCTGCACTAGCGACTAGATCCATAGCGCCGCCCATTCCTTTTACCATTTTCCCTGGTATCTTCCAGTTAGCTATATCACCATTTTCTGCCACTTCCATAGCTCCTAAAATGGTAAGATCTACGTGCTGTCCACGTATCATCCCAAAGCTTGTTGCGCTATCAAAAAAGCTCGCTCCTGGTAAGGTAGTAATAGTTTGTTTTCCAGCGTTAATCACGTCTGCATCTTCTTCTCCTTCAAAAGGAAAAGCTCCCATTCCTAAAACACCATTCTCTGACTGAAACTCTACTTCCATTCCATCAGGGACATAGTTTGCTACCAGTGTAGGAATTCCTATTCCTAGATTAACGTAGTAACCATTCTTTACTTCTTGTGCTATTCTTTTTGCTATTCCTATTTTATCTAACATGATTTTTTATTTGGTAAACGTCCTGGCGGTAGAGGTATTAAACAGTTCTCAATCGCTCAAACTTATATTTTATAGTTTCCGTTCCCCAACCTTAAAGGGTGCAGCAACAAAAGCTTTTAAACAATAGTATTATTAAGAAACCTACCCTTTAAAGTTAGGGAAAGGTTTCAGCATTTTTATTCTCTCTTCCTAACCGTGCGTTGCTCAATACGTTTCTCATACTTCTCACCTTGAAAAATACGTTTCACAAAAATTCCCGGAATATGAATTTCATTAGGATCTAATTCTCCTGCAGGTACAAGTTCTTCTACCTCTGCAACAGTAATGGTTGCAGCACCACACATAACAGGATTAAAATTACGTGCTGTACCTTTAAAAATAAGGTTTCCCGCCTCGTCACCTTTCCATGCTTTTACAAAAGCAAAATCTGCATTAAAGGCATGTTCTAGAATATGTGGTTTTCCTTTAAAATTGCGCATTTCTTTTCCTTCTGCTACCTCGGTACCATAACCAGCTGGAGTAAAGAATGCAGGAATACCAGATTGTGCAGCGCGACATCTTTCGGCTAGAGTTCCTTGAGGGATAAGATCTACTTCTAGCTCTCCACTCAGCATCTGGCGTTCAAACTCGTCATTTTCTCCTACATAAGAAGAGATCATTTTCTTGATTTGTTTTCCTTGAAGCAATAATCCTAGTCCAAAATCGTCCACACCAGCATTATTAGAAATGCAAGTCAGATTTTTTACACCAGATTTTACTAGTTGTGCGATGCTATTTTCTGGGATACCAGACAGTCCAAAACCACCTACCATTAAAGTCATATCGCTCTTAACGCCTTCCAGTGCTTCTTCCACACCTTTTACCGTTCTATTGATCATATCAAAATTCTTTGGTTTAAAAATACGCAATTTATTGAAGATTTAAAGCGACTATCCATAACACAAGCTTTCTTATTTTGTTAAATTGCTATCTCTTAATTAAGTACTCTGCTTATGTCTTTTAAACACCTTATTGACCCTAAATACAGTAAAAGTGATTATTTCCCTATCGACCTGTCTATTACTAACACCTTTTGGGATGAGAACGATGTGAGTGACATCTCTACATTTGAAAAATATCTAGAAGAAAAGCGTACCCTAACCGGTAAATACATCGCTCATGGTGGTTATTTAGAACAACGCGCCTTGTATAGAAAATCGGCTAGATTCCAGGCTGGTGTGGTACGCGACATCCATATGGGAATAGATCTTTGGGCTCCAGCGGGCACAACCGTTCATGCTTTTATGGATGGCGTTGTACACAGTTATGCGTACAATGATGATGCAGGGAATTATGGACCTACCTTGATCTTAGAACATGATTTCAAGGGCAAAAAACTCTACACACTTTATGGACACCTCTCTATAAGTGATATGGATAAATGGGTGATTGGTTTCCGCTTTCGCGAAAGCGAGACCATAGCAACTCTAGGAAAACCAATAGAAAACGGCGGTTATTCACCACATCTCCATTTCCAGATCATGACAGATATGCGAGAATACAAAGGTGATTTTCCAGGTGTTGCAGCTGTTGAAGAATTAGAAAATTATAAGGATATAATACTCGATCCTAATCCTTTTATTTTTTAGAAAAACTGTATGATTAATTTTTTACGCAATAATGGATTAAAAATAGGGGCTATAATAATGCTACTCATTAGTATAATTGTGTTTAGAAAAGGTTTTGTTCAAAAAGAAATCTTTGAAAAAAACAAACAGGTTACAGTTATTATAACTGATTGTCAAAATAACGGACGTCGTGGTCATTTTTTAAAATTAAATTATAAAGGCAAAAAATATGTAAAGCGTATTAAAAAGTCCTTTTGTGATGAGATTAAAGATCAAAACACCTTAAAAATGCTAGTAAGCGATTCAGAAAACGAACTCAATTTTTTAAATGAATATCGTAACAATAATGCATTTTTCTTAGCTATTATTTTTCTGTCTATCGCTATCGCTATTATTTTTAAATCGTCAATATGGAGAATTAAATTAGCTTAACAACCCATAATAACCATCTAGAAGAAAGACTTAGAAGTACGCAATCAATTTTGCTATCTTTACCATCTTATTCAATTATCTATTAAATGAAAAAAAGAGTTCTTATTACTGGTGCGGCTGGATTTTTAGGCTCACACCTTTGTGATCGTTTTATTAAAGAAGGTTACCGAGTGGTAGCAATGGATAACCTTATTACTGGTGATCTTAAAAATATAGAACATCTTTTCCCTCATGAAGATTTTGAATTTTATAATCACGATGTCTCTAACTATGTACATGTAGCTGGTGATGTGGATTATATCTTACATTTTGCCAGTCCAGCAAGTCCTATAGATTATTTAAAAATACCTATACAGACTTTAAAAGTAGGTTCTCTAGGAACGCATAATCTACTAGGTCTTGCCAAAGCTAAAAATGCACGTCTATTAATCGCCTCAACAAGTGAGATTTATGGAGATCCACTTGTGCATCCTCAAGATGAGAGTTATTATGGTAATGTAAATACTATAGGACCGCGTGGTGTTTATGATGAGGCAAAACGTTTTCAAGAATCGATGACTATGGCTTATCATAGATTTCATGGTCTGGAAACAAGAATTGTACGTATTTTTAATACGTATGGACCTAGAATGCGTCTTAATGACGGTCGTGTGATTCCTGCATTTATGGGGCAGGCGTTGAGAGGTGAGGATATTACTGTTTTTGGCGATGGATCTCAAACCAGATCTTTTTGTTACGTAGATGACCAGGTAGAAGGAATTTATAGATTGCTACTTAGTGACTATTCTGACCCTGTAAACATAGGAAACCCTAATGAGATTACCATAGGCGATTTTGCTGAGGAGATTATATCCATGACTGGAACTGACCAGAAAGTAGTTTATAGAGATTTACCTCAAGACGATCCACTCAAAAGACGTCCAGATATCTCACTCGCAAAGAAAATACTTAATTGGGAACCTAAGGTAGGTCGTGAAGAAGGAATGAAGTTAACATATGATTATTTTAAATCGTTATCTACCGTAGAATTAAATAAACGTGACCACAAGGACTTTACAAAACATATCCGCAGATAGTATAGCCTATCGTAATGGCCGGTTTTCTGGCTTTATACGACCTATTTCTTACATTGTAGATTTAGGATTGATTATTTTTTCTGCGTCTTATTTTTTTGTAGAAAATTTTGATCTACTCACTTATAGCATATTTATAGGTATTTGCTGGATTATCGTATCTATGCAACTGGACTTTTACAAGATACGCCGCAATACAAAGTTGACCACCTTACTCATGCGCCTTGCAAAGCAATCTGTCTTTTTTGGTTTTGTGGTATTTGCCTTTTTTGGATATTACTATGATTTAAATAGAGAGTCTACTTTTATCTTTAATTATATAGCTGCCACAGTAGGTAGCATCTCTATAATTAAGATAAGTCTATTCTTTATTCTTAAGAACTATAGAAGCGTTTTAGGCGGTAATTATAGAAACGTTGCCATCTTAGGTGTAAATGAAGAAACAGAACGTTTAAATGAGTTCTTTAAAATCCATACGGATTATGGTTATCGTGCTAAAAAAGTAGTCGACGTACATTCTCCCACGTTCTCCATAGACAGTTTTTTAGAATGGGTAGTAGAATATCAAATAGACGAGATATTTTGCTCTATTAAAGAGCTAAGTAATGAGCAACTATTAGAACTAACAGATTTTGCAGATAATAATTTGAGAACTCTTAAATTTATACCAGATAGGGAGGCTGCGCTATCTAAGCAATTGCATTATGATTATTATGGCCTCACACCTGTCCTTTCTCTTAGAGAAATACCACTGGACGACGTCGCAAATAAATTTGGTAAAAGAGCCTTTGACATTATATTTTCATTATTGATCATTCTATTTGTTATGTCGTGGTTAACACCTGTAGTAGCAGTGATTATAAAGTTAGAGTCTAAAGGATCTGTCTTTTTTAAACAAGCACGTAATGGACTAGATTACAAAGAGTTTATTTGCTATAAATTCAGATCCATGGTACCTAACAAAACTGCACATTTACATCAGGTAACACGTGGTGATTTAAGGATTACTAAAATCGGTAAGTTTTTACGTAAAACCAGTATAGACGAGTTGCCACAGTTCTTTAACGTACTTCTAGGAGATATGAGTGTCGTAGGACCGCGACCGCATATGGTAAGTCACACACACATGTATGCAGAGCGTATTGATAAATTTATGGTGCGCCATTTTGTAAAACCTGGTATTACAGGTCTAGCACAAGTAAGCGGCTATCGTGGTGAAGTAGAGACAGAAGAAGATATAAAAGGTCGTGTGCGCAACGATATCTATTATATAGAAAACTGGAATATAGCCATAGACATAAAAATTATCTTTAAAACTATCGTAAACGTTTTTCAAGGTGAAGAAAAAGCCTACTAGATGAGCCTCGTTTCTATAATCATACCTACCTATAACAGTCTAGAAACTATAAAAGAATCATTAGATAGTGTTCTTTCACAATCCTATAGACCTTTAGAAATTATTACTATAGATGACTGTAGTGTTGATGGTAGTTACGCTTTCGCGAAAGCGTATGCATCAAAAAGCACTTCACAACAAGTTACTTTTATTTCCTTAAAAAATACCATTAATTCTGGAGCAGGAATAACACGTAATAAAGGTATCGAGGCAGCAACGGGCACCTATATAGCATTCTTAGATGCAGACGACTTGTGGAAACCACACAAACTAGAATGTCAAATTAGAACAATGATAGAAGAGAATGCTACTTTCTGTTATGGAGCTTATGAAATTTTTACCTCTTATGCACATCAGCCAAAATTTATTCATAAGGTATTTGAAAAACTGACTTTTAAAAAATTATTAAAAGCTAATTACTTAGGAAACCTTACTGGTATTTATAATGCTCAAGAACTAGGTAAGTTCTACATGCCTGCATTGCGTAAAAGACAGGACTGGGCGATGTGGCTAGACGTGATGAAAAAAGCAGACTTTGCCATAGGAATTCAAGAACCCATAGCGAGTTACCGTCTGGGTGAAGGATTATCTTCTAATAAAATAGATCTTATCAAATATAATTATGCTATTTATAGGTCACATTTAGGGTATTCTATTTTTAAAAGCACCTGGTTTATGTTACGGTTTTTTTATGAGCAGTTTTTTGTAAAGAATAGAATGAAAGTAAACTTATAAAACCACACCTTATTCTACCTCACTCATAAACTGTTTCAACTTACCTCGTTTGCTTCTATCAAGAACCTCAAGTCTTGTAAATTTTAAAGATAATCCTGGTTCTAGATATTCGTCCATGGCATTTTGAATATTCTCTTTTATAGATGTATCCATCTCACTTTTACTCACGTACTGGATTTCAAAAGCATTTGGTAATTTCTGAATGACCACAAACTCGAGAATATCTACATCTTCTTTTATTACAGTTTTAGTAACGTAATAAAAAGTCAGTCCTGGCACAACTTTACCGCTAGGTAATCGTGCAATATCACTAGTACGACCTTGTAGATTTTCTAAAACTCTTGTGCCGTTATCTAAGGTTTGCAAACTACCCAAATCTCCTATTTCATAACGTATCATAGGATGTGCTAGATTATAGAGATCTGTTACTAGAATCCTCCCTACTGTTCCATCAGGCACGGGCTGGTTATCATTATCAACTACTTCTATATACAGATTTTGCTGATTGATCTCAAAGTCTCCTTGAGCGTTTTGCATAGCTATTAATCCTACTTCACTTGCGCCATATTCATTTATAACAGGAATTCCTAGCCATTTTTCTAACAGTAATCTGTCATCTGGAAAAAGCATTTCGCTTGTTACAATACAAATTTTAAGAGTCGGACAGATAGATTTTAGAACTAAATTTTTTTGCTTGCAATACTTAGCCAGTAAGACTATACTACTTGTATAACCGTTTAGGTATTCAAAAGTATTTTTATCAAACTTGTTGATAAAGCTTTCTATAACCTCATCATTCATATTAAAAATAGGAAAACGCTTGCGATAACTCACAAAATCTTTAATAAGCTCTATATACTTACCTTTACCACTCAAAGGAATACCGTAAAAACGAGCCTGTAATGAGGTGTTTAAATCGATTCCATGCTGCTCATAAGCATAATGAAATGCTGCCCAAGTCATGGCATGAGCATATTTATTTTTACCATATGTAAATGGATGTCCACTAGAACCACTCGTTTTACCTTTAAAAATATTCTTTACGGTATAATTTTTACTTAATCGCTCGTGCAGCGGCTGTTGTAAATTACGTTTACTTAAAACAGGTAGGTCATGCCATTTCACATTCTTATCTACCACGAGGTTATTATAAAAACGATTGTTAGTAAGATGGTGTAGTACTATAGATTCCTTGCGATGTAGCAAACCCACTGTACCGTTAGAAATCAAATTATCCAACTCTCTACGAGCCTTATTGATCTCAAAACCTTGTATTTTTAATATGTTGTCAAAAAGTTTTAATGGCATTTTGATAATTCTAGTGATCTTTGAGCAAGGTAAAACTTATTTTTGCATTCCATAAACACAACACATGAATGTTCTCATTTTAGGAAGCGGTGGCCGTGAGCACGCTTTTGCACACTCAATTATTAAAAGTTCACTTCTTAACAAGCTATATGTAGCTCCAGGAAATGCAGGTACTCATGAAATAGCAACTAACGTAGATCTGGGAATCACAGATTTTCCTGCGATAAAGAAATTTGTTATTGATAACGATGTTACTATGGTAATAGTAGGTCCAGAAGCACCACTAGTAGAAGGTGTTTATGACTATTTCCAGACAGAAGAGTTAAAACATGTAAACGTTATAGGACCATCTAAACAAGGTGCCGTTCTAGAAGGTTCTAAAGAATTTGCCAAAGAATTCATGGAGCGTAATAACGTGCCTACCGCAGCTTATAAGAGTTTTACTAAGGATAACCTTAAAGAAGGTATGTCTTTTATAGACAGTCTTAAACCTCCATATGTTCTTAAAGCAGATGGTCTTGCTGGCGGTAAAGGTGTTCTTATTATCGAGCATGCAGACGAGGCAAAAGAATCTCTTGAAGAAATGCTCGTAGGTGGCAAATTTGGTGCGGCATCAAATAAAGTCGTGATAGAAGAATTTCTAGACGGTATCGAGATGAGTGTCTTTGTAATGACAGACGGTGCTTCTTATAAAGTAATGCCTACTGCAAAGGATTATAAACGTATAGGAGAAGGCGACACTGGTCTTAATACTGGTGGAATGGGCGCTGTATCTCCAGTTCCATTTGCAGACGATGCATTGATGCAAAAAATAGAAGAACGCGTTATAAAACCTACTATTAACGGTTTTGTAAAAGAGAACATCGTTTATAAAGGATTTGTATTTATAGGTTTAATGATCGTAGATGGAGAACCAGAAGTAATTGAGTACAACGTGAGAATGGGTGATCCAGAGACAGAAGTAGTCTTACCACGTATTTCTAGCGATTTATTGGCTCATTTAGACGCTTTCGCAAAAGCGGAACTACACAAAGAAAACCTCATCCTAGATTCTAGAAGTGCGACAACAGTCATGTGTGTGGCAGGTGGATATCCAGAAACCTATGAAAAAGGAATGGAAATATCTGGAATAGAAAATATAGACGACAGTATAGTATTTCATGCTGGTACTGCCCTCAAAGAAGGTAAATTAGTAACTAACGGTGGACGCGTTATGGCGGTAACTAGTTTCGGACCTGATTTTAAACAGGCACTAAAAAAATCTTATCAAAACCTAGATAAACTAAGTTTTGATAAGATGTATTATAGAACGGATATAGGTTTTGACCTATAAAAAGTGATTTCTTATCCTAAAAAAGAGTGACCAGTTTGAGTTTTATCCTCATCCTTATCGTACTCTTTAAGTTGCTTCATCCAGTACACAAAAGCAACCACTAGGACAGCTATTGCGATCCATGATACAGAGTTTGCAAGAAACCAACTAGAGTTTTCTAGCTCTCTCAAAGCATCAAAAGGAATTAAAATAAGTTCAAATAAGCTTACTATTGCGTCTAATAAAGTTTCCATTACTGTAAATTGCTTGTTACGATTGCAAAAATAGTTAAAAATCTCTATGCTTTCCAGTTTTTTTAAAACTAGTAAACCTATTCATTACATTATCACATTTTTGATGGTGGGAATTATGGTGGGCTATTTTGTAATAGACCACCCTTTTTTAGGTTGGAAATTTATTTGGATTTCTTTTCTAGCCATTGTGTCTATAGCTATTTTTCAATTTATAACACTTAAAAATGAACTTACTCATAACAACTCTTTCTCCTTATGGATTTACAGTTGTTTACTCGTCATAGGATTAGTATACTTCTCTGACATGCAAATATTTATAGCATATAATTGTCTGTTACTCGCCTTAAGAAGATTGCTTAGTATGCGCACTACGATCGGACTTGTTAGAAAAATATTTGATGCTTCATTATGGGTTTCTATAGCCACCTTATTTCATTCCTGGAGCGCATTATTCTTTATTATTATATTCTTAAGCATTGTCATCTATTCATTTAAAAATTTTAATTATTGGGCTGTCCCTTTTATCGCCATTAATTGTGTCTCTATTCTTGCATTTACAGTAGATCAATATATAGGCACAAACATTTTTCTTAGGATATTTAAAAAATTTGATTTAAGTTTTTACTATGTAAATTTTGAGATGGATGTATTATTTGCTGTTTCTTCTATAGTTAGTTGTGTAGGTCTAGTCATCTCGCTAGCATTTTTATTCGGATTTCCTAAAATACCAATAAGTGCTAGGTCTAGATTTTCGGTACTTGGTTTTTCTGGTATTTGTGGATTTTTATTTTTTATAATGAATGGAAGTGCTCTACTATTAGTACCGCTACTATCTATCTTTACCGCTAGAATAGTACAAGAATCACAAAATAAGATCGTTAAAGAATTCTTACTATGGATTCCATTTATAACTATGATAGTTCTATTTATTCTTAGATTCTAGAGCGTTCTTAAATCTTTATATTTGCACTTCTAAATAATGTTTATGTTTTCAGATAAAGCCAATAAAATTTTTCAAACTGTTATCGATACCTATCACGTAGTGAATACTGTAGATCAAGATTTTGAAAACCCATACGACCGTAATTCTAACCTTATAGAGCATTTATTATATCGCAAGTGCTGGATAGATACTGTACAATGGCATTATGAAGATATAATCAGAGATCCACAAATAGATCCAGTTGCCGCACTTACACTTAAACGTAAGATAGATGCTAGTAATCAAGATCGTACCGACATGGTAGAGTATGTAGATAGCTATTTTTTAGATCTTTATAGCGATGCGATGGTTAAGGATAATGCAACTATTAATACAGAGAGTCCTGCATGGGCTGTAGACCGTATGTCTATTCTTGCATTAAAAATATACCACATGAATGAAGAAGCAACTCGTACAGATGCTTCTCAAGATCACCTAGACGCCTGCCGTAAAAAGCTAGACATTCTTCTAGAGCAACGTGTGGATTTATCTACCGCACTAGACCAACTCTTAGAAGATATTTCTAACGGTAACAAGTATATGAAAGTCTACAAACAGATGAAAATGTATAATGATGACGAACTTAATCCAGTCCTTAGAGCTCTAAAGTAAACCATGCCGCTACCTCAACGCATACTCGTCATTAGACTAAGCGCTATGGGCGATATCGCTATGTGCGTGCCTGTTTTATTGGCCTTAAAAAGAGATTACCCTAGTGTTGAGGTAGTTGCGCTTTCGCGAAAGCGATTCCGTTCCATCCTTGAGCATATTCCAGACATCACGTTTATAGAAGCAGATGTGAGTAATAGACACAAAGGTGTATCTGGACTCTACCGACTTTCTAAAGAAATTAAGGCTCTCAAAATAGATGCCGTAGCAGATTTTCACAATGTGTTGCGCAGTAAAATATTACGTACTTTTTTAAGAGGAATCCCTAAATTTAAAATTGATAAAGGACGCGCTGAAAAAAAGAAATTGATCAACGATCCTAGCTTTTTTAAACCCTTAACACACAGTACAGAGCGTTATGCAAATGTACTGCGTGAGTTAGGTTTTAAGATCAGATTGCATGGTAACGAGTTTTTATCTAAAGAAGCCGTTTTACCTCAAATTCATGATCAAATAGGTAGAAAAACATCAAAATGGGTAGGATTTGCACCATTTGCTGCACATAAAACCAAAGCGATAACTATAAAGAAAGCAAAGAAACTTGTAAAGGCCATCTCTCAAGATGATCAGATAACGATACTGCTATTCGGTGGTGGAAAGAAAGAACAAGAGCAACTACAAATTATAGCAGGAACTACCTCAAATGTCATTAATATGGCAGGCATTACATCGTTTGAGAACGAATTAAGCGTTATATCCCAACTAGATGCTATGATCGCAATGGATAGTGGTAACGGACATCTAGCGGCTTTATATGGTGTTCCTGTAATTACATTATGGGGTAACACACATCCCTATGCAGGTTTTGTACCATATGCACAAGCAGAAGAAAATCAGCTCACCGTAAATAGAGAGCAATTTCCACTCGTTCCTACTTCTATTTTCGGTAATATAGTGGTGAAAGGTTACAAGAAAGCCACGAGCTCTATAAAAGTTAAAACTGTCGTGGAACGTTTAAAGACGGTATTAGAGTCTTAATAATTAAAGGTCGCCTGGATTTTTTAGAGTGATTCCTTTTTATAGTTTAAGTACTTAACCATCTTAATTTTACAATTTATCTTACATTTATTCTTTACCGTAATAGGAAATGAAAAGTTTTAGAACTGAAAGTGATAAAATGGAGTTTAAACAATAGCATAACGCATTATCTAATACCAATATAGTTATATAATGTCATATATTTTTTGTATATTTATTTATGGGAAGAACAGCATATTTATACCAATTTACTTTTGAAAAGTCTCTATGAAAGCATTTTTATAATGATGATTACTAGTTATTGATTTTATGGTCTGGCTACTCATACTAACTACTGTTGTGT
>NZ_CANLXZ010000015.1 GCF_947495285.1 uncultured Nonlabens sp. | reverse complement strand
ATAACACAACTATTATAATCCTAGATATAAATGAATCGGTGAATTTCAATGTTGCGAAATCTTTGATTTTTTGCAACTGTTATATATAAGCAATATACATAAAAACCATTAACTAACTATACCATATGGGTGTATATGAGAACTTTTTTGTGAAATTTTATGTATTGCGATTTTAGGTGTATATGAGAACTTTTTGATTTGTAGTATATTGCGGTTTTAGGTGTATATGAGAACTTTTTTAGAATTTGAACAATTGTTAACTATTAAAAGGTATAGCAATAATACTATACAAACTTATATAGGTTTATTGATACCGTTTCATAAAAAGATAGGTGTGCATACCGATCTTAATGATTTGAGCGACGCTCAAATTCTTGATTATTTTATGAATACGGTGCGCAATAATAAGTACGCGGCTAGTTCTCAAAAACAGCTGTCTAGTGCGATACGGTTATATTTTAAAGAGATGTATAGAAGAGAGGTAGATTTTACTAATCTTGCGGCACTGCCAGCACAACGTTCTCTGCCTGTTATATTATCAAAGGGTGAGATAAGGCGTATACTCAAAGCACTGAGTAATAAAAAGCATGTTGCCATGCTCACAACTATTTATGCTCTGGGTTTAAGGAGTGGCGAGCTTTTACATCTTAAATTAATAGATATGGATGGTGCTCGCAATCAGATTTTTATAAGAAATGCAAAGGGTAATAAGGATCGCGTGTTGCCTTTTCCTAATTCTTTAAAGGTGTATTTGCGCACTTATATTAAAATTTATAAGCCTATGGATTATCTTTTTGAAGGTGCTACTGGTGGTGTGTATAGTCCTGCGAGTTTGCGTGCTGTTTTTAATAAGGCAAAATCTCGTGCTGGTATAAAGAAACCGGTGACATTACATGGTTTAAGGCATGCATATGCCACACATCTTATGGACGCTGGTACTGATGTAAGAATTATTAAGGAGTTGCTAGGTCACAATGATATTAAAACCACGCTTATCTACACGCACGTGACGCAGGTAACGCTAGAGAATATACCTAGTCCTCTGGATTTACTTTAATTTTAAGAATAGGTGTTGTTTAGGTTCCGCTTTCGCGAAAGCGGAAACCCTATCCAACTCTTTTCATTTATCCCAGTATTTCATTTAAAAGGGCTGCAAGACGCACGCCTCCTTTTTGTAACTGTCCACGTAGTTTATTAAAATAGGTGTACATGTAACGGTAGCTTAGTTTTTCTCCTACCTCTGTATATGCATAGATATCTTTTACAAGTACGCGGCTGTCTGCTAGCCACTCTCTATGGGTACCGCTGCCCATGGCTTTGCGTTCTTTTTTAGTTAATTGTGGCATGTTGCTAGCCAGTTCTGTATAAGACATGCCGTAGCTTTCTATCATTTGAGAATCCCAAACGCGGTGCAGGTTAGATCCATCTCTAAACCAGCGTACTTGAAAATCGTTACCACCTTTATCTTCACTTATACCGGTGTGTAATGGCTGGTGCAGGTCGCCTATAAAATGTACGAGCATGCGCAGTTGAAATGCTTTTTCTTCTTTACTAGCCGTTTTTGATTTAAGCGTTGCTATACAGGTGTCTATGGCTTTTATAATGTCGCCACGCTCACTTTTTTCATGACTGTCATAGTCTGCCTCAAAGGGTATGTTTACATAGTGATGTGGGCCGTATTTTCTATAAAGGGTATCGCTCTTTATATCGTCTGCATAGGTAGAAACCAGTGCTAGAGACTCACCGTCTAGCAATTTTGAGATAGCTTTTCTAGCTTTTTTATTAAGGTACTGTTGTGCAATGGCACCAGTGGTGCGATGTCCTGTTTTTCCCCAGTCGTCTGCCAGTGCAGGAGCGGTGGTACATAGAACTACTAGAATAAATAAGAAATGACGCATGTTTATTTTTTTAATGGGGCTAAGGTAACTTGCAGCTCTGATTTTAAGGTTATGTGGACGTTAAAATTAAAGGTCTTTTAAGTTTTAATTTTTAGGTTTTTTTCTTTTTTTGTGGGTTAAAGCACAGGTCCAGCATGTTATATAATTCTGGGTGTTTTCTTCGCATTAATTTGGGTCTAGAAAAAAAGTACTCTGCAGTAACGGCAAAGAATTCTGCCTGGTTAGTTGCCCCATAAGATCTTATGTCAGACTCATCTCGGTTTATGGCGTCCATTTCTTTGTGCATGAGGTTGATCCACGGCAGTATATAAGATTTATCTAGAAATGCCTCTGGTATACCGTTAGTCTCTCCATCTATTTTATCTAGCAGGTGGATAAATTCATGGATGCCTGTGTTGTGTTTATCGGTATCGTTTTTAAAACCGTGGTGCAGGGCTGTTCTAGAGAGTATCATTTGTTTTTCAAAACGTCCTGTGCCTACCAGTCCACCTATCATGCGGTCTGGATGGTCGTCTCCATAACCTAGGTCTTTATTAAAATTATCTGGATAGATTATAACGCCTGTGAGGTTGTTATAACTCCATTCTTTAAATTTAAAAACAGGTATGACGGCACTGGCTGCGACTAGAATTTTATCTAACTCTTCTATTTTAAAACCTACAGCGTCTACATAGGTTTCTTCTAGAAAGGCTACCATGCGCTGTCTAAATATTTTTTGATGGTCTGTAGTAAGTTGCTCATAAAATGAAACATGCTTTTCTAGTGCAGCATGCCACGATGGATGGTCCTTTTTTCTTTGTGGTGCAGATTCTTTAAAGACTAAAAAATAGAGTGCAACTGCCGCTATTAAAGGAATTATAAGGTAAAACATGTAGGTAATTATGGTTAGTAATGTAAAATGGTCATAGAGGTGTAAAGTAAACTTAAATAGATCAAAGAATGTGGCTAATTATAGAATTTTAAATTAAAGTATGTAAATAACAGTTGAGTGACTGTTTATAACAACTGGGTGATTATAGTTTTAGTTTTTTGTTAAGTGTTCTCATTTTTGTGGTGTTCTAAGGGAATAAATTACTTTTAGAATTCTAAAACAGATTCATGACTTTTAAAAGGTTCATAAAATTTATAATTGCGAGTATCCTTATCTCCATAGGGATTAACCTTATTAATGCCTACATGCGTGGTCATTTTTTACTATGGGAAAGAGAATTAGAGGCGTTAAGTATTAATTTTATGTTTGCTACGGTTTTAAGTATAGGAAATCAGTGGTGGTTTGAGCTGATGACTAAAAAGTTTTCATGGCAGGAAAATGTTATAAAACGTGTGGTGTATGGCGCTATAGGCTCTGTACTCCTTACTTTTCTATTATTGGTGCTGCTCAATTTTATTACTTATGTGTTTATTTATGGTGAGAGTTGGGATTATTTCTTAAAAAAGCAAAGGTTAAGTTGGTATCTATTCGGTATGATTGTAACGCTGGTGGTGACACTTGTTTATCATGCGATATATTTTTATAAACAGCTGCAAACACAAAAGGTAAATGAGCAAAAGATAATCGCAAGAAGTGCCACAGCTCAATTTAACGCGTTAAAGAATCAGCTAGATCCACATTTTTTATTTAATAGTTTAAATGTACTCGTTTCTCTAATAGAAGAGAATCCTAAAGCTGCTACAAAGTTTACGACCTCTTTATCAAAGATATATAGGTATGTACTGGAACAGCGCAATAAAGAGCTGGTCTCTGTAGAAGAAGAGCTAGCATTTGCCCGTACTTATGTAGGGTTGCTCAAAACCAGATTTGAAGATAGTATCACTATAGATATTCCAGATCATGGAGCGAGTACAGACGCTATGGTCGTACCGCTATCGCTACAACTGCTTATAGAAAATGCGGTAAAACATAATATAGTAAGCGATAGTAAACCGCTGCACCTCAAGATATATGAAAAGGATAATTTTTTAGTCATAGAAAACAACCTTCAAAAAAAACAAGTGATTAAAAAGAGCACCGGTGTAGGGCTGCAAAATATAGCCAGTAGATATGGACTGCTCACAGATCATAAAATGACCCTAGAAGAGACCAGTACCTCTTTTAAAGTAAGCCTGCCTATTCTCACGCAAGAAACCATGTATATGAAAACCCTAGAACTTACTACAGAAAATCTAGAAGATAAAAAACTAGATAAGGCAAAAACGAAAGTCGCTGCCATAAAAGACCTTTATGATAGCGCGCTTAAGATGATTTTAATAATTGCTTTTCTCGCTGTAATTAATGCGTTTACAGGTGGTTTTCCTTGGGTTATATTTCCTGCTATAGGTATGAGTATAGGATTATTTTTTCAGTACCAGCGCACTTATGATAAGAGTTTAATTTTAGGTAAAAAGTGGGAAGAAGAAAAGATTAATAATTTAATGAACGACAAAAACTTTTAACAGATGAAAAAAGAAGAAACCTACCAGGAGAGATATGCCAGAGCAAAGGCTCGAGTGGAAGCGATAAAAGCATTTTACAGTCATTTAACGGTCTACATTATAGTAAATATAGGTATTGCAGGTTTAAATTATTACCAGAATGGTTGGAACCCAGCATGGTTTTTATTTCCGCTGGGAGGTTGGGGTATAGGTGTGGTAGGGCACGCGATAGGCACCTTAGGTAGTAATCCGTTTACGAGTAAAAGTTGGGAAAAACGCAAGATTCAAGAACTTATGGATAAAGAAGATTCTTAAATACCATTGCTCACCTTAACCTGCCTAACCAGCCATTAACACACCATTTACCTACCATCATATGAATACATTTAAAGCCATTATCATAGAAGATGAAAAACCAGCTGCGCGACGTCTACACCGCATGCTAGTAGAAATAGGAGTAGAGCCAGAGGTCATGCTACACTCTGTGCAGGAGTCTGTAGAATACCTGCTCAATAATGAGGCGCCAGATCTTATATTTCTAGACATACAGTTAAGTGATGGACTTTCTTTTGAAATCTTTGACCAGGTAGACATACATAGTGCGATTATTTTTACTACAGCTTATGACGAGTATGCATTGCAGGCTTTTAAATTAAATAGCATCGACTATCTATTAAAACCTATCGATCCAGAAGAGTTAGAAAAGGCAATAGATCAATTTAGGTTACGCTTTCGCGAAAGCGAGAACAACAACAATAAAGCTGCGACTATCAATTTTAAAGACATCGCAAAATTACTGGGTAATCCCATAGAGCGCAATTATAAAAAACGATATACCGCAAAAGTAGGCGAGCACCTAAAACTGTTTCATACCGACGATGTGAAACTGTTCTATTCTGAAAATAAAGGTACTTACTTACATCTAGAAAATGGGCGCAACTATTTAATAGATTCAAAGTTAGAAACTCTAATAAAAGAACTGAACCCAGAGCAGTTTTATAGAGTCTCTAGGCAGGCTATAGTAAATATAAATGCCATAGATGACATGATATCTTATAAGAACTCTAGAATACAAATTAAAATAAATTCTTTTAAAGAAATGGATTTAATAGTTAGTAGAGAGCGAGTTAAGGATTTTAAAAGCTGGTTAGAACGCTAGTTTTATTTATCAAACGTATTATTTATTAGGGCATTGGCACAATTTTAACATTCTAGTTAAAACCGTGCCTTTCTTTCTGTCGTATGTAATGGTATAATTTAATAAAACCATTTTAAGATGAAAAAAATTGCCCTTTGGTCCACACTTGCGATCGTAGCTATCGCTGGTACATTAATCGCGGCTGACCACCTTGATGCTCCTAATGTTGCTATGCAGCCGTCTGACATCGCAGATTTTTATGCTTTTGAAGGAGAAGATGCTAACTCTACCACATTTATAGTAACCTTACCAGCAGCAAGCGCAGCGTCAAATTTTGATGAAAACGTGATGATCGAGATCAATATCGATAATACTGGTGCAGACGTACCTGGAGGTTTTCCAGCATCTGTAGGTGTAAGTGAAGACCTAGTAATACAAGCATTGAGACAAGGAGATCGCATGTACTTTTTCGGTCCTTATGCGCCTAGTTCTACCACTATAAGTAGTTCTATCGATGTAAATGAAGCTATAGGTAGTGTTGCTATAGGTTCTACAGGAGAGACATTAACTGGTGGTGTACGTGCTTATGCAGGACAACGTCAGGATGCATTTTTCTTTGATTTCCAACAGTTTAATACCGTAATAGGGACAGCGCCAGCTGATGGTTTTGGTACAACAGGTACTAATGACTTTGCAAGCGCAAACGTAAATGCTATCGTATTAGAAGTTCCTAATACTCTTTTAGGTACTGCACCTATACATCTTGCAGACCAGTTCCGTGCAGGACTAGGTGCGCCAGTTTATGGTTTACCTAACTCGTATAATGTATGGGTAGAAACTAAAAGAAGAAACTAGAACAAGTATAAGCAAAGTTTAAATTTAAAAGACAATACAATGAAAATATTCAAATATATAATGGCAGTAGCAGTTATGGCTACTATTACAGTAAGTTGTGATAATGATGACGATGTAACTGGTGGAGAAATCGCGACAACTGATTTTTCAGGTACTTTTATTACACAAGATCAAATGGGTAGACCTGGTATTAACACGGTACTGTCTGCAACAGATGCAGACGAGAACAGTTTTAACATCACTACTCCAGCAGGGCAAATTGCTGCTTTTTCTGGACCATTTAACGATAGATTACAGGCGTATTATGATGCATATGGTGCAACCTTTGAAAACAATATTTTAGGACTAGACCAGGCACAAACTACAGCGGTACTTTCTCTAGATGTGTTGCAAGTATCTCCAGACGCTCCAACTTCTTATTTTACAGATACGAGCAGTTTTTTAACGGGCCGTACTCTAGAGGATGACGTTATCGATGTATCTTTAATCGTACTTTTTGGTGGTAACACAGGAGCACGTTTTGATGGTAATAACGGTACACCTAACCTTGTGTCGGATAATGTAGCACTAGAAGATGGTGTTAGTACAAGTACATTCCCATATTTAACAGCAGCTCAGTTTTAATTGATTTGATTCTATTGATAGATTGCCGATTTTCTGTCAGAAGGAAATCGGCATTTTTAATACCTATACTTATGAAATTACTTTATACCTTTTTAATACTTCTAGTAGTTACTTCTTGTAAAAATGAGAGAGCAACTACCACTTCTTCTACCACAACAGCACCTCGTGTGGTCACCTCTACAGCAGACTATGATTCTTATCTAGACCTGGATGATTCTAACTATATCGCTGCATTGCGTGCAGACATAGACAGTTTAGAATCTCTAGTAGCTGTAAATAGTACAGGTGTATTAGATTTAGGTAGACTGGCTTCAAAATTAAACGAGATGTACGATCTAAAAGCAAACGTAAAAGATTTAAATAGAGCTGTAGAAATGCGTGAGGCTGTGGTAGCAAATATGTATGTGAACCCTGCTGGATCAAAAAGAACTCTTGCACAATCTTACATTAAGCAACACCGTTTTAAAAAGGCAGATAGTTTAATGAGGTCTTTTGCGACAGGAAAATTATCTGCAGAGAGTCAGATGGTTTATTTTGATATAGCGATGGAACTAGGTGATTATACACGTGCGAGAAAAATGCTGGATTCTTTAACAAATAGCAACGACTATAATTACTTGATAAGAGCAGCAAAATGGAATGATCATATAGGGGATTTGAGCGCCACAATTAGACTTATGGAAACTGCCAAAGATCTTGCTGATAAAAGTGGTAGTCCTGCTTTGCAATTGTGGAACAATTCTAACATAGCAGACTATTATGGACATGATGGACAGATTCAAAAATCTTATGACCATTATTTAAAGACCTTAAAACAAGACCCAAGCAATACCTATGCTTTAAAAGGTATCTCATGGATCGTTTATTCTCATGAAAAAAATCCTGAAGAAGCCCTGCGCATTTTAAATAAAATTAAAGAGCGCCATCCATTACCAGATTATGATCTAGCCATCGCCGAGATCAAAGAATATCAAAACGATATAGAAAACGCTGAAAAATTAAAAAACACATTTCTTACAGAGGTCGCAAAACCTGCTTATGGAGCGATGTACAACACTTATAAAATTGAACAATTGTTAGGTGGCGATGTAGCACAGAAGAAAGAGGCGCTGGTTATTGCGTTGAACGAGGTGAAAAATAGGTCTACACCAGAGACTCAAAGTCTATTAAGCTATGCTATGCTTAAAAACGGTAATAAGGAACATGCTCTCAAAAATCAAGAGATGTACGTTATTGATAAAACTTTTGAGCCTGTTGCACAGCTACATTCTCTAGAGATTTTAATGTATAATGATAAGAAGAAAGAAGCGCTAATCTATACCAGTGATTTATCTGGTGCGTCTTATGAATTAGGCCCAGTTACAATGAAAAATTATTTTGAATTAATTTCAAATATTTAAAACCAAGTTATTGATATCTACGTATATATAAATGTTAAGGAGAATGATTGATTTCATTCTTACTAGTGAATAGTTTTTTGGTTGGTTAGTTTTGGTGCCTGGTTCTGGAAAGAGTCAGGCATCTTTTTTTGTGGACTATTTGAAGTATCTGAAATCTGCAATAGTCTTTAAAAGAAGTTTTAATAGCTGTTATGATGTAGTAAGTAGGATGGTAATTACTTATTATATAGGTAGTTAAAGCTGTTATAGAGTCCGCTTTCGCGAAAGCGAGACCATTTTAAAGATTCCTTATAAGTATTATCAAGTAGATAACTAAATAAAGATGAGTCACTTAAATAAAACGGTTTACCGGTATAATGTATTAAGGTGACCGTAAAATGATACTGTAGAAAAACTAGTTATAAGGATCAATAAAACACAAAAAAAATGCGCAACTATAGCGTTGCGCATTTCATATTTTAAAAGAAGTTTACTATTAATTAATAACTCCTAGTGTATAAAGTTGTTCTAAGTTAGGTCCTGCTGCGCCGCCATATTCTTCTAGTGTGATACCAAAAGCCTCTGTTGCGTTTGCATTTTCTACTCTTATTAAATCGTTACTATTTTCTACAACACCTAGACTAGTAGGCGTTAATGGGTTTAAGGTTAAGGACCATAGTTGATAAGATTTACCTTGTGGCGCTGGCGGTAAACCGGCAACATCTATATAGGTAACGTTTTTTACAGCATTATGAAATGCTGTAGCATAGGTGTCTTCAAATCCTTTCTGTCCAGCTAGATCTACTCTACGTGTATTTTTATCTTTTATAAAAGCAAGTGCTTCTTGATAGTCGTTGTTTACTTCTTTAGTTTGCTCCATTTCTGTAGATAAGAAATCTTTTTCTTGCTCTATAGTAACAATTTGATTTTCTAGAGTAGAGTTGGTTTCTAGTAGGTTAGTATTATTTAAATATAAATAGCCACTACCTATAAGAAGTGCTGCCGCTGCAGCCCATCCCATGTAATTGCTCCATGAGGAATCTCTTGTTGTTTTCTCATTTTTAGGATCTCCTATGATTGCTTGTAATTTATCAAAGACTGCCATCTCATTAGTAGCAGGAGCGAGACCCTTTGCAAGTTTAATATAGGTCTCTTCAATTTGTTGTATTTCTAGTTGAAGAGAAATATTATTTTTTATCTGTTGCGTTATCTCTATGGAACGTTCTAAGTCCAGTACTCCACAAACATAAAGTTCTAAATCGCCGCTATTTATTAATTCTTGTGTATCCATTAGTTTAATATCATGTTTCTTAATGCCATCATACACTTTCTATGTCTTGTTTTCAATGTTCCAGAAGGCATTTCTAGTTCTTTTGCACCATCTTTAAATGTAAATCCTTTAAAGAATATTACATCAATGATTTTAATACACATAGGTTCTAATTTTTCCACCCATTTTTTCAAATAAATAGCATTAGTCTCTGTATCTAGATCATTACTGGTCTCTAATATATCTACGAAATTATCTGTACTTAGGTTTTTTAAACTATCTTTATGTCTTTTAGACCTTAAATAATCTATCGAGGCATTGCGTGATATGTTCAAAGCCCAAGTAAAAAACCTGCCTTGTTTAACATCGTAAGAATCAGAATTTTTCCATATTTTCATAAAAACATCTTGTAATATCTCTTCAGAGACATCTTTGTCTTTAACAACATTATAAATAACTCCATGTAAAGCCTCTTGATATCGATCATAAACACGTGTAAAAGCTGTTTGATCACCGCTTTTCATTCTAGCAATAAGTAAATCTGGTTGTGCGCTCATTTATTTAAGATTAGTTTATAAAGATGCAAAAAAAAGCCTGACTATGGGAATAGTCAGGCGTTAAAGTTTTGGGAGCTTTGATTATTCAATCACACCACAAGCGACACGAGCACCAGCGGCTCCACTAGGTTGAGATTTAAAATCGTCTGCGCTGGCGTGTACGATAATTCCTTTACCTACTATGTTTCTAGTCTCGTCATCGCAGTCTATACACCATTTATCTGTTGTAAATTCTAGTGTTGCCTTACCGTCTGCACCAACTTCTAGGTTGCCTATGTCGCCAGAATGAAACATTCCTTCTCCCCATTTTCCATGATCTTCACTAGTTGGATCCCAGTGTCCACCGGCACTTTTACCATCGTCAGAGCTACAGTCCCCATTCTGGTGTATATGAATAGCGTGTGTTCCTGCAGTTAATCCTGCGAGGTCTGCATTCATTGTAACACCTTCTTCTGTTTGCATAAACTCGATAACACCGTTTACATCGCTACCACTTTTTGCAGACATGGTTACTATCACCTCTTTACCTATCATTAAAGTAGAGTCCTCATGATTTGTGTGATCGTGACGTTCTGTATGTTTTCCATGATCATGAGAGCTGTCATCTGTATGCTCCATCACATCATTCATTTTTTCTGTTTCTTTACCTTCTTTACAAGACGTCACACCTAGTGTTAAAGTAAGTGCGATCATTCCTATTGTAATTCTTTTCATAATTTGTTTTTTTTACATTGATAATTTACATAAAAATAAGAAGTTAAAAATAGCTTTTTCATAAGAGTTTCTCAAATTTCATGGGGTTGTGATTTCCTACCTTTAAATTCTCCATAGCATTTAATGCTAGATCAACTTTTTTCTGCGAGCTTTTTGCGTTGTATATCATAAAAATAATATTACGCTGTTTACCAGGTAATAGACTTTCAAAAATTTTATAAGCTTCATAGTCACTTAATAAAACAGCTTCTAGTTCTTCAGTCATAGGCGCTTGATATTTGCTCGTATCTTCTTGCATGATAATATTCATACTATCTCCATGATTGACGGCTAGTATTTTCTGGTTAGCCTTAGAAAACATGAGGTATACAGAGCCGTGTTTTTTTACTACTCCTGCGTATAGAGTAAGAGAGTTCCCACCAGCGCTTACTTGTGCCACAACGCGTTTAATTTTATCTAGTTCTAGTTGTCTGGTAATATCTTCAGGTATAGGCAGCGCACCCATAAAACCATCTGTATTGAGATAGGTGTCAAATTCAAAAACCATTAACTCATCAATTTAGTAACTACTTGTGTTTCTGAATGTAGTGTTTTATGCACAGGGCATTTATCTGCTATTTGTAATATTCTTTTTAATTGTTTCTCGTCTAGATCGCCAGTAATTTTAATTTCTCTTGTAAAGGTGTCTATTTTCACACCATCTGGATTACCGTTTACTGGAAATTGTTTTTCATAATTCACATGGCATTGTACGTTATCTACCTTCCATTCTTTGCTACGGGCATACATTTGTATAGTCATTACGGTACAAGCAGCTAGACCACTGGAAAGTAGATCAAAAGGAGTCGGTCCGAAGTTGTTACCACCTACGCTTTCTGGCTCGTCTGCGGTAAAGTAATGATTACCAGCTTTCATTTGAGTAGTGAACACGTCTTCGTGATTAAGACTAGCGGCAACGTTATCTTTAGAGTTTAACACTTCTTCTTTAGGTTCTTCTATGTATCTAGAAGCCCATTTTGCGATCACTTCTCCTATGTATTTAGAATCTGTTTTATTCATTAATAAATGGTCTGCACCATCTAGGCTTATAAAACTTTTAGGATGTACGGCAGCGTGGTATAATTTTTCGGCATGTTTTATTCCTACCGTATTGTCTTGTGGAGAATGAGCAATTAGAATAGGTTTTCTCAACTCTTTTAATGTATTAGTCACCTGTTGCTCATTGATATCCTTGAGAAATTGTTCCTTAATTTTAAAAGGTCTACCGCTCAATTGTACAGTAGCTTCTCCATTTTCCGTAATGGCATTGATTTGATCTCCAAAGAGATGGCTCACATGTCTTGTATCACTAGGTGCGCCTATAGTTGCAACGGCTTTTATGGAGCTCGCTTTCGCGGAAGCGAATATAACAGCAGCACCACCTAAACTATGACCTATTAATAAAGAAGGAGCTTTATAGTTAGTCTCTAGAAAGTCTATTGCAGCAAGAAGATCGTCCACGTTTCCAGAAAAATTAGTGTCTGCAAAATCACCGTCAGAATCTCCTAAACCTGTAAAATCAAAACGTAATACACCATATCCGGCTGTGGTTAATGCTCTTGAAATATTCTTTGTAGCGCTGAAATTTTTACTACAGGTAAAACAATGTGCAAAAACAGCATAGTTATGAGGGTGACGGTTTGCAGGTAATTCTAGCCTACCGCTTAATTCATATCCTTGTGCATTTTTAAAATTGATTTTTTTAAAGTTCATGATCGTGATTTTCTTTAAAAATAATACCTTTTTATCACAGCGGTATGGCGTGAACTAATTATTGTAATAATTACAGTCATTCTTTTAAGATTCTATACTTTTACAGCAGATCTATTTTTTATGAAAAATCTATACTTTTTACTTGTTTTAACAGTGGTATCTTGCATGAATACCACGTCAGATAAATCGCCAGAAGAACAGCAAAAAGACCAGCTTACTACTTTTTATTTTATACGTCATGCAGAAAAAGCTACAGGTCAAGGTAATGATCCAGGACTTACTGCAGCCGGAAAAAATAGAGCGAGTCAGTGGGTTAATTATTTCTTCATTAAAGATGTGGACCACGTTATATCCTCAGACTTTAAAAGAACGAGAGAGACAGCTGCACCACTTGCTTTATCTAAGAAACTACCGGTAGAATTATATGATGTAAACAAGGTAGATGGAAGATCTTTATTACAGAGGTATAGAGGTAAAACAGTAGCGTTATACGGTCATAGCAACACCATAAATGTTTATGCAAACGCATTACAAAAAGATAGCATCTATAATGAACTAGAAGAATTAGATTATAATCACTTTTTTATCGTACGTGTCGATAAGGATGGAAATTCTAACGCTACAAAAGAGTCCATGGACTTCATGGAATAAGCACAGTTAGTAAACCATCACTTATAATAGTAACAAGTATCTTTTTTAAAACATATGAAAATTTTAAGCTGGAATGTAAATCGCCATGACGGTGATCTAGAACATCAATCAAATGCAACACGCAAAGAACTTATTCTTGAGCACGATGCAGACATAGTAATACTTACTAATACAAGGCTTAAATTTCATTTAGGAGATTCTTATAAGCGAATTTATACTACTGTTATGCCTCAAAGACACGACGGTATTGTGTATAAAGCTGGAGAGAATAGAGTATCCATTTTTACTAAATTTTCTTTTAAGAATAAAGTAAAAACCTATGACGATTATTCTGCTGTGTGTCAAATGCTAGAAACACCGTTAGGTAATCTTAATGTGTATGGTACTATAATCGGTGCTCAAAAAGATCTTTTTGAATCTGACTTTGTAGAACAAAAATATGATCTGGAGCGCATACAAGGTGCTATATGTTATGCAGGAGATTTTAATATGTCTTTTGTAGAACCATTTTTGCCTAGTGAAGACACAGTTAAGGAAATGAATAGTTTTATAGATACTCAAAAAATGGCTGTCCTTACTGCCGATTTTGAAAATCTAAAGAACCATGTTGCAGTAAGTAAATCTTTCTTAAAAGGGAATACCACACAGGTAGAGCTTTTTGAGGTACCTACAGAAATATCTGAAGAAGAAATAATCGTAGTAGAAATCAAAGAAAAAGAGATTAAAAAGCAAGCTAATAACCCTTTACATGGTGTAAAACTTGCTTTTATGCTAGAAAAACTAGTAGATCATTACGGTTGGGACGAACTAGGAGATCGCATTAGAATCAATTCTTTTAATTCTAATCCAGGAATAAAATCCAGTCTTAAGTTTTTACGTAAAACAGACTGGGCGAGGAAAAAAGTAGAAGATTTGTATTTGCGCACTTTTGTAGATTAGGGATTTGATCTCGTTTATGTGTACCAAAAGGGTGGGATTTATTCCACCCTTTTAGTACAATAGATTCTGATTTAAACTCCAACCGTAAAACCCTCTTGGTTGCTTTTACTCTTGCGGCTGCGCCGCTATTATTGCTTACCTATTTTATCTTTAAAAAGGGAAATTCATTTTGGCTGTTTGTTATTTGGGTTAAGGGATTTTTTTTAAAACTGTTTTAAGGCAACATCCATAACCGCCAGCCATTCCAGTAGTTACTATAGTTTTTATCAAATGTTTGAAATGTTTCTGGCATTGCTAGATGGTTTGCACTAGCATGATGGATGTAATCTTGTTTGCTTTTAAAAAATGTAACATAGTTAGTTTTTAAATTCCATAAGAAATAGGGTAGTGGTCTATCAACAGGGCTTGTTGCAGTTTTACCTACTACAACATCTTCCATGATAGTAAATCTTTCTATACTCATAGCGCCATAAGGATAATTTACAGGTTTAATATTAGTTTCTATCCAGTTGGTATTATCTATCTCCTGAAAGTGAGATAAAGGAATTCTAGCGCTATCGCCTAAACCATGATCTCCCCAAAAAGTAAATGAATAACCAAATAACAGAATAGAAATTATAAAGCCACTAGTGAACCACAACGGCTTCTTATTTTTTAATAATTTTTTAAATATCCTATCAGGAAAGAACTTAGCGAGTATTATAAGTATAAATACCACTAGTGTCGCATAAACACTGCCCAAAATAGCTATTTTTATAAATAAAGCAACTAAACCTACTATTGCTTACATCTTAAAAGGATTTATTCAATTTATAAAGGGTAAGATAAGTATTGCATTTTGTTAAGAATATTTTACTCCATCTTTTAAATAAAGCACAAAAAAATAGGCAGAATAATTTCTGCCTATTTTTAAAATATAATTTTACTCACGAACTCACGAACTCACGAACTCAAGGACTCAAGGACTACTCTTTAAACATATCCACAGTAACGAGTTTCATTTCTGCTACAAATGCTTTCCATTCCGTATTTAAAAAGTTTTGGGCTTCTGTATTCACTTCTTTAACCAGATTTTCAGCTTGTAGGTACAATTGCTCCTCTGTTGCGGTTTGTGCTCCCTGGCGGCTTCTTATATAGCCAGATGCACTTCTTACACGATTTAAAACAGTAACCTCAGGATTGCGAGTGATTCCTTGACGCTTGTCTGGAGTACCGAAGTATTTATTCTGTAATTTTTCTATTTGTTTTACAATAGAGTCCGTACTTTTTATTTGTTCTTTAAAAGCTTTTTTATCTTGAGATTTTAAAAGTTTTTTAAAGCTATCTGCTGTTTTTTTGTTTTTAGCCAGCTGACTAGTTACTACCTCGATACCACTCGTTAAAGTTTGTAATTTATCCTGTGCAGCGCGCATTTCTTTGCGATGTGCCATTGTAAATTCATCAATACGTGGGTCTTCTTTTACCTCGATCATAGTCTGGCTAGTTAGGTCTCCATAATGCAGTACTGCTTTATATGTGCCTGGTAAAACGCTGTTACCGCTAGGTTCTCTTTTAGAATCATTTACATCTCGTGACGGATATTTTGCACCTTTCTCATCCAGTCTCCAGGACCAGTTATGAATGCCTTTTTCTTTAGGTACTTTACGATTTAATGTCCTGATTAACTCTTCTCCTTTATAGATTTTTAAGAATAAAGAATCTGTTTTTGTAGTGTCAGATTTTGCTTTTAGATCTTTATCAAAGAAGTATTTGAACTGTCCTATAGGTCGGCTTCTGTTCTCTCCACGGAACATGGCATCTGCGCCAAATCTGCTTCCTGTAGGTTGCTGGTAACGCGCAAAATATGCGGTAGGAGGCTCGTATAATGCGATAGCTTGTGTGGGTCTCGCTTTCGCGAAAGCGGTAAAAGGAGCAAGGTCATCTAGAACCCATGCAGCTCTACCGAAGGTACCGATAATTAAATCGTCCTCACGTGGGTGAATTACTAGATCCTTTACAGAAACAGTAGGAAAACCATTAGTGTATTTAGTCCAGTTATTACCAGCATCTATGCTTACATAAAGCCCATCATCAGTACCTAAAAAGAGTAGGTTGTTCTCTTCTGGATGCTCGATAATACAAAGTGCATAACTGATCACGTCGTCTTTATCCACGATACGAGTCCAGTTTTTACCATAGTTAGTGGTGCGGTAGGCATAAGGCTCAAAGTTAAACCTGCGGTAATCGTTTGCAACGAGTAGGGCATGACCTTTTTTAGTTTGAGAAGCTTTAATTTGTGTGATCCAGCTACCTTTAGGCAGTCCTCGTAAACCACTAGTTATATTATCCCAGCTAGCGCCACCATTTTTAGTAATGTGCACAAGACCATCGTCAGAGGCAGCATAAAGTACATCTTTTTCTACAACGCTAGGTTCTATGACTAGTATGGTGGTGTGATTTTCTGCACCAGTGGCATCCATAGTTAAACCACCAGATTCTGATTGTTTTTGTTTTTCAGGATCGTTAGTGGTTAGGTCTGGAGATATCACCTTCCATGTAAGTCCTTTATCTGTAGATTTATGTACAAACTGACTTCCAAAGTATAAGGTAGAATTATTAAACGGATCGATGTTGATAGCACTATTCCAGTTGAATCGCAATTTAACGCTAGCGTCTGGATGTGTAGGTTTTATGCTGTAATTATTACCAGTTTGCCAGTCATAACGTTGCACAGAGCCTTGCTGGCTCATAGAATAACCATAACGGTTGTTATCTGGATCTGGAACGACATCAAAACCATCTCCAAAACTGATCTCTTGCCAGTAACTATTTCTTATCGATTGGGCTCTCCATGAATAAGCAGGACCGCGCCAGCTACCGTTATCTTGCATACCTCCATATACATTATAAGGAATTTCCATATCTACATTAATGTGATAGAATTGTGCAACAGGCAGGTTACCTATAAAACGCCATGTTTTACCACGATCGCGAGTTATGTTTAAACCACCATCGTTACCGTCTATCATAAATTTACCATTTTTAGGGTGAATGTACCACGCGTGGTGGTCTGGATGCACGCCATTATCTACACCATAAGCTGGCATTAATTGGGTAAAGCTCTTACCACCATCTTCTGAAACGTTGATGTAAGTAAATACAGAATACAGGCGGTTCTCGTTTTGAGAATCTACATAAATCTCAGAATAGTAAAAAGGACGGTTACCTATGTCGCTTTTATTGTTGATCATTTTCCACTTAAAACCACCATCGGTAGATTTATACAGTGCGTTTTTCTTTGCTTCTACTAGTGCATAAACTACGTTAGGATCGCTAGGAGCAATGGCAACACCTATTCTACCTATTTCACCTTTAGGAAGTCCTTCTTCACTAGTTATTTTTTTCCAGTTTTCTCCACCATCGTGAGTGATGTACATTCCAGAGCCTTCACCACCAGATTTAAAAAACCATGGATCTCTTTTGTGTTCCCACATGGCAGCAATCAGTTTATTAGGATTTGTAGGATCCATAACAAGGTCTGCCGCACCAGACTTATCGTTAGTGTATAATACTTTTTTCCAGTTTTTACCGCCATCGCTCGTTTTAAAAACACCACGTTCTGGATGCACGCCCCATGGAGAACCTATTGCAGCTGCATATACGATATCAGGATTATTAGGATCTATAATCACACGATGAATATTGCGCGTTTTTTCAAGTCCCATAAGTTTCCAGCTATGACCGCCGTCTAGAGATTTATAAATACCAGCACCACCGTTTAGAGAATTACGTGGGTTACCTTCTCCTGTTCCTACCCATATAACGCTAGGGTTAGACTGTTGTACAGCAACTGCACCTACAGAGGCAGTTGCTTCATTTTCAAAAATAGGTTTCCATGTGATACCACCATTTTGAGAATTCCATAATCCACCGCTGGCAGTACCTGCAAAGATATTTTCTGGATTTTCATGAACCACATCTATAGAGGTCACACGTCCAGACATACCGCCTGGGCCTATGTTTCTAGGTTCTAGATTTTTTACTAGATCTAAATCTAGTTTCTGGGCATATGCTTGAATGCATAGTAAGCACAATGCGAGCAGTAAAATACGTTTCATATCGTTTTTTTTGTTGAGAGGTTAAATATAAAACGTAAAAAAGAAAGGTTATGAGTCTTTAACTTTTTTAAAAATATTTTAGACTATCACCGTTGTAGATAAAGACTTATTCAAACTTTAAAGAATTTTGAATGCAAATATTTTTGAGTTTTGTAATCTATCTTTGTCAAAAAAATAGCGGTTATTCATCTATAGCCTCTTCACGTAATTGACGATTTTCAATTTTATGATGATGATAAGTATTCTAATCAAAGGTATAAACTACGTTATATCTTTATTTTAAATAAAATGTGTTGGTATTCCGCTTTCGCGAAAGCGGAATACCACAACAATCCACTAATTTAATTTAAATATGTGAAGATTATTTCCTCCACGGCGGATTTTTTCTATTCTCACCTGCGCGATACAATACCAAATGATTGCCATCTGGGTCGTATAAGTGCGCCTCTCTCCATAACCAGGACTGATCTATGGGATCATTTTTAAACAGTACACCTTGTGTTTTTAAATAGGTAACCTTTTTATCTAGGTCGTCACATTCAAAAAAGATTTTAATACCATCGCCTTGTGGCAATTGATTTACCTTAGAAATACTAAGTGTAGCATCTCCGTGAGGTAGTTCTAACCTAGCGTAGGAGTCATGGGTGTGAACTATCAAGTTTAACCCTAGAGATGGATAAAACGCAATGGATTTAGGAATGTCCAGAACAGGTATCGTAACTTTATTGAGATTTATTAATTATTTGAAATTTCTTTCCACATCTCGTTACCAAAAGGTTTCAACTCATTACTACCCATAATCTCTTCATAAGTAGTAGTAGGGAAGGACTGTCTAGTAGAGCGACCGTTTAACATGATATCATCTAGACAACGTGCGAGAAGCGGCTCATTGATATCTCCTAAGATTCCTAAATTTTCAAAATCTTCTCCTATAGCTATATCTGGTGCAAGACCGTCAAAGTAATCTGTGTTTCCTACAGAGTTTACACTTTTAAGAATTAATGGTTGCATGGCATATCTGTGAGCAGGATTTGCACCAGACCTTGCAAAGTTCTCACTGTCATATAAAGTAGTACTTGCTTGAAATTTACCAGCGGTATCATCACCTACTTGAACCACGTTAATATAAGGATCTAAGGAGTTAATCACTAGTTCACTTGCACTAGCGCTGTTACCAGTAGTAATAATATGAACCTGACTTAAGTTTAATGTATTAAGTGTAGAACCAGCACTGGTTTGATTTCTAAATAGATTGATCAATTGGTCTGGATTACTCGCTTGTAATTGTGCTTGTACATCTGGATTCCATTCTTCGGTAGAGTAGATGTCTGTTACTGGATTACCAGATATTAAACTACCTAGAATAATCGCACTGTTTACAGAGCCACCACCATTATATCTTAAATCCAGAACTAGATGAGTAACACCTTGCGCTCTGAAGTCTGCAAAAACACCGTTAAGCTCTTCATCAAATTGAGAAAGGAAACTGTTGTACATTAAATAACCTACTTTTTGACTTCCTTGATCGATAACCTGACTTACTAGAATAGGATTTTCTTGTATTACAGCTTTGGTTAAAGTGATTTCATTACCAGTAGAAGTAGTTACACCAGCGTTTAAAGAAGCAAGGCCTATGTTATAAGTGTTTTGAGCTAGTAAGGTAGCCGCATTAGTTCTATTTAAACGTATACCGTTTATGGAGTTAAAAATCATACCACGCTGCACATTTTCTGTTGCAGCACTTGTATTAGGATGTACATATCGTACATAACCATAAACATCTGTGGCACTACCAGTTTCTACTACCAGGCCAAATTCCATACCGTTGCTAAGCGTGTTACCAGATAAGATGTTTTCTAGAGCAACATAATCACTGAAGATAACGCTAAAACGATCTGTTCTAGGTCTATCAAAAACTAACGATTCAAAAAACGATTCTGGAGAGTTAAATTGATCGTGAAATGCTTCTAATTCTCCTTGGTTTGCAAAGCGATCATCAGCAAGAACATCAACGTCTGCTTTATAAAGGTAAAAAGCATTCATACCTCTATATATAAAATTATTGACTTCACCTTTACCTGCAAACACGTCATCATTATCCTTAAAACAACTGGATAAAGTAGTGAATGCCACTAGAGCTAGTAATGTGTATTTAATAGACTTCTTCATATTCTTTACTTTATTTGAATCAAAAATAGGGAAAAGGCGTCACAAAATAGTCTCAATATAAGGATAGCTTATATTATTAAAACATATATCTAGATTTTATATTTTAAAAGAAGCCTTAAAATAAATTCTATAACCTTGTAACAATTAAAAAGCAGTCTCGTCATGAGAGTATAACCCATCCAATGAACCAGAAAACATTTGTAAATACCTTTAGGGACGTACAGCAAAAAATGTACTTTCTTTCTAAACGTCTACTTACCTCACATGAAGAGGCGGCAGACGCAGTGCAAGAAGTCATGGTGCGACTCTGGGAAAAGCGTTTTAAACTAGAAGAGGTTAAGAACAAAGAAGCCTATGCCATGCAAATGGTAAAGAACTATTCTCTAGACCGATTAAAAAGTAAACAAGCTAGTCATTTAAAAATAGTGCATACTAACTATGATAATGAAGAACGCAATGTAGAAGAAGAACTAGAAAGAACAGGTAAGGTAAAACTGGTACAAAAAGTGATTAATGAACTACCAGAACAGTACAAAATGATTATCCAGTTAAGAGATATACAGCGATACGATTTTGAAGCTATAGAAAAAATTATGGACATGAAGGCTACAGCAGTAAGAGTAGGGCTGAGCAGAGCAAGAAAAATGCTTAAGGAAAGAATAGAAGAACAATACAAAACAGAAATCGCATGAACGATTTATTAGAAAAATACTGGAACGGCGAGACGACACTAGTAGAAGAGCATAAACTTAGAACCTATTTCAGTTCTGAAAACGTATCTCCAGAACATAAAGTGTACCGCAGTGTGTTCAACACTTTTGAGTTAGAACAGGTAAAGGAAGAAAGAGATTTTGATGCTTTTGCAAAAGTGAAACAAAAACAATCTCAAGATAATAAATTCCAGAAAAAGACATGGAAAGGACTCGCTATTGCAGCAGGATTTGCTTTACTGATGACAGTAGGAACTAGCTATTATAATAACCAGTCACAACCGCAACCTGACTTAGGAACTTATGAAACACCAGAAGAAGCTAGAGAAGCAGCATTAAATATGTTAGAACTAGTAAGCACAAAATTTAATAAAGGACGCAATAATATGGCACCTATAAATACACTAGATAATAAAACTGCTTCAGTTTTTAATCTCAAATAATAACAATAAAAATCTCAATCACAATTTAATAAAGTTCAACATGAAAAAATTAATCTTAACCCTAGTACTTGCAGTAATGGCAACACCATTATTTGCTCAAGATGCCTTTGAAAAAATGGGTAATCTTAAAAATATATCTGAAACAGTAGTTACTAGAGATGCCTTTGAACTCCTTGCCGAAATAGACATGAACATAGAAGATGACGGCATGAAAGCTGGTAAAGGTCTTCTAGATAGTCTTAAAGATGCACGTTTCTATTCTACTTCTAATGCTGACAGTGCTAGAAAAATGATAACTATGGCAAATTCTTATATAGCTAGTAATGGACTTGTAAAATTAATGAGCGTTAAAGAAGATGATCAACTGTTCTCTTTTCACGTTAAAAAAGGTTCTAATTCTAAGAAAGTAAAGGTACTAGTCATGGTAATAGACGAGACCATGAATGCAGGTAATCCAGAGGCTCTCGTAATGAAAATTACAGGAGACATCGATCTTGCACAAATCTCTAAGATCACAAAAATGATCAACGTACCTGGACAGAAACAAATAGAAGACGCTACCAAAGAATAGTCGCATCTTTTAATAACCTATAAATAAACCCATTAAACACTAACTATGAACAAGATTATTTTAAAAGTCCTATTTTTAAGTATAGCTATAACGGTCGCACTCACTTCATGCGATACAGATCCAACATTACAAAGTTATATAGTAGACAGCGGTGATAAAGAAGGATTTATCACTACTTCTATACCTAAAACTATTTTAGGAATCGATGATAATCAACTATCACCAGACTCTCAAAAAGCATTTAGATCCATTAAAAAAGTTAATGTTTTAATGTACCCTAAAACAGATGAGAACACGGCAACATATGAAAAAGAAAGCAAGCAGTTGAGCGATATTCTTGATAATGAAGATTACAAATTATTGATGACACATAATAGTAATGGGATGAAAGTGAAGTCTTTATATGAAGGAGATAAAGATTCTATCGATGAAATTATTGTTTTCGGTACATCTGACCAAATGGGTATGGGCGTTGCTCGTATTCTAGGTGATAAAATGAATCTTTCTAGTGTAATGAAGATGATGAAAGAACTAGAAAAAGCAGATATTAATCCTGCTGGTATGAAGAATATTCTAAGTGGTATGGGAGCTGATTTAGGTATGGATTTGAATAATGATGGTAAAATTGATCCTGATTCTACAAAAGCTATCCATGATTTAATAGGAATTGAAGATATTGAAGTAGATTCTGCAGAGGAATAAAATCTCTAGTTTAAATAGAAAAAATCTGCATCATCTCGATGCAGATTTTTTTATGTCCAGCTCCTTCGTTTTATCATATAAAAATGAATCGCAAAGAGTTATATTTGCACGCTTTCGCGAAAGCGGAACAATAACAAATAACATTACACATGAAAGCTGGAATCGTAGGACTACCTAATGTAGGTAAATCAACTCTTTTTAACTGTTTATCAAATGCAAAAGCGCAAAGTGCTAACTTTCCTTTTTGTACTATAGAACCCAACGTAGGAGTGGTAAATGTACCAGATCCTCGTCTTAAGAAATTAGAAGAACTCGTTAATCCAGAGCGCGTGATACCTGCTACGGTAGAGATAGTAGATATAGCAGGTCTTGTAAAAGGAGCTAGTAAAGGAGAAGGACTAGGAAACCAATTTCTAGGTAATATACGTGAGACAGACGCTATCATTCATGTACTGCGTTGTTTTGATAACGATAACATCGTACACGTAGATGGTAATGTAGATCCTATACGTGATAAAGAAACTATCGATATAGAACTGCAATTGAAAGATCTAGAAGCTGTAGATAAAAAGCTGGAAAAAGTAAAAAGAGCTGCTAGAACTGGTAATAAGGAAGCCATAAAAGAAGAAGAGACTCTATTAAAACTTAAGGATGCTCTAGAAGCAGGTACTTCTGTACGTGCGGTAGAATTAAGCGACGAGGTAAAAGAAGAGTTTGTAAAACCACTCCAGTTAATTACAGATAAGCCTGTAATGTACCTTTGTAACGTAGATGACGAGTCTGCAGTATCAGGAAATAAATATGTAGACCTAGTAAGAGAAGCCGTAAAAGATGAAAATGCTGAGGTTCTTGTACTAGCGGTAGGAACAGAAGCTGATATTACAGAATTAGAAGACTATGAAGAGCGTAAAGAATTTCTTGCAGACATGGGTCTAGAAGAGCCAGGTAGCGCAAAATTAATACGTAGTGCTTATCAGCTTTTGAATCAGCAAACGTACTTTACTGCTGGTGTGAAAGAAGTTAGAGCATGGACAGTTAATATAGGTTCTACAGCACCACAAGCTGCTGGTGTGATCCATACAGACTTTGAAAAAGGATTTATACGTGCTGAGGTGATTAAGTACGATACTTATGCAGAATTTGGCTCTGAATCTAAAGTAAAAGAAGCTGGAAAATTAAAAGTAGAAGGTAAAGAATATATTGTACAAGATGGCGATATCATGCACTTCTTGTTTAACGTGTAGAAGCCGCGCATCGCATGTGGGATGAGGTTTTTTCTCTCTCGCTTTGCTCACCATTGTAGATTAAAAAAGCTCCTTTTTCATTTTGAAATAGGAGCTTTTTTTGTTTACTCAAGGGTAGAATTGATTTTTATAAAGTATCTAAACCTATGGATTTATGTGTGTTTTATATTAAGATTTCTAGGAGCAATTAGTAAATAGGATTCTTTTTTCTATTTGTTGTTAATTATCGCTGCGTCCAACTCATACGTGCAACGATTTTATTATTTAATACTTCAATAGGATTGTTATCATTAAATTTTCTAATCGGTCTAGGTATTTAGTTTGAAATCTAGGCGCACATTCCCTAATATCTTTCAGATTTATTTGCAAGGATTATCCTGCTTTTTGCTTTGCGATATGCAAGCGTCTACCTATTTCCAGTACGTTTGCTTTATGGATACAGAGAAAGATCCATAGTGTTTACGCTTTTTTGTTTTTACTTATATATATTTTTGAGATAATAATGTACCTATTACTTATCAATGTCTCCTTCTAGTCTGGTGGTAAGTTCTTTTGTAAAAGCAGGTTTGAGCAAGTTTTCTGCACTATAACCTTTGGGTTGTTAAATCATGTATGTAAAGTATGTTTTAATACCTTGAGAGCTCGCTAAGATTTAGCTCTTGTTTGCTTCGTGTATTGCATCACTTCCAAGTACTCGTGATTTTTAACTAATGCTATAGATTTTGCGATTTGAATATCTTAATTTCCAATCTTGTTAGCTCGTTGAAGGAATTAAGATTAAGGGTTCTGTAAAATTAATCCATTCATATGAAGATTATTAACTATTGCTCTGAACTTTATTGGTTTGAATTTCTTTCTTCTCAAAAAAGGACTTGTTTAATTCTTCTGTGTAGGGAGATAACGCTGTTTACTCTCATGATAATTATGTTGCTATGCAACTGGTACATTTAGAATTAAAACTCCAGATTTAGGCATTTCTGCCAAAATCTGGGGTTTTTGTGCGTATAAACGTACTTTACAGAAATTGAATATCAAAGGATTACATGTTCTATGAATGCGTCTTTCTATTTTTTATCTGTAAACCAGAATACATTTTTAAAATTCATGGATTTACTTTATAGATTTTATGCTGACATTAAATTATGCTTTTCTAAAAGTTCATTCATAAGTGTATTAACAGCTATACCCACCGACTTCTTGAAATTAAGAGATTCTATTTCACAAAACATATTCTTATCTTCTAACGACACTTTAATAAGTGCAACTTCTCTTGTTCTATTCTTAATATCAAATATTTTTTTATAGGTGATGTCTATCCTCCTTATTTTAGACTCTTCGTGTAGGACTTGTAATTTTTCGGATGTGAATTTTTCTAAACTCTTGTTAGTAGGTACGTGAATGTAGTTAAAATGAATCATTTTCTAATTTTCTAATACTTACGTAAGAATTAGAAAAACGGTTTTGAGAAATGGATGAATTGTTTGAAGTTTTAAAGATATTTACTTTTCTATGTGTAAGGATTCTTTTTCTAGACTAGTCTTAGGGCGGTGGTAGATGGAAAATAAAGCTCCAGTCAGTAAAGAAATAAATATCACTACTAGAGAGAGCCATTCTGGTAAATGTACATAGTGAACAAATAACATTTTAAGTCCTACAAAGGTTAATATAGCGACCAGACTGTAATGAATGTAATGAAATTTATCTAGTAGGTTTGATAAGAAAAAATACATACTACGCAAACCCATAATTGCTAGAATATTGCTAGAAAAGACTAAAAAAGGATCGCTAGTAATGGCTAATATAGCTGGAATAGAATCTAGGGCAAAAAGAATATCCGTAATTTCTATAATCACAAGGGCGAGAAAAAGGGGTGTAGCTATACGTTTACCCATTTTTTTAATAAAGAGCTGTTGCCCATCTATACGATCTGTTACTGGAAATATTCTTTGAGCATATTGATAAATCTTTGAAGTTTTAGGGTCAAATTCTTTTTCTTTACTACTTAACATAGTGTAAGCGGTATAGAGTAAAAATGCACCAAAAATATAGGTCATCCAGCTTATCTCGCTAATTAATGCAATACCGAATAGAATCATTAATGCTCTAAAAACTAATGCTCCTATTATTCCCCAAAATAACACACGATGTTGATACTTCCTATTTATAGAAAAGGATTTAAAAATCACAGCGATCACAAATATATTATCTATACTAAGCGATAATTCTATAAGATAACCTGTTAGATATTTGATAGCTGCGTCTGTAGCGCTTAATTTGTCTGGGTTTGCGAGATAGCCCGCGTCATAAATAAAATAAATTAGTACCGTAAAAGCTATCGCAATACCAACCCAAAGAGTCGTAAATTTAGAAGCTTCTTTAGTACTAATAACATGTGCTTTTCTATTAAAAACAAATAGATCAAGACATAAAAAAATAGAAACTATAACAATGAAAGAAATCCAAACGATCATAAAATAATATTTAAAATAAACATAAAAAAAATCCAGCTTTAAAAGCTGGATTTGATAAAGAAATAAATTTTTAAAATTTAAGGAATATTAACGGATGAGGTGTCTACATCAAAAAATTCTAAAATTTCATTATACAACTTAATCTCTTTTGCTTTCTTGCCTTCTATTACTATAGGAAAGATAAGCATTTCTGGATCTTTTTGTAATACTTTAATAGCACCGTCGCAATTAATATTGCTATCAGTTCCATATTTATTCTCAAATATAGCATGATCAGTGTGTATCAAATCTCTGACCCTAACATTCATCACATCTGCGATTTCTGTCCACGTTGTCCCTGCTACTTTATCCTTACTGACATCTATAGCCAGTAGATCTTTACCAGCAGAGCTTGCATAGGCAAAAATCTCTTTATGGTTCTTATGATTAGAATTATAAAATAATACTAATTGTTTAGAATTTGTAGCTAGTGAGATCATTTTAAGAATGTGTAATTATGGTTGCTTTTCTCTTTTCACATTGTGTCTTGAGTTGTCCGACCACTTTATTAACCGATTCATGGAACGTTGCATGACTCTCTTCGGCAAAGAGTCGTGGACCTGGTGCACTTAATCTTATCTCAGTGATCATTCCAGTCTTATCGCTGGACGTGTTTTCTGTTTTATAAAAAACATCTGCTCGAGTTATCCAATTATATCGGTTAAAAATGGTTTGTAATTTCTCTTTAGTATATTCTTCAAGTTCTTTACTTCCTGAAACATGTTGGTAGTTAAATTGAATATTCATAATGTTGATTTTTATTATAAATTTACTTTAGAAAACTATTTTTAAAAGAGTCTTTAATTTAATCTTAGTACAGATTTAATAAAGTATTAAGTTTTGAGGTAATTACTGTTAATCTATGGATAATTTCAAGTAATCTAATCGAGTGAATAATTCATTTGTTTTGATGGTAATCTCTTTTTTATCCAATCAAAAATTTAAAAATTATTTTAAAGAAAAAAGTCCCAAGATCTATTTGATCTTGAGACTTTCTTATAAGTAAATTACTAAATTATTGTAAGATTTTAAACTCACATCGACGGTTAATTTTATATTGTTCTTCTTTGCAAATCCCTTCTTTTACACAGCCGTTGAGTGGCTGCATTTCTCCATAACCAATACTGCGCAATCTACTTTCTTCAATACCTTGACTAATCAAGTACTGCATAGTAGAAGCTGCACGCTTTTTAGAAAGTGCAAGATTATATTCATCAGGCCCACGTACGTCAGTATGAGCAGAAACCTCAATGTGCATAGCTGGATATTTTTTCATAATACTTACTAATTTATCCAGAGTTGCTGCCGCCTGATTTTTAATAACAGCTTCATCAAAGTCAAAGAAAATTTGTTCTAATTCTACCTGTACATCTCCTTTACGATCCGCCTTTATTCTCTCTTCTGCATCTTGATAGGAGAAAAGCGTTAAGAATATATCGTGACTAATTGCGCCATTCTTATCGGTTGAAAAATCTGTATCAAATGGAATATACAATTTACGAGTGGCTCTAACCGTGTATTTCTTATTGGGTTCTGTCTTGAACAAATACTTTGCATCTTGACCTACTATCATGTCATCGATAAGAACTCCACGTTCATCTAATAAGGATACTAATGAGCCAGGTAATACTTTTTTGCTAATACTGTCTTGCACAACACCACTTACTACGTACTTAGTTAGAATGTTTTCTTTTCTTTTTGCGGTATAGATTTTATCTGATCCATCTCTATTTGATGAGAAATAGGCCTGGTCTTTATTTTCATCAATCACGTAGGCATAATCATCTCTGGAACTATTAATGGAAGTTCCTAAATTAATAGGAGACCCCATTTTATCGCTGATCATATCAACACGATGAATGTCTAGCCCACCTAAACCTTCCTTACCATTTGTAGAGTAATATAGGGTATTTGTATTACTAACATATGGAAATTGATCTAGATGCTCTGTATTTATAGATGCACCTAGATTTTCTGGCTCGCTGTAGGTACCGTCTTCATTTACGATAACTTTATAGATATCAAATTCTCCATATCCACCAGGCATGTCGCTAGAGAAATATAATACTTTTCCATCCTTAGTTATTGCAGGATGTTGCATACTATAAAGCTCGTTATTGAATGGTAGAGGTGTTACGTTAGTCCATAATCCATTTACTTTTTCTGCTTTGTAAAGCTGAATGTTAGAAACCTTCTTTCCTTCTATTTTGATACGCTTTTCATTATTGCGATTAAAGTACATGGTATTGCCGTTATTAGTAAATACGGCATTACTTTCATGAAGATCAGTATTTATCTCTTCAGAATAAGGAGTTACTTTAGTCAGTGTACCGTCATCGTTTAATATAGCATGGTAAAGATCTAAATAAGGTTGATCGGTCCAAGAAAATACTGGTCTATCTATATTACGAGAAGATGCAAAAGCCACTTTCTGACCAGCAATAAAGGAAAGTCCAAAATCATTTTTTGCACCTTTATTTGTTATTGGTTGTACATCAAAAGTGTGAGGAGTATTCTTTTTTAGCTGATTCAAAAATTCTTGTGTGTTCCAGTTTTTGCTATTATACTGAGATAAGTACTGGTCTGCAAGTTTGTAATTCTTTATAGCTAGCAAAGACTGTCCATAGCGGTATGCACGATCTTTATCCACAATATCGCGGTGGTTCTTTATTAACTGTCCATAAGTTTTTTCAGCGTTTTCTAGATCATTAGTATAATAATAAGAATCTGCAAGATTTTGAAGTACCTCTTCCGTAGCTGGTAAGCTTTTATAATGAGGTATTGCCTCGCTATAAGCTTGGCTTTTAAATAACTTATTAGTCTTCTTAAGACTTAAGTTTTGACCTTGAGCAAAGTTTCCTAGACTCAAGGTTGCTATCAACAATGATAATAGTAATCTCATAAGTGTAATGTTATTGATATTTTAAAAGAATCTAGGAGAACGGTCATAACCACTTTTCCAAAATTTAGTTTTTATGTTGTACAATAAAATAATTTCGTGTGATCCAGAATTATAGCTCCCTAGGTTGCTAGTTGTGTAATCATAAGCATATCCCAAACGTAGTTCTGGGGTGACTTTGTAATTAACTAATGCACTCACTGAGTCGTCAATACGATAACCTAGACCAGCCTCAAATTTATCATAAAATAAAAAGTTTGCATTAATATCTGCAGATAATGGCGCTCCCTTAACACCTTTAAGTAAAAAAGATGGTTTGAATTTAAGATCAGGATTTAAGTTTATAACATAACCACTATTTAAGAAAAAATGAACATCCTGCACTCCTGTGGATTGAATTCCGTTTTCATTTTCCAAATGGGTAGTTGTAAGTAAATTAGGAGCAGATAGCCCTACATAAAACTTATCTGTAAAGTAAAAAGCACCAAGACCTATATTAGGAAATGATTGAGTTACGTTATCGTTAAAAGCAGGATCAGTAATTCTACCACCAGACTGAAGGTTAAAACCGTCAAAATTTGCGTCAAATAAAGTAACTCCTGCCTTTAATCCTAATGATAATTTTGCCGTTTCAGAAACAGGAAGAACATAAGCAAAATCTGCGTAGATGTTATTTTCTGTAACTACGTTACCTATGTCATCATTAGTAAAAGAAATTCCTACTTCGACACGGTCACTAACAGGATAGTGAACGAATAGCGAGGCCGTTTTAGGCGCTCCTTCTAATCCCACCCATTGCGATCTATACAGTCCACCTATATTGAGCTCTGACTTGTTTGCCGTTGCATACGCTGGATTAATAATACTCTGGTTATACATGTATTGAGTAAACTGTGGATCCTGTTGAGCTACACTGCTCAAAGAAATCGCAAAAACTAATGTAATTAGTAATTGTTTAATATATAATTTTTTCATCTTGTTTGTTTCTTTGAGACTAACGGCTTAAATAAATTCTTCCTTGTAATGGTTTTGTAACTCCATCATTAAATTTTAAGATATAGTAGTAAACGCCTACTGGTAGTTCACCATCATTTAATAAATTAGAAGTGTTACTAAATCCATTAAAAGGCGGTGTACTTGCTGTTCCTTCATACACTTTATTCCCATAACGATTATAAAATTCAAGGTTATAATTAGGATATAAGAATCCTAGATTATCAACATCAAATACGTCATTAGTTCCATCACCATTAGGAGAAAAGCCATCAGGAATATCTACTGTATCACATGCAGTTAAATCAACAGTAACTGGTAACCTCAAACTACTTTCACAACCTGTAAGCATATCTATCAAGGCGGCGTAGTAAACAGTACCATCAGTCAGTATTGTGCTTAGTGGTAAAACATTTAAACCATCGATAGAGCTGTACCAAACAAGGCTATTTGATGTAGCATCAAATTCATTTATATTTAAGGTAAGTTGCTGTAAACTAGGATTATCATTAATACAGAACAAATTACCATCCAATGCGATAGTAGGTGTAGGCGCATCACTAACTTGAACCGTCACTGCAGTTCTGACGCTAGATTCACACCCATTGGTACTAGTTTGTGTTGCATAGTATGTAGTTGCATCTATCAACATATTTGTATCATTTAATTCTTCTGTAGCGTCTATAGCATCATACCAGCGTATCATCTCACCTGTAACAGAAGAGTCAAGATCCATAACAATAGGAGCATCAGTTGCGCAAAATTCTAGAGAAGTAGTTACCAAAGTAGGAGGCAAAGAATTCTCTACCTGTATAATTAATGTAGAAATTGCATCTACAGCACAAGGTGTTGTTGCTGTTACCGTATAGGTATAAGTTCCAGATGGATCTATAGAAGGGTCAAAGATATTTGTCCCACTATTTAAGAGCGGTGACCAGGTACCTGTTGCATCTGGCGTACCACCTAATAGGCTTAATAAATCTTCTGTGCCATTTGAAATACATAAAGAAACTTCATTATCCATTCCCGCGTCAGGAGCGCTTGTTACCTCTACTAAAACAGAAGCAGTTGCTGTATTACAAGCGCTAGTTACCGAATAAGTATAAGTTCCTTCAGCGTCTAATAATGGATCAAATACTCCTGTAGAACTTGTTAAAGATGGACTCCATGTACCACCAGCAGTTGCAGTGCCTAATAATGTAAACAAGTCTGTTGTACCATTATCAGAGCAAATTTCTAGACTTGTGCTCATTCCTGCCAGGACAGGTGATTCTACGGTTACCGTTACTATTGTGGATGCATCTGTACATGGTGCACTAGCAGTAACAAAGTATTCAAAACTATAATCTCCACTAGGGACAGCAGTTGCATCAAAGATATTATCCGTAATTGCATTAGTACTGTCTGTATCGATCCATGTACCATTAGGATCTTGTGTTCCATCCAGAGAAGTAAATAGATCGATCATATTTTGATCACTACAAACAACTAAAGGAGATTCAATTCCTGAATTAGGTGAATCAAATATATTAACCGTTACCACAGCACTTTCACTAGACTCACAGTTTGTTATTTCGTCTGTTTGTGTAGCAAAGTAATCTTCTCCATTAATTAAAGCATCTGTTGCACTTAATGGTGTGCTCAAAGATGCATCTTCATACCATTGAATCCCTGTTCCATTTACTTCTAAAGAATCGATGGTAGCTGCATCACAAAACTCTTGAATAGCTATTACAGTAGGCGCTCCTATATTATTAATAGTAACTTGAACTGTTTCCATATCTTCACTACAGTTAGGAGAATTAGATACAGAGTAAGTAAAATTATAGGTACCAACTTCAAGAGCAGCAATAGTTACAATAGATCCTGATAGTTGAGAAGTGCTATCATCATCAGACCAAGAACCACCAGAATCTTGTCCAGTAAGTTGATTGAATAGATCCAACGTTTGATCGTTTATAACATCAGACAAACAAACATTAAAATTAGTTGCTTCACCTGCATTCGGTGCTGTAGAAATGGTTACTAAAACAGTTTCAGAATCTGCACAAGCTCCGTTATTAACAGTATAAGTAAAGTTATAACTACCTACGGCTAGATTAGTTATATCTACATCATTCCCAGTTAATACTCCTGTTACGTTATCATCAGACCAGGTACCACCTGCATCTTCTCCAGTAAGTTGATTTAATAGATCTAAAGGAGAATTTTCGGTCAATTCATTTTCACAAAATATGACATCAGTCGCAACACCTGCGTCTGTCACCGCGTCTATTATTACAGTAACCGTAACATCGTCATCAGTACAAGTTCCTATTGCAGGAACGGCATATGTAAAGTCAAAAGTTCCAGTTCCTAGAGTTGTCAGATCAATAGGGTTAGTTAAAGCATCACCAGAAGAAGTAGCGCCCATAAACCACGATCCATTTGTATCTTGTGTACCATCTAGTAAATTAAACAAATCATAAAGAGGACTAGCAATAGCTTGATCTTCACAAATTGTAAAAGGTGTTCCTACATAAGCACCAGATTCTGGAGCTGTTTGTACCGTAACTAGCACAGTAGAACTATTCACACACCCATTATCATCTGTTAAAGTATAAGAAAAATTATAAGAACCTACTTCTAAATTTGTAAGGTCCACGGTACTTCCTGTTAGCACTTCTGTTCCATCATCATCAGACCATGTACCATCAGCGTCTTGCCCAGTAAGTTGATCAAATAGATCTAAAGAAGAATTTGCCTCTAAATCGTTTTCACAAACTATGAATGGAGCAGGAATTCCCGCATTAGGTAACGAATTAATTATCACGGTAACCGTAACATCGTCATCAGTACAAGTTCCTATTGCAGGAACGGCATATGTAAAGTCAAAGGTTCCTAACCCTAAAGTACTAATATCGATAGGATTAGTTAAAGCATCACCAGAAGAAGTAGCACCCATAAACCACGATCCATTTGCATCTTGTGTACCATCTAGTAAATTAAACAAATCATAAAGAGGACTAGCAACAGCTTGATCTTCACAAATTATAAACGGTGTCCCTACATAAGCACCAGATTCTGGAGCAGGTAAAATATCTAGTACTATTGTTTCAGAATCTGTACAAGTACCATTATCAACAGTATAGGTATAAGAGTAAGGACTTTCAGTAACAGTAAATCCAGTAATGTCTATAGGATTTGTAATAGTATTATTCATTGCATCTGTCCATACACCTAGGTCGTTATCTCGTGAATTATCTAATGCATCAAATAAATCGTAAGGAGAATTTGTTATCAAATCATTTTCACAAAATTGTGCAGCCACAGCATTACCTGCACTCGCATCTTCAAAAACAATTACTTGAACTGTTGTAGATTCTTCAGGACAAGGGTTTGTACCTAAATTTTGAATATAAGTAAAATCATATGTTCCAGCTGCATAAACGGATAGATCAATAGGAGAGTCCACCATAGGGTCTGCACTGGTTAATCCTTGAAACCAAGATCCGCCAGCATCTTCATTATCTAATAATAAGGAGAGATCATAAGAAACAGGTAATTGAGAAATACAAAAACTTACTGGACTTTCATTTGAAACCGTTCCTGAACTTAACACATCTAGAATCTCGATAGTAATAGTAGCGGTAGTGTCACTACATAATCCTGTACCTGTAACAGTATAATCAAAGGTATAAACACCTACTTCCTGTCCACTTAAATTAATAGTACCTCGATCTTCATTATTAGTTTCTAAAGTCCCTGTCCAGTTACCATCATTATCTGCATCAGGACCTAGTAAAGGGAATAGATCAAAATCAGCTAGAGGAATGTTGTCCTCGCAATACTCCTGATTATTGTTCATACCAGCATTTGCAGCCGCATCAATTTGAACGACTACAGCAATCTCTTCACTTACGCAGAAAAAGTTATCTGCTTGTACATAGTAGGTAGCGCCATTTATTAATGGAGTAGAGCCATTCAATGCAGGTGGTATAGGTTCATTAAATTCATCTATACTATCAAACCAGTTAAAATTATCAGTTGTACCTGGATTTAAATCGGCTATAGTAGGATTTATATCAGAACAAAATTGCTGTTGTAAATCTGGATTAGGATCCATAGGCGATGGAAAAACTGCGGTACTACCAGTTTCTATCTGACTGCGACAGCCACCAGCGTCAGTAAATACTATAAAAAAGTTAGAATTTTCTGTTAGCTCCATGTCGGTTCCCACTAACATAGTAAGACCAAAATCGCTATAAATCTCTACAGATCCTCCACTAGGAATATTAACAGCAAGAGCCTCATCAATAAAAGACTGTATAGTAGGATTATCATTAAAACAGAAAATCGCATCTAGATTTTGGTTGCTATCGTTAACCGTAAAATCTATGGTAATAGGAGATCTTGTTCCACAATTACCTGTTGTGTCTCCTGCATAATAAGTTCCTTCTCGGACTAGTTGGGTTCCCACGAGTGGATCACCTCCTGTAGGAGCCAGGTACCAGCGTATACTGCCATTCGTTCCTGGTGTTGCAAACTGACTTAATTCATTAAAATCAAAACCTGCTGCGTCGCATATTACCTGATTTGAAACAGGAACAGTTGGGCACTGAGCATAAATGGAATTAAAAGTAATGAAGAAAAGTAATGTCGTTGTGTACGACAGACTTTTCATTCTTTGGTGGAAAATTCTCTTCATAAAATTTAAAATGTGTAATTTCAATGTTATTAAGTAGGAAAAGTAGACTATTCTTAGAGAGATAACAAGTTATTTAAATCTAATTTTAAACATTGAGTTAACAATTAGGTTTATGAATGCTCTTTAAACGTAGTTATTTGTTTTTAAAAGCTCTTAATTTGTGAGCTTAAGATTGATATGTGTATAATGATACATTATATCGGTATTTTGTACTTTTAAAAAAGTTTATAACTACTCGATTGGATAATTTTCTATCCGCTTTCGCGAAAGCGGATAGATAACACGTATCAAAATATTATTAATGATTTTAATCATAACAAAATGAAAAATACAAAATCTGTAGTGTTTATAGTTCTAATAATGCTTTTAAGCTCTTGTAAATCTAGTTTTACAGAAGTAGATAGACTCCAACTTATCCAACTAAAGGAACAAATATCAAATCAAGAGATTCATTTTAAAGCAACTGCGGCATTTCCTCTAAACACACAGTCTGTTAATCATGTCATCAATGATTTTTTAATGCGCAATGGAAATAGTGCTGGACGCATCAATTTGAGTGGTGATAATTACACTGTTCAACTAGTAGAAGATAGAGCGGTTTTTAATTTACCTTTTTATGGTGAGCGTAGAGCTGGTGGCGGTTATAATAGTGATAATTCATATAACTTTACTGGTAAAATCAAAAATTCAAAAATATTTATTGTTGAAGACTCAAATTATATAACTTATAAATTTGATGTAAGAAACGATACAGAAAGTATTAATGTAGTGTTTAAAATATTCTCTATAGAAAGTGCTCATTTAATCATTAATAGCTTGCACCGTTCATCTATTAAATATGATGGACACTTAATTAACGAGATTGTTAAATAATTGCTTGCTTATTTTTATTTATTAATCGTATAAATTACATTACCACAGGTTAACATATCGGTGCTATAATATGGATTCTGTATAATAGATTCATTGCTTAACCATATCGCCGCTTTATCTCCATTAGTCATAGGACATTTTTGAATATAGAGAGGCTCGCTTAAATTTTCTAGTCTCATGAAGTAAGTGATGAGAGACTGATTAAATATAATATAATGATCTCTTTGCTTATTTATGTTCATTCCGTTTTTAATTAATGATAGGGTAGAAACAGCCTCTTTAATAGCTATAATTTCTTGATTACTTAAAAGATTAGACTCGATAGCCTCAAGACCCTTTTGAATCTCAATTGCATATTTTGTTACTTTCTTAGAATCTACCTTAATAAAAGCATCTTTCATTTTTAAATATTGTGGTAAAACAGCTTTAAGAGTAGATTCTAATTCTTTAGAAACACTTAGTTCACCATCACTAATAATTGTATGGTTTTTATGTTTATTCATCATGGAATTTTTGCCTTGTAATTGTGCAGCTGCATCTACTGTAAAAATACTATTAGTGACTATGGCATCGCCATTTTTCAAACCATCTATTACCTGATAATAATCTCCAGATTTAATACCCAGAGTAATTTCTCTCATTTCAAATATAGGTTCATTAGGACTTGTTTTTACATAGACAATCGATCGCTTTCCAGTCCATAAAACGGCACTATCAGGTATGGTTAGAGATCTAGACACCGTAGATGTAGGAGAGATTCTTATCTTACCGGTTACAAACATGCCAGGTTTAAGAAAACCTTCTTTATTTGCGATAGTAGCTCTTATAGTAACTGTTCTAGTAGTGGTATTTAAAATAGGGTCTATAAAAGAAACTGTCGCATCATAATTCTTATTAGGATTTGCATTTGTATTAATAGCTATTTTTTGTCCTATTTTAAATTGCATAATTTGATTTTCATAGGCGTCAAATTGCACCCATACATTACTTAAATTACTGACTTTTAGAATAGGTTGTCCTTGTTTTACATAGTCACCTTCGTTTGCCATAACTTGAGATACATTACCAGATACTGTTGCATGTATATTGAAGTTTTCTCTTATCTTACCAGAAGATTCTATATCGGTGATTTGTTTTTCAGATAATTTCCAGTTTTTCAATTTATTTCTCACTGCCTTATAAAGAGCCGGCTGACTTTTTTTTAATGAGGCAGCAGTAATTAATTCCTGTTGCGCTGCTACCAGCTGGGGAGAATAAATAATAGCTAGCAACTGTCCACGGCTTACTTGCTGTCCTTTATAGCTTATGTGAAGGCGTTCTATACGACCATTAAAATAGCTAGACTGCACAGAGTTATTCTCTTCGTTGATTACAATTTTACCAGATACAGATATAGAATTATCATTCCTGTTAAAAGATTCATTACCCAAAACAGTGGTTTGAATATTTGCAAGTGCCATCGCATTTTCTGTCATTTTAATTTCATTCAAAGCGAGACCAGCCTGACTAGAGTTATCTTGTATGAGATCCATACCGCAAATAGGACAGTCTCCAGGTTCTGAAAGCATAATTTGAGGATGCATAGAACAACTCCATATTTCAGTATCTTCATTCTCATGATGGTTTTGATCTACTTGAGAATTGTTTCCAGATGTCTTTTCAGTAACTGAATTCTTATTTTCAAAAATGACCCAACCTGCAAATAACCCTACTATTGCGGCTATACTTATAGATAAAATATTCTTTTTCATAATTCTTAATTTATGATCTTAAAGGACAACTTTAAAACTTTTTTAATTACATATACAGCTCTTAACTGTAACACTAGGACTGCTGTAATAGTAATACTAACTGTGTTAAAAGATAAAATAAAAAAGAGATTTTACTTTATATAACGTAGGAGTACCACGCATAGATTTTTAGCATTTATCATAGCGTTAAGGTTCTCTATAACTAGAGTAATCACCGCGTTTTCTATAGTAAGATCAGTACCAGAACTCATGGCAGCAACCTTATTATTTTTTGCTGCGGCTGGGCTGGTGTCTCATTCATAAGATCAATAGCCATGGAAATCACAGTACATAAATACTATAGTTTTTTAATCCTTTTTAATTTATATTCTGATAATATACTGCTATACAATGTGCTGGGTATAATTTTATAACTACACGCTTATCAAACCTCAGAAAAATTAACAATTACGATCATAGCATCTATTCCTTTTACTTAATTTCTCTTTGTACTATACCACATTTGAGCATCTGGCTACCATAATAAGGATTGCGTATTTCTTTACTATCACTGAGCCAGCTACTACCTCCATGATACATAGGGCAGTGTTGCTCATATAGAGGTTGCTCTGTTGCAGTTATGGCAATGATATCTGTAATATTTTTACTTAATTTTTTAAAATTCTCTCGTTGTATTTTAATTTCTTTTTCAGAAATAAGGTTGGCATTTTTAATCGCCTTATCTATCATTTTTTTTAATTTATCTTGCTTATTTTCAATAGCTATAGAGTTATTGAAGTCATTTAATGAATTAGATAAATATTCACTATGAATAGTAGCTAGTTCTTTATCATCTTTTACTAAAGCATCCTTTAAATTCAAGTAATTCTTTATAATGTTTTCTGAGCTTATATTTTTCTCTTTTGTAGTCTCTTTATGCTTCGTTTCTACAGCTGCATTCTCTTCTGTTTGCTTGCAAGAAACAGTGAATATTAAGAGTGCTATAAGAGTTATTTTCACTAAGTTGCTTTGTATTGTTTTCAATTTATTTTTTTTAAGTAATTCTATAAATAAGTGTATGAAATAAATGTAATCATTATTTCTAATAGGTAAATGGTCTTAAAGTGTTAGTAAGCACACATAGCCGTTTTCTTCTATAATCTAAAAATGTATTTTTAAAATGTACATTATATTTTTTTAAATAGAATACAGATCTTAATTTATTGAAAATTAGTAATATATCTAATTGATATATTGTTTTCTCTAATAACTTGATACAGTATTCATAAATCATGTTTTTGATAAATAATTTCCTTTCCATTTCTTAATTGGTTAAATAATTAATCACAGCAGATTGTGCATAATAGTTTTCTACGGCATTAACTTGATCTATTTTAAATTTCAATTGTAATTCTTGAATATCGAGAACATCTTTAAAATCTATAGTTCCGGTCTCATAATTTTTAATAAGAATTTCTTCGGCATCGTGGGCTTGTTTTAGGTTTTTATCTAGTGTTTCATAAACTATACGTGCCTTATTGCGTTGTGATCTAGCCCTGGCAAAAGCCGTATTTAATACATTTAAACGCTCTCGTTTCTTAAGCTCAATCTCCTGCTGGCGCAATTCATTTTGTTTAGAAATAGAATTGTATTTTTTATGGAATAAGGGAATAGAAACAGTAACCATAGGCATAAAAATATCTTTACCATTATCAACTATATTTAAATCTGTACGATCGCTAACAGGTAAGTAATTAAATCCCAAACCTATAGAAGGTAATCCCTCGCGCTTATTTAAAACCTCTGCCTGTACCACAGATTCATATAATTTATCATATTTTAAAATTTCAGGATTCACATTTATAGAACCATCAACTAACTCTACATCATTCAGTGGTATGCTCATTACATCACTTATATCAACAGGTTTTGCTACTTCCTTATTCAGTAAATTATTGAAATAAGACTGTGACTCTTTAAATGCCTCTTCTAGAATATCGATCTGTTGCTGTAATTCATTGATACGTATTTGTAGTTTTAGTACATCTACCGCATTTGCTTTTCCAACGGTAACAGCGGTTAAAGCTAACTGTTCATATACCTTTAAAAGCTCTATATTTTTATTAAGTACGGCACGTTTTGCCTTTATAGAACCTAGCTTATAATAAGTCTGCGAGACAGACAGGGCTAGTTGACGCTTTGCAATGGTGATTTGTACATAATCAGCATCTGCTAGCGAGGTGGCATAATTTTTTCTAGCCGTAATGGTGCCGAACCACGGCAACATCTGTTTTACACCTATACGAGCTCTCTGTGCACCGACACGAGTTTCTGTCTCGCTGACAAAATATCCCAAACTTATCTCTGTATTAGGTATCCCGTCTGCCTCATTTACTTTCTCTTGTGATATATGATGTCGCATTTCAACAGCTCTTATTTCTAAATTATTAGCTTGTGCTTCATTAATGTAAGATTGTAATTGTTGCGCTTTCGCGAAAGCGGAAACCAAAAAAGCATAAAGAACTATACTGTTATATCTCATTTTTAGATCTTTTAAGTTGGTATTCTTTTTTCCAGCTATATAAAACCGGAACTAAAAAATAGGAAGTAACATCGATTATCATACCGCCCAAAATAGGGATGGCCATAGGCATCATGATATCACTTCCTTTTCCTGTAGAGGTAAGGACAGGCAGTAATGCGAGAATGGTCGTTACTGTGGTCATTACACATGGTCTTATGCGTTTACCTGCTGCAAGTAAGGTTGCGTGTCTTATTTCTTTTTTACCTGTAGGTAATTCTCTGTCATACGTTTGTGTTAAATAAGTTGCCATAACCACACCGTCATCTGTGGCTATACCGAAAAGGGCGATAAATCCTACCCAAACGGCTACACTTAAATGAATCGTTTTCATATGAAAGAGCTCGCGCATATTCTCACCAAAGAGGTTAAAGTTGAAAAACCAATCCTGACCATACAGCCATATCATGATAAATCCACCTGCAAAAGCTACGGCTATACCGGTAAAAATCATAAGAGATGTGCTTATTGATCTGAACTGAAAATAAAGAATTAAAAAAATTATAATTAAGGCTAGTGGCACCACAACAGCTAGTGTTTTCTCAGCTCTTAGGTGGTTCTTATACGTACCAGTAAAACTATAACTTATACCTTGTGGCATGATAAGATCACCGTTATCTATGTGTTCTTGTATCAGTTCTTTAGCATTTTCAATCACATCAACTACGGCAAAATTATTTAATTTATCAAAGAGTACATATCCTGTTAAGAAAGTATCTTCGCTCTTAATAACTTGTGGGCCTTTTTCATAATTTATTTCTACTAACTCGCTTAGCGGTATTGGACTTCCTTTTTCTATAGGCACGTAAATTTCTTGTAAATTTTCTGGTGTGTTTCTCAATTCTCTAGGATATCGTACACGCACGGCATAACGTTCTCGACCTTCTACCGTTTGTGTAAGTGGTATGCCACCTACAGCTACTTCTAGAATTTCTTGAACATCGCTCACTGATATACCATAACGGGCGAGTTGTTCTCTTTTTATATCAATGAGTAAATAAGGTTTACCTATTATGCGGTCTGCAAAAACGGCTTGCTTCTTAACACCAGGAACTTGTTTTAAAATACGTTCTAGATCTATACCCCATTTTTCTATTGTTTTTAAATCGGGCCCTTTTATCTTAATTCCCATAGGAGCACGCATCCCGGTTTGTAACATAATAAGTCGCGTCTCGATAGGTTGCAACCTGGGTGCAGAGGTTACACCAGGTAATTTAGTAACCTTTAAAATCTCGTTCCATATATCGTCTGGATTATTGATTTCTGGTCGCCAGTTGCGGTAGTACTCACCATCTGGATCTTCTATAAGATCTTCTCTTTGAGCTGTTGTTCTTAGAGTTGCATGATCATAATTTGCTCCTTTATCAATAGGTCGATTAGGGTTGATGATTAATTGATTATTTTTAAGAACATAAAAACCATCTTCATTTACTCGGTAACGCTGTCTTTTACCTTGTGCATTGTGCATAAATTCAGGTTTATATTGAATCATGTTCTCGTACATAGAAAGCGGTGCAGGATCGAGTGCAGACTCTGTTCTACCAGATTTACCTACCACGGTCTCTATTTCGGGAATACTCGCTACAGCCATATCCAGTTGCTGTAATACACGTTTATTTTCTTCTACACCTGCATGAGGTAGGGAAGTGGGCATTAATAAAAAAGAGCCTTCATTAAGTGCCGGCATGAACTCTTTACTAATATCGCGCATAATTAAAACACCTAGCGTTAATACTGTAAAAGGTATAACTAAGAACAATATTTTATTTGCAAGTGCCCATCTTAAAATACGATCATAGTATAATTTTAATAAAGTAAAGAACCCTAAAATTCCAAAACATATAAGAGAAACTAATACTATATTGAGTGCTATGTGGCGATCAAAACCAAGAGGTCTCCAATAATTTGCTAATAAACATACAATAGAGATAGCTGCTATGGCGATGTTTATGTAGTTAGCACGCTTTCGCGAAAGCGTACCCAACAAAGACCACAGTGCTACAATTGAAAAACCTACCAGTACTAGCCCTAACCAATAGCCATAAACGATAGCTGTGATTCCCAAAAGGAATGAGAGTGTGTTGATCATTAATTTGAATCGATTTCCTATGGTAGTTTTTCTAAACAAAAAGGCAGCAAATGGCGGTATTAAAAATAGGGAAATGATAAGAGATGCGGTAATTGCCATAGTTTTAGTAAAGGCAAGTGGTCGGAATAGTTTCCCCTCTGCACCTATCATGGTAAATACAGGTACAAAGCTAATTATGGTAGTTAAAACAGCAGTAAGTATCGCGCCAGAAATCTCTGATGTGGCATTATAAATCACCTCATTAATAGTAAATGGAGTCCCATCTTCTCTGGTATTTAATTTCTCATCCTGGAGATGACGTATCATATTTTCGGCAAGTATGACGCCTACATCTACCATAGTACCTATAGCTATGGCAATACCAGAAAGTGCTACTATGTTTGCATCTACATGAAACAATTTCATAGCTACAAAAACCATAAGAACTGCAACGGGCAATAAACCAGAGATAAGTATAGACGCACGCAAATTAAAAACCATGATAATAATTACTAAAATGGTGATTAATATCTCTATAGTAAGCGCCTCGCTCAAGGTATGTAATGTCTCTTTAATCAATACCGTACGATCATAAAAAGGAACTATGGTGAGCTGTGAGACTCTACCGTCTGACAAGGTTCTAGATGGTAATCCTGAACTAAGTTCTGTGATTTGGGCTTTTACATTATTGATAACCTCTAGTGGGTTTGCTCCATAGCGTGCGATGACCACACCACCTACTACTTCGGCACCTTCTTTATCTAGAATGCCACGTCTTGCGGCTGGTCCTAAATGTACCTTTGCAATATCTTTAATACGCAATGATGTAAAATCTTTAGAATCTACAACAGCACTTTCTATGTCGTTTATGGATTTTATATACCCTAAACCTCGCACCAGATATTCTACCTGATTAATTTCTAGAGTTTGTGCACCTATATCTTTATTACTTTCTTTAACCGCTTTTACAACAGCAGCCATGGTAACATCGTACTGACGCATTTTTTCTGGATCAATATCTACCTGATATTCTTGTACGTATCCACCTATAGAGGCTACTTCAGAAACTCCACTAGCAGATGATAAACCGAATTTTACATAATAATCTTGTATGCTACGCAACTCATGTAAATCCCAACCACCGGTAACTTTACCGTCTTTATCACGACCTTCTAGCGTGTACCAAAAGATCTGTCCTAATCCTGTTGCGTCGGGACCTAAATTAGGATTAACTCCATCTGGTAAAAGATTTGATGGTAATGAATTGAGTTTTTCTAAAATGCGACTGCGTGACCAGTAAAACTCTACATCTTCTTCAAAAATGAGGTAGATAGTTGAGAAGCCGAACATAGAAGAACTACGTATGGTCTTTACTCCTGGAATACCTAACAAAGAAGAGGTGAGTGGATAGGTTATTTGATCTTCTATGTCTTGTGGAGAACGACCTGCCCACTGTGTATAAATTATTTGTTGATTCTCTCCTATATCTGGAATGGCGTCTACCGCTACAGGATCAGATGGTAAAAAACCTAAATTCCAATTAAAAGGTGCATTAATAGTACCCCAGCCTATAAAAAGGCAAAGAAGTAATGCAGCTAAAAATTTGTTTTCTATAAAAAAATGAATTGCCTTATGAATCATAAATTTTTGATTATGAGTATGTTGAAAATAAAACCTATCTAAAAATGAGATGGCCACTTCTAACTCATTACAGCACAATGCAGTTGAGTCAGGTTTTCAAAAAACTAATAAATCAGATTAAAAAGGACTGGTGTAGTACCTGCACATCTCGCTTAGGAATAGGAGGTGAGTAGGGAATTAAAGGAACCTCGAGTAAGGTAGTGCTATCACTTACAATGATATAAGAATAAGTAAATGGTGCAATGAAAAATGGATGGTTAAAAGCGATTTTATCTAAAGATAATCTAAGATCTTCCTGACCTTGTTTAATTACTTCATGATCTGTACAACAGGATTTTTTTGTGATTTTCGGTAGTTTACAATCGGCCATAAGAGCCATTGCTTTTTCCATACCACAAGATTTCGCCTTCTTTGTAAATGAAAAATCTACTAGGGTTTCTCCACAATAATGCATGTCCACAGTAAATGATAGCGTAGTAAATAGAACCACGCAAGTCATAAATATGGCAAGTATTTTATGTGCAAATTGTTTCATTAAGACAAATTTACTCAATTTCTAACTAGTAAAAAACTAATTAACAAATGGATAAAGAATATACTGTTATCAACAATTTTTAATATTGCAAAAAGCAAAGCAGGCGGTATATTTTATTTTTAAGGAATTACATTTTGTATTTTATTAAATAATATGATGTAATGGACTTGAATTTATAGTTGTTTACCATATTCTATAAGGTTAGATTTTTAATTATTCTTGATTGCGATCTATCGCTTAAATTATACATATAGGGAAGCATAGATAAGGGCATAGATTTTCTTTTTATGATAGGTTGTTTATTCTTCTATTTGACATAATATATATTATGATTCAAATTATGTCAAATACTTTTTCCCCTGAAATCATGTTTATAGGCATATATTTAATATTCATAAGAATAATCTCAATACTTTGATCTTTAGACATTCGTTATTTTACTTCTCGTTTAATTTTAATATTCCTTACCATCCATCATCATTTTTGAAATAAGCGATTCTCAGGAAACACTTGAAATACATTTTTGTACCTATTATTAGTCGCTATGTAAAATGCAGTTTTTAAATATCAACGATTCTTTTAAAGAATTATGCATTGCAGTAATTTTTTTAATACAATTAACAGGCGCATACTAACACCCATTAAAAAAGCTAACTTTTACATATTTTCATAATTTTCGTATTCTAGGAAAAATGTACGTATAATTTTTTCTCCGACATTTTCTTTAAGTAAAAAGCAAAATTTGAGGCTGCCCAAAACTTTAGATATAACGTTCGTAAAATTCGCTGTATTTTAGAAAAATTTTTAGCTGGTGAAATGCTTTGAACTACTATAAACATTAGAACTACTCACTTTATGCATTCCTAATTCTGTTAAAGATAACGCTCTTTCACCTAGTGTTTGCCCATAGTTTTTTGAGGCCATTTTGCAAACGCTCCATCTAGTTGAAAGTATATTCTATTTTACATAATACTTTTGCATAAAAAAGCAGACTCTTAGATCTGCTTTTCATTTTAGATATTTAAATCACTTCAAATTGTGTAACATATTCATTATCAATATTTTTAAAGCTATTTGTACAATATATATGATCAATAGTTTCTTTTAATTCTTCAAAGCCATAATTAAATTGTGCGTGTGTAACATATAAAAATACTTTGGTTGCACCTTGATCTTTTAAAGCCTGAGCTAAAAACTTAAAGGTTCTACCACCATCGGCTAAATCATCGACAATTAAGCATTCTTTTCCTTTTACATCACCTTGAATACTAATAACTGGCGCCCCATTTACTCTAACTTTATTAGAAGGTACTAAATCTGCATTCAAATTTTCGGCAATCTCATGAGTAGTCTTATAAGCGCCAGCATCAGGGCTTACTAATACGGGATTACCTATGGTTTTAAAAGCTTTTTCTACAAATTGAAAGTGAGAAATTTTATCAGAATTATTAATTAAAGCCAATGAAATAGGACTATGTGGATGTAGAATAGAAACTTTATCAAATTGCATAGTATTAATAAAATCAGTGATCACTTTTAGATCAAAAGATTCACTTTTATTAAATCGTCGGTCTGAGCGTTGACCAATTAAGCAGTATATCGTTAATTTAGATATGGCGCTCTTATTGGTTGAGTTTTCTGCATTCCAAGCTTCTTTTATGGCAGCAACTTTAAACAAATCCTCATAACTATTTCCTCTAATTTTAATATCTAGATTTCCATTTTCTATAATTTTAGCGGCAACCTGTCCATCTTTAAATTTTTTTATTTCGTATTTCATATTTAAAGTTTTAACGATTAAATTGTTCTATCGCTTTTTTTAACAACGTATTTGACCTCCCATAACTAACGATCTTGATATCTAATGGTATGCTTTTGAATTTCTCTATTGCTTTAATCAAAGATTCTATAATCCAATCAAAGTCGTTACCAAAAGCTCCGCCTCCAACTAAAGTTAAAAAAACCTTATTTGATTTCCCTTTATTTAGATTAATCATTGCAGCATGTAATGTAGCTTCATAGGTGGCTTCTAAAATTATTCTAGCAAAATTCTCCCAATAATGTGATTCAATTTGAGAATATGCAACAGGTAAGGCTGAGCAATATATTTGTGATACAATTTGTTTATTTTCCACAAGTGTTACTTCAGTATCCCATTGTATTCCTATTTTAAGTTTACCTTTTAAATGCTCTCTTTCGTTTTTGGATAGGTTACTTAATTGCTTATTAATATTAAGAAGCCCATTTTGATTTATTAAAGCATACCCATTACTCATTTTCCATAATTCTAACGTTTCATTGTTTAATTCTTTTCCTATGTCATCTAAACAATTAATTTGTTTTGAATTAGTTTGTCCAATATTACCTTTTAAAGGCACAAAATAATTTCTGAAAATTGTACCTGCCCCACAAGCAATTGCACAAGCTGGCCCTTGAGTATAATCATTTTCATAAATATCAATTCCTCTTTCAGGAGAGACATTAGGGCCGACCATCTCTAATAGGTTAAATTGAGAAGCAGCTTGAAAAAGTGAATTTCGATTATTTAAATCACAATGTAACTCCTGAACATCTGCTACAATTTCTGAGACTTTTATTTTTTGTATGGTTTTAGGTTGAACAAATTTTTCTCTTAACTTTTCTAAAGAGACAATTTCTAATTCTCCAAATTGAAAGGATCTATCGTTAATTTTTGAAATAAGGTTTTCTCCATCAATAATTATATTATTCTGTACATTTTTAAACGATATTTCTTCAAAACCTGTTAAATCTTTAAACCACATATTTAAAGTTTTTTATTTCGTATTTCATCTGTCAATCTTTTTAAATTGTTGTAAGACTCTTTTAATCCAGCTCTATCGTCTAATAATATATTATAATAAGGTTTTCTAGTTTTCATTAATGGATTCTCATTGATCAAATCAAAAGGAATATCACGATCAATTAAATCTTGCTTTATAACGTCTAATTTTTCACCTTCATTTCCTGTAAATAGTATTAAAATGAATCCATAAGATTTACAGATTCTTAAAAGTTCTACGATAGCTTCATAGTTAATACCTTGGCTATGGTAATCGAAAACTGTATTGTCATAATCAAATGCTACAAATAGACTTTTGTGAGCTAAATAATCTAGTTTTAATCTATTATAAAAATCGAATTCTAAAACATCCATAACCTAACTATTTAATTAAATATTAGTATTAATACGTTCTCTTATCTCCTGTAAAGTAACTTTATTAACAAATTGTCCGTTTTCATAAATTACCTTTAACTCACCTTTATTCTCTTCTTCTGGAGTAACTTGGTCTACTAAAACATATTCATCATTTACTTTATCAACTTTTATCAAACCTTTTGCAGATTTTTTAACACCATCATCTGTAATTGGATCTTTAAAAATCTCTCTTCGTTCACCATTTACTACAACAGAAGTAGCTTTCATTGCAAAACCAAAAGTATCTCTAGTATTAAACTGGTATGTAAATGAACCAATTCCTAAAACAACATTGGTACTAGCAAAACCTTTATCGTGTAATCTTTGACAAATATTTTCTGCTCTTTCCGTGGTAATACTATCTCCATAAATAGCTCCAATATGAGAATCTAAAACTTTAAAACCTTGTGCGTTAACAGTGCCTCCAAAAATATCCCAAAGTAACTCTACTACTCCTTTGTCTTTTGGAACTTTTGCGCCTAGTTTACGTGCTTCTCCACAAATAATATCTACAGGATCGCCACTATCTGGTCGAATTACCAATTTTCCATCTCTTGATAAAACTTCATCTTTTAATTTGGGCAAATACTCAGTAAGTACTTTCCATAAATCCCATGTATCACTAACAACTGATAATATTCCACTAGGATAAGTATTCATTAATGCTCTAAAAGTGCCAATTTCATCATCTTTTGTTCCTGCACACATTACAGAGTGCTCTGTTGCATTTACAGAACCAATTACAAAACCTTCAGCATTATAGTATTTACGTAAACTACTAATAACAGGCAAAGTATCAGATCCTAGAAATACAGCGCCGTGACCCATTCCTGAAGATATGGCGCTTTGTAAACCGCCCATCCCTCTCATAGAAAAATCGTGTCCTTGAAAATCAATAAACCCTAAATTTTCCTTGTCTGTTTTTAATGTCCAATCTTTAAATATTCTTTTATAACGTAAAGCGATAGTTGCTGAAGTCATAGGTTGCCATAACATGGTAGATAAAATAGTTTCTAAAAAATTAGTAATCCAATAGAATTTTTTATCTGTGTTAACCACAGTAACCATGGGAACTCTAATAGGTACCTCTACTCCTTCTGGCAAGGCTTTTACTTTTATAGGTAAATATTGTAAATCATGTAATTCTTCATAATGCGTTACATCATATTCAGTACCTAAATACATAGATAATTCTTCTTTCAACTCATTACAAACTTTTGCTTTTGGTTGAGAGAAAAAATTATCTTCAAAATAATCATGCAACCATTGAAATACATATTGTTGTCCAAATGAAACCACTTTATCACAACCTTTAGGAGCATATTTGTTACTCCTTGGTGTCCAGTTAGAATATACTTCTTCTGTTCCCTTAGGGTATTGTTGGTGGTGTCCTGTTTTGTATCCGTCTGTTAATAGTAATCCGTTCATAATATTTGTTTTTTTAAGTTAGTGTGTTTATGGCCTTTTCGAAATTAAGAAAGATAGGTGTATTATATTTATTACATAAAGTATATACATACCTACTTTTATAAAATTCTTTTGGACATATCACTATTAATTTTTTTGATGCTACATACATTCCTAATTCAACTAAAGATATTGGTGATTTAGCATCTGGAAGGAAATTAAGTATTATTTTATCTGACATAGATAAGGAATCTAACTCCCATTCTATATGCGCTTTCATCTCTATTTCATTTAAATCATCATGTTTATCATGTGTAGGGTCAATAAAGTAATTTTTACGATCTAATTTATCTATAACCTGTTTCCTCCAGTTTCCAGTCAGTTTATTATCTATACTCCCTGCTAAAAAAATATACTTCTTGTTATTTTCTTTTATGGGTAATTTGTTATTTGAAGTGATGACCATAGTATGCTTATTTGCGTAATTATGACACAAATATATATTAGTTGAATCTTTTAACCAAATTATATTTGTGTTATTTTTACACAAAGTTATTTTTGTTAGTTTATATTTCGAAAATAATGCCTTCTTTTTTTAACTTAAAGTATCGTTCTCTATTGAATTTAAATAGATTAGCTGGCCTACCTGAACCCTTAGAAACTTTTTCATCTAATTCATCAAGAATATTTAAACTCAATATTTTTTTTCTAAAATTACGTCTGTCAATTGCTCTACCTAGAAGTGTGGTGTACAATTTTTCTAAATCTGAAAAAGGAAATTTAGTATCTAATAACTCAAAACCTATAGGTTCATAGGTGATTTTTCCTTGTAATCGAGCTATCGCTAACTTGAGGATTTCTTCATGATCAAAAGAAAGTGATGGCAGTTCATTAATCTTAAACCACTGCACTTCTTCAGCATCAGTAGAAGCAAATATTTTAAATGCACTAGGCTTTATTAAACCAAAATAGGCAACAGATACTACTCTACACCTAGGATCTCTTTTGGGATTTCCAAAAGTGTACAATTGCTCTAAATAATTTATTTCTATACCAGTTTCTTCTTTAAGCTCGCGCTCAACAGCCTCTTCTAAAGATTCATCTTCCAAAACGAAACCTCCAGCAATAGCCCATTTACCTTTAAAAGGTTCATATTTTCTTTTAATAAGTAATACTGAAATTGTTCCAGATTCATAACCGAAAACTACAGCATCTACGGAAAGCTTGATGGATTGTTGCATATTATGCGTATTTTTTACGCTAAAATATAAAATAATAGTTATAGATATGTGCACACTGCATGTGGAATATATGATTACTTAACTATCTAGTTTATCAATCCTAATTAATCATGAGTACCTAGCTATAATTCTGGAATTCTATTAGTAGATACTTTAATCTCGCAACTAGATAAACTAACCCTAAAACTGACTTCTTTCTCTATAAAAATGTTACTATATGGGATTCAGGTGATTCTTTGTAAGTAATTAAATAAAAAAAACTTTGTTAATGCATTTGTTACTAACATTAGAGCGATAAATAAGTTTTCTTTTAATTCTTCTAATTCTTGATTAGAGATTTCAACACAGCATTCTGTGGTATTTAAAGATTTACATAGGGGTATATTTCTTTATAAACAGCTATTTAATGATATTTTAAAGGGGTAAAATCTGCTAGGAGACTAAATTTTCAGATAAGAAAAAAAGTGTAGAGTGCTTTAGAATAATTTATTGATGAGGAATTCATGAATTAATTTGTATTTAGATTTACTTGGTCTATTTTTAGATGAAAATGAATAAACAAATATCTAGACCTTACTACTACTTCACTTTCATTTTTTGGTCTCAATAAAGCCAGATGTCAGTTTCTCTTTCGCAAAAGCGGAACTGTGAATAGCAAAGATGTTTTAAACTTTTAAGAACTCTAAAACGCTAGAATCAAACGACCTATGGCTACCTAATTCAATTTGTGAATATCTATTCGGTATTTTAAAGATTTGAGTTGTTATGCTAGGGTATATTTGGCACCCATAAAAACAAAAAAGATGAGCGCAACCTGGTATGAATGTAAAGTGAAATATAGAAAATTTGATGAAGCGTCAGGAACACAAAAGGTAAAAACAGAACCGTTTCTAGTAGATGCAATTTCTTATACAGAGGCTGAGAGTAGAATTACTCAAGAAATGGCAGCATACCTGCCAGAGAGTGAGGAAATTAAAATTACTAATATTAAGGTAGCTAACTTTGCTGAGATCCATCCATTTGAAAATACCGACAGATGGTTCAAGTCGCGTGTGTCCCTTATTGCCTATGATGAAGAAAGTGGTAAGGAACGTAAGACTAATTTATATTTGCTAGTGCAAGCTAACGATGTAAAAGAGGCCTATGACAACACCGTAATCACTATGGCAGACACCATGGGAGAATACACGATTCCTGCGGTGTCAGAGTCTCCTATTATGGACGTTTTTCCATATTTTAGTGGAGAAGAGGAAGATATGGAGCGTTTAAAAACTTTTGTCACATTAAAAGATTCGATTCCAGAACCACTAGGTATTATTGATGCACAATTAGACCATGATGATGTTCTCGCTGCTGCCGAAGAGGAATAACTTACTCCATTTAAACTAGTTTTATAAATATTTGGTTACACAGCTTTTTTTTAAAAGTTACTGATATTTAAAATCCCTTAAAATGATGGAATCATTTTAAGGGATTTTTTTATGTGATGATAGCTAGAGTCTCAACAATTATTAAAAAAGATAGTTGTTATTTACAGGTCCAGATATAAAATAACCTTGTTAAATAATGTGCTTTCTATTTTAGGATACCTAATTTTGTAAAATCTAAGGTTCTAGCGACTTTTTACAACGTGTTAGAATTATAAAATATAGCCTAATGATGTATGTAAAACACTTTTTATACGATTATCTAATTGAAATAGGTATATCCATCACCTATGCTAAGTATCTCAACATGATTGCGTTGCTACTGTGCTTATTGATAATTACATTACTAGTCGATTATATAGTTAAAAAAATTATTTTAAACTTATTTACTCAGTTTACATTTAAGACCAAAACTGAGTTTGATAATTTTCTGGTTACTAATAAGGTGCCTAAAAATGTGGCGCATATTATACCGCTTATTTTAAGTTTAGAATTGATACCGGTAGTTTTTGCCGATTTTCCGTATTTTGAAAATCTGGTAGAAAAGGGTTTTTTGGTTTTTGCTATTATTCTTGCCCTATGGATCGCACGCAGTTTATTAAACGCTCTTAAAGATTACTTCAAAACACTTTCTAGTTTAAAGGATAAACCTGTAGATAGTTACATACAAGTGTTTATGATTTTTGCTTGGGTAATCGGTACATTTTCAGCCGTTGCGATTATTACAGGTATAGAATTTATAAAATTCATGACCACACTGGGTGCTGCGTCTGCTATAATCATACTTGTTTTTAGAGATACTATATTAGGTTTTGTAGCCAGTATACAGGTTTCTATTAATGACATGGTACGCATAAGCGACTGGATTACTTTTGAAAAATACGGTGCAGATGGTGCAGTGGTAGAGATTAACCTATCTACTGTTAAGGTACAAAACTTTGATAAAACCATTACTACTATTCCTACTTATGCCCTTATATCGGACTCGTTTAAAAACTGGCGAGGTATGGAAAAATCTTCTGGTAGACGTATAAAAAGAGCCTTAAACATTAAGTTAGATAGTATAGCCTATCTATCTAAAGATGATGTAAATAGATTAAAAAAAATAGACCTAATTTCTAGTTATGTAGAAAAGCGCCAGATAGATATCGATAGTTATAATGAGATAAATAAAATCAATAAAGAACTGGCCTTGAATGGACGCAATATGACTAACATAGGGGTTTTTAGAAAATATATAGAAACCTATATCGAGAATCATTCTGGTATCAATAAAGACATGATGATTATGGTGCGACAGCTCGCCCCTACTAGACATGGCATGCCGCTAGAGATCTATGCCTTCAGTAGTGATAAGAGATGGGAAAACTATGAGTACATTATGGCAGACATCTTTGATCATACCATTGCCGCTGTTCCTTATTTTAATCTAGAACTTTTTGAAGAACCTAGTAATTCTAGTTTTAATAATTTTAGATCACTTTCTTAATTATAATATAGAAAATAGATTTTTGTTAGTTCCGCTTTCGCGAAAGCGGAACTAACATTCTCACACCTAGACCTTGTTATACCTTATAGATAGTTCTTATAAATGATGGCTGTATAGATTCCTACTTCTAGCCTCGCTCCTTTTCCATCATTTTCTCTTATCAGTACACTATTAATATCTTGCTATAAGCTTATTTTAACAAGATATACCTCTGGTAATAAAATTATGATAAAACCATGTTGAGATATTGTTAATGGGTATTCTTGCGGCATTCTTGTTTCTTATTTTTATTAAAAAACAAGAAATTATGAAAAACAAAATCGCAAACACAACAAAAGAATTAACCTATAATCCAGAAATAACAAAACAAGATAAAGATCTATTAAATCATGATAATGCAAACTTGCACAGCGATAATAATGCAGACCAGCAACTTATCGATAGAAAGGAAAAAGTAGATTTTACAGGTGACGATCTGGACATACCTGGTAGAACTGCTGCACAAAAAGGTAATGACATACCAGTCTTAAATGATGAGGAGAACAAATTGCACAGTCAGGGCGGTGACCGTCATAATAATCTAGAAAGAGACGATGCTGCAAGATGATTAAAGGCCTTAATTACTTTTAAAAAAAAACTTTTTTTACTGAAAAAGAGCTGTGCTCATAGATTTCCTGTAAATATTAAAAATGAAATATATAAGAAAGGAAGAATACTAATAAATATCCATAACGATTGCTTTGATAATTTACGTTTATATCTATTCATTAACAAGCCTGTGTTAACTAGTGACCAGAATACGGTAACATAAAGTATAATTATAGAAATAAGTTTTAATTTACCATAGATAAGAGTCCCTACATAAAAAGGAGCTGCATACCCACACAATATTCCTATCGATAAAATAAGTAAGATAAGAAGGGCTAGTTTCTTGAAAAGATTAAGATTTTGAAACCAAGTCATGTATTTAATAGATTAATTAAAGGATAATTTTTTTTAACAAAAGGCAAAAATATTTTATTCTTTGTAGAACATTTTACGGTTTCCCTCATTTTACAAAAAACTAGTTTAAAAATATCAAAATGCACTTATCCTCTTTAAGGTAGGATAAAAAATATTTCCCACATTATTCTATTTATTTTCATAACGATGAATTGACAATATTCATTTTACAAAAGGAAGAAAAAAACGAGAACCTATCACTAGATTCTCGTTTTTTATTAAATGTAGTTTATAAAACTACTTTCCAGGCATAGGTGCTACCACACCATTTTCTGGTTGTGCATAAAACGTAGCTGGAGTTTCTGTAAACTTAATATTTGTTATAGAAGCTTCACCTATTTGATCAGTATAACCATCTTCTTTATTCCAGTTATGGAAAGACCATTTAGTCGCAAACGGCACACCATCAACAACAGTAAGATCTTCATATTTTGCAAAATGCGGCTCTTCTTCTGCAGCTTCCACACTTTTACCGAAGCTAACGATGTATGCAACACCATCAAGGACATTTGTTTTAGGATCTTTATAAACCACATACCAGTCTTCTGACGTGTCTCCTACTCCATTCTCAAAAGATAATCTTGAGGTAGGATATTTTGTATCTCCATAAGTAAGCATTTCTTCACTAGACCACTGTGTACCTGGATCATTTAATTTATAAGGCATTGCAAAAAAATAAGACCATGTAAAAATGTGAAATCTAGTCATAGGGTTTGCAGCTACATCTACGTTATTTGCATATACTTTATCTCCATCAAAAACAATGACACTACCGTCTTTATTATCTATGCGTACCATAGAACCATCTGTCTTTTGAGTAATTTTACCATCTAATAACGTATTACCACCAAAGGAAACCGTAAAATCATAAGCTACCGCATCATTAGATAGAAAAGCTTCTTTCTTATGTGCTAATTCTATACTGTTAGTAAAGGCGTTGATTTCTGGTTGAGCTTGTGGCATCTCTGTAGCGGTAGGTACTTCAACACTTTCTTTAGGCTCTTTTTTTTCTTTACAACTAGTAAGAATACTGATGACTAGTAGTAGGATTAAAACTTTTTTCATTGCTATTGTGTATTTGATTTATTTAAGAATACAAAAGACCAAGTTATTTGTCACATAATGAGCTATTAGGCTGTTAAACTTGTGCTAAGAAATACAGGTCGCTTTATGCATCTTAAATTTGGTCAACGGTATCAAAAAACTATCTTCGCGGCATGTGGATGTATTTAGGTCTTCTGGCCGCTTTATTTTTAGGCTTACATAACTTATGTAAGAAACATGCCGTACAAGGCAATGAGGTGTTCCCTGTATTATTAGGGACTATAACTGCTGGATTTCTGTTTATAGTACCTTTTTATATAGGCTCTATTTTTTATCCAGATGGTACGAGAGAATTAGGTTTTTTTATAGAGCCCATTCCATGGAGCACGCACGGTTTTATACTTATAAAATCTATGATTATGGCATCTTCCTGGATACTTGCTTACCAGGCATTAAAACACCTACCACTTACTATAGTCACACCTATACGCTCTGCAGGGCCTTTTTTTACATTTATAGGTGCTATTTTTATTTATAAAGAAGCACCTAACAACTGGCAGTGGCTGGGCTTTTTCATGATTATTCTATCGGTGATTATGTATTCACAAATAGGTAAAAAAGAAGGCATACATTTTAAAAGTAATAAATGGATATTTGCCATAATAGGCGCTACTTTTCTAGGCGCATCTAGTGGTTTATATGATAAATTCTTGATTCAGGAGCTTTTACTTAATCCGCAAACGTTGCAATTCTGGTTTTGTTTTTATACCATATTAATATTGCTGGTTATATTATCCATAACGTGGTTTCCATATGCTAGTAAAAGAAAAGCTTTCAAATTACGCTGGACCATTCCTGCAGTAGGAATCCTATTACAGACAGCAGACTACTTCTACTTTAAAGCACTTCAAGATCCAGAGGCTTTGATCATGTTATTAAGTGCCATAAAACGCAGTCAGATAATCATAGCTGTTGTTTTAGGAGGTATTTTATTTAAAGAAAAGAACAAACGCAAAAAACTGATTCCTCTAGCGGGCATCATGATAGGCGTGTTTTTGATTTTGTATTCTTAGCAATAGGTACATGTGATAATTGTAAATGAGCAGGTATATATCTTGTGGCACAAGTTCCGCTTTTGCGTATACGTTCACCATCACCATTATTTCTAAGGAAACACCGAGAACTTCAGTAAATTTGCATCCTTAATTCAGACTTCTTAATCTATTAAAACATGATCAATAACATACCATGTCCTTCTTGTGCTACGCCTATACTTGTAAACACAGAAGAATTTTTAAAAGGCACCTCTTTTGCATGTTCTAATTGCGATGTAAAGTTAGGCATAGAAGAAAAAACAGATTTAGATCAAGAGAAGTTAGATCTATTCAAGAAGTTTACCAAAACTAAAAAGGAAAGAACGTCTGTCATTCCATGTCCAGATTGTGGTGCAGCCATTACCTTTTACGAGAGAGATTTAAAAAAAGGTAAAACCATCTCCTGCGCTAGTTGCAAGGCTAGCGTTACTTTATGACGTTAAATAAGAAACTGCGAGATTCTTAATTGTGTTAAGGGTTTATGAATCAAAACTCTCTTCTCGTCCATCACTATGTAGCGCAAATCTACCTTTTTCTTTATCATGTACTTGCTCTTGTTGTGGCCACGGCCAGCCACCGAATTGTGTCTCTTGATAATCTGCAAAGGCTTCTCTTATTTCTTGTTGTGTATTCATGACAAATGGTCCGTGCTGCGCCACCGGTTCATTAATAGGTTTGCCCTGTAAAACAAGTATATAAGAGTCTGATGTGCTGTTTGTGATCTCTACATCTACAGCTGCATTTACTTCTATAGAGTGATTTTCATACACCGCAGTGCCAGCGATATTAATAGCTGTCCCACGATAATAATATAAAGTCCTGGTAGTCGTACTTGACTTTGCTTTGGGCAGTGTATAAGTCGCACCGGCTTCCATCTTTATAGTTGCTATAAGCACCTCATTATCTTCATGCGCTGCCCAGGAATCTGGTGTAGGATCTAGCGCACGCAATTGATGGATCTCTCCAGCGATAAGATCTACCGTTGTGATTTTATCCTGACTATCTCTATAGTTAATAAATGGAATATTCTCTTTCCACAGCATTTTAAAATGTGGCGGCACCATTTTACTTACTTGAGGTAAATTGAGCCATATTTGAAATATTTCTAACGTATTTTCTTTGTCCTGATTTAATAAAGGAAACATCTCACTATGTAAAATCCCTTTTCCAGCAGTCATCCATTGTACGTCTCCTGCGCCAAAACGACCTGCACCACCTAATGAGTCACAATGATCTACAACACCTTCTTTATTAATAGTTATGGTTTCAAAACCGCGATGTGGATGGTATGGAAAACCGGGCACTTTACTACCATGGTACATTCTATAACCGTCTTTAATTGTAAAATCTTGCCCTATATTTCTACCAGCTTTTTCTATTTGATGCACACCTAGTTGACTATTACCTGCCGGATAATAATCTCTGTGATGAGCACAAAATAAAAATGGATCTTTCGTTTTCCATGGAAAACCTAGTGGTGAAATGTTCTTAATTAGGTCAGACATATACGTTTCTATTATTTATCGCCGTTATTTGGGACGTGTAAAAATGGATTAAAGAAAATTAAAAAAGCTTATAAAATATATAAATTTATGAGAGGATTATTGTGGTATTCGCTTTCGCGAAAGCGGAAACATATCATTAAACATAAAATTACTTACTTACCTTTTCATAGATAAAAATTACCCTTCATAAAATGAGCTTAAATTACCAGCGGTCTAAAGGTGTTTTAATGAAATGGGCTTATCTTTGATATAGAATAAGACTTACTATTCTTAATGCAACAAATAAGACAACATCTCGAGAGTATTGCTCAAATCACAGATGAGGATTGGGAATTTTTCATCTCAAAATTGACGCATCGATTAATACCTAAAAAGACTGTTTTTTTAAAATTAAATGAAATAGAAAATCATATATCTTTTATTCAATCTGGTGTAGTACGTCTTTTTATACCAAAGGATAATACAGAAAAAGAAATCACTTTTGGCTTTAGTTTTAAGAATCAATTTGTGAGTGCTTATGACTCTTTCCTTACCAGACAGCCCTCTTCTTATCAATTACAAGCTCTTACAGAAACGAGTCTTTTAAGTATCACCTACGACGATTTACAAGAGGTTTATAAGAACACCCAGATAGGAAATTTAATAGGTAGACTCACAGCAGAGCGTCTTTTTTTACTTAAATCTAGTAGAGAACAAAATTTACTAAATCTCACAGCAGAAGAACGTTACATCAAGTTATTTAAAGAAAGACCTGAGCTACTTAGAATTATGCCTCTCAAATATATAAGCTCTTATATAGGTATTACTGCACAAGCCTTGAGTCGCATTAGAAAACGAATTTCTTGATCCAGGTTCATAGTTTATGACCACGACAGCTTTTATCTTTGTAAAAAATTAGATTATGGCAGTTATACTTCTTGTACTGGTACTATGGTACGGTGGACTTTTCTTTCAATCCTTCTTTTTACATAGATATGCCGCACATCAAGTTTTTACAATGTCTAAGACTATGGAGCGCATTACTTTTATACTTACCTGGGTTTTTCAGGGTTCTAGTTATTTAAGTGCCTATGGGTATGGTATTATGCACAGAATGCATCATGCTTTTACAGATACAGAAAAAGATCCACATTCTCCATCTTATGATGATAATATGTTTGCAATGATGTGGAAGACAAAGACTACGTATCAAGATATAAATAAAAATCGTGTACCGGTAGAGGCTCGTTTCACTAAGAACGTACCGCAATGGAAATCCTTTGACTCTTTTGCAAGTTCTCGTTTTTCTAGATTGTTGTGGATCACGCTGTATATTTTATTCTTTGTTTACTTTGCAACTGCATGGTGGCAGTGGTTATTATTACCTGTCACTTTTATGATGGCTCCTATACATGGGGTAATTATAAACTGGTTCGGTCATATATATGGGTATGTCAACTTTAAAATGAAGAATACAAGTAAGAATCTTTTCAGATTTGATTTTTTAATGATGGGTGAAGGCTATCATAATAATCACCATAAATATGCAAATAGAGCAAACTTTGGTGTGAAATGGTATGAAATCGATGTAACTTATCTTATTATTAGATTATTGAATAGTATGGGAATCATACAATTAAAAAAAATAGGACATTAAAACACATTTTATTCTTTCAATAAGATAGAGTACCCAAGAATTATAAGTGTACTTTTCTTTATTACTTATGGTTTATTAAAAACAGTAATACCATTTACATAAATTTTAAACCACAATTATTATTTCTTTACCACAAAAATAAATCTTTATCTAATTAAAAAGCCAGGTCTCACGACCTGGCTTTTTAATTAGATAAAAGGATACCAGTTGTTTTTTAAAGTAAATGAATCTATTGCTATACCGGTCTTGTATATGGCTCGTAGCGTGCAAAATAGAAAATTATTTTCGGATGAAGCACAAGCCAGATTTTTAAATTTTACTATTTATCATTTTATTGGAAAGTCGTCAAATCTAAAAATTTGGCGACTTTCCAAATATGCCTTAACTTTGATTAAGCAACTAACTAGCTATGAGCTATATACGTTGTTGCCATTAGTACTTTCCGCACTAATTAGACGTTCAATGATAATTTCAAACTTCCGCCCAATCCTTCTCGGATAATTCGCATCAGAGTTGAAAGTCTAATATCACTTGCGTTATTTTCAATTCGAGAAATATAACTTTTAGTCGTTCCAACTTTGTCGGCAAGTTGTTGTTGAGTTAAGTTCTTACTTTTTCTAGCCTCTTGTATTAAAACACCAATTCTAAACGCCTCAAATTCTTCTTGGAACTTTTCTCTCGTGTCAGTTCCCTTTTTTCCGTATTTGGCGTTTAAATGGTCGTCCCAATTCGTAACGTTATTTTTTGTTTTCATAATACTCTTTTTTAAGTTTTTCAGCTCGTTTAATTTCCGAGTTCGGTGTCTTTTGCGTTTTCTTTTGAAATCCGCTTAATAAGACAACCAAGTTTCCTTTGTCAAAAAAGCAGAATATTCTAAAAATTCCATTGTTGGCAGAAACTCGAATTTCCCAAAGTCCGTCGTTATTAGTTAAATGCTTAAAAAACTTCTCAGGAACAATTTTATTTGTTTGGATTAAAGTTACAGTCCAGTCTATTTTGTCCTGTACTTTTACATTTTGTTTGTTGTAAAAATCCCAAAAGTAATTTTTATAAATTTCGATTTTCCGATTAAAATTCGCTCAATTCTGCTAACAATTAAATTCAACACAAGGTTATCTAATTAGATAACATTCTGCAAGTTTCTTTCGGGATTTTTGATACGAAGACGAATGTTTCAGTATTAATGGCATCTTTTATATAAACAACAAAACAAGCGTGAGAAGTAACCCAGCAGCTGCAAATATGATTCCTTTTCTAAATATTTGAGTACCTGGTATAAACATCCAGAAGGCTGAAATAACAAAAAATAAAAGAGAAACTCCAAAGAAAATATTAAGAAAGAATAATGGTTCTCCAGATTTTGCCTTGTGAAAATGACTCATTTTATCAAGTACATAAGGAAGCTCTTTTTTTACAAAACTAGCCTTTCCAGTTGCACTATTATAAGAACCGCCTTTAAAGTAATAAACGCCAGCCTCTTCTCTATCTACTTTAAGTTTTTTAATACCTAAGGTAGGTCCTATTTTATCTTTTGATAAACCAGTCTCAATCGTTTTTTCAATTTTAATCTCGGTCTTTAACGCATCTGTGTCTCTAAATATTAATACAATACCACTAATAGCATAAACAGCCATTATGCCTGCTAAAAAAAAGCCTAGATACCTATGTAATTCACGTATTTTTTGAGATGTCTTTCTTCCCATTTTAAATTATTTTTTGCATTTAAATAAAGTGACAAAGCTAATAGACTATTATCAAAACAAAACAATTATATACTAAAAAGTATTTTTTTCATAATAAAAGCGCTAAAATAATTAACATATGTTAATTAATTTAAGGTATTTAGTATGGTTATAGACTGCATATCTCATATTAAATTTAGTATTATCGATGAAATGCTTTATGAATAATTATTTTATTTACTCATAACTTTTTCATGTTCCATATATAAAAACAGTTATAGCTATTGATTTACAACCGATTAAAAAATATGAGTTATGATTTGTTATTGTTAAATAACATTTCATGCTTAAAAAAAATGAATATTTCGTAATAATTACATTAAGAAAACAATAATTTGGCAACAACCTTAAAATGAATTCTTAAATGAAAAAATTATCCTTTTTAGTACTATCCATTTTCATATTTACAGCTTGTAATAATGAAGAGGTAGATTCTCATGCAAACACCTCAGTAAATAATAAAACGCTCACCGTTCAAGAGGTGAATCAATACATATCTGACCAGCTGTCACAAACTGGAGATGTAGACTGGACACATGCACCTGCAAATATCCTTTATAGTGCTATCATGCATGGTGATGGTATTCTTAGTTTAGGTTACGGGCAGCCAGGAGAGCATTTTGCACAAGTAAAAACACCAGATTTAATCGCTGCTAAACAAAACGCTATCTCTATAGCAACAAGCACAGAAGGAATCAATAAAACAGAAGATCTTCTTATTGCAGACGATGAAACACTTAATTCTATAGAGCTTAAAATAAATAACTTAGAAACCGTAGTCGCATTACAAGCTGCTAACCAGGTACGTTATATAGATCCTATAGGTTATGGTTTATATGTAGACCCTAATACTATTGCACTTAAATCCAGTTCTGGTTGTGATCAAGGTGGTCAGGATATAAATAGCAATGACTACACCGTTGTAACACCTAATGCATGGAAACCATGGAATTATGACCTACACAATATAGATGATGCCTGGAATTATAGTACAGGTGCTGGAGTTACAGTAGGTCTTATTGATACAGGAATAAGTGCTAACCAGAATTTATTAGGTAGCGATTTTAATGACGGCGATTCTTCTGGACGTAGTATTGAAAAATTCGGAACCTTTGTTGATTCCAACTGGTGGTGGAGCGATAATACAGACGGACCTAACGACCTCTGTGGTCATGGAACCACTATGGCCTCTACTATAGCAAGCCCACGTAATAATGACGCAATGCCAGTAGGTGTGGCTTATAATTCTAATATGGTAGCCTATCGTGGTACAGAAGACGTACTTATTAACGATTATCATGAACGTAAAGGTGTAAGTAACGCTCTTAAGGCTCTAGGTGACCGTAGCGATGTAAAAATCATCTCTATGTCTATAGGGTATTTATGGACTGTAGGTAATATAGAAGATGCGGTAAAATATGCCTACTCTCGCAATAAAATGATAGTAGCCGCAGGAGGTACATCTACATCGTTTACTAGCTGGTACGGTGTTATTTTCCCTGCAAGTATGAGTGAGACAGTTGCTGTTACTGGATTAAAAGATAATGGTTATAACCGTTGCAACATCTGTCATGAAGGTGACCAGATAGATTTTACTATTATCATGCAGCGTGCAAGTGATGAGTCTAGAACGGTACCTACCTTAGGTTTTAATAATGGAACACGTAAATATGTAGGAGGTAGTTCTGTTGCTACAGCAACAACAGCAGGAATCGCTGCTCTTATATGGAGTAAGAACCCTAGCTGGTCTAGAGAGCAGGTTTTAAATAAAATGAAGCAATCTAGCGAGTTTTATCCTAATCGTAATTCAAAATTCGGTTATGGAAATATAGATGCTTTAAAAACTGTAGAATAGTTTAATTAAGCATTAACTTAAAAGCCTTTATCTCTCTGAAGATAAAGGCTTTTTTATTTTTAAATACTAAGTATAGATATTGCTTATAGTGAAGAATAACATGAGATCATATAGTATCTAGAATCTCTTTTGGGTCAGCACGTAGCTTGTAATCTTCTTCTATAAAATGATACTCGATAATTCCATTTTTCCCTATTACATAGGTAGCTGCAAGAGGTAGCTCCTGACTCGTATTTTCTTGCGTACGCTCTAGATCAATACCGAATTTTTTATATAGTCCTTGTAGGTCTTTTGGTAATTTAAATACCAGATTCATTACCCTAGCTAGTTCATTATTTTTATCGGTAAGAATATCATACGTGAGCTCATTCTTCTCATGAGTAGTCATAGAATTATCTGGAGTTTCAGGACTTATTGCGATAAGCCTTGCTCCCTTTTCTTCTATCTCTGGTAGGAAATGTTGAAGTGCTTTTAATTCTAGATTACAATAGGGACACCATCCACCTCGATAAAAAGACAGTACTACCTTGTTGGTTTTTAAAATCTCTTGAACATCTACCAGTTCATTATTTTGATTAGGTAATTGAATTGCTGGTATTTTATCTCCTGTCTTCAAAGATTTAGAGGCGATATGAGACGCCTTGAGCTCTTTTATACCGTTAGACATGATTTCTTGTGATTCTCCTGGATGACGTGATGCACTGTCGTCTGCTAGAGATTGTAATTGTGCGATTAGATTCATTTAATTTACTTTTTATGGTTACCCAATATTAAACGATAGATCTCACAGAAGTATAAATTTCTAATTAAAGAAAAACTAATTTTTTAATATTAGGCCATAATAACGATATCATTTTATGAGAGACTTTGCTCTTATTTCCTATTGCGCTTTGCTTTGCGAGCTTTTTTCTCTCTGTATTCTTTAATACGTTGCGCTCTAGCAGACAGTTGTACACTATCATAAGATGCTGGTAAGTTATTCTCGTATTTTTTCCAATTTTTACGAGCCTTAAAGTAGTCTAATTCTATAGCCGCGTCTTGATCTTCTAGCTTATCGTCTGTGATGCTGTTTAATAAGATATCTTCTATGTAAAAATCTTCTATAACAGCCTCTGGACTGTATTCTTCTTTTAAAGAGATATTAAAAAGGCTCGCTGTTTGATCAAACCAGAACGCGCTCCAGCCACTACGCAGTCTTCTTAAAAGTGCATAAGCGGTGTCACCAGTCTGTCTGTGAATGAGTTTAATGAGTATTTGTCCTTCTGTTTTTGTGAGTTTCTTAAGCTCGGCAGTAAATTCTTCTTCTATATATTCTTCAACCATTTTAGAATATTTCTTCTTTTGGTTTTTAGTCCTAAGAGATGATAATCGCTCGTCCAGAATGGTAAGTCTCTCTGCAGCAAGTTTTGCATACGGCCACACTTTTAATACTTTACGTTTAAGAATTAGGTATTTAATGCGCTCGTATCTGCTTTTAAATTTTAGATCTTGTAAGAGCAGGACACTATTTAATTCTATCGCATTGATAGAATCTCCATCTACATAAAAATATTGGGCAGTAGATTTTATGATCGAGTCCTTTGATACGGGCTGTGGTGATGGTGTTTGTTGCGCTTTCGCGAAAGCGAGACCATAAAAAACCATTAAAAAAACGATAAACTTATTCATCATATCCATTTACTGACTAAAAGTATACCAAAAATAATAAACCCTATAATATACAAGTGTTTTTGAGCATAGATTATTATCTTCACGTTCTAAAATTTATCACATGGCTGAAAAAAGCATTTTAAATAAAAAATCTCTCGACTTTCTTGAAAAATACCTAAATACGGCCTCTCCTACTGGTTATGAATGGAACGGTCAAAAAGTGTGGATGGACTACTTGAAACCATATGTAGATGAGTTTATTACTGATAATTATGGAACTGCAGTAGGTGTCATTAATCCTGATGCAAAATTTAAAGTCGTTATAGAAGGACATGCTGACGAGATCTCGTGGTATGTAAACTACATTACAGATGATGGTCTTATTTATGTGGTACGCAATGGTGGGTCTGACCATCAAATAGCGCCATCTAAAAAGGTAAATATTCATACTAAGAAAGGAATTGTGACAGGAGTATTCGGCTGGCCAGCCATACACACACGTTCTCGTGCAAAAGAGCAACCGCCTAAACCTGATAACATCTTTATTGATACTGGTTGTGAGACTAAGGAAGAGGTGCTAGAACTAGGTGTAGATGTAGGTTGTGTTATTACGTATCCAGATGAGTTTTTTGTGTTGAACAAAAATAAATTTGTATGTCGTGCGCTAGATAACCGTATGGGTGGGTTTATGATAGCCGAGGTGGCTCGTTTATTAAAGGAAAACAAGCAAGAATTAGATTTCGGTCTATATGTTACAAATTCTGTGCAAGAAGAGATAGGATTGCGTGGTGCAGAGATGATTACTCATACCATAAAACCTAATGTTGCGATAGTGACTGACGTGACTCACGATACTACAACACCTATGATTGATAAAAAATCAAATGGTGATGCTGCCATAGGAAAAGGACCTGTCCTGGCCTATGCTCCTGCTATACAGAATAACCTGCGCAACCTAATTATGGACGCGGCAGATGCTAAGGATATTCCTTACCAGCGACGTGCAACATCACGTTCTACTGGAACTGATACAGATGCCTTTGCTTATTCTAACGGTGGTGTACCTAGTGCGCTTATCTCATTACCTTTACGTTACATGCATACTACGGTAGAAATGGTACATAGAGATGATGTTGAAAATGTCATTAAGATGATTTATGAATCTTTATTGAAGATTGAGAACAATCATGATTTTAATTACTTCTCTAACAAGAATGAAGGGTTATACTAAATCTTAAAAAGATTGTAATTACAAATCCCTACTGGCGCTAGCCAGTAGGGATTTGTTTTTTAAAAGAGTTTAAGGTGATTAATTTTAACTTAGATTGTTGAAAACTCGGCTTTTAGTTGAGGGGAGATTTGTCTAGTTTTAGGACTTATTAATCAAACATTTAAAATCATAGTATTGGGAAGACCTGAAAATCATTTGAAATTTAAAACTCAAACAGAACAAGAATTTAAATCTAGTTGGCTAAAAAAGCTTGATCAACATTTTCACATAGAGGAAGAAGTCACTGGCATTCATTTAACACATAAAAAACTACGTATAGATGCAATCATAAAACCTAAAGATACTACAGATTGGAAAAATAAAGATATAGCATTTGGCGTGGAGTTCAAGTCTCCTACTAACATAGATAGATTGAATAATCAGTTTAGTTTTATGCGACAATGTGTAGACTATAGCTACACTGAATTTAAAAATTACGGATTCATACCTATTTTATCATGTCCATCATTTGAAATAGACCAAACATATTCAGATGAGAAATCATTAAAAGCCTTAAGACATTTTTTAAACTCTTTTAATGTTGGTGAACTATGTGACACTTATAGAGGAACTAGTATAAGGTTTGCTGAACATCATTATATATGGGTAAATGGAAAGGTACAACATGCGGGAAAAACATGGGGTCTAAAGAAAAAATTTGGTAGTTAATTCGTTATTTAACAAATAGAAACACACAAACCTAATGGATAATAAAAATGTACTTTATTCGCAAATGCTTAGTTTGACTTTAATCTAATTTATAAATGAAATATTCTCTTGTTAACAATCTTAAAGTTGAACCTTTCCCAGGAGGAAAAGGAATTTGTTTATGCTGTAGACAACCTACTGTTAGTAAATGCGGCATTAAAGTTATTCATCATTGGGCGCATAAAAGTCTTGTACATTGTGATAATTGGTGGGAAAACGAAACGGAATGGCATCGTAAATGGAAATCTCATTTTCCACAAGAATGTCAAGAAATTGTGCTATTTGATAGCCTAACAGGAGAAAAACATATAGCAGATGTTAAAACAAAATCTGGTATAGTAATAGAGTTCCAAAATTCTCCAATGTCCCATTCTGAACTAAAATCTAGAGAAAGCTTTTATAAAAAAAATAGTTTGGATTGTAAATGGAAAGAAATTCTATAATAACTTCCATATACTGGGTAAACTACCTAATCCCAAAGATCATGCTTTTAATGATATAGCATTTTCAAGTTCGAAGAAAAATAATAAAGGTAGATTGTATTGGAAATATTCTGAAAATCCAGATTGGGTTTCTGAAGAAGCCAGTATGGTTAGACTATATAATTTTGAAGAAATACAAAATGATGTGGATAGATCTTATATTGGACATCACCTATACGATTGGTCTAAATCAAGAGATGTTTGGTTCAGTTCAAACAGTGATGTGTTTATAGATTTTGGGGATGAATTCTTATGGAAAATGATTAAATATGGGAAAAATAATTTACCCTGTATTAAGAAAATAAGAAAGGATTATTTTATAAGAAGAGCTACGGAAAATAAATCTTGAAAGCTAGTGCCATTCATTAAAATTAACGAACTAAAAAAAATAAAACCCTTACTCCTATTACTATTTATATCCAACTTTGCTTGTGCTCAATACTGGGGCGGCTAAGAAATTAAAGAAACTCAATTGCAAAATTGGATTCCAAAATTTGTATTAAAATAATGCCGGTTCTTATCATTTTGGTGAAAGTGAAAGTGAATCTGAATTACATTTATATTTCAGTGGAGATGTTATCATAGGTCAGGTGCATAATGCCTATTGGGAAGAAAAAAAGGTATTATCTCGCAAGCGTAATTTTATCAACCTTACTCATATTGAGATAGACAAGAAAGGGAATTTTACCAGCGACCAGTATCATGGTAAGTTTGTGACTTTTACTAATGAGTCTGGAGAGGTCTAAAAAGCCTTAAAAATAGATAACCCATGAACCAGCTGGATAGAAGACAGCGCATATGAAATAGGAACTAAAACAAGGTTAGTTTTTGAAAACATCTATTACGGTAACTATCCAAAATCTTCTTACAGAAAATTAGAACCCAATGAATTAAAAAAGATGTCTAAAAGTGAGCTAGCCATTATGCGAAATGAAATATATGTTCGATATGGGTATATCTTTATTAAAAATGGCAAGATGGATCAATATTTCAGAAAACAAGACTGGTATCATGCAGAGCATAAGAATGTAGATCGCTTTTTGAATGAAATTGAAATATATAATATTTAATTAAGAGTCTGGAATAGGAATATAAAATACCAATAACCAGAATTCAATAAAACAATTCCATACCATCCACTCTATTATGAAAACCACCCAACTAAGATATTATGTCACATTATGTATTCTATTAATAGCAGTACAAAATGGTATCTCTCTAAACATGTATGATAACAAATTAGTAGATCGTGATACCTCAATATTTTAGATTTAGAGAATAAAGTAAATAAAAAAGACTGCCTAGATGCATAATAGACAGCCTTAGCCTTGAGTGGTATATTTTAGGATAAAGAATTAATTTCTTAATTTCTTCTCCTTCTATTATTATTGTTGTTACTACTGCGACCACCTTTTTTATGATGACGGTGGTTGTTATTACTTACACGGTTAGAACTCGTATTGCGATAGATCAAAGATTTAGATTCTAAAAGGTCTTCTTCTTTGGCAGCAAGGTTAATCTCTCCATTACTTAACTCAAACAAATGTTTAAAAATGACAGCATCATCTACAGAATCTTTATTCCAATTAAGGAAAGATTTCTTCATATGATTTGCTATTATATAACTTAATGCCTCTCGCTTCTCTCCTTTTTCCCATCCTAAAGCGATATTAATCATGCTCTGTATGTTATTACCATAAAACCTATAACGAGGTCTTTTTTGAGGGTAGGACATTCTTACTGGTCTAGCTGCAAGAACTTCCTTATCTGGTATAGGATAAGGTGATTCTACATCGAGGTCAAAATTTGCAATCACAAATAATTGATCCCATAGTTTATGTTGAAAATCTGCTACATCTCTCAAATGCGGATTCAGATTTCCCATCACACCTATAATGGCAGTTGCCATGCGGTTACGTTCTTCCTTAGTTTCTAGCGCTCTACAGTGCTCAACAAGTTTTTGAATATGTCTTCCATATTCAGGTATAACGAGCTGGTTACGCTCTGTATTATATTCTAGTGATGATATCAAATTGAAAATGTATTACTTATTGTGAAGTGTTGCAAAATACATAAAAAGTTATAAATAATCTACTTAAAGTGATATAACACCTTCTACAGTACTTACTTCTTTGTATTTTTTTATAACAGCATCAGGATCTTTTAACTTTACCATGATAGAAACACTAGTATAAGTACCTTTACTAGATTCCTTAGTTTTAATCACAGCACCTATATTATTAAAAATACCTTCTATCTCCTGGATTTGTGTCCCCTTAGAAGGAACTATAAATTTATATAGGTACTTTGCCGGCCATGTACTAGTATCAGCAAGTTGCTCTTTTAACTTTGCGTAAAATTCTTCAGATTTTTTTCCTTCCATCATAATACCTGCAAATATAATTCATGATAGACTCGATTACTAAGTATAGATTTAGTTATTTTGTACTTTATGGAAAAGTTGAAAAGAATCTTAATAATAGGCGGTCCTGGATCTGGAAAAAGTAGTGTGTTAAAATCTATAGAACATAAGGGTTTTAAGGTACATCATGAAATATCTAGAGAGGTAACCGCAAAGGCTCGAGAAGAAGGCATCGAGCAATTATTTTTAACAGATCCATTTGCTTTCAGCAATCAACTTCTTGCTGGCCGCATTATTCAGTTTAATGAGGCGGTAAATGGAATTAATTTTTATGATAGAGGGATTCCAGACGTGCCCTCTTATCATGTGTTTACCGGTGATGATATTCCAGATGAATATATGACTGCATGCAATGAACACAGATATGACCAGGTGTTTTTTCTCCCACCATGGGAAGAGATCTACGAGAGCGATGCAGAGCGTTATGAAAGTTATGAAGAAGCGGTCGTATTAGGTGATATTCTTAAACGCTTTTATGGGCAATTAAATTATAATCTCATTGAAGTACCTAAACTAGATATAGAAGCCAGATTTAACTTTATAAAGAGCTATTTATAATATTGATTAACAAATCGTTAGACATATTAAACACGGTTTACGGCTATGAGAACTTTAAACCTTTACAAAAGGATATAATCTCTAACACATTAGAAGGTAAAGACACGCTTGCTCTATTACCTACGGCTGGTGGTAAATCTATTTGTTATCAAATACCAGGTATACAGTTAGATGGAATATGTATAGTTATTTCTCCCCTAGTTGCTCTAATTAAAGACCAAGTAAACCAGCTTAAAAAACGTAACATAAAAGCGGTAGGTATAACAGGCGGTATATCCTATAATGATCTTGATAATGTTTTAGATAATTGTATTTACGGTAATTATGATTTTCTATACCTAAGTCCAGAGCGCTTACAGCAATCAATAGTACAGGAACGCATACTTAAAATGAATGTAAACCTTATCGCTGTTGATGAGGCACATTGTATCAGTGAGTGGGGCCACGATTTTAGACCTGCCTATCGCGAGATTCATACTTTAAAAGAATTGCATCCTAGAGTGCCTGTAATCGCTGTTACCGCAACAGCAACTCCTGCTGTACAAAAAGATATTATAGAAAATTTAAAATTTGATAATTATAGAGTTTTTAAATCCAGTTATGAGAGAAGTAATATAGATTATCATATTCATAAAACAGGAGATAAAAGAAGCGCTCTTAAAAGTTTTTATGCATCACATCCTGGTAGTAGTATTACTTATGTGAGAAGTAGAAAGAATGCCGTAGAATACACGCAACAATTAATTCATAATAATATTACCGCAGGCTTTTACCACGGTGGTTTAAATAATAAATTACGAGCAAAAACATCAGATCAATGGCTACATAATAAATTACAAGTAATGGTAGCGACAAATGCCTTCGGTATGGGAATAGATAAACCAGATGTGCGCACGATAGTCCATATGCAATTACCAGACAGTATAGAAAGTTACTATCAAGAAACAGGAAGAGCCGGTAGAGATGGATTACCTAGCATAGCTTATAGTATTTATAATAGTAACGATATAGAGCATGCTTATAACCAGTTTATAAAATCCCAACCTACTTCTACTTATCTCAAATTTATATATCGCAAATTATCAAATTATTTAAGAATTGCACTAGGTGAAGGTGAACAAGAGACACATCCTTTATCATTTTCAAAATTTTGTAATAGTTATCAATTAAATGGCATGCAGGCCTACAGCGCATTAACCGCGTTAGAACGATTCAGCGTGATTAGTCTTTCTCAAGGTTACCATAGACGGTCTAGTGTCCGCTTTCGCGAAAGCGGAAAACAAATCATCTACTTTGCTCAAAACAGACCTGTCGTTAATGCAATCATACAGTCTATATTGCGCACTTATGGCAGTAGCACAAACCAGGTGTTACAAATCAATGCAGCACTAATAGCTACAAGAAGTAATACTACTGAAAATGAAGTATTTGAAACCCTCCAATTATTACATGATCAAGAATTAATAGAGGCTACTATCACAAACACAGATCTACAAATAACTTATTTAATACCTAGAGACGACGAGCGTGTAATCAATAGTTTTTCTAAAGAACTAGAACGACAGAATGAATTGCGACTGGATAAATTAAAGGCGCTAGTTAGATTAATAACTAATACAGATACTTGTATAAATAGTATGTTACTCACTTATTTTGGAGAACAACCCACCTCTAATTGTGGTGCATGTAGCAATTGTTTAAGAGACAAATCACTCACATCCATATCTCAAAAAGTATGGAATGCTTTACAAAAAGAATCTCTAGATATAGTAGAAATAGAACGGCTAATTAAACAGCCCAAATCAATAATAATAACAGAAATAAAATCATTATTAGAAAGCGGTAAAGTAACCGTTACTAGCGATAATAAATACATAATAAATGGATAAATCTTTGAGAATAGTATTTTTTGGTACTCCAGAATTTGCAACAGGAGTATTAGATACTTTAAATAAATCACACCATACCATAGTAGCAGTCGTTACTGCACCAGATAAACCTGCTGGTAGAGGTAGAAAAATTAATCAAAGTGATGTAAAAAAGTATGCTGTAGAAAACGAGCTACCTATTTTACAACCTACTAATTTAAAGTCAGAAGATTTCTTAAAAGAACTAGCGTCTTACAAAGCAGACCTGCAGGTTATCGTAGCATTTAGAATGTTACCAAAAGCCGTATGGAAAATGCCTCAACTAGGTACTTTTAACCTACATGCTAGTTTACTACCACAATATAGAGGAGCAGCACCTATAAACTGGGCTATTATTAATCAAGAAAAGAAAACTGGTGTTACCACTTTCTTTATCGATGAAAAAATAGATACCGGTGCTATAATTGCAAATCAAGAAACTGATATAGCACCACTAGAAGATGTAGGCTCACTTTATGGCCGTTTAATGGCTATGGGTGCTTCATTAAGTTTAGAAACGGTAAATAATATAGCAGCAGGAGCAATAAGTACAACGATACAAAAAGACTCGCAAGACTTAAAAGACGCTCCTAAATTAAATAACAGCAATACTTTAATTGATTTTAAACAACCTGCAAGTACAGTAGATGCGCTTATAAGAGGTTTATATCCATATCCTGTTGCAAAGGCAACCTTGCTTAATAAGGAAGCAATGGTAGTTAAAATTCATAAATCTACAGTGGTAGAAAAACAACATAAAATGAAGCCAGGTAGCTTTATAATTGAAGAAGGTAAAATGATTATAGCATGTGGTAAAAACATGATAGAAATAGATGAGATACAAATACCTAATAAAAAACGTATGAAAGTAAAAGATCTACTCAATGGATATACTTTTGATCCTGATGCTAGATTTCACGTGGGTTAAGCGCATTTCTCTTCTAAAAGCTTGTAGTTATTAACAATCTATCAGTTTTATGAACAAATTACGGAGTTTTACTCTCTAATCCTTGTATGGTCGCATATTACGTATAAATTTGTTTCACGTTTTAGTATAATCAACATTAATTTAAATTCAATTATGAACAAGACAGATTTAATCGAGGGAATGGCAGAGCATGCTGGTATTTCAAAAGCAGCAGCAAAAAAAGCATTAGAGTCATTTCTAGGAAATGTAGAACAGTCTCTTAAAAAAGGAGATAGAGTATCTCTAGTAGGTTTCGGTTCTTTCTCTGTATCTAAAAGAGCTGCACGTGAAGGTAGAAATCCACAAACTGGTAAAACTATTAAGATCGCTGCAAAGAAAGTTGTAAAATTCAAAGCAGGTAGTGAATTACAAAAAGCTGTAAACTAATTTATAATTAGTTGAACATTTTAAAGTCCCGACTTAATTATTTTAAGCTCGGGACTTTTCCTTTTATCCTATTTATTTTATTAATTATCACCAGTTACATCCTAAATTGTAAAAACTCATGAAATATTGATAAATTTTTATTAAGTTTATTTTAACTAACTAAATTTTATGAAAAATATTATTCCAGAAAAAGGAAATCTTTTAGTTTCAGAGCCATCTGTGATAGGTGACGATTCATTCTCAAGGTCGGTTATATTACTCACTGAATTTAATACAGATGGTGTGGTGGGTTTTATACTCAATAAACCACTAGACTGTACTCTTGATCAATTAATACCTGAAATCTCGTTAGAACTAGAAGTCTATCAAGGTGGGCCAGTAGAAACAGATAATTTATACTTTTTACACAATATTCCAGATCTTATTCCAGAATCTCATTTAATAGAAGATGGCATATATTGGGGAGGCGATTTTCATGCGGTAAGTAATTTATTACAAAAAGGAATTATTACTGGCGAAGAAATTAAGTTCTTTCTAGGCTATTCTGGATGGGAACGTGCTCAACTAGACAATGAACTAGACTCTCATTCATGGGTAGTTGTAGAAAATACAGACAGCAAAGATTTACTATCAGATAATATGCACGATATCTGGAAAAAGAAAATGAAAAACTTAGGCGGCGAGTATGAGCTATGGTCTAACGCACCAGAAAACCCTTCTTACAATTAATTAATGAAAGAAGGTATCATTAAGCAGCTCTGTTAGTTCGTTTGCAGTATCTAGGCTATAATCTTTTTTACGATATTTAGTAATGCTTTGAACGCCTTTAACCATATTAGTTACAAAAATCTCATCAGCACGTTGTAATTCAAATGGTGTGACAGTTTCTTCTACAAATTGATAATTAAGCATTTTTTTAAGCTGTTTAATTATTTGTGCTCTCATTATTCCTGTTAAGCAACCATCAGAAACAGGTGGTGTTTTAATTACATCTCCTTTACGTAAAAATACATTTCCAGATATGGCCTCTACAATCATTTTATTTTGATTGAGCAGTAACAAGTCATCATAGCTATTTTCTTTGGCAAAAATACCTGCTAGAATGTTTATCGCCTTATTAGTAGATTTTAAATTACTGAGCATGGACGCATAAACTAGATGATCTTTGAATAAATCGACTTCTTTCTTTCCTTCATTAATGAATTCATGTTCTAGTGGAGAACAAGAAATAGAGTAATTAACACCTATATTTTGTGGGGTATAGAATCCACCAGATTTTCTCCAAATGGTAATTCTTACTCTAGAGTGGTTTTTTTCTAAACCTTCTTTAGTTAAAAGTTCTAAAATACTTTCTTCTAAAAACTCTGGGGTGAAAAAATCTGGAATGTCCATACGCAAAATGCGCATGCTAGACATTAATCTAAAATAGTGATCCTCAAATAATAATGCTACACCATTATAACATCTTAACGTTTCAAACACACCGTCACCATAAAAGGTGCCTCTGTTATTAAAAGGTATTAACGCTGCTTGTTCTTCTAAAAATTCTTGATTAACTATTACCATAAAAAAAGCCCTGTATTTCAGGGCTCAAAATTAATTCTTAATTATTTATTATCTGGATCCTATGACTTTTTTTAGGGCACTAATTTGATTTTCCCAAAACATTTTTTGCTCTTCTACCTCATCATCATCATCACCAAAGTCAGTAATCATTAAAGAAACATCTTTAGTTATTTCATCAACTTGAATTCTAAGTTCAAAGAACTTTTCGGTATCTTCATCATAGTCCCATTGAAAACGAGCCCTTTCTCCAGCCACTCTTTTAATTATTTTTGCTATTTCCTCTTGTCCGTCCCAAATAAATTTGAAGTACTCTCCACGACTGTTAACATTATCGGCAAACCATTCAGACATTCCTGAAGGAGTCGCGACGTGTTGATATAATAAAGTAGGTGAAGCTTGTATAGGAAACTCTAGGTCAAATTTGATTGGTTCTTGCATTTAATTAACTTTTGTGGCAATATAAGACTTAAATTTGTTTCATTAGAAAACAAATTAATCTAAATTTTTAATGAATAATATTTGGATTTCAAAAATTAATTAATGTATATTTGCAGCCGCTTAAAACAATGAAATTGTTTTATCAAATGGCGTGGTAGCTCAGTTGGTTAGAGCGCAGCACTCATAATGCTGAGGTCGGCGGATCGTGCCCGCCCCACGCTACAAATCCCTTACTTAATGGTAAGGGATTTTTTATTTCTACAAACTCCCCTACTTCTTAATTTCACAGATCAAGAACAAAAGGGATCAAGACCAAAAGTTGTGGAATTTTAGAATTATGCAAAAATATTAGATAGTCTAAAAAGAAAGAATTCTATATTTCTAACACCTCTAAACTGCGCTCTAAAGGCTTTTATTTTGGCGCTAAATTATTCTACCGATGCGCTTATTCTATTATTTATCAGGTCGTTTAGTTATTGATCTATTGTGTTCAGGTGTATTATTTTAGTAATGGAGTTGAATGCCTTGAAACCTGTTTTTTTATACTTTGTTGTATCTATATCAACTCATTGTGGTTCACCTTTATGAATTGAAGGCCTTCTAAAATGAATATTTGTAAGTAAATGCAAATGTTGCGTAATGCTTTAAAGAAATATTTTTTGCAGATAGTTTTCATACAATTAACCCTATAATGGGTTATTTTCTTTTCCTTAACTCGTTTTTTCTGTTTCCACTACTTAAAATTATTGAGATTATCGTTGTGTGATACTGTATTTATTTCTCTTTTATACATAGAAGAGGTATAGGCTATGGCAGTGCAAAGCTCTAGCCTTAACTATTTTTTAAACAGCAAACTCGGTGGTTATGCGTGTTCCTACGAGATTCTAGTCTCTTTGTATTATTTGTTTGTTGTTGCCTAACCATCATCGACAGTTGACGTTGAGATAAGCTGTATCACCTCGCAGAGGAAAGTCTTGTATAGTGACCTTACTTATGAAAAACGCGTACAATACGTCCACCTGTAAATTTTTCTTTAGATGTCTCATGACGCTTCCTAAAATAAAGATTTATGAATTCACCGTTGCTGCTGTTCTGTGCAAATCAAAGTAATTAATTGAAAATATTGGATATATGAGTATGAGTTGATCTAGGTAATTTTCCAATTCTTCATTTTTCAATAAAATAGCAACATAAAGAACCACTTCACACAAAGCTCTTGAGAATGATTCCATAAAATTTAAGTCTTCTTAGATTTTATGGAAGTTACTAGAATTAGACATTTATACTTATCCATATAATAGGTGAACTACGTAGGTACAAAGCATGGCATTAATAGTGTTAAGGTGCTCCCACTCCTATTCAATATTATTTTTACCTCATCCATCTGGTTTTTTAATATTTTCACAATTGTTAATTACGTTAAAATAAACAAATTTCGTATTTATTTTAATTATAATATTTAATTAATTAATAATAAGGTTTTTAAATATTGTAAAAATAACTTTTTTAAGTATGGTATACTTAGTCTATTTAGGACGAATGGTAAAAAATATAGGTAATTAAACGAAATAATTGATAAAATGCATATTATTACGTTAAATAGTATTTATATTTGTTTGTCCCTAATTTAATTTTAAGTAGATATGAAAAAATTTGCCCAAACTAAAAATAAACATCACGTAGCATTTATTTTATTCTTTCTAATTAGCTTAATTTCTATAGCACAGACTAGTAGAGTTGCTCTAGATATTAATTGGCCTTTTAATTCTGGTCAAAATTATGTCCTTATCTATAATCCTGCTGGACTTGAATTAGGAAGGTATTGTAATCCTACTAACTGTTATAATGGATCAAATACATCTTATTCTACTACCATCGATTTAGGATGTCTTCCTGATGGAAATAATTATAGAGTCCGATTGTTTGATAGATTTAACAATGGGTGGGGCTCTAGTTCTGTTACTGTAAACTCTGGTGGAAATCCTATTTTAACTTCTACTATAGGAGCAGGTCAAAGTGGCTCTTCATTTTTCTTTAACGTTTCTGGTGGTGGTTGTGCATCTGTTCCAGAAATAGATGTTACAGGAAATGGATTGAGTATTTCAAATAACGATATTACTCCCAATACAGCAGATTTTACTGACTTGGGTACTGCAGACGGTACATCTACCATATCAAAAACGTTTACAATTGAAAATACTGGGACTGGTGCACTTACTTTAACAGGTACACCTATAAATATAGTAGGTATTAATGCTGCAGACTTTACAATAACCTCACAGCCTATAAGTAGCATCGCTCCTGGTTCATCTAGTGATTTCACTGTAGCATTCTCTCGCAACTTACTAGGTTCTAGTAATGCTACTATCGAATTTAGTTCTAACGATACCGACGAATCTATTTATCGTTTTAATATCACAGCTAGCTCTGTAAATCCCTTATCTACACTTTATTATGAAAATTTTGATGCTGGTGCAGGTGGATGGACTTCAACTTCTATAAATGGTTTTGAATTTAGTCTAGGAACTGTTTTTAATGAAAAAGGCGAAGGTGATTACTGGTATACAGATAACTGGAACAATTTCCCATCTAACGCTAGAGCAACCGTTACTAGCCCTATCATTTCCACATTAGGTTATACAGATTTAAAATTTTGGATAGATTTCAGGACTAATACTAACGACCCAGACGACGGTATGCGAGTACAATATAGCATTAATGGTGGAATTACCTGGAGTACCTTAGGCACAAATGCGTCTGGTGAGAACTGGTATAATTCTGGAGATGTAGATGGTTTTGCAAATAATGCAGATGGCTGGACTGGTGATAATTCAAATTTAAATACTTCATTAAGTAGATTTGAAGAAGCGAGTCACAATTTACCTAATATAGCTGCTAATAATCCTAATTTTAGGATGAGAGTCGCTTTTGCAAGTGACTTTTATAATTCTGATGATGGGGTTCTTTTTGACAATATTATTATTACTGGACGTAAAATTATTCCAGATATTGCTTCTAACGGTCCAGCAGATGTAAAAGATGATCTTACTTTATGGTTAAGATCGCAAGATATTGTATCTACAGATGGTTCTTTATTACCCTTATGGGAAGATCGAGCATTAGATAACGATGCATTTGAAGTGCCAGCAAGTGCACCTGTTTTTGCTAATAATGTGACTAACAATATTAATTTTAATTCTACCGTTGCATTTGATAGGTCTCAACAACAACATTTACGAGGTAAAGGAGGATTTAATTCAAACGATTACTGGATAGTGGTTAGAAGTAGTATAGACATGACAACAGCACTAGCTGGAGAGACCATGTTACTGGGAGCAAAATTTGCTTCTGTTAATCCAGCAAAAGATCCTTCAGGATTAGGATGGGGACCTGTTTCAGCACGTTATGATGACGAGGTCATCGCACATAGTGTTGGTACAGTATCTGAAAATAACCCTGCAGATGGAAGCTATGGTAGAGCACTGTCTGATGCTACAGCAACGTTTGATGATGTTCACATTCTTAACGTAAAAAACAATCCTGCAAATGACCAAACTGAAATATATTTGAATGGTCGTAGAGTTGATAATCAGACAGGTGTAACCCAAGTAACTAGAGAGACATTAAATTTCAGTGGTTTCACTAATAAACCTTTCTACCTAGCAGTCGGTAGGTATCAATTAAACGGTTTACCATTTGAAACACACCTCAATGGCGAGATTACAGAGGTTTTCAGTTACCGAGATAGAAAATCAGAACTCGTACAACAAAAAATTTATTCATATCTAGCAATAAAAAATGGAGTCTCTTTACATAAACCCAATAGCACCCTAAATCATCATAGAGCCGATTGGGATTATCTAGATTCTGATAATAATATCGTATGGAATTATGGATCAAACACACAATTTAATTATGATGTTGCTGCATTAGCGCGTGACGATAAATCTGAATTACTGCAAAAGCAATCTAAAAGTGAAAACTCTACAAGTATAATCGCCATAGGTCTAGATAAAGTTGAAGATCTAGGCTCACAAAACTTAGAATTATTTGAAAACGATAAAGATTTTCTTTTTTGGGGTCATAATGGTCAGGACTTAAATACCTACTCTGCAGTCATTAATCATGATCTAGGTACAGCAAATTCTGTTTCTACTAGCCTTACCAGAATAAATCGCATATGGAAAATAGAAGAAAAGACGTCTACGGACATTGCAACCACAGAAGTAAGAGTAGCGACATCTGACTTTTCTGGCTTACCAGCTTTGACTACTAATAGAGAATACGTATTGATCATTGCAGATGACGCTAATTTTACAACAAACCTAGAAACTAGATTCTTTTATAATGATGGTGCTTATGAGAGAGCTTCATATAACTTTGATGGAATCAAATACTTCACATTAGGTATTACCGATGTAAAGTTTGAAGATAGAAGTATTTCTTTTGATGGTGTAGATGATCACATGATCATTGATAATCCTCAAGGTTTAGGTAGCAATTTTTCTACTAGTGCGTGGGTACTTAGTACAGGTCTTAACAGTACAAATACTGAGAGAACTATAGTTGCTAAAAGAACCAACGGCTCTGGTTTTCAATTGTCGCTAAAGAATGATAATCGCATTTCTCTCAGATGGAATGGAAGTACTTTACAAGAAATGGTTTCTAATACCGCTTTAAGTGATGGTATCTGGAGACACGTAGGTTTTTCTTATGATGGGACTACTGCAAAAATATATATAGATGGTGTATTAGACATTCAACAAGCATTCACTAATCCTTTGGCAGATAGTAACTTATTAGGTATAGGGGCTAGAATTGATGAAGATGAAACTACACATGACCATTTTAAGGGAGAAATAGACGAGATTAGAATGTGGGACATTGCCTTAACTCAGACTCAAATAAGATTTATAATGAATCAAGAATTACAAGAGAATTCAAATTTTGTCGCTGGTAAAACCATACCTTCTACCATTACTAAGAATGATATGTCTGGTATTAATTGGAATTCACTTACTGCGTACTACAGTATGAACAGTTTTATAGGTACTGCATTAAATGATCAATCCGTTAATAAGGGATATGCTAGAATGGCAAATGATAATTACTTTGAATTGAAAAATCAAACAGCTCCATTACCTTACATAAGTGATGCAAATGGAGATTGGGAAAACACTTCTAGTTGGGAAAATGGCTCTCTTCTATATACACCAGGAAGCACAAGAATAATAAATGGAGTAGTTGAAAAAATAAACTGGAACATCGTTAAAACAAAAGACGAAGTAAATATTACTAACACAGATATTACTTTACTAGGTTTATTTGTAGAAAGTAATGAAATGAATGTAGATAACGATCATGGGCTTACTATAACTCATGTTCTAGATCTACAAGGTTCTATTGATCTTAAAGGAGAGTCTCAACTAGTTCAAATAGCAGATAGTGACTTATTAGACTCTATAACTGGCTTTATAGAAAGAGATCAACAAGGAACTGGTATTACATATGATTATAACTACTGGAGTTCTCCTGTAAGTATTAAGAATATTAATAGTAATAATAATGGATTTACCCTAGATGATGTGCTCAAAGATGGTACTCTAGCAAATAATCCTAGAGACCTGAATTGGACCGGTACCGGTGTAAGAGACGGTACTCCAGGAAATGCATTAACTGCAGCGACTATTTCTGGTAGATGGTTGTACAAATACAGTAACTTAGTAAGTGATACGTATTCAAACTGGCAATATGCTGGACCTAATGGATCTATGAATACAGGAGAAGGCTGGACGATGAAAGGAACAGGATCTATTACAGAGCAGAATTATGTATTTGTAGGTAAACCTAATAATGGAGATATCGATCTTGCCATTAATGCTGGTAATGACTATTTAATAGGTAATCCTTACCCTAGCGCATTAGACACGCATGAATTTATATCAGATAACCCTAACCTAGATGGTACCTTATACTTTTGGGAGCACTGGGGTGGAAACACGCATATACTATCTAGTTATCAAGGTGGCTATGCGATGTACAACTACTCTGGTGGTGTGGTAAACGCTACTATAGGAACCTCTAATCCTGATGTGAATCAAGGAGGTATTCCTACTAAACGTCCAGAACGTTTTGTACCAGTTGCCCAAGGCTTCTTTGTAACCGGTATTACAGATGGTACTATAAAATTTAGAAACGATCAAAGAAACTTTGTGACAGAAGCATCAGGAAGTAGTTTATTTGTTGCGGCACCTGGTGCTAGTCATACTGGTAATAGTACTCATAATGATTATAACAACATTAATGATCTTAGACCTAAAATCAGATTAGGCTTTGATAGTCCTAACACTATTCATAGACAACTATTACTTACAGTAGATTCTAATGCTTCTATGAATTATGATAATGCATTTGATGGAGTTCAAATAGACGAACAAATAGACGATATGGCATTTATCTTAGGAAATCAAAACCTAACTATTCAAGGTATTAATGCCATAGATCCTTTAACAGAATTACCTCTTATGGTAAAACTAGATGGAGCAGGAAGTATTACTATAAAACTGGATGAAATTAAAAATGTAGAATCAACACAAAAAATCTATCTAAAAGACGCTGTACAAAATACCTACACCGATTTAATGAACGGTGATTATAACAGCCCGAGTCTTGCGGCAGGAATTAACTCTACACGTTATTCTATAGTTTTTAGTGATCCAGTAACTTTAGGTAGTGAAGATGCTATTTTACAAGAAAATGATCTTATCGTCTACACGCCTAACGATGCAGAAACTCTACATGTAAAAAAAGGACAAGAGATTCTAGTAGAAACTTTGACACTTACTAATATGTTAGGACAGCAGGTGAAAACTTGGGACGTTACAAATCAAGAAAGTGTTATCACTGTGAACATAGGAGATCTCGCAAGTGGTAATTACATCATAGTATTAGACACTAACTATGGTTTACAATCTCGCAAGGTGATTATCAAATAAAGAAACAGCATACTATATAATGAAAAAAGCCTTTGAAAAATTTCAAAGGCTTTTGTGTTATATTAAAAATCTACAGTTTATCTAAGCCTAGATATAATATCTTCTGGTGTTAATTGTAGTTGTTCACCACTAGCCATATTCTTTAAATTAAGCTTACCATCATTTATCTCATTCTCACCAGCTAGAATTACATAAGGTATGGCATTACGGTCTGCATAGCTCATTTGTTTCTTCATTTTTGCACTATCTGGATAGAGCTCTGTTTTAATACCGCTTTCGCGAAAGCGAGATAACCATCCAGCACAATATTGCGATTCAGACTTACCGAAGTTAATAAACAGCACCTCTACTCCTGCTCTTACAGAGTCTGGGAATAGATTTAATTGTTCTATCACTAAATAAATACGGTCCAGTCCAAAACTGATACCTACACCACTCACATCTTTTAAACCGAATATACCGGTAAGGTCATCATAACGACCACCACCGCCTATACTTCCCATCGCAACACCTTCTGGCGCGGCCACCTCAAAAATACAGCCTGTGTAATAATTAAGCCCACGTGCAAGTGTGATGTCTAGATCTAGAACAGCACTTTTTAACGGCATTTGAGTAATAGAAGAATTGATAAATTCTAATTCTTCAATACCCTTGAGCCCTATTTGAGAATCTTTAAGCAACACTTTCATGCTTGCAATCTTATCTGCATAGCTACCTGTAAGAGAGAAAACAGGATCTAAAAGGTCAATCGCTTTTTGATCTATTCCCTTAGAAAGCATCTCTTCTTGCACCTTCTCTTTACCTATCTTATCTAGTTTATCTAGAGCTACTGTAAAATCTATCAACTTATCGTCAGCTCCTATTACCTGGGCAATACCAGCAAGAACCTTACGGTTGTTAATTTTTATAGTGCACGCTTTAAGATTTAAATCTGTAAAAACAGCATCATATAATTGTACCAGTTCTACTTCTTGTAATAAAGAATTACTTCCTACTACGTCTGCATCACATTGTGTAAATTCTCTAAAACGTCCTTTCTGTGGTCTATCTGCACGCCATACATTTTGCATTTGGTAACGCTTAAATGGGAACGTGATATCGTTTTGATGTTGTACTACATACCTAGCAAATGGTACGGTAAGATCATAACGCAGTGCTTTTTCTGAAATTTGTGAAGTCAGCTGGTTTTCTTTTCCAGTTTCTAATAGTTCTGGACTAGTTTTTTTAAGATACTCACCACTATTTAAAATTTTAAATATAAGACGATCACCTTCTTCACCATACTTACCCATTAAGGTATCAGAATTCTCAAAACTAGGTGTTTCTATAGGCATGAATCCATACAACTCAAAATGATGCTGAATTTTATTCATGATGTACTGCCTGCGCTGTACTTCTAGTGGACTAAAATCTCTTGTACCTTTAGGAATGGATGGTTTCTTTGCCATAATAATTTTTAAGAATGCAAATATAAACAGTTATCTCATGCTTGTTCATAAACTAATTTTAATAAAAAGATAATTTACAGCTAGATCTTGTAACTTTCTATCGATTTATAAGTCTTACTTCCATGTTAGGATTACTACGCCAAAATATAAGCATCGCACAACAGAGTATTAAAGGACAGTTGTTGCGTACCATACTTACCATTATCATAATAGCCATAGGTATAACCGCCCTAGTAGGAATACTTAGTTCTGTAAATGCATTATCCTCTACTCTTTCTAATGGATTTTCTGGAATAGGAACTAATACGTTTTACATACAACGGTATGCACAAACGTTTCAACGACGTGGTGGTAACGAGCGTACTATTGTAAATCCTATCATTACTTATAGAGAAGTTAAGGAATTTGAAGAATTATACGACCCAGCTTATACACAGGTAGGACTTTCTTTTCAGGCCACTAGAGCAGCAGAGGTAAAAAGTGAAGACCGTAAAACAAAACCTAACGTAATCGTTGCAGGTGTTAACGAGCATTATGCAGAAAATGCAGGGATTAAACTAGGAGAAGGACGCATGTTCTCTTCTCTAGATATTAAAAATAAGTCCAAAGTCTGTATCATAGGTAGTGATATGGAAGAAGAACTATTTCAAGGATTAAATCCTGTAGGTAAGACACTAAGTATAAGAGGTAATAAATTTACCGTAGTAGGTGTACTAGAGGCAAAGGGTTCTACCTTTGGTAACAACGTAGATTTACGTGTATTAATACCTATCGATGTTGCCCGTGGTATTTACACCTCTCCTAACATTAATTATGATTTAAGTGTTAAGGTATTTGATCAGAATCTTATGGATGCAGCAAAGGATCAGGCTCTTGTTCTTATGCGTAATATAAGAGGTCTATCACCTGTAGAGACTACTAACTTTGGTGTGATACAAAGTGACCAATTAATGAGTCAGTTAGATGATCTAAAAGGAATTTTAAATTTTGCCGCTATTATAATAAGTGTCATTACCATCTTTGGCTCTTCTATAGCATTAATGAATATCATGCTCGTTTCAGTAACTGAGCGCACCAGGGAAATAGGTGTAAGAAAAGCTCTAGGGGCAAAACGTAGTACCATCTCATGGCAATTCTTTATTGAGACCTTTTTAATAAGTCAGTATGGCAGCTTTTTAGGTATTTTACTAGGTATGTTAATAGGTTTTATAGTCTCTTCTGGATTTGAAATACCGTTTGAAATACCGTGGAGTGCGATTATTGCAGCAACCATAGTATCTATAGTCATAGCTATAGCATCTGGTCTTATACCTGCTATTAAAGCTGCAAGACTTGACCCTATCGAGTCATTGCGTTATGAATAACATTATTACAACCTATTATAAATCTCCTGTAGGTGAATTAATTCTAGGCGTCTATAAAGATCAATTGTGCCTAGCAGACTGGCGCTATAGAAAAAAACGCAACCAGATAGACTCTCGTATTAAAAGTAGTTTAAATTCTAATTATGAAGAAGGAAAACACTCACTTCTAGAATTTACTATAAAACAATTAGATCTCTATTTTAAAGGTGATCTTCATAAATTTGATGTACCGCTATTACTTCTCGGTACAGATTTTCAAAAAATAGTATGGAAATCTCTACAGACTATTCCTTATGGAGAGACTTGTAGTTATGTTACGCTTTCGCGAAAGCTAAATAATGAAAAAGCCATACGTGCAGTAGCTGCTGCAAATGGAGCAAATACCATATCTATAATTATACCATGTCACCGCATTATAGGTGCCGATGGATCTTTAACCGGATATGCTGGTGGACTACCTGCCAAAAAAAAACTCCTTCACATGGAAGGAGTTGATTTATCAAATGGGCAACAAAGTCTGTTTTAAATTTCTAATCTTCTTTAGAAGTTTTCTTTACAAATTGAGTTAATAATACCACTTGTGTAGGTCCTACCTTACCTTCTATCTGGTTTGCGTTATCGTGTACTAGAGAGATATTACGTACCGCTGTACCTCGCTTTGCAATAAGACTTGAACCTTTAACTGGTAAATCTTTAATTATTACGATACTATCACCTCTTTGAAGAATATTACCATTTACATCTTTATGAATGATTTTAGGACCACGGTGTATTCCATCCTCAGCCCATTGTTTAGTACTGTCCTCTAGATACATCATATCAATAAGGTCTACAGGCCATCCATGAGGCCTTAATTGATCTAACATGCGGTAAACAACTACTTGTACAGCAGGTACTGGACTCCACATAGAATCATTAAGTGCTCGCCAGTGATTTGAGTCTACTAGAGATTCATCTTCTAGCTGTGTTCTACACGTCTCGCAAGCTAGAATAGCGGTTTCTTTAACGTTCTTAGGAGAATCTGGTACTTGATAAGTATCCAGGTTAACCTTTACTTCTAGTGTATCTGTTGCAGCACAAAGCTCACAAGAGTTTCCTGATCGATCTTCTAACTGTTTACGTAAATCTGACATAGCTATTTTTTGATATTTGCAATATTACATATTCTCTGAGTGGTACACCTATTTATAGCAAGGTTAATTGCCTTGTTTTTAATCTTAATATACATGAAATGGTACTGACTTTATAATCTCTAAAAAAAAAATGAGACGGTAAAATACTTTTTAATAGATAATTCTTAACAACACCCCTTTTTAAACTTAAACACATCAAATAGAAAGTTATTAAATGCGTTTTAAGAAATAATACCAATTTAGTTCTTAAATGCCGCATAAAAAGCTTTTAGATAATGATGATTTCCTGTGATTGATTTTATAGTTTG
>NZ_CANLXZ010000014.1 GCF_947495285.1 uncultured Nonlabens sp. | reverse complement strand
TAGTGTTTTGAGTTCTGTAATTGATTCTTTGATATCTAAATATGCTGTTCTTCCCATACATAAATATACAAAAAATATATGACATTATATAACTATATTGGTATTACCTATACTAGAATAGGTTGTGAGTTAAATAGGAGTTAGTTAGAAAAAATATTTATCACAAAAAGTATTAGACTAAATACACTTTAATACAGAACTGTATTGGTCATTAATTGTTGTAACGCAACTTATAATATTATGAAATGATAGGAATATGAATGGATGCCATGTATACATATGGTTATTTATCCCGTACTTCAAAACTTATTTAAGATAGATTTTCTTATAGTATAGATATGAGATTATTAATGTTCAACCTATATCTATTTGTTTTATTCATAACTGTCGTAGATCAAGCAAATGAATAATCATTCTCTAGAATTTAGAAATTGTAGACTTGCATTCTTAAATTTTAAACATAAAAAAAGAGCCGCTATTTGCGGCTCTTTTACTTTTAATATGACTTGAGTAAAATTAGTTAACTCTAAAAGTTACTCTTCTTACTAATTGTCTAGCTTCAGCACTGTTTTTATCAACAGAAGCATCTTCACCATCACCATTGTGGCTTAAACGACTTGCGTCTATACCTGCAGCAGTTAATACATCGTTAACCATCTTAGCACGACGCTCAGAAAGAGTTTTGTTATAATTAGGACCTCCTATTTCATCAGCAAAACCTGTAAGATTCGCTGTAGCACTTGGGTTATCTTTCATATATTGAACAATAGTATTAATAGCTCCTAAAGAGAAAGTAGCTGGTTTAGTACTGTTAAATTTGAAATATACATTTACATAACCTTCGTTGATTAATTGCTTTACAAGGTCTTTACTGTTTCCGTTAGCACCATTGTTACCAGCGATTGCAGTTTGTAAGTCAGAAGGAGTTGCAAAACGAGAGTCTAATGCACCTTCCATATCATCTGGAATACCATTTTTATTTACATCGATTGCACGACCCTTACTGTCTACGCGTACACCACTTTCAGTAGCATTATCTAAGTCTAAATAGTTAGGTACACCATCTTGATCATCATCCTTGTGATCTGCAGACATCTTGTTCATTTTATTTGCTACATCGTCAACTTTTGCATTGATTGGGCTTACAGCAAAATCAGCTGGAGTATTTCCAGATCCTAAGTATAATGTTATACCAACAGATGCATTAACAAGAAAACCGTCAAAACCTCTTTTAACACCTCTATCAACACCATCAAAAGTTAGATCTTGTCTTACATGACCCAATACAGAAAGGTCTCCGAATAATGCTAAACTATTATTTAACTTTATTTGTGGAGTAAAACCAGCCTGGAAGTTAAGCATGTGATCAGTATCTTGGAAACGTGGGTCAGATCCATTAAGGAAAGAAACTCCCATACCACCATGTAGTAATAAACCAAAACGTTGTGTCCATTCTCTTGCTCCTAATACCTCTGCAGCATTAACAACACCTTCTAGTGTAAATCTATAATAGTCAGATTCAAAATTTGAACTTACTTTGTCTCCTTCTATATTGTCATAACCGAAGTCAGCATTCACACCAAATTTGTTATTGAACATATATCTTACACCTAGATCAACTTGATACAGTGATGGAGTATTAACAAATGCACCACTAGATAATGGTCTTACTGGTTTGTTAATTCCAGCCCCAAAGTCTATAGCCCATTTTTTAAGTTCTGGTCCGTTTGATACAGATTCTACTTCTTCTGTATTCTGAGCAGTAGTGGTTAAAAACCCTAATGCAATAAATGATAATGTAACTAATTTTTTCATAAGTATTTTAACTTGCTTTCAGTTGCAAATATATAAATATATTGAAAACAGAAACGATTTAAAGTTTTAAATTTTTGTAAATTTAAAGTAATTATAAAAATTGTTTTCATGTTTACTTTTTTAATCTGGAACTGATATATCTATTTAATTGCTATAGTTCCTTAAAAGATGTTTGTAGATTTGTTGTTTTTGATAGTTCCGCTTTCGCGAAAGCGAAACGATTTTAAAGTTAATTACTAATTTATGAGTAAAAAAATCTTAATAACTGGTGGTGCAGGCTTTATAGGGTCTCATGTTTTGCGATTATTCGTGAATAAGTATCCTAAATATGAGATTTATAATTTAGACGCTCTTACTTATGCAGGGAATCTAGAAAATCTTATGGATTTACAAGATGCTCCTAACTACCATTTTACAAAACTAGATATAACCAACGAGTTTGGGGTAGATCAACTTTTTAAAGAACTAAGATTTAATAGTGTCATTCATCTAGCTGCAGAGTCTCATGTAGATCGTTCCATTAAAGATCCGTTATCATTTGCGAGAACTAATATAATAGGAACACTTAATTTATTAGAGTCTTACAAGAAGCACAGAAGAGATGATGAGGGCGTTTTTTATCATATTAGTACGGATGAAGTATATGGTTCTCTAGGAGCAACAGGATTGTTTACAGAAGAAACTTCTTATGATCCTAACTCACCATATTCTGCATCAAAAGCTAGTTCTGACCATTTTGTTCGAGCTTATGGAGAGACCTATAAATTACCTATCGTTATCTCAAATTGTTCTAATAATTATGGTTCTTACCAGTTTCCTGAAAAATTAATTCCTTTATTTATTAATAATATAATAGAAGAAAAGCCTTTACCGGTTTATGGAGATGGTAATTACACGAGAGATTGGTTATTTGTGGAGGATCATGCGAGAGCCATAGATGTTATTTTTCATAAAGGTAAAAAAGGGGAAACCTATAACATAGGTGGTCACAATGAGTGGAAAAATCTGGATCTAGTAAAGTTGCTATGTAAGAAGATGGATCAGGCATTGAATAATGAAGTAGGAAAAAGTGAAAAGCTCATTACTTTTGTGAAAGATAGACCAGGGCATGATCTACGGTATGCTATCGATGCAACTAAGATTAGTGCAGAGCTGGGATGGGTGCCATCACTGGATTTTGAAGAAGGGTTAGAGCGTACTATTAATTGGTATCTTAATAACGATAAGTGGTTAAAGAATATCACGACAGGAGTGTATCAAGATTATTATAAAAACCAATATCAATAAGTATGAAAGGAATTATTCTAGCAGGTGGATCTGGTACACGATTGCATCCACTAACCCTAGTGGTCAGTAAACAATTGTTACCTATTTATGATAAACCTATGGTGTATTATCCGCTTTCTGTTCTTATGCAAGCTGGGATTAGAGAGGTTTTGTTAATTTCTACACCATCTGATATTCATAATTTTGAGCGATTATTAGGAGATGGAAGTAAGTTTGGCATACAGATTCAATACAAGGTACAGCCTAGTCCTGACGGACTTGCACAAGCTTTTCTATTAGGAAAGGATTTTATAGGTGATGATTCTGTAGCGCTGGTTTTAGGGGATAATATTTTTCATGGAGCAGGTTTTTCTGATTTATTAGAACGTGCAGTTCAAAAAGTAGAGCAGGATCATGTGGCGGTTGTTTTTGGTAATTATGTAAAAGATCCTGAGCGTTATGGTGTAGCGACATTTAATGACCAAGGAAATGTAATGAGTATCGAGGAAAAACCAGAATTTCCTAATTCTAATTATGCCGTAGTAGGGCTTTATTTTTATCCTAATTCTGTTATAAAAATAGCTAGGGGACTTAAACCTTCTAAAAGAGGTGAATTAGAGATAACTGCGGTAAATCAACATTATTTAAAAGAAGAGTGTCTCGATATGCAAATATTAAGTCGTGGTTTTGCCTGGCTAGATACCGGTACTCACGAGGCACTGACTGAGGCGACAGAATTTGTAAAAGCTGTAGAAAAAAGAACAGGGCTCAAAATTTCTTGCCTAGAAGAAATAGCGTTAATGCAAAAATGGATATCTCCAGAAGAATTACAATTGCAGGTTAGTAATTTAAAAGGAGATTATTATGATTACATAAAAGAAGTGGTGTTGCGTACCAAAGAATAAGTTAAGTGCCATATTTCTATCACCTATTTTATAGGAGTAATAAAAACAAATTACTTTTGCTTACACATCGGTTTTAAACTTAAAATAATAGAAATCGATTTTTGATAGAAAATTGTGAAGTAAAGAAAATGATTATGAAAGTAAATAATATATGTTGTATTGGGGCCGGCTATGTAGGAGGTCCTACTATGACTATGATAGCCGCAAAGTGTCCTCATATAAAGGTAAACGTAGTTGATATTAATCAGAAAAGAATTGACTCTTGGAATGATCCTAATGTAGGTAATATACCTATTTATGAACCTGGTTTATCAGACCTTGTTAAAAAGACTAGAGGCAAGAATTTATTCTTTACTACAGATGTGAATCAAGCGATTCTGGATGCCGATATGATATTTATATCTGTGAATACTCCTACAAAAACATATGGAGTAGGAAAAGGAATGGCTGCAGATTTGAAATACATCGAGTTGTGTGCGAGACAAATTGCCGAAGTAGCGACTACAGATAAAATCATTGTTGAGAAATCTACGTTGCCTGTTAGAACAGCTGAAGCATTAAGAAGTATTCTCGATAATACAGGTAATGGAGTTCATTTTGATATTTTATCTAACCCAGAGTTTCTTGCAGAAGGAACCGCAGTAAGTGATTTGTTAAATCCAGATAGAGTCCTTATTGGGTCTGAGAATACAGTAAAAGGCAAGAAGGCACAACAGGCATTAGTTAATGTGTATTCAAATTGGGTGCCTCAAGAAAGAATATTGACAACAAATGTTTGGTCTTCAGAACTATCTAAGCTTACGGCAAATGCTTTTTTAGCTCAACGTGTAAGTAGTATAAATGCGCTATCAGAATTATGTGAAGTAACTGAGGCAGACGTTAATGAAGTCGCTCGTGCCATTGGGACAGATTCTCGTATAGGTCCTAAATTCTTGCAATCTTCTGTAGGTTTTGGTGGTTCTTGCTTCCAGAAAGACATTTTAAATTTAGTTTACATTGCTCAGACATATGGACTGCAAGAGGTTGCAGACTATTGGGAGCAGGTAATTATAATGAATGATCATCAAAAAAGACGATTTGCAAAGAAAATTGTCAAGACGCTTTTTAATACAGTTTCAGGAAAAAAGATAACACTTTTAGGATGGGCGTTTAAAAAAGATACAAATGACACTCGTGAGTCTGCTGCTATCTATGTTGCAGATTATTTGCTGAATGAGCAGGCAGAGGTTACTGTTTATGATCCTAAGGTAACCAGTGAGCAAATTTACAGTGACCTAAATTATTTAGGGACTAGAAGCGATGAGGAGAATAGAAAGCTACTTAAGGTTGTAAATAATCCTATGAAAGCTGTGGAAGATGCTCATGCAACAGCTATTTTAACAGAGTGGGACGAGTTTGTGCAATATAATTGGAAAGAGGTTTATGAGTACATGCTTAAGCCAGCATTTTTGTTTGATGGACGTATGCTTCTAGATCATGATAAAATGGAAGAAATAGGTTTTGATGTGTATACGATAGGGAAAGGTTAACATGTTTAAAATAAATTTGATTAGTTAACACTATCTTAAAAGTAGTGGCGCATTTCTCTTGTAAAACTTACTATATTTGCAAATTGAAAAAAAATAATTATGATCTCTTTTAAAATAGAGGTAAGAAATTAGGGGTTTACATGAAATTAAAAATACTAATTACTGGTGCTGCGGGATTTATAGGTAGTAATCTTTGTGATTATTTTGTTGGGAAAGGGCATGATGTGTTAGGTCTTGATAATCTCGCTACAGGTCATATGAGTAATATAGAACCTCTTCAAGAAAAAGATAATTTTTCTTTTTTAAAAGGAGATATACGTGATATTGATACCTGTCATAAGGCAGTTTCAGGTAGAGATTATGTACTACACCAGGCAGCTTTAGGTAGCGTTCCTAGATCGATAAAAGATCCTATAACTTCTAACGATGTGAATGTAGGCGGTTTTTTAAATATGCTAGTAGCTTGTAAAGATGCAGGTGTTAAAAAGATGGTATATGCTGCTAGTTCTTCTACTTATGGAGATTCTAAAAGTATGCCTAAGGTAGAAGATGTGATAGGAAAACCATTATCTCCCTATGCAATCACAAAATATGTGAATGAGCTCTATGCAGATGTGTTTTATAAAACCTACGGTTTAAATACTATAGGATTAAGATATTTTAATGTCTTTGGTCGCAAACAAGATCCTAATGGTGCTTATGCTGCTGTAATTCCACTTTTTACTAAGCAGTTAATGAATAAACAATCTCCTACCATTAATGGAGATGGTACCTATTCCAGAGACTTTACGTACATAGATAATGTAATTCAGGCAAATGAAAAAGCGATGCTTGCAGATCATCCGGAAGCTGTAAACACTGTTTTTAACGTTGCTTATGGAGATCGTACAGATCTTAATATGTTGATAGATTTACTTAAACAGTCGTTATCTAAGCACGATAAATCTATTTTAGACGTAGAAACTATTTACGGTCCATTGAGAGCGGGAGATGTGCCTCATTCCTTAGCTTCTATTGATAAAGCAAAAAGATTATTAGGTTATCAACCTCAATTTAATTTGAAAGCAGGACTTGATGAAGCAGTAGAATGGTATTGGTCTAACCTGTAATTATTATACCGCTTTCGCGAAAGCAAAACAATCAACCAAGTCATCATGAGAAAAAAAATAACTATAATAGGTTTAGGATATGTAGGTTTGCCTCTAGCTAGACTTTTTGCAACCAAATATAATGTAATAGGTTTTGATATCAATAAACCAAGAGTTGCAGAGTTAAATACTGGTGTAGACAGCACACTAGAAGTAGAAAATGAAGTGCTTGCCGCAGTGCTTAAAAAAGAAAAAAACAATGAGAATGGCTTGTATTGCACTGCAGATAGTAATGATATAGCAGATTCTAATGTGTATATAGTGACCGTGCCTACACCTGTAGATAAGAATAACCGTCCTATATTAACACCGCTTTATAAAGCAAGTGAGACAGTAGGTAGAGTCTTAAAAAAAGGAGATATAGTAGTATATGAATCTACCGTATACCCTGGTGCAACAGAGGAAGAATGTGTGCCAGTTCTAGAAAAAATAAGTGGTCTTAAATTTAATGTAGACTTTTTTGTAGGTTATTCTCCAGAGCGTATAAATCCAGGCGATAAGAAGCATACCGTAGAAAAAATTCTAAAAGTAACTTCTGGCAGCAATCCAGAAATAGGGATTCAAGTAGATGCGCTTTATAAAGATGTTATTACTGCAGGGACACATCTCGCGCCTACCATTAAGGTTGCAGAAGCTGCTAAGGTTATAGAAAACTCTCAAAGAGATATTAATATCGCTTTTGTAAACGAACTAGCAAAAATATTTAATCGTTTAGAAATTAATACAAATGATGTTCTTGCTGCTGCAAGTACAAAATGGAATTTTCTTCCTTTCTCACCAGGTTTAGTAGGTGGTCATTGTATTGGAGTTGATCCATATTACTTAGCTCAAAAAGCACAAGAAGTAGGCTATCACCCAGAAATTATTCTTGCAGGTAGAAGAATGAATGACGGTATGGGCAGCTATGTTGCTGGTGAGGTTGTTAAATTAATGCTTTCTAAGGATATTAAAGTAAAGAATGCTAGAGCATTAGTATTAGGAATTACATTTAAAGAAAACTGTCCAGATGTAAGAAATACAAAGGTTATTGATGTGATATCTAACCTTAAAGAATTTGGTGTAGATGTGACTATTTATGACCCCCTTGCAAATCCTGACGAAGTAGAGCGTGAATATGGGGTGCGTAATTTAACATCATTAGACGATACGACCTATGACTCTGTCATTCTTGCGGTTGCACATAAGGAATTTTTAGAACTTCCTTTAGATAAATTTTCAAAGGATGTTGTTGCAATTTATGATGTTAAAGGTGTACTAGGAGATAAGGCAGACAAAAGGTTGTAAACCACGGTTTCTGTTGAAAGCGAATTGTCATTTATCGATTTATTAAATGTAACTTATCTAGAATTTACTTTTTGTAAACAAGGCAATCTAAATTTTTCCTTTAAAACTGGATTATAAGTTTATATAATAAACATCTGAAAAAAAAAGATTATATCCAAAGCTAATGAAATGATTACGATTGAAAACAATCTTTAAATCATTACAACGGTTGAATTGAACTATAACTTGAAATCTTTAAAAAATGAATGTACTTAATTTAATAGGGCGCGATCATCTTCTTTTTGAGAACGATATTGAACATTATAAAAATATATTAACGGAGAGAGTAAGTACGAGCTCTTTTCTTGTTCTTGGAGGTGCTGGTTCTATAGGACAAGCGGTCGTTAAGGAGATTTTTAAGAGAAATCCAAGAAAATTGCATGTGGTAGACATAAGTGAAAATAATCTTGTTGAACTGGTTAGAGACATAAGAAGTTCTTATGGCTATATTGAGGGAGATTTCAAAACTTTCGCATTAGATATAGGAAGTTTAGAATATGATGCTTTTATAAACGACGATGGTAATTATAATTATGTTTTAAACTTAAGTGCCTTAAAGCACGTACGCAGTGAAAAGGACCCTTTTACATTAATGCGCATGATTAATGTTAACATCTTTAATACCTATAAATCAATACAGCAATCTATAGAAAAAGGAGTTTCAAAATACTTTTGTGTTTCTACAGATAAGGCGGCAAATCCTGTTAATATGATGGGTGCCTCAAAAAGAATTATGGAAATGTTTATCATGAAAGCTAGTCAGGATTTAGATATTTCAACTGCGAGATTTGCAAATGTTGCTTTTTCTGATGGGTCTTTACTTCATGGTTTTAATAAGAGAATAGAAAAATTACAACCTATAGTAGCGCCTACAGATGTTACTCGTTATTTTGTAGTGCCACAAGAAGCTGGAGAGCTGTGTTTATTATCTTGTTTATTAGGCGAAAATAGAGATATTTTCTTTCCAGATCTGGATCAAGGTCTTGATCTTATATCTTTTGCGGATATTGCTGTAAACTATCTGAAACAAAAGGGTTATGAACCTCATTTATGTGAATCTGAACAAGAAGCAAGAGACCTTATAAATACTTTGCCTCAACAAGGTAAATGGCCATGTTACTTTACTGTTTCAGATACAACAGGAGAAAAGTCTTATGAAGAATTTTATACAGAAAATGAGAATATCGACCTAGAGCGTTTTGAGAATTTAGGTGTTATAAAAAATGAGTATGTAGATAATAATGATAAAATAACACACTTTGAATCTGTTATAAATGAATTGAAAGATTCCAGAAAGTGGGAAAAATCTCAAATTGTAGAATTATTTAAATATACATTACCTAATTTTAGTCATGAAGAAAAGGGTAAGTTTTTAGATAGTAAAATGTAAATATAATGGGTAACTATAGTAAAGTAATTCAGAAAGTAAGAGATCTGTTTCATCAACAGGAAGGATTTATACCATTGCATGTACCCCATTTTTCAGGAAATGAAAAAAAATATGTTTTAGAATGTATAGATTCTACATATGTATCTAGTGTAGGACAATTTGTAAATGATTTTGAACAATCTATAGCTGATTTCACAGGTGCCAAAAGATGTATTGTTTGTGTAAACGGTACTAACGCTATACATTTGGCATTGGTGGCAAGTGGTGTTGAAGCTGGCGACGAAGTCATTACACAACCATTAACATTTATTGCAACGGTTAATGCCATTTCTTATGCTCATGCATCACCTGTTTTTGTAGACGTAGATAAAGATACAATGGGAATGTCCCCTTTATCCCTATCAAAATTTTTAGATGAAAATACTATTTTAAAAGATGATATTTGCTTTAATAAAAATACTGGAAAAAAAATAAGAGCTTGTTTACCCATGCACACATTTGGTCATGCCGCTCGTATAGATGAAATTAAAAGCATATGTGATAAACACCATATAATTCTTATCGAGGATGCAGCTGAAGCCATAGGTAGTTCGTATAAAGGAAAGTCTTTAGGGACGTTTGGACTTATGGGGACATTTAGTTTTAATGGTAATAAAACGATCACTACTGGTGGTGGTGGTGCTGTAATAACTGATGATGAAGATTTAGCTGATAAATTAAAGCATCTAAGTACTCAGGCTAAAATACCTCATAAGTGGAATTACGTGCATGATCAGGTAGGTTATAATTATAGAATGCCTAATCTTAATGCTGCGTTAGGTTTGGCTCAAATGGAAAATTTAGAATTTATACTTCGTCAAAAAAGAAAATTAGCATCAGCTTATCAAGAGTTCTTCAGCTCTATTGATATGATTTTTTTTGAGGAGCGTATTGATGAAAAAAGTAATTTCTGGCTAAATGCGTTAATTTTAGAAAACAAAGAACAGCAACAATCTTTTTTAACAGAGCTTAACAATGCTGGAGTTATGTGTCGTCCCATATGGGAATTAATGACAGAAATGTTGATGTTTAAAGATTTCCAGAAAACTAATCTAGACAATGCGATGTGGCTTTCACAACGAGTTGTCAATATTCCTAGCAGTGTTGTTGAATAAAAACGTTTATATTTTTGGTTATTCGGGACATTCATTTGTTGTCCTAGATACAATGGTAAAGTTAAACATGAATGTTTTAGGTTATTTTGATTTTCAACAATGTTCTGATTCCATGAATATCTATGATTTAGATTATAAAGGAAATGAGCAAAATGAGAATTTAAACCTTCTTGTCCATTCTAATTTTGTTTTTCCAACTGTAGGTGATAATAAAATTAGAAGAAAATTAGTCGATTTTTTTGATAAAGAAAATTTGAGCCAATTTGCTTTAATAGATCCTAATGCAATAGTTTCAAAAAAAACAATAATTGAATCAAACACTTTTGTTGCTCCTGGGGCAATTATTAATAGTAAAGTCGTAATTAAAAAAGGATGTATAATAAATAGTGGCGCCATAATAGAGCATGAGTGTGTTGTAGGTGCGTTTAGTCATATCGCTCCCAGTGCAGTACTGACAGGTAATGTTAAAATAGGAGAAAATACACTTATAGGTGCAAACGCTGTTGTATTACCAGGTGTAGTTATAGGTAGTAATGTGATAATAGGTGCAGGTGCGGTTGTAACTAAAAATGTACCAGATAATAGCAAATGGGTTGGAAACCCTTTAAGAATGTTATGAAAAAGATAATTATAATAGCTGAAGCTGGAGTGAACCATAATGGTGACATAGAAAAGGCAAAACAATTAATTGATGCCGCGGCAGACGCTAAAGTAGATTATGTGAAGTTTCAAACCTTTAAAGCTAACAAGTTAGTAACACAAAATTCTAAAAAAGCTTACTATCAAGTTGAAAATACTAATGATGATAGTAGTCAATTCGATATGCTTAAAAAGTTAGAGTTATCTAAGCAAATGCATTTTGAGTTAATTGAGCATTGTGAAAAAAGAAACGTAAAATTTTTATCTACAGGATTTGATATTGATAGTTTGCTGTTTTTAAAAAGCGTAGGAATAGAGCTAGCTAAAGTCCCATCAGGTGAGTTGACTAATTTGCCTTATTTGAGGACGATGGCCGAAAATTTCAAACAAATTATCTTAAGTACAGGAATGGCCTCTATGAAAGAAGTTACTGATGCTTTTAAGGTAATGCTTGATTGTGGTGTCTTAAAAGAAAATATAACTATTTTACATTGTAATACAGAGTATCCAACTCCTATGAAGGATGTTAATTTACTAGCAATGTTAGATATACAAAGAAAATTAGATGTTTCTATAGGATATTCTGATCATACGTTAGGAATTGAAGTTCCTGTTGCTGCCACGGCTCTAGGAGCAACCGTAATTGAAAAACATTTTACTTTAGATAGAAATTTGCCAGGTCCTGATCATCTTGCCTCATTAGAACCACTTGAACTCAAGCAAATGGTAGAATCCATTAGGAATATTGAAACGGCTATCAGTGGTTCAGGTATAAAAGAACCGTCACCATCTGAATTAAAAAATAGGCCTGTAGCTAGAAAAAGTATTGTAGCTATAGCTCCTATAAAAAGTGGTGAAGTATTAACCATTGATAATATAGGTATTAAAAGACCAGGAACAGGAATAAGTCCCATGAAGTGGGATGAAGTATTAGGAGCTACATCAAATAAGGATTATAGCATCGATGATTTAATAAATATTTAAATGAAAGTTGCCGTAGCCACAGGAACTAGAGCAGACTTTGGTTTGTTAAGACCATTGATTCAAGAGCTGAAAAATGATGATTTTTTCACAACATCTCTTTGGGTCACTGCAATGCATTTGTCCGATAGATTTGGGAATACGATTAATGAGATTATCAACTCAGGATTTAAAATTGATTACTCCTTTCCTTGCTTAGATGAAGGAGACGATAGTCTAGCCATTAGTAGAACAATTTCTATGGCTATAGAAGGCTTTTCAAAAATTATCAACGAAGATTCACCAGATTTTCTAGTAATTTTAGGAGATAGAACAGAAATATTAGGTGCTGCCATAGCGGCTACTGTAGCAAACTTACCTATTATTCATATTCATGGTGGAGAAACAACTATTGGAGCTTATGACGAAAGCATAAGGCATAGTATAACTAAAATGAGCTACCTTCATTTCACCGCGGCAAGTGAATATAGAGATAGAGTTATACAACTAGGAGAACATCCCAATAGGGTATTTGATGTAGGAGCTATAGGCATAGATTCTATTAAGAGTTTACCTTTAATGAGTGATAAAGAACTTGAAGATGATTTGAATTTTAAGTTTGATAAGAAGAACATATTAATTACTTACCATCCAGTAACTTTAGAATCTTCTAGTGCTGCAAAACAGTTTGAAGCTATTTTAAAAGCACTCGATGAATTAGAGGACACATTCTTGATCTTTACACACGCAAATTCAGATAAAGACGGAAAAATCATTAATGAAATGATTGATGAGTATACATTATTAAACAATTCTAAATCTTTAGGAGTTAAATCACTAGGGCAACTCAGATATTTTAGTATGCTTGAAAATGTAGATTTAGTCTTGGGGAATAGTTCAAGTGGTATACTGGAAGTGCCGTATTTTAACATACCTACTATAAATATAGGTGATCGTCAGACAGGACGTTTACTCTCAGAGAGTGTGATACAATGCGCAAATGAACTTGAAGATATAAAAAAAGCATTAAAGACTGGTTTAGATGACGCTTTCGCGAAAGCAATAAAATCCCAAACTCATATATATGGAAACGGCACGGCAACACAACAAATAATCAAGGTTTTAAAGAATATAACTACTACATCATTGAAGAAACCATTTTACGACCTACCAAAATTATAATTTATGAATTTTAACCAAATTACTATAGAAGCCAAAGCGACTATTCTAGAAGCGCTTAATAAACTTAATCAAATAAGGCAAATAAGTAGGTTAATTCTTTTCGTTACTGATAAGAATAATAAAATAATAGGCTCTATTACAGATGGTGATATAAGAAGATCATTGTCCGTAGATAAGGATCTTAACAAACCAGTTGATGAAGTGTGTTTTAAAGAATTTATACACCATATAGAGAATAAAGGTTTTATAGATTTATCTGTTTATAGAGAGCAAAATATTAAAATATTACCAGTCTTACACCTGGATGGAACATTATCTAGAATCATAGATCTAGATAAGATAAAGTCTACTTTACCATTAGAATGTATGATAATGGCTGGAGGTAGAGGTAAAAGATTAAGTCCACTAACTGATACGATACCTAAACCTATGCTGCCATTAGGAGGTAAACCTATAATTGAGCACAATATAGATCGCTTAATCAGTTATGGAGTTAAGAAGATCTACATTTCTGTTAAATATTTAGGAGAACAATTAGAAAACTATTTTGGAGATGGCTCTTCAAAAGGAATTAGTATTGAATACATATGGGAAGACGAGCCACTAGGTACAGCTGGAGCGTTAAAACTAGTTGATAGATTTAATACAGATCATGTATTGCTTATGAATAGTGACTTGTTTACTAGCGTTAACTTTGAGGAGATGTATCTACTATTACTTCAAGAAAAAGCAGATATGGTAGTAGCCTCTACCGAATATAAAGTAGATGTACCTTATGCTGTGTTTGAAACAGATGATAATATAGTAACAGATTTCAAAGAAAAGCCTTCTTATATTTATCAATCAAATGCTGGTATTTATATATTGAAAAGGTCATTAATAGATCAAATGACTAAAAATGAATATTGTGATATTACTGATGTTATGGAAAAATTAGTTGCAGATGGTGGTAAACTAGTTTTTGATCCTATATTGGGTTTTTGGATAGATATAGGTAAACCATCTGATTATAAACAAGCTCAAGAATTTATTAAACACTTTAGATAATTTATTTATTATCTTATAATAAATAAAGTTCTAAAAAAGTAAATCTATCAATGAAAATATTAATTACTATCTGTGCGCGTGGCGGTTCCAAAGGGATTCCAGGTAAGAATATAAAATCATTAGGCAACAAGCCTTTAATCTACTACTCATTAAAAACTGCAGAATTATTTGCACAAAAATTCAATGCTGACATTTTTTTGTCTACAGACTCTGATGAGATTAAAAATGTAGTAAAAAAATTAAATTTTGAGGATGTTAATCTTAGTTACAATAGACCAGATATTTTAGCCACTGATCAAGCTGGAAAAATAGATGCTATAATAGATATCAAAAAATATGCGCAAAAATCATTAGCCACAGAATACGATTTTGTAATTGACTTAGACGTAACTTCTCCTTTAAGAACAGTAGGTGATTTAGAAAAAGCATTGGATATTTTAAAAAAATCAAGTGCGAATAATATTTTTTCAGTTAATTCAGCTGAAAGAAACCCTTATTTTAATATGGTTGAAAAAAATGATGAAGGTTATTATGAATTATGTAAAAAAGCTTCTCATTTTTCAAGACAAGCAGCACCTAAAGTGTATGATATGAATGCTTCTTTTTATATATATTCGTCTGTTTTTTTTCAAAATGGTTATAAATCAGCAATTACCGATAAATCTTTAATATTTGAAATGAATCATTTGTGTTTTGACCTAGATAATCCGATTGATTTTGATTTCATGGAGTTTTTATGGAATACTGAAAATTTAGGATTTAAATTATACTAATGAAGGTTTTGATAATAGGTCTAGGTTCTATAGCCTTAAAACATGTTAACGCGTTGCAGGCAATTGATGCAAAAGTGAAAATATATGCTCTAAGATCAAGTGAGAATGCTCCAATCATAAATGATATTATTAACCTTTATGAATTGAAAGAGGTTGATACTATATCAATTGACTTCTGTATCATATCGAATCCTACAAGTAGTCATTTTGAAACAATTAAAAATGTTTTAAGATTTAAAATACCTTTTTTTATTGAAAAACCTTTATTCAACAACATAGGTGTAAAAGAAGAGCAATTAGTAGAACTTATATATCAAAGTAATATTAGTAATTATGTAGCATGTAATTTGAGATTTTTAGAATGCATAATGGAAGTTAAAAATTTAATTAAAGATAAAGTCATTAACGAAGTCAATAGTTATTGTGGTTCATATTTACCAGATTGGAGACCAGGTCAGGATTATAAAAAAACGTATAGCAGTATAGTAGAACTTGGTGGTGGTGTTCATTTAGACTTAATACATGAATTGGATTATATGTATTGGTTATTTGGAGAACCATTATCTAAATCAAAAACTCTGAGAAGTAAATCTCATTTGAATATTGAAGCTGTAGATTACGCAAATTACTTATTGGTTTATAAAGATTTTTGTGCTAATGTGACGCTGAATTATTTTAGGAGAAAACCAAAACGAACATTGGAAATATTATGCGAAAATGGTACTTACTTGGTGAATGTTATCGAGAACACAATAAGCTTCGATGGAGTAATAATTTTTAAATCTAATAAAAACATAGTTGATACTTACCTAGATCAAATGTCGTTTTTTAAAAATGAAATTTTAAATAAAAACATCAAATTTAACGAGGTTTGGGAAGCCTATAACGTATTGAAATTATGTATAGAGGATTAAGAGATAAAATTGTTATCGTTACAGGAGCTAATGGTTTAATTGGGAAAGAAGTTATAAAGCATTTAGAATTTAACAAGGCTATTGTAATTGCAGTAGATGTAGAGGCTTGCGATAAGGTGTTAGAATATGATGTTACTAAACCTGACTCTATAGATGTTTTGATATCCTATGTCATGGATAAATATAAACGAATAGATGGCTTAGTTAATTTAGCTTATCCTCGCACTAGTGATTGGGGTAATAAATTTGAGGATGTAAAAATGGATTCATGGAGAATTAATGTCGACATGCAACTCAATGCGATTTTTTACATCAATCAATCTGTTTTAAAGATTATGAAGAATCAAAAAAAAGGTTCTATCGTTAATATAGGATCAATCTATGGTGTTGTAGGGAATGACTTTGAATTGTACAAAGATTATGGCGGGACTTCAGCTAGTGCATATTCTGCAATTAAAGGAGGTATTATTAATTTTAGTAGATATTTGGCTTCATATTACGGAAAGCATAATGTTAGGATAAATTGTGTCTCTCCTGGTGGTATATTAGATAAAAAACAGCAACACCCTTCATTTATTCAAAAATACAGCGAGAAATCTCCTTTAGGAAGACTAGGGGATGCTTTTGAAATCGCTCCTCCTATAAGTTTTTTAATTTCTGATGACTCTTCGTTTATTACAGGTCATAATTTAATGGTCGATGGCGGATGGACAGCAATTTAGATATGAAAAATTATAAGTTAAGTAGTGGATCTTCAGTCATTTTAGATCTTATACGTGGCGTAAGTGCTCAAGTAGTTGTATTGGGTCATGGAATAAGTTTCTTTGCTATATTTCCTCTATTACAACAACCATATTTTCCTGAGTTACAAAGTATTTCTGTGTTAATATTTTTTCTATTGTCAGGTTTTTTAATTTCTTACTCCACGATTAGAAAAAAGACTAAAATTAAAAGTTATAATATTAAATATTATATGGCTGATAGGTTTTCCAGGATCTTCTCAGCTTTCGTTCCTTCATTATTATTTGTCGTCTTAATAGATTTTTTAAGTCAGAAAATTAATCCTGAATCTTATAGCTACTCATCTGCTTACAACATAAAAACACTTTTTGGTAACCTATTGATGTTGCAAGACTTTCCATTATTCTTTTTTTTACCAGAAAAATTTATAACTAGTTTTGGATCAGCGAGGCCTTTTTGGACATTGGCAATAGAGTGGTGGATATACTTATTTTTTGGTTATTTAATTCTTGTTATTTTTAATAATAACAAGAGTAGAATAAAACTCTCTAACATTATTTTACTGTTGATTGTTTCAATTGTGCCTATGTTTAATCTAATTATGGGGCGAGGACATGGTTTAACAATTTATTGGATATTTGGTTTATTAGTGTACGTTGTATCTTCATCAAATTTCTTAGACGAAATAAAACAGAATTTTAAGATATTTTCGTTGTTTATAATAGTTATGTTTGCTCTTCTTAGAGCGTATTTTCAGATGGATGCTTATGATCCAATTTTTGCTTTTTTACTTGCCATAGCACTTTGGTTAATTATTGATATTTTTAAAGGGATTAATTTTTCCGAAAGAATGATTAATATTATAAATTTTATTTCAAGCTATTCCTTTACTCTGTACTTAATTCATTATAGCATTTTGGATTTTTTGCATACTCATTTTAGCAGTTTTATTAATTCTTATGCTTTATTTGTATTTGGTTTCTTCATTTCTAATATTATCAGTATCGCTTTAGGTCGTTTTACTGAAATTAATTTAACTAAGAAAGTTAAAGAGTATCTATACAAAACTATACAGAATGATGAAACATGATTTTCTATTCGATAGTAATCTTTATATTCATTATTTATTAATTAAAATAATAAATAATGAATATTAAAGCAATTTTTAATCATCCGTTATTTAAATCAAGTTTAATATATACTTTATGTGCTGCGATTAATAAAGCTGTTCCTTTTTTAATTTTACCTGTTCTTAGTTATTATTTAATACCTAGTGATTATGGTATTGTTGCAAATTATAGTGTTCTATTATCTATAATATCCATATTTGTAATTTTAGGATTAAATGGAGCTATTAGTGTAAATTATTTTACACTGTCTAAAACAGATTTATCAAAGTATATTTTTAATGGGATACTACTTATACTTATATCGAGTTTAATATTAATAATTGGAATATTTTTTTTAAATGAAATAATTTATTCCTTTTTTAAACTGCCTAAAACATACCAATATTTAAGTGTTCTAATGGCTCTGACTTCTGCTTTCACAACAATTAATTTAACATTGTTGAGGTTAGAAGATAAACCATTTAGCTTTGGGGTTTATGAAATATCTAAAACTGTTTTAGACATTGGATTATCATTAACACTTGTTGTTGTTTATAAAATGGGCTGGATAGGTAGAGTAGATGGAATGTTGATAGCTAGTTTGCTTTTTGGTTTTTTAAGTTTATATATTATTTATAGTCGTGGTTACCTAAAGTTCAATTATGATAAAACTTTTATCATCGGTATTTTAGCATTCGGTTTACCTTTAATCCCACATTCATTGAGTTTTTGGTTAAGATCAGGTGTTGATAGAATATTTATTACTAAATATATTGGCGAAGCTGAAACCGGCTTATATGCGACAGGCTTTCAATTTGGAATATTAATTTCATTTCTCACATTATCATTTAATAATGCTTTTCTACCTTACATGTATAAATTATTAACTGAAAAAAACATTGAAAAGTTAAATCGAAATAAAGAAGGTCTTGTTAAATTAGCCTATTATGGAATAGTAGGTTTAATCGTTATGTGTGTTATTTTTACTATAGGTTCAAATTTCATTTTAGAATATTTTTTTTCTGATAAGTATGCGAGCGCCTCTGAGTTTATTTTCTGGGCAATTTTGTCTCAAACTTTTCAAGGAATATATTTGTTTTTTGTCAACTATATTTTCTTTGTAAAAAAAACAAAGTATCTCGCTATGATCACTTTTTTCTGTGCGTCTCTTCAAGTAGTTCTTAGTTATCTTTTAATAAATAAAATAGGTGCAATCGGTGCCGCATACTCTACAGCATTTATCAGTTTTATTAACCTTCTTTTAGTCGCTTATTATAGTAATAAGGTTTACGAAATGCCTTGGTTGGAATTTTTTAGAACTTCTAAATAGTACCTTATATATTTATGAAAAATTCAAATGTTTTAGTATGTAAAAATGTATTTCAAGTTATGTTAGCTGCTCATATAGTTGATATTTACAAAGAAGAAAATTTTCACGTCATTATTTTAAATGAGAACAATACAGATAAATTAGTTTATTATAACAACCTTTTAATAGCCAAAGTAGACAGATGTTTGTTTTTTAAACCTTTGAAGTTGTCTAAAATAGGATCTATTCTGGATTTTTTTCGATTTAAACTTATAGTATCACGATATTTAAAGAAAATTGAAATTAATAAGCTATTTGTAGCTGGAATTGATAATAGTTTAATTCATCTATTAATCGACAAATTACCTTATCAAAACTTATGTTCTTTTGATGATGGTCTTGCTAATCTTACAGAATCAGGTCATTATTATATTAAGCAAAAATCACTTTCGATTAAATTGAAGGATTTTTTATTTCAAGTTGAAAGTAATCCTACTAATATTAGAAATAAGATAGATAAACATTTTACTATTTTTGATAATAATCCATTTGTTACACCTGATAAGGTGATAAAATTCAATTTTTTCAATAAGGAAGAATTAACGAACGGTAATAAAAGTGAGATTAGAAAAATCTTTGTTGGACAACCTGTATTCGAAGTAAAAAAAGATGCTGATTATGATTTTGTAGAGGCTGTATTAAGGAATTTAGAAGTGGATGAGTATTATCCCCATCCTAGAGAAGACGTGTCTTTAAGTTCATCGATAAAAATAATAAGTTCTAAATTACTATTTGAAGATTATATATTAACTTGTATGAAAGATTCTCCTAATGTAAACATTATCATTTATAGTTTTTTTAGTACTGTTTTGATTAATCTCCAAGGTTGTAATGTAATATGTATAGCAGTAGGAGATAGAGATATGATCGATAATCCTAAAAAAGGTTATAAAATATTGAAAGAAAGAGGAGTTAAAATTGTTGAGCTATGAAAATTGAACTTCTAAAATATAAGCTCTACATTATTATTTATTTTTTGATATTTTACGGGATACTTATAAATCCAGATCTTTTTCCAAAAGAGATTTTACTGATGTACTTAGTTATTATCTCTATTCTTGAATTTAAATTTTTGAAAGCAAATTTTAACAATGTTAAATTTTTTGTTCTTTTTAGTCTGATATCGATGATCAGTTTTGTTTTGCGTGATTCGTATAATAATGCCAGTTTAGGACTATTTTTTATGTTCTATCCCATTTTATTATTATCATATCAACAAAAAAAAATAGGCTCACAGATACAGCTATTACTTTTAGTTATCTATTCAGCTGTTGTTTTGCTCCACGTAATTCCAGGTGGTGATGCAAATGACATTTTCGTAAATAGAAGTAGAAATATAGTTAGTTTTTACTGTCTTATTTTAGTAATACATTACTATATCGAAAAATATAGATACCAGAAAAAAATTCCATTATGGCCAGCTTTACTTTCTATGACTATATCTTTATATTGTATAGGTAGGGCTGGGATTTTAACATCAGCCTTACTACTATCATTAATTGTTTTTATGAAATTAGTAAAACTTGATTTCATAAAAACATTAAAGTATGGAGTTGTATTACTTATTTCATCTATAATATCTGCAGCTTATGGACTTCAGTTTGTGGTAACCAATTTTATAGATTTATCCCTATTTAAACTAAAGGATAGAGGTCTGGAGGATTCGTCACGAGAAATAGTTGTATTTAGTTATTTGAATGACATGTTTGATAGTATAATCAATTTTATTCTCGGTGTTTCGTTGGACAATAATAGTGTTTACTCAGATCTTGAATTTAATTTGCATAATTCATTTCTAAATGCGCATTATTACTTCGGTATTTTTTCACTAGTTATATTTTTTTATATTTTTAAAGCTTTGTTTAAAAAAGGAGGAGACTTGTTTTATAAAGGACTGTTACTTGTCTTGTTGATAAGAGGGCTTTCAGATAAACTTTTTTTCACAGGTTTTAATGACGTTATTATTTTTTATCTTATTTTTTTAATTTTAGAAAGATTTGATATTAAGAGTTTTAATGATCAACATGACATGAAAAATTAATTTCTAAATATAATGAAAGTTCTTCATATAATTAATAGCCTATCAACTGGAGGAGCTGAGAAGTTAGTAGCGGATAGTATTCCATTATATCAAACACAAAAAATAACCGTAGATGTTTTATCGTTAAAATCAGAAAAGACCGAGTTTTGGAAACTGTTAGAGACTAAATCGTCCAATAACATTACAGGTTTAACTTCTGGTAGTATTTACAATCCTTTTTTGATACTTAAAATTATTCCTTTTTTAAAAAAATATGATTTAATCCATGTTCATTTATTTCCCGCTCTTTATTGGGTAGTTATAGCTAAGTGCATGAGCTTTTCTAGAGTTAAATTAATTTATACAGAACATAGTACAGGAAATCGAAGAAGAGATAAGGTATTATTCAAAATAATTGATAGATTTATTTATAAAAAAATTGATCTGATAGTTTGTATTACTAGCGATGTTAAGGTAAATCTTGAGAAACATTTGAATGTTTTTAAGGGTTTAGTTGTGATAAATAATGGTATTGATGTTAATGCATTCAGCTCTAGTCTGCAAGGAGATTATTTGTTTTTTAAACCAGAGGATTTTAAATTAATTCAAATTTCTAGTTTTCGTAAAGAAAAGGATCAAGCATCAATTATTAGGTCTTTATCATTATTGCCAGAACAAATAAAATTAATTTTAGTGGGTGATGGAATTCTTATTGAAGAGCATAAAAAGTTGGTTAGTTCATTGAAATTGGATGATAGAGTTGTTTTTTTAGGAAATCGTTATGACATCACAGAACTATTGAACTATGCAGACGTTGCTGTTTTATCATCTAATCGTGAAGGTTTTGGACTAGCAATAGTGGAAGGTATGGCAGCTGGTCTTCCAGTTATAGCTAGTGATATAGTTGGCATACGGGAGATTGTTAAAGATTATGGATTACTGTTTGAGAAAAACAATGAAGATGATTTGAAACAAGAGATTTTGAAGCTTTATGATGATAAAGAATTTTATAAAAAAATGTCATTTTTGTCACTAGAAAGGGCAAAAGATTTTGATATTAATAAGATGGTTTTGCATTATATGAATTTTTATAAAAAACTTTTAAATGAGGCATAAGTTAGTACGTATCACAACGGTCCCTATTTCTTTAGAAAAACTTTTAGAAGGTCAACTTTCTTTTATGAGTCAACACTTTGATGTCACTGCTATTTCTTCAGAGGAAAAGCGGCTTAATGTTTATGGTGATAAGGAAGGTGTGAAAACTCACTGTTTAGAACTTACAAGAAAAATTACACCTTTAAAAGACCTAGTTGCTGTCTTTAAACTAGTTAAATACTTAAGAAAGGAACGACCTCAAATTGTTCATTCTCATACTCCCAAAGCTGGTATAGTAGGTATGTTATCTGCATATATTGCTAGAGTGCCTATAAGACTTCATACTGTCGCTGGATTGCCGTTAATGGAAGCTGGAGGAGTAAAAAGGAAGGTTTTAAATATTGTAGAAAAATTAACTTATTCTTGTGCCACAAAAGTTTATCCTAATTCACAAGGACTTAAGGAATTTATAGTTAATGAAAAATTAACATCAACAGAAAAAATAAAGATTATCGGTAACGGTAGTTCAAACGGTATAGACACGACATACTTTGATCCTAATAAGTATTCGGTAAATGATAGCTTGGTTTTAAAGGAGTCGTTTAATATATCTTCTGAAGATTTTGTATTCATTTTTGTCGGTAGATTAGTAGGTGATAAGGGAATAAATGAACTAATTAAAGCTTTTGTATCTATTTCTAATAATCATGATAAAGTGTCATTGTTATTAGTAGGTCCTTTAGAAACAGAACTAGATCCTTTAGATTCAATAACTTTAAAACATATTAATGAACACCCTAAAATTATATCAACAGGATATCAAACAGATGTGCGTCCTTATTTTGCAGCCTCAAGTGCTTTAGTTTTTCCTTCCTATCGAGAAGGTTTTCCTAACGTTGTATTGCAGGCGGCAGCTATGGAATTGCCATGTATAGTTTCTAATATTAATGGCTGTAATGAAATAATTGAAAATGGTAAAAACGGACTTATTGTGCCGGTAAAACGGTATCTTCCTCTAGAACAAGCTATGGAACAAATGTTTAATGATCAGGAGTTATTTGCCGTTTTGAAAAAAAATACCAGAACAAGAATAGTTAAGAATTACGATCGCAAGGAAATATGGAATGAAATTTTAAAAGAATATGAATCATTCATAGATTCAAAAAAAAATTAAAAATGTATAAAATTGTAAAGTTTATTTTAGATTTTTTAGTTGCGTTTGTAGCACTAGGATTGCTCTTTCCAGTTCTTGTTATTCTCCTAATTTTTCTAGCAATAGCAAACTCTGGAAAACCCTTTTTCTTTCAAACGAGACCAGGTAAGCATGGAAATCTTTTTAAGATTATCAAGTTTAAAACAATGAATGATAAAAAAGATAAAGAAGGCAACCTTTTATCTGATCAATTAAGGTTAACCACAGTAGGTAAAATAGTAAGAAAAACATCTCTAGATGAAATTCCTCAATTACTCAATGTGATTAAAGGTGATATGAGTATTGTAGGTCCTAGACCATTATTACCAGCTTACCTTGAATTATATTCAAAAGAACAAGCAAGAAGACATGATGTAAAACCTGGAATTACCGGTTGGGCTCAAGTAAATGGTCGTAATGCTATAAGTTGGGAAGAGAAATTTAAATTAGATGTTTGGTATGTGGATCATCAATCATTTAGTTTAGATTTAAAAATTATTTTAAAAACAGTAAAAAAGGTGTTTGTTTCTGAAGGAATAAGTCAAGACGGGCAAGCAACTATGACTAAGTTTGAAGGTTCAGGAAATGGATGAAATTTACATATATGGTGCTAGTGGTCACGGAAAAGTAGTTCTGGATATTGCTGTAAGGCTAGGATTTAAGATATCGGGATTCATAGATGATAATCCTATACTAGAAACTTTTGAATCTTATAAAGTTTTCAAATCTCTTCCCAAAGGTGGTAAATATGTTATAGCAATAGGAGATAATACCATAAGAGAAAAAATAGCTTCACAATGCCCTAACAACATAATTGTTGCGCTTGTTCATGATACTGCAATTATAGCGTCTAATGTTCATATAGCCACTGGAACAATAGTAGCGGCAAGTGCTGTAGTAAATGCTAGTTCAACCATTAAGTGCAATAGTATCATTAATACAGGAGCTATAGTAGAGCATGATTGTATCATAGAAGACTTTGTACATATTTCTCCTAATGCAACAATTTGTGGTGGAGTTACAGTAGGAAGAGGAACGCACATAGGAGCAGGTGCCGTAGTTATACCAGGAGTTAAGATAGGAGATAGGTGTACTATAGGCGCAGGAACTGTTGTCTTAAAAGATGTGGCTAATGGAGTCACTATGGTAGGGAATCCAGGGCGTGTTATAAAAAAATAAAAAATGCCGAAAGCATTAAATGTTTTAACAGCTATCTTTTTATTATTTACACTCCTTCCATTTCTATCGATTTCATTAATATTAGCAGCATTATCTACCAGATCTACTGGTGTTTTTACCCAAATAAGAATAGGGCAAGATGGTAAGCCATTCACTATTTATAAGTTACAAACCATGATTAATGGTAAGGTAACTTATATAGGCCGCATACTTAGAAAGAGTAAAATAGATGAGTTGCCTCAATTATTAAATATTCTTAAAGGTGACATGTCCTTTGTAGGGCCTAGACCAGATGTACCTGGTTATTATGATGTGCTCAAGGGTGAACAAAGAAAGGTACTTATCCTTAAACCTGGTTTAACTAGTCTAGCGGCTATTAAGTACCGTAATGAGGAGCAGCTGCTTGCTCAACAAGCAGATTCTCTTCTGTATAACGACACTATTATATTTCCTGATAAGGTCAGAATGAACTTAGATTACCTAAAAAAACGGAGTTTCTGGTATGATTTAAAAATCATAGGCCTTACTATAAAATCTCTTTTTAACTAAACTATCTTTGCTTAAATAAAATACGACTATGTCTCAAGATAAAATATGGCTTTCTTCACCACACATGGGCGGTGCAGAACGTGGATTTGTAAAAGAAGCTTTTGATACCAATTGGGTCGCTCCATTAGGACCTAACGTAACCGGTTTTGAAAAAGATTTAGAATCTTATCAAGGTCAGGATTCTCATGTGGCTGCTCTAAGCAGTGGCACAGCTGCTATACATCTAGCACTTGTTCAAGCAGGTGTAGGTCCAGGTGACGAGGTGATATGTCAAAGCTTTACTTTTTGTGGTACTACAAATCCAGTACTGTATTTAGGTGCCATTCCTATTATGGTAGATAGTGAAGAGCATACCTGGAATATGTGTCCACAAGCATTGATACAGGCCGTAGAAGATCGCATTGCAAACGGTAAAAAGCCCAAAGCCATTCTAGCGGTACATTTATATGGTATGCCGTATAGGGTTGATGAGATTCACGCTTTCGCGAAAGCGAAACAAATACCAATTATAGAAGACAGTGCAGAAGCTTTAGGAAGTACTTACAAAGGTCAGAAATGTGGAACTTTTGGTGACTATGGAATACTAAGTTTTAATGGAAATAAAATTATAACTACTAGTGGTGGTGGTGCCATGGTATGTAAGACCAATGAAGTTAAAGATAAAGCCATTTTTCTAGCAACACAAGCCCGTGATGCAGCGCCACATTATCAACATAGTGAGGTAGGTTATAACTATCGCATGAGTAACATAAGTGCAGGTATAGGTAGAGGACAAATGGAAGTTCTTGATAAACATATCGATTTAAGAAGAGCTATGAATGCCTTTTATCAAGATATATTTAATAACATAGAAGGTGTTGAGGTACTTAAAGAACAAGATGATACAGTGCGCTCTAACCACTGGTTGAGTGCTATTCTAGTAGATGCATCAAAAACAGGTGGTATCTCTAGAGAAGATATAAGACTCGCTCTAGAAAAGGATAACATAGAATCTAGACCCTTATGGAAGCCTATGCACATGCAGCCCCTTTATAAGGACTATCCTTATTATGGTAATAAAGTTTGTGAAACTTTATTTGAAAATGGCTTATGCTTGCCGTCTGGTTCTAATTTAACTGATGCTGATAGGGATAGAATCTCCGTTTCAATAAAATCTTTATTCAGCAAATAAAATTCTTCATATTATTTACATTTTACTACGGCCGGTGCTTTAAAACACTGGCTGTATTGTTCTTATATTAGATTAATGGTTTAAGTCGTTCTTTTAAAAGATAAAGAGGTGTTTTAAAACATGTTTTTGATCATTATTTTTGCAATCAGATTTAACATCTTAACAAAGAGTTAATCTAACTTCATCTCTAAAGAAAAATAATGAAATTAATTTTGTGGCCTTAAATAAATGTCATGAAAAAATTTTTACTTTTTGTAGGGTTGATGCTATGCAATCTTACCATTGCGCAAACTGTTTTAAACCAGGGCGATTTGGCTTTGATAGGTTTAGATACAAATGATGAAGTTTTTTCATTTGTAGTATTGGTAGATATGCTCCCAGGGACTGAAATATATTTTACCGATGAAGAATTCGGTGGGACTACTTTCTCCACTAACGAAGGTACTGTCTTGTATACAGTTCCTACCACAGGTTATGTAGCAGGAACAGTGATTATAGGAGATAGTAATGGGGCAGAGGTTAATTTCTCGTCAACTTCTGACGGTGCTATGGTTTTAGGTAATAGTGGTGATGGTGTCACAGCTTATCAAGGTACTTTATCATCTCCATCTACGATTCTATTTGCTATAGGAGAAGATAGTGGTGATATCGGTAACTTTTATGCTGGACCACAATTGTTAATTGGAGCAGATAATGGAGATTACCAAGGTGTTAGATCTGGTGATTCGGTTACATTATTTCAATTATTTCAGGACTCAACAAATTATAATACAAACGGTAACTCGTTAGGTGGATTGAGTAGTACTTCATTTGCAGTAAATAATGGCCCTGCAACGACATCGCTACAATTTGACCCTAACTCTTTAACGGTAAACGAAGATGTTGGTATTGTAGATCTTACGGTTTCTATCTCTAATGAGTCTACAAGTAATGCTACCACGGCAGATGTTATTCTTACATCTGGTACGGCTAGTAGTATTGATAACTATACTACTCAATCCGTTGCATTTCCTGCAGGTAGTTCTGTGAATCAAACAGTAACTATAACCATTACTGATGATATGATTGAAGAACTGGACAAAGATTTTACCTTTGAAATTCAAAACGTGTTAGGTGGCGATATGGCTGCTGCTGGTACAAATAATACATTTACACTAACAGTTTTAGAAGATGATATTGCACCTATTTCTTTACCTTATATAGAGAGTTTTAATGATTGCGGTGGTAGTAAATGGGTCGCTTTTGATCAAGCTGGTAATGATGTGTGGGTATGTGAGTCTGGGGCTTATGCGATGAATGGTTTTGGAGGTACTGAAGATATCGATTGGTTAATTACAGAAGTGCCAGTGGATTTTCCTATGGCGGCGAGTCTTAATCAAATAGAAGTAACGACTTCAGAGCGTTTTGGTAATACTACAAATGAGGCAGGAGAATTTTTATTGAGATACTCTACAGATTATAATGGGGCAGGAGATCCAACTATGGCCACCTGGACTGATTTAATTTTTAACCCTAATAATACTTCTTCTGGTAGTTCAGCTTCAGCCTCTTCGGTAGCGACTGTCGACGCCTCTGCTATTCAAGGTCAGGCTTATATTGCGTTTCTTTATGATAATACTGGATTAGGTGCTGAAGAATGGATAGTTGAAGAAATAAATATTACAACCTTGCCAGCAGACGCAAATCTAGCACCGTCTATAACAAATATATTAAATAGTCCATCTGCTCCAACTTCTACAGAGTTGGTAACCGTAAATGTAGATGTTACTGATGCAGATGGATTGAGTAGTGTAGAGCTGCAATACGGTTTTGCATCTGGCGTTTATGATCAGACTCCTATAGCAATGGTGTTATCTAGTGGTGATACTTATCAGGCAAATATTCCAGCGCAAGTAGATGGAACTACGGTATTTTATCAAATAGTTGCTATAGACGCAAATGCGTCACCAGAGACGGCTACAAGTGTAGAGCAAAATTACATAGTATTAGATCCTCAGCCACAAGGTCTTCAAATAGATGTCATAGACAGGGCTTATTTAATTGATTTTGATAACACAGTAGCAAATGTAAATAACGGAACTTTTGACGGTTCAGGATTTTTAACTGTACCTGCAGTAGGGCAACTAGATGCAGATGCTTTTGCAATTGACGGTTTACAAGATGCGACAACTAACTTTGGAGAGGAGCAATCTGGTAATGATTTTGGGAAAGGCTTTTCTGACGGTGGTGTTTCAAGTGGTGGTATTTATGCTTTTGAAGTAGCTGTCGGAGATTATGCGCTAGGAGTGCAACCTACAGGTAGAGACTTTACACCTGGTACTGTTTTCTTTCGGTTTACAAATAACACAGGTACTGTAGTTACCGATTTATCTGTAGCATATGATTTTTACGTGTTTGATAACGAGAATAGAGCAAATGATTTTAGATTCTCTCACGGTGCAGATGTGTCTTCTCTAACTGAGGTGACTGGTGCCGCACTTTCTTCTATGTTAGGACAAGATGCGATTGAAGAATGGAAACGTAATGCAGTAGCAATGGACTTAACAGGTTTAAATATAGCTGCTGGCGATACATATGTTTTAGCCTGGTCTTCTGTAGATAGTGGAAGCGGTTCTTCTGATGAGATAGCGCTGGATAATATTCAATTAATTGCAAATCCTTCTATTCAGAAAATTGCTCTAAGTGGAGTTTTAGAATCATTAACTTTATTAGGTGATGTAAGTTTGGGTAATACAACACAGGTCAATGGATTCTTAAATTTAATCTCAGGAGACTTAACAACAAATAATAATTTAACTTTAAAATCTATAAATGGTAAAAGCGCTGTGGTAAGAGAAGTGCTTGCTGGGACAGTAACTGGAGATGTAATAGTAGAACAGTTTTATCCTGCTCAAAGGGCATTTAGATTTATAGGTTCTTCTGTAGATATGACAGGAAGTCTTTTTGATAACTGGCAACAAGGCGGTTTAAATGTAGGTGATACTGGTTATGTTCCTGAAACAGGGATGCATATAACAGGTGGGACTATAGCCGACGGTTTTGACGCGTCTGGATCTAATAATCCATCTGCATTTAGTTTTAATGAAGGCACACAGCTTTGGGAAAGTATTTCTACTTTAAATGGTGAAGCTACAAATTCTACTAATTTAACAGCAGGAGATGCTCTACGTGTATTAATTAGAGGAGATCGTAGTGTTTCCTTAACAACTGCTGGTACTGTACCTTCTAATACAACTTTAATTTCCACAGGATCTTTATATCTAGGTGATTTTACAGCATCTGGTTTATCTACCGTAGAAGGTAGTTTTAATTTTGTAGGTAATCCATACCAGGCGCAGGTAAATTTAAATAGTGTTTTAAATGATGCTGCTACACAAGACATCAATGCAAATCAATATTATGCTTGGGACCCAACTATAGGTACTCGCGGCGCTTATGTGACTCATGACTTTGTGTTAGGAAATAGTAATACAACATCTGATGTTAATGAGTTTATCCAGCCAGGTCAGGCATTTTTTGTATCTACTACTGAAGATGGAAGAAACGCGGCTGCACTAGAACCGAGCATTTCTTTTAAGGAGTCTCATAAGTCGACAAGTTTTGAAACGTCTAATACGTATCGTAATTCTAACGTAAACGAGCAAATATCTATAAATCTATATACAGATCAAGAGTTGTTATCTGCTAATAAAGCTAGGGATGGAGTTTTGATATCATTTAATTTTAACGAGTCGACGGCAATTAGTACAAACGGAGCTTTAAAGCTTTTAAATCCCGATGAGAACTTGTCAATAGAGGCGTTAAACTCCTCGTTCAGTATCATGCAAAGAGTAGCGCCTGTAGATAATGAAATTATACCATTGAAATTAAATGGTTTAACCGCCAGTAACTACACATTTGATATCAATAATACTTTTACTAATCTACAGACCTTATTTGTAGATCATTTCTTAGGGACTGAGACTTTATTAGTAAATGGTAGTAATTTAATACGTGTTAGTTTTGACTCTACACATACAGCCAGTTTAAATGAAAATAGATTTGAATTAAAGTTTATAAACAGCACATTGTCTGTTGGAGATATCGCTTTCGCGGAAGCGGTACAAGTATATCCTAATCCAGTAAACGGAGACCGAATGACTATCGCAAATCTAATCGTAGGTGAGGCTGTGAAATTTTCTATTTATAATGTATTAGGTCAATTAGTTGTTTCTTATCAAAAAGAATCGACTAACGGCAGTGAGACCGTTTCAAGCATGAATAACTTAAGTGACGGAGTTTATTTGTTAAGAGTGGAACAAGATAATGCTGCTACAACTATTAAATTTGTAAAAAATTAATCTGAAAATTTAAGGAATTTTCACCAGCTATTATCTTAATTGCCACGTTTTCAACTTTAAGAAGTGATCCAGCAGCATTTGACCTAGAGACAGAGAACGTAGCGACATGGTCAGGATTAATTATTGCTGCAATGGTAAATTTATTTTATGACGGTAAAAAAGGAGCAGTAAATAAAAAGCTGTGAAACTTACATAAATTAAGGGCAATGTTTAAGGCATTGCCCTTTTTTTTATACTACTTTTGCACTTAGGGAAAATGAAAATAGAATACTTTAAAAATAGATTGGCTCAAATCTTTTGGAATGGAGATAATTCTCTTCAATTCCAAAATTTAAGATATTTACCACGTTGGATGGTAGTCGCAATAGATGTTTTTCTAGTTGTAGTGTCGTTCTATATTTCGTTTTTAATAGTAGAAAATATCACTACTACTTTTTATCAAGTGCTTTCTATCTATCAACAGGCAGCATTCTTTACTCTTGTTTATCTAGCTTCATTTTTTATATTTAGCACCTATTCTGGCCTTATCAGGCACAGTACTTTTGTAGATATATTTAAAATAGCATTTGCATGTATGGCCAGCGTTATGGTAATAGCGCTTGTGAATTATTGCTATTATTTTATTTATGATCAGAAAGTGTTTCTAATGCCGTTTTTGATTATTAATATGACAACTACCTTTGTGACTTTGTTGTTATTTAGAGTGTTTGTTAAGAGACTCTATTCATTTATATCCCAAGGGAAACAGAAAATTTATGATGTATTAATAGTAGGTGTAAACGACGATAGTATCGCCCTTGCCGAAGCGTTAACAACCTCTAAAACGCAAGGTTTTAATCTAGCAGGTTTTATTTCATTTAAAAACGATCATCAACGTATCAAGATTTTAGGTAAACCTATCGTTAAGTATGGGACTAAATTTTATGATAAAATAGCACCTATGAAGGTGAATGGGCTTATTATTGCTGGTTCTCAATTATCTATATCTCAAAAAAATGAGCTGGTAGATAAAGCACTAGCAAATGATTTGAAAATTTTTAATGTTCCCGATATTACACAGTGGACAGATAAGGAAGATGTTAGTACAAAGATCAAAGAGATTCAGATAGAAGACCTCTTAGAAAGAGAGGCAATTGACCTCGATGACACACAGATTTCTAATTATCTAGAAGATAGAGTTGTCTTGATTACAGGTGGAGCAGGTTCTATAGGAAGTGAGATCGTAAGACAAGTTTCTGGTTATAATCCTAAGTGTGTATTGATATTAGATCAGGCAGAGTCTCCCTTATATGATCTAGAGTTAGAATTAAAGGAAAAGTTTCCTGCTATTTCTTATAAGTTTATCCTCGCAGATGTAAGGCGCAGTGAAAGACTGGAAAGAGTTTTTGAAGCAAATAATATCTCAGTTGTTTTTCATGCAGCGGCATATAAACATGTTCCTATGATTGAATCTAATCCTAGAGAAGCCGTGTTTGTAAATATATTAGGTACGGTTAATCTGGCTAACCTTGCAGTAAGTAAAGGAATAGATCGATTTGTAATGGTGAGTACAGATAAGGCTGTGAACCCAACAAATGTTATGGGAGCTAGTAAAAGAGCAGCAGAGATTTATGTACAGTCGCTTCAACAGCATTCTAATGGAAATACTAAATTTATTACAACAAGATTTGGTAATGTATTAGGCTCTAATGGATCTGTAATTCCTTACTTTAAAAAGCAAATAGAAAGTGGTGGGCCTGTTACCGTGACTCATCAAGATATTATTAGGTATTTCATGACTATACCAGAAGCGTGTCAACTAGTGTTGCAAGCAGGTACCATGGGTAATGGTGGTGAGATATTTGTATTTGATATGGGTAAGCCAGTCCGTATTATGGATCTTGCAGAGCGTATGATTAAATTATCAGGCTTTAAACCATATGATGAGATTGATATAAAAATAATAGGCTTGAGACCTGGTGAGAAATTATATGAAGAATTGTTAGGTGATAATTCTAAAACCTTACCGACACATCATCAAAAAATTATGATTGCTAAAGATGAGCCTTACGGTTATGAAAATGTCACTCGATATTTAAAAGAAATTGAAATAGCAACTCACGATTTCAATGATGATGCAGTAGTTATGAAAATTAAGCAAATGGTACCTGAATTTATTAGTAAAAACAGCGTGTTTGAATTGCTAGACAAGAAAGTGGAATTATAGAATTAAGTATCCTACAAAATGAAAAATATTTTAATTAAATTATCCTTAATATCGTTTTTTTTTACATTAGCAACGTCTTGTGTATCAAAGAGTAAGATATTATATGTTCAAGATATTGACTCTGCGTTGACTCAAAGAGAATTGAATTACGAATCTGTAATAAAAAAGGATGATATTCTTAGGATCATTGTGACTAGTGAGAATATGAAACTTGTACAGCCTTTTAATCAAGTAGTGAACCCAACGTCTACTAATGATTTGACTATCAATTCTCAAAATAAGCTTTTGGGCTACTTAGTGGACAACGATGGCGCTATTTCTTTTCCTTTATTAGGTAATATTACCGCTGCTGGGGTGAGCCGTAAAGATTTAACAGCTACTATTCAGAATAGATTGAGAGCAGAATATGTCAAGGACGCTACAGTAGATTTAAGAATTGTTAATTTTAAGATCACTGTATTAGGTGAAGTGACAAGACCAGGAAACTATAATTTTGATTATAACCGCATTACTTTACTTCAAGCTATAGGTATGGCTGGAGATTTAACTATTTATGGTAATAGAAATAGTGTTACTGTTTTAAGAGATGTAGATGGTGTTCAAAAAGTTCACAAATTAGATCTTACAAAATCTGATTTTATAGATTCAGAATATTATTATCTTCAGCAAAATGATGTGATCATTGTAGAGCCTAATAATGCACAAGTACAAGCAGCAGGTTTTAATAGAAATGCATCTCTTTACGTTTCAGTGGCATCAGTATTGCTATCATTAATAGTTATCCTTTCAAGAAATTAATTTATGAGTACTACAAATGTGGAGTCTAACCAGGCTCTTTCTCTCAAAGATCAGATCAATCAGTATTTAAGATATTGGCCATGGTTTATCATCAGTGTTTTTATCTTTTTATTATTAGGTTTTGTTTATTTGAGATATGCAAATAAAGAGTACGTCGCATCAACAAAAATCTTAATTAAGGACACTCAAAACGGTGGCGGTTTATCTGAGCTTTCTGCCCTTGGGGATATTGATGTTTTGGGTGGCTCTTTTAATACGGTAGAAAACGAGATAGAAATTTTAAACTCTAATAGGTTAATTAACGATGTAGTTTCTAATCTAGATTTAAATATAGTTTATACACGCTCTGGAAATATCAAGTCTACTAATATTTACAAGAACAGTCCTATAAAATTATCTTTATTAAACGATTCCTTACCTGTTGCAATTACCGAGTCTATAGATTTAATGCTTAGATATGTAGATGAAACTAAGTTTGAGATAAAATTCTTTGATGATTTAAATTATGTAACCCATGATTATGGAGCATCATTTAAATTGAATGACTTAAATTTATTAGTAGTACCAGATTTTGACCACTCTAGAGGTGCTTCTCGAGCTGATAGAATAAAAGATAAAAGCTGGAGTGACCTGTTAGTTGTAATTAAGCCGATTAACGATGTTACCAAATCCCTTAAATCTAAATTAAATATCTCTAAAACTGACAAAAGAGGTAGTGTTTTAGAAATTACTTTAGTAGATCCAGTAAAGGAAAAAGCTGAAGACATTTTAAATAATTTGGTTTCGGTATTCAATGAAGATGCTATAAAAGATAAGAATCAAGTTGCTCAAAATACAGCCCAGTTCATTGATGAGCGTCTTGCCGATATTCAAAAAGATCTTGATAGTTTAGAGCGTGGTATACAAACTTTTAAGACTACTGAGAAATTAACTGATCTAGTAGCTGAGTCTGCTCTGAATTTACAAGCTTCTGCAGGTATAACTAGAGAATTAATTGAATCTAAGACTCAATTAGAGATCGCTAGATTAATTAAGAATAAATTAGATAAAGAAGAATATGATTTTATACCTGAAAATATTGGTTTACAAAATCTAAATATTCAACAAGCGTCTTCTAGTTATAATTCTTTAGTCCAAGAATATAAAAGATATAAAGATAATGCAACTGCCGATAACCCTATACTCATACGCTTAAAAGATGAAATTGATAGCTTAAAATCTGCTATTCTTTTATCTCTTAACAATACTATCAATTCTATCGAGATTCAAAAACAAAGTCTGACTAGAGAATTAGGGTCTGTTTCTGGTAAAATATCTAATGTTCCTGAAAACGAGAGAATAGCTAGGTATATCGCAAGAGACAGGGAAGTTGTTGAAGCTATTTATTTATTATTAAACGAGAAGAAAGAAACTACAGCTATTTCTTTGGCAGTTACCGCGCCTAAGGCAAAAATTGTAGATTTTGCCCTGGCATCTAAAGACCCTGTATCACCTAAACCAAAGATTATTTATCTAGCGATGCTACTTATAGGTTTTATTCTACCTGGTGCTATTATCTATACAAGATCTATTTTTTATAATAAAATAGAGTCTAGAAATGATGTAGAGAGAGGATTACCTAATACTAATATACTAGGTGAAGTGCCTAAATTAGATAAAGATACTCTTGATTATATTATTCCTAATGATAGATCTATCTTAGCAGAGTCTTTTAGAATCATAAGGACTAACCTTCAATATAAGTTGAATGCTATAAATAATGATGGGACTAAAATCATTTTGGTAACTTCTACTATTAAGGGAGAAGGGAAAACACTTGTTTCTTATAATGTTTCTAATACTTTTGCCTACACTGGTAAAAAGGTGTTGCTTATAGGTGGCGATATTAGAAACCCACAATTACATAGATACTTACCTAATGTTTCTAAAAGAACAAAAGGAGTTACAGAATATCTTACAAATAATCAGCTGACTGTAAAAGAGCTGGCTATGACTTCTAAGGTAAATTCTAACCTCGATATTATTCTCTCTGGTGCTATACCACCTAATCCAGCTGAATTATGGATGCAGGATAGAACTAAAGAATTGTTTGAAGAAGCTAAGTCGCTGTACGATCTTGTTATTATTGATAGTGCACCTACCATATTGGTAACAGATACTTTGTTGATTAATAAATATGCTGATGTTACTACTTATGTAACTAGAGCAAACTATACAGACACCTCGTTATTAGAATTTGTAGCTGACACTATCGAAGATGGTAAATTAAGTAACGTAGCGGTAGTTGTAAATAACGTTAAGCTCGCTAACTTCGGTTATGGTAATAAGTATGGATATGCATATGGAGAAGAGAAGAAAACGTGGTGGGATCTCATTAAAAAGAAGTTCTCTAAAGGAAAATCTTTTGAATAAGACTTTCCTATTTTATAGATTAAATATGAGCTTGTGGTTTTCCACAAGCTTTTTTATTGAATCTACTTGATTTTTTTTAATCTTTATGCTCTTTATTTTTTCTAAATGAGATGGCTTGTGTGCGTCTGTTCCTATAAATTCATACATTCCTTTATCTAGAAGTGATTTTGCTTTTTGAAAAGAATCTTCTCCATAGTGTTCTGTTAGAGAAAGCAAGTTGAGTTGTAATTCAAATCCTCTAGATTTTAAATCTTTATAGGCACCTATAGAGGTGATATACCTATACCTCTCTGGATGTGCAAGTATAGGTTTCAGACCTTTTTGACACATTTTAAAGACCAGCTCTTCTAGATTATTAGGTTTTTGAAAATAGGATAACTCTGTCAGGATATAATTATTATGAAGGCATAAATAATTATTAGTATCAATTAGGTTGTCAAATTCACCATCCATCATGTACTCTGAAGCAGCAGAAATGATAAAATCTCTATGATTACTTGCCTCTAATTCTAGTTTGATTTGATTAAATTTTTCAATAATCCCATTTGAGTCGTTCCCATAATAATCTTCCATGGTATGAGGTGTTGCGATACAACCTTTAAAACCTAACTCCTTAAACCCACCTATCATTTCTAACGTTGTTTCTAGATCTTTTGATCCGTCATCTATGCCTGGTAGGATATGATTGTGAATATCTACAAGGTCTTCTAAGAAATCGACTAAAAAAACAGATTTGTTAAAGAAAAACATAATTTAATTATTTATTAATTTTTGAACATCAAGAAGCTGGTATTCATTTGGAAATAGCTCTTCTAGAATAGTTTTGTATTCCGCATTATTTTTTAAGGCGTTTTGTAAATGAAATTTCCCTTTTATTAAATCACCGCTTTTTAAATAAAGGCCAGCGATTCTGTAAAGAAGTCCTGCTTCTTGTGGATAAAATTCTAATCCATTTTCCACATTAATTATTGCGGTATCTAACTCACCTAATAATAGTAGAAGGTCACATCTATCAATCCATGTAGATAGTTCATAATTGCCTAATTCAATAGCTTTCTTGAAACCGTATTCTGCCTCTTCCATAAAATTGAGCCTTCTATTTATAGCAGCATACCTTGTCCAATACATAGCGTTGTCACTGTCTACTTCTGTTGCTTTTTCAATATAAATTAATGCTTTTTGAAAATCGAGACGTTGGGTATAAAAATTTACTATGGCTAACCATCCTTTATCTAGTAAAGGATCCTCTCTAACAGTTTCTTTAAAATAATGAATTGCTTTTTCATCTACGCCTAGTTTTTCAAAGCATTTACCTAATCGCAGGTAAGCAAATGATGTTGGGTCATCTAATTTTAAAGTGATTTGATAATTTTCTATGGCTTCATTATATCTTCCTAGTTTTTCAAGAACCTTTCCTTTTTCTAGATAAGCACCCACAAAATGATCGTCTGATATGATCGCAAATTCAAAAGCAGCTAGTGATTTCTCATACATTTTTATGTCAAAATATTGTTTGCCTACCTGGTGCCAGGCTACTTCACTATAAGGATTTTTATTTAAAAATAAATTTAAAAAATCGATAGCCTGTTGATGTTCTTGTAAAAAATCAAAACAATAAATGATGTTGTAAAGAGCAGAGTAATCTGTATCATCTAGCTCAAGACATTTCATAAAATTACTCTTTGCGTTAGAATAATCTTCTGTAAAAAGAAATTCCATCCCTATAAGATTATAAACATCTGCCTGATCGAGTGTTAAATCTAGAGCTATTTTAAGTAGATCTATTGCTTTATCGTGTCTTTCTGTTTTAGAATAAATATTAGCTTTTTGTATGTAAACCTCTGCATTTTGTGGATCTAACTCGAGTAGTTCATTAAGAACCTCTACTGCTTGAGAATATTGATCATCAAAAATATACATCTCTGCTTTGAATAGTTTCAAGTTTGTAGAAGATGGGTGCTGCGATATACCTAGACTTATCGCTTTGCGGGCTAGAACCATTTTTCCTTCATCAAGGTAATGTTCTATTATCTCTTCAAATTCTCCACTGTCAAAGAATCCAACTTCATTGGACTTTAACATGAGTTCAAACTTTTTTATGCTCAAACCTTCATCACCATTTAAATCAAAATGCATATATAGAATATTAAAAATTCTTGTTTTACTAAGTTCTTTATTTTTTCCAAATTATAGGATAGAACAAGATTTCTCTTGTCAACACCTTATAAACAGAGTTTTTTAGGGTTAATGGGGATAGAAGTTTTCAGTAACTTCTATTAGTGTTTTACAGGCAAATTCTATTTCTGAATTTGTTATAGTATACGGCGGCGTGATTCTTATAGCACGCTTTTCAAATAATAGCAAGAAAAAAATCACACCACGATTTCTACATTCATTCACTATTTGAGTCGTGAACTTATCATCGGGCAATAGGGCTATAAGCATGAGACCTTTGCCTCTTATTTCCTTAATGTTTTTATTGTTTAAGCTTTCGCGAAAGCGTAACTCTTTATCCAACATTTGTGACATATACCCACTATTTTCTATTTCATGTAACGTCGCTAGTGCGGCTGAGGCGATTACAGGATGTCCTCCAAAGGTGGTAATGTGCCCTAACATAGGAGCGTTAGTAAATTGTGCCATGTGTTCTTTACTGGCCGTTAATGCACCGATAGGAAGGCCTCCTGCGAGACCTTTTCCAGTCACGACTATATCTGGTACGATGTTTAATTGAGTGAAGTAAAACATGCTACCTGTACGGCCTATACCAGGTTGTATCTCGTCTATAATGAGCAGGGTGTTTGTTGCTTTACAGCGTTTACTTAGTTCTTGTGCCCATATTTTACTAGGTATTTTAAAGCCAGCACCTCCTTGAATACTTTCTATAATTACAGCTGCGGTATTTTCATTGATCTTCTTTAAATCTGGAAGGCAATTAAAATTGATATGTGATATACCTGGAAGTAAAGGTCTGAAGGGTGCTTTGCGCTCTTCAAAATCCATAAGACTCAGAGATCCTAATGTATTACCATGATAGGCGTTTCTCATGGCGATGACTTGAGATTTTCCAGTTACTTTGCGCGCTAGTTTTATAGCAGCTTCTATCGCTTCGGTTCCACTATTTACGAGATAAGTAGTTTCTAATGGATCTGGTAGGAGAGAGGCTAGTTTTTTACACAATAATACTGCTGGTTCTTGAGCATACTCTCCATAAACCATGACATGCATATATTGATCTACCTGTTTTTTTATAGCTTTTACAACGGCAGGGTGACAATGTCCTAATGGTAGCGCACTTACACCTGCAACCATATCTAAATACTTCTTACCAGTTTTATCATAGATGTAATTCCCTTTTGCACTAGATATTTCTATTCCAGGTGCATAAGGTGTGGTTTGTGCTTGGTATTTATAAAAATCATCCTTCATTTTCTTTCTCTTCCTTTATAGCATCAGGAGTATCTGTAGACCTGGTTTTAAGATCTTCTTCTTTTAATCTTGAGTTTTTATTGATATTAAATGGTGTTTCTTTTTTAAAGAAATCTTCTTCAATATCTGGTAATGGTATCCCTTGAATAGGGGTTAAAATAGGTTTAGGTTTATCCTTAAAAAGGTCTTCTTTTGATATTATTTTTTCATCGCCTCGCCATTTTAAACCTCTTAAGGTTCGCACGTTTTCAGGTAATTCTTCTGGAGGATATGTTTTATCGTCAGGATTATCATAATTTGTGATAATGGTCATTTCTTTATTTTCAAAAAGAATCTCCATTCTACCACTTGTACCTTTGTTTATACCTATCAATTCTTTTTTTTCATTACGAGAATAGATCAAATTTTCAACATTCTTGTTAATTTTAATTATTTCTAAATGACTAGAATCATTGAATTTACCAATAAGTTCTTTTCCTTTGATTTGATTAAAACCACCGCTGCTGCTATCTTGATCTACTATAAACGCATTATTAAAAACGTATAAACTGTCTAATCGTTCTGTTAAGGTATTGCTTTGAATGTGAATACTATCTCCTGTCATCTGACTTTTTCCATTCCACAATATAGGTTTAGTAATCATCTTAGTAAGTCCAGTTCTTTGCCTAGTTACTATGGAGTCACATTTACCACTTAAATTACTTTTGTATAGACGTACATCATAAAAACCTCTTACCATTCTATCATTTTCTGGACCAGTGACCATGAGTCTATCTGCGTGTATATAAACACTATCTTGATCTTGAATAGAAATAGCAACGGCTCTTTTAGTTATAAAGACAGAATCTTTTGCTCGATACACTTCTGCATAGTGTCCTTTAATTACAGATTTATTAATGGTGTCAGTTACCACGATGTTGTTTGTTGCACTAGCAAATGACCTACCGCGGTTAAAATAAAGACTATCTCCTTTTACTGTCCTATTGTTATAATCTATTCTAGAATTCTTTATAAAGTATCCCTCGTCATTTCTAGTGTCATAAAAACCTCTTTCACAATATACGGTGCTTGTTTTACTTGTAATCGTAGAAGGTCCATACATTTTACTATGTCCAGTGTCTGTATAGAAGTTAAGATGATTGCTATCTATTTTATACTCTGGATTTGTTACAGTCACATCATCTAGAAACTGATAACGTTTTTCTTTAATAAAATAGCGCCCGATCCTACTTTTTAATGTACTTGCGGTATCTTTTACAGTACCGCCGCTTCTGTAGTAAGCCTGTTGCTTTATACGGTTAAAGAATAGGGTATCTGTTTTAAGTGTTGTTTCTGGATTTCTCATAAAAACATTACCACTCGCAAAAGCGAGTTGTGAAGTACCATTGTACTCAGCATATTCAGAGTTCATTTTTATAGAATCTCCTTGATGTATTTGAACGTTTCTAAATATTCTTATAAAATTATCTTTTTGATATAACACGGCTCGGTCACACCACATTTCTAAGCCTTTGTGTTGCACGTACACTTGTTTTCTACCGTTGCCAGAATAAATTACTGCACCAGGAAAAAGGTCTTCATTAATTTCTCTTAGGCCACCTGTTACATTAATTAAGGAATCATTTACCGTCTGTTGAGCAATAGAAAAATATGAAAGTGATATAAATATAAAGAAAAGAAGTTTTTTCAAGATAATGATTTTAGTGAGGTCAAAATTACAAAAATGCATCATGCTTTAACTAAACGTTTCTTCATAGATTAATTATATTATAAACAAATATAAAGTCTCTTTACTTAAGGGCGGTTTTAAGGTTGCATTAGTATTAAATCTATAAAATCTAACAGTAGTTATGCTTAAAGATGACTCCTTATCCAGTATTGTTTTTAAAGATATATTTTTTAGATACCTCTGTGTTAATAAAATGACTGTACTCTGGAGCACTATGTGTCTTAATATTTTTACTAGTGCTACTAAAGTTATAATGTCTTTAAATTAAAAACATAGAGATAGTTTTAAGTATATTGATTTATTGAGTTAGTCATTAATTAAGGTGCATGTGATTTTGATAATCAAATGATCAAACCCTATTTTGTTGTAGAATCATTAAAAACTATATATCTTAAAAGTCTTAAATTATGTGTAATACCTCAAGTACGCGCTGGAAAACAACGATAACAATTAGGGAACCATATTTTTTAGTGAATAACTTAATCCAGTTATTCAACCAGCCAGGTCAATTCAGTATTTGTTAAATCTTCTGTAGATAATTGAGTTGCTGCAATCACAGTTGTACCAGTAGAACTATTCTTTAAAGAAAGTACCTCATATTTTATTAAATTCCATCCTTCCTGAATTTCTAATTTGTAAGAATCTATTTTAGAGTAAATTTCATTACTGCCATCTTCAAAAAAGTTTTCTGACTTTTTTTCCCCACTTATAGAGATAGGACCTTTAGCATAAATGTAGTAATAGTTATGTCCTTTTTCTGGGGTAGCGTTATTTTTACCTACTGTATAGTTTACAAAGTTTTTACTAGAGCCTGCAAACAAATAATGAGTTTTGTCTAGTGATAAAACTTCAAATCTAAAGAACTTACCAGCATAGGCTATTAGTTCTTCCTTTCCAGTAAAATCTAAATCGTTTGCATTAGGAAAACAATCTAGTGCAGTAGTGAATTGTAAATTATATTCTGCCGTAGGAGATGAGTTGTAGGTGTTAAAGGAATTGTGTGTTATTACATCAAAATCTTGCGGTAGATCTATTTTAAAATTACCGTTTTTTGATATTTTACCGCCTATTATAGGGTCTACAAAATACCCCATAATGTTAATCTTACCACTTATACCTTCTGGATTACTTGCTTTTCCTTGAATAGATACTATTTCTTTTTTATTATTTTCTAGATTATTTTCTTCTTTTGCAGTTGTTTTACAGCTGCTTATTAAAATAAGAAAAGCTAGTAATAGGAGTCTCTTAATCATCTAGTTTTATTTGATTTAAACATAGAGTCTAATATGAGATTAATTCCTTGAAATATAAATAATACGGCTACTATTGCAAATGCTATTCCTGGCATCAAATAAATAATAGGATGTTCAGATCCTGCGCCTATATATATAAGTATAGGGCCAGCAAAAAGAAAAAGTACGCTAATAGCCAGTTTTTTTACCCCTTTACCTAAAATCTTTCTATCTGTAGATTTTTGTGACATAATATTAACAAATTCCTTGATTCTCTATAGCGCTTCTTACACTACCATGATCGATTAATAATTTTCTAGCAATTTCATAACCTGCCCCAGTCGCTTGCATAATCATGCGTGTACCGCGGTCTACTAGTTTATCGTTACTTAACTGCATGTCTACCATTTTATTACCCTTAACATGGCCTAATTGAATCATAACGCTAGTGCTAACCATGTTAAGAATCATTTTTTGTGCAGTACCAGCTTTCATTCTACTACTGCCAGTAATGAACTCTGGACCTACTATCACTGCTACAGGATGGGTGGCAACTTTATCTAGTGGGCTGCCTGGGTTACACGTAATACATCCTGTAGTTATTCCCATTTTATTACAAGTTTCTAGACCGCCTATAACATATGGAGTAGTACCGCTAGCGGCTATTCCTATAACCACATCTTTTGTTGTTATTTGATAGTTTTCTAGATCTTTAAAAGCTTGTTTTTCATCGTCTTCGGCATTTTCTACTGCTTTTCTAATTGCGGTATCACCTCCAGCGATTATACCGATGATTTTATCATAAGAAACGCCGAATGTAGGAGGGCACTCACTAGCGTCTAGTATGCCTAATCTACCACTAGTTCCTGCACCTATATAAAAAAGCCTGCCACCAGATTTCATTTTTGAAACAATTTCTATTACTAGTGATTCAATAAGTGGTATTACTTTTTTAACAGCTATAGCTACTATTTGATCTTGTTCATTAATACTACGTAATAACTCTCCAGCATTCATCTTTTCTAAATGATTGTAATGAGAATCTTGCTCTGTTATTTTATTAAAATCCATGATGTAGGTCTCGCTTTCGCGAAAGCGGTTTTTTAATTAATCTAATAAGAAATGGTATCCATGATTTCTAGACCATAGCCTATGATTCCTATGCGTTTACTCTGCTCAGAATTAGTCATTAACTTAATTTTTGTAATCTCTAAGTCATGAAGTATTTGCGCGCCTATTCCATAATCTTTATTGTCTAGATTACGTCTAGGGGCTTTAATACCACCGTTCTCTTGTAGGTCTTTGAGCTCTTCTAATCTACCTAGCATATTTTCTGGTTCAAACTGCTGGTTAATAAATACTATGGCACCTTTTCCTTCTTTATTTAATTGATCAAACATTGCGTCTATTTTCCTATCTGCATCGCTAGTTAGGGTAGAGAATAGGTCATTGTTCACCTGCGTAGAATTCATGCGTGTGAGAACGGTTTCATCATTTTTCCAATTACCTAGAGTAAGCGCTATATGTATTTGATCATTAGTGGTTTGTTGATAGGCACGCATGCGGTATTCTCCAAAACGTGTTTTTAACATAAAGTCTTCTTTCTTTACGATAAGACTATCGTGTTTCATTCTATAGGCAACTAGATCTTCTATAGAAACTAATTTGAGATTGTGTTTTTTTGCTACTTCTATTAATTGTGGTAGACGTGCCATGCTACCATCTTCATTCATAATCTCTACTATAAAACCTGCAGGTTCATGACCAGCAAGTCTTGCAAAATCGATAGCCGCCTCTGTATGTCCAGTTCTTCTTAATACACCGCCATCTTTGGCTTTAAGAGGGAAAATATGTCCAGGTTTACTTAAGTCGTGTGGTTGTGTGTTTTTATCAATAATCGCTTGTAGTGTTAAAGCTCTATCTCCAGCACTTATTCCTGTGGTAACACCGTGACCTCTTAAATCTACTGAAACGGTAAAAGCTGTTTCCATAGGGTCAGAATTATTTACTACCATCATGGCTAGATCTAGTTCTTTACATCTAGATGCGGTAATCGGTGCGCAAATTAATCCACGCCCATGTGTGGCCATAAAGTTTACTAATTCTGGTGTTGCAGATCTAGCGCTTGCAACAAAGTCACCCTCGTTCTCACGATTTTCATCATCTACAACTATAATGGCTTTACCATTTTTTATATCTTCTATTGCATCTTCTATGCGGTCTAATTGAAAGGTAGGAGTGGCTTTTTCTTGAGTAATCATAAGGAATAATTGATTTTAAAAAAAACATCTTAAATACGATTAATTAAGTATTTGAGACTTCCTTACAAAGATAATGATTAAGCTGTAGGGTAAGGAGATTTTGGGCGTTTTTTAAACTTTGAGAATAGCTTCTTAAAGCTAAATTCATTACTAAAGATACCTTGATCTGTGGTAGCTCTGTAGGTAAGATAGATACCTATAGGGAATAGAATAAATGTACTCATCCATGCACCTAACCAGGCAGGGAAAGCACCTTCGCTAGCTGCTTTTTCTGAAAAAATACCTATGAAGTGATAGGTTAAAAAGAATAAGGTAGCAATTACTAGTGGCAGTCCCATCCCGCCTTTTCTTATAATTGCACCTAGTGGAGCACCTATAAAGAATAGTATAATACAGGCTATACCTAAAACGTATTTTTTATGAATTTCTATTTCATGCTTTGCAAGTCTAGATGCTTCTCCTTTGATTTGTTTTTCTCTATTTTTTACTGCTGCTTTCTGGCTGCGTACTTTACTTAGTGCTACATCTAACGCTCTGCGCTGGTCAAATATTTTTAAGCTGGCTAGTAAATCCTGTGGATTCTCTTTAATAGTGTCTAATGCCACAGAGCGGTCCATAGTGCTAGGAGCCCATTTTCTGTGCTGGTTAGTTCTATATATTTTATAATTATTAGTAAGCGCGAGGGAGAAAGTGTCTATGCGATTGTAAAGCTCATTGATTTTAAGCATTCTATGATTATCGGTCACAGACTCATTATCTATATCTACTTTATTAAATTTAGACACATCTATATTTAAAGAATATTCTTTAAACTCTGTTTTAACAAATGGTGACGTCTTTGCTTTTCTATGTTCTGTAATAAAAAGATCTTCATAATAGTTACCGTCTTGTAAAACTAGTTGAATGATATTAGACTTTAAAGAACTTTTTAATTCTCCCTTTTTACTTTTAATAACGGTATAATTACCATTCTTCTTAGGATTCTTTTTATGGATTATGACGTCAGTTAAAAACTCACCGTTTTCTCCAGACTTTTTTCCTACTTTAATATTAATCTCTCCTAGTTGGTTAAACGTTCCCTGGCCTATGGCCATGGCAGGTTTCATTTTTGCAATGTTACCGCGCAGATTTCTTTGTTTAAAATATCCCCATGGAATTACAGAATTTGCAAATAAGAAAGAAGTGATTCCTATACCTAGAATTACAAAGGTCAGGGAGCGCATAGCGCGCTGCAGTGAAATCCCATTAGATTTCATAGCGGCAAATTCATAATTCTCAGCCATCTTCCCAAAAACTAATATAGCGGCTAGTAGCACGCTTAATGGTAATGCAATAGGAACGGCAACAGGGGTAGAGTAGTATAAAAATTTTGCAATAGTTATTACATCGAGATCTTTACCAGCTAGTTCTTTTATGTATAACCATATTGCTTGCAGGATTAGAATAAACATTAACACAATAAAGACGCTTAAAAACGTCTTTATGTATTGGCTTAATATGTATCGATCTAATATTTTCAATTTAGTTCATCTCTTGAATCAACCAGTTTTTATACTGATTTTTATCAAAGGTAAAAGAATTCTTAGGTAAAGGCTCATTAGTCTTTAAAGACTTTAATGTAAAAGTAGCTATCGTTCCAGAGTTTTCAGTAATAATAGCTTTGTAGATATGTTTTGTGTTAACATCTATACCTAACAAAACGTTCTTATATTCAGAATTTGATTTTATAGGAGTAAGTTTTATGAATTGTATTTTTCTACCACCTTCATTTTGTACGATGTCCCATTTTTTAGAATATCCTTTTTCATAAAAAGTAAGGATGTTAGATGGTGTGATCATTTGATTCCCGTCATTACTTACCTTAGAAATAGTCACTTCTTCATCTTCAGTGTTGACAGCATACTGCTTTGTACCATCAAATATATACGTAGTGCCTAGAAAATTTACATGATACTTTTCTCCAACTAGCTTTGCATCACCTTGCACATCCATATCTGTGCTAGTTTTAGAGTTTTTAAAATTACCTTTATAGGTAAATGATACATTTTTGTATGATTTGAATTTTTCTGCTACTTCACTTAATAATTTATCAGCTTTAGTATCCTGTGCTGTTGCGGTTTGCGCTAAAGCAAAAATCATAAAAATAGAAAGGAAATAATTTTTCATTATACTTATTTATTTGTTTTGTTCTTCGTTTAAAAATACTTCTAGAGACGCGAGATCTGGTATTAAAACCTGTCTCGCTTTACTGCCTTCAAATCCTCCTACTATACCAGCGGCTTCTAGTTGGTCTATAATTCTACCAGCACGATTGTAACCTAGTTTCAATTTGCGCTGTAATAAAGAGGCACTACCTTGTTGAGCAATAACTATTATTTCAGCGGCTTCTCTAAACTTAGCATCTCTCTCGTCTATGTTATTATCAATACTCGTGCCACCATCTTCACCTACATATTCTGGTAAAATATGTGCATCAGGATATGCTTTTTGATTACCTATAAAGTCGGTTATTTTTTCTACTTCTGGTGTGTCAACAAATGCGCATTGTATACGTATTAACTCGTTTCCAGCGGTATAAAGCATGTCTCCACGACCTATTAACTGGTCTGCACCACCACTATCTAGAATGGTACGAGAATCGACTTTTTGCATTACCCTAAAAGAAATACGCGCCGGGAAGTTAGCCTTAATCATACCGGTAATAACGTTTACAGATGGACGCTGTGTTGCGATAATCAAGTGAATACCTATGGCACGCGCTAGTTGTGCTAGTCTAGCGATAGGTGTTTCTACCTCTTTACCTGCGGTCATGATTAAATCGGCAAATTCATCTACTACCAGAACTATATAAGGTAGAAATTTGTGACCATTTGCAGGGTTTAACTTCCTAGCTTTAAACTTTGCATTATATTCCTTTAAGTTACGGCACATGGCATCTTTAAGAATATCATATCGTTGATCCATCTCGATACACAAACTGTTTAAGGTGTTAATCACCTTAGAATTGTCTGTGATGATGGCGTCTTCACTATCGGGCAATTTTGCTAGATAATGACGTTCTATTTTGTTAAATAAAGTAAGTTCTACCTTTTTAGGGTCTACTAGAACAAATTTAACCTCAGCAGGATGCTTAGAGTATAGTAGAGAGGTAAGAATAGCATTTAGCCCAACCGATTTACCTTGTCCTGTTGCTCCAGCCATAAGTAGGTGAGGCATTTTTGCAAGGTCCACGACAAAGGTCTCGTTAGATATAGTTTTACCAAATGCGATAGGTAATTCCATCTCGGCATTTTGAAACTTAGGAGATGCCACCACAGATCTCATCGATACTATAGACGGATTCTGGTTAGGAACCTCTATACCTATTGTTCCTTTTCCTGGTATAGGGGCGATAATACGTATACCTAATGCGGCTAGAGATAAAGCGATATCATCTTCTAGGTTTTTAATTTTTGAAATACGTATTCCTGCCTCAGGTACTATTTCATATAGGGTGACAGTAGGTCCTACCGTGGCACTTATTTTTGCAATACCTATTTTATAATTCTTAAGAGTTTCTACAATGCGGTCTTTATTAGCCTGTAACTCTTCCTCATTTATAGTGATCGTTTTACCTTTAGTATAATCCTTTAATAGATCTAGAGGTGGAAACCTGAAATTACTTAACTCTAAAGTAGGATCAAATTCTCCAAAATCTTCTACTAATTTATTTGCTTTATTATCGATTACCTCTTCCTCATCTAGCGTTTGCTCGATTTCCATTCCTATGTCATTCTCATCCTTAGGAGCGACAACCTTCTTTGCAACAGGTTCTGGGATAGTTTCTTCTTCTGTCACGGTGACCTGCATATCATTGCTTAACAGGCTTGCATTAGTTTTAGGCTCTTCTGTCAGGTGACCGGTGGTATTATTTACCTTTTGAGTAGGAGCGCCCTCTATAGTGGCTTTTTTCCAATCGCTTTCCTCGTCTGTAGTTTCTATATTTTCAAAACCTTCTTTAACCTCAATAGCTTTTTTAGAAAAATAAGCAGATATTAATTCTGGTGTTAGTTTAAGTCTTAAAACCACATAAACTATGGCTATAAAAAACATCACAAGAATAGCGCCTAATAAGCCTAAATAGTCTTGTAAAAAATCATTTAATTCATAACCTACTTTACCGCCTAGCAGCGCACTAGTATTGTGAAAAAACCCTAAAAAGATAGATAGCCAGAGCATTAATAATAATCCCCAGAACCATAGATTAGATATTCGCTTTCGCGAAAGCGAAAACACATTATCACCAGTTGCAAATAAAAATATTCCAGAGATTATGGTTAGAACTGAGATAGAAAATGAAGGGATACCAAATCCTTTATAAACAAAAGTATGTCCTAGCCATGCGCCTAACTGGCTTATCCAGTTCTTAGTCTGTGTGCTACGGCTACCTAATTCTACCAGTACACTTTGATCTTGTGCGCCAGTGAATAAATAAGACATAAAAGAAAAAAGCAGTAATAAACCTACTACTATTAGTGCGCTCCCTGCGATTACCTCTTGTAATCTATTGAGCTTTAAATTAGGTAGCTGGAATGGTTTACTTGCCTTTGCAGTAGTTTTCTTAGATGTTGTTTTTTTACGAGCCATGTAGGATAGTGAACGAGCAAAAATAAGAATATTGCACGGTAATAGTATAACACATTTAACTTGATTGTTAACAGTGGTGATTTATCCTTTTAAAACTGCTATTAATTAAACAAGGCAACGAGGTAAGGAATGTAAATAATCCCGCCTACAATGGTAGAAGCGATGGCAGTAATTACTACTGCACCAGCGGCTATATCCTTAATATGACCTATTTTTTCATGAAAATCTGGATGAATAAAATCTGCAATAGCCTCTGCAGTGGTGTTCATGCCTTCTAGTCCCATAATAAGTCCTATACACAAGGTTTGAGCAATCCACTGGGTCGCGGTAATATTAAAATAAAAGCCAGCAATAGTCATAATTATGGCTATTGCGGCTTGTACTTGTATGCTGGCTTCTGTTTTTATAAGGATAACAGCGCCTTTTAGGGCATATCCTATGGCTTTACATCTACCGATAATAAATTTTGATGCACTCAATTATAATAATGTTTTAAGCGCAGCAAGATAGTTAGGTTCGTCTGCAATTTCAGGAACTTGTTCATTATAAATTACTTTTCCTTCTTCATTAAGAACAACTACTGCTCTAGAATGAAAACCAGAAAGTGGTCCAGAAGTCATAGTAAGTCCATAGTCGTTACCAAATGCACCGTCTAATACATCGCTTAAATTTTCTACATTTTCTAGTCCTTCATCACTTGCAAAACGTTTTTGTGCAAAAGGTGTATCTCTAGAAATACATAAAACCGCAGTGTTATCTAACTCTGTAGCTCTTTTATTAAAATTCTTTACAGATGTTGCACAAACGTCAGTATCTATACTAGGGAAAATGTTGAGTACCACACGTTTTCCTTTATAATCATTTAAAGAAGCCTCAGATAGGTCTGCCTTTTTAAGTTTAAAATTTGGTGCTTTTGATCCTACTTCTGGTAGTGAACCACTGGTAGAAATCTCGCTGCCTCCTATAGTAATAGTTGCCATGTTTTTTATTTATTAATTAAGATGATAAAGTTACAATTTACCTAACTATGCTATATGAATGTCTTGTTAATTCTTAGAAGATTCTACATAATCTAGAATAGCATCTATATCTTGTGTAGTTAGATGGGGAAAAGAATTCATACTGGTCTGATTGTATTGCTTATATAAAGCAACTGCTTGTGCATCTCCAGATTTTATAAGTCCTGTGCTATTAGTAATCCATTTGTAAAGCCATTCTTTTTCATAACGATCTGTCACACCGTATAATGCTGGTCCTATGGCTTTTTTTAAAAGTTTATGACATGCTGCACAATTAGCATTAAAAAGCGATTTACCTTTTTTTTGTTGTTCAGTTAAAACTGTTTTAGGCACTATATCTATAATCTGTTCTTGTGATTCTTGCGTGGAATAAGTAGGTTCTTGTCCAGATATAATAAATGCTGTGCTAAATATCACAACGATCATGGCGAGTACGAGCGCACAAATGGTAGCTAGGGTTCTTGATAATTCTTTAAACATAGTGGTCTGAATTTAAGAAGGTTATTGTTGTTGGTCTCGCTTTTGCGAAAGCGGAACAACCTACATCATAAAGATAATTCTCAAAGTTGATTTGCTAAATAAAATAGATCGATATCGTAATAGATTTATCAAATGACATTACTTATTTTTGTTTAAAATATCTATCATGACCATCACTCAGTTAAAATATGTTCTTGCTGTTGCTCAATATCAAAATTTTACTAAAGCAGCAGATAAGGTTTTTGTAACACAGCCTACATTAAGTATGCAAATACAGAAGCTGGAAGATGAACTGGATGTTCAAATATTTGATAGAAGTAAAAAGCCTATCGAGCTTACAGAAACTGGTAAGAAAATTGTCAACCAGGCGCGTAATATAGTTAATGAAAGTGACCGTATTCAAGACATAGTAGATCAAGAAAAGGGTTTTATAGGTGGCGAGTTTAAAATAGGAGTCATACCTACAGTAATGCCTACGTTGTTGCCTATGTTTCTGGCTAATTTTGTAAATAAATATCCTAAAGTAAAACTGCGCATAGAAGAGCTTACTACAGAGAGTATTATGGATAGCCTGCTAGATGGTAGTATAGATGCTGCGATTGCTGCGACTCCTTTAAAAAATGACCTTATAAAAGAAAGAGTTCTTTATTATGAACCATTTGTAGCATATGATCCTAGATTATCTGGTAAGCCTAAATCAAAAATTAAGGTAGACGAGATTAATGTAGATGACTTGCTTCTATTAGAAGACGGGCACTGTTTTAAGGACAGTATTCTTAATTTATGTCGTAATTCTAGAGATACAGATGGAGAGCGTTTTATGTTAGAGAGCGGTAGTTTTGAAACCCTAATAAAACTAGCTGATGAAGGTTTAGGAATGACCTTATTACCGTATCTTAATACTATGGATTTACCAGAGCATAAAAAGGAAAACCTGAGATTTTTTGAAGACCCTTCTCCTGCTCGTGAGGTGAGTCTCATTTTTCATAAAAGCGAGTTGAAGATGCAGATTATAGAAGCCTTACAGAATGTAATAACGGGAGTTATTAAAGGTGCTATTGCTTTTCAAAACGTGCAGATAGTAAGTCCTATATCTGGTAAATAAACCTCGATGTAAAATATAAATAAAGGCTAGATAATTCATCTAAATATGAAGTATCTAGCCTTTTTAAGTTTTAATAAATAATCGTTTATTCCTTTAATAAAGGTACGCAAGTTTGCAACTCTGGATTTTGTAATACCAGCTGTTTGATCCAGATTTCTAGTTCTACTATTTCAAAAGGTAATAGACGATCAACTGCTTTTTGTAATTCCTTGCAAAATAGAATTGGGTTGAAACTTACTTTCTCGAGTATTGTTTTGGTATACTCAAACATAGCTCTAGCCATAATTTTCAAGATTTTTAGTTAAAGTAGTTTTGTTGAATAAGTATCTTTTTAATTTCCTTAAAGATACGTTTTTATACTATTATACTGAGAATTGTAAATGTTAATTTTATTTTAAATTTTAAATTTAAGGTGGGTTATTTAACTGCTCTAATAGGAATAATAGGCTATATATGTTAAAATACAGCGTTAATTCACTCTTAAAGCTTTGTGATTATAGTGAACTTACTATGCATAAAATCGCAAACAAAAATGTAGAAAGAGCTACTTTCTTCAACTCAGGATCGAGTAGAGCAGGAGAAGTTGTTCTTTTTACTTTAAATAAATGAATAAATAAAGGAATGAAAGCTAGAAGTGGTAAAAAAGCTATTAAATAATAATTTTCATTTGCTAGTTTCCATTTCATGTTGTTGTCGGCTGCAAAAATTTGAATATTGTAAGAATAAACAGTTATATAAACTGCACATATAAATGCTAAAATTACAAACGCATAATGCAACAACTTAGCCTTAGCAAGTCCCATTTTTACCACAATCGTATTCTTACCAGCTTTCTTATCGCTCTCTATATCTCTCATGTTATTGAGATTGAGGACAGCAACACTTAGTAAACCCACTGTGATAGAAGGGAAAATCATTTCCCAGTCTAGACTCTTAGTAATTAGAAAATAAATACCCATAACACTTACAGGGCCAAAAAATATAAAAACAAACACATCGCCCAGACCACGATAGCCATAAGCGTTATCGCCTACGGTATATTTAATCGCTGCCCAAATGGCGGCAATACCTAAAACTAAAAAGAATAGAGAGATTAATAACTTTCCAACTCCTAGGCTTACATATATAAGAAATATGGCGCTTATTAAAGTTAGAACAGCAGTTATTACCATAGCTCGTTTCATCTCTTTGGGAGAAATGATACCGCTTTGTAAAGCGCGCATAGGTCCTATGCGGTCTTCGTTATCTGTTCCTTTTACACCATCGCCATAATCGTTTGCAAAATTAGAAAGGACTTGGAATCCAAGAGTGGTTATTAAAGCTAGAACTGGAATGATGTAATTAAATTCAAAGTTAAAAGCGTCTATCAGTTTTGTTAAACCAGTTTTTTCAATGCTAGAATTCTGGTAGCTCACTGCATAAGTACTCCAATAATCTATCCTTTGATAAGCAAACGCACTTCCTACAAGAATACCACTTATACTCAATGGTAAGGTCCTCAATCTCGCAGCGCTTATCCAGGCTTTTAATTTTGTACTCGCCATTATTTAGACATAATATTTACTATTGCTTCTTTTAATAAATCGTGATGATTTGCCTGATGTGTTCCTACACCTTTTGATTTTACATCCATATCTCTAATTAGTTTTATGGCGCGACTGCAGTATTTCATAGGGTAATTCTTTGCAGCAGTGATAATTTCTTGAACAAAAAACGGATTCACACCAGCAGCCTTTGCTACCGCTTGTGGATTTTTGTCCTTTATAGTATGCACCTTTAATAGCTGAGTAAAAAAACTGTACAACTGTGCGGTAGTCAGCACCAGCGGATTATCCTTAGGGTTATCTGCAAAATAGTTGATAATTTTATGAACCTTTACCACATCACGCATTCCCATGGCTTTGCGCAATTCAAAATTATTGTAATCCTTAGAAATACCTATGTTGTCCTCGATGACTTGTGGTGTAATAGGTCGGTCTTTAGAATGTACTATCGCGAGTTTAGAAAGTTCGTTATTTATTTTTCCTAGATCAGTTCCTAGAAATTCGACTAACATTCTAGTCGCATTAGGATCTATTTGATATCCCATTTCTTTTAAACGACCAGTTACAAAAGCAGGTACTTTATTTTCATAAAGAGGTTTGCTTTCCATGTAAACTGCGTGTTTCTTAAGCAATTTTGTAATCTTGCTGCGTCCGTCTGGTGTCTTGTATTTATAAGCAAAAACAAGAATAGTAGTCGTTTGCGGTTGCTCAATGTAACTTTCTAGTTGTGCTAGTTGCTTAGTTAAATGCTGTGCTTCTTTAACTATAATGACCTGATGCTCTGACATCATAGGGAAACGCTTTGCATTTTCTAAAACCTCGGCCATGGTAGAATCTTTACCATAAATAACCGTCTGATTAAAGCCTTTTTCACCTTCGTCTAATACGTGGTCCTCTATATAATCACTTACTTGATCTATAAAATAGGGCTCGCTACCGCATAAAAAGTATACAGGAGCATATCGCTTTTGTTTTAAATCGGCTATAATCTTTGTAGCATCACTCATCGAGAGCTGTTATGGTTTTTGTAATATTGCGCTATGAAGCCATTGCGACTACCAGCTGGAAATTTCAGAGTCAAAAGTACTGAAAAAGGACGTGCTATCTTTGACCAGATCAGGAAAAAATTTGTGATCTTGACACCAGAAGAATGGGTACGGCAACATGTTGTTTTGTTTTTGCTTTCGCGAAAGCGAATACCTAAAAATCTCCTTAACGTAGAAAAGCAATTAATTATAGCAGGAACTTCAAAGCGCTATGATATTTTAAGTTACAATACAGACGGTTCTATACATCTCATAGTGGAGTGCAAGGCGCCAGAGGTGAGAATAGATCAATCTGTTTTTGATCAAATTGCCCGTTATAATCTGGCAGTAAAAGCACAATATTTAATGGTGACTAATGGTATAGACCATTACTTTTGTACGATGGATTATGAAAAAGAAACCTATAACTTTATAACAGATTTACCACAATATAATTTATGAAAATAGGAATAGTCATATTGAACTGGAATGGAGTAGACCTGCTCAAGACCTATTTACCTAGCGTGGTAGAACACAGTAAAGATCACGTTATTTACCTAGCAGATAATGCTTCTATAGACGCTTCTATAAAATGGACACAATCTACTTATCCAGAAGTTAAAATAATTGCGATGGATGAAAATCGCGGTTATGCCGGTGGATATAATGTCGCCTTGAAAAGTGTGAAAGAAGAGGTAGTCTGTTTGTTAAATAGTGATGTCGCTGTAACTGCAGGCTGGTGTGACGTGATTGCAAATAGGTTTCACACAGACAGCAGTCTAGCTGCGTGTCAGCCTAAAATATTAGACCATAAACGCAAAGATTACTTTGAATATGCTGGCGCGGCAGGTGGATTTTTAGATCGTTATGCTTATCCTTACTGTAGAGGTCGCGTTTTTGATACTGTAGAAAAGGATTTAGGGCAGTATAATGATTCAATAAATCTGCATTGGGCGAGTGGAGCGTGTTTATTTTTGAGACTCAGTTCTTATAAAGAAGTAGACGGGCTGGACGAAGATTATTTTGCACATCAAGAAGAGATAGATTTATGCTGGAGATTGCGCCATGCAGGTTATACAGTAAGTTATGAGCCAGAGTCTGTGGTGTATCATCTAGGTGGTGGCACACTGGCAACACTTAATCCACGCAAGACTTTTTATAATTTTAGAAATAGTTTATATAATATTTTTAAAAATGAGCGTTCTAGTTTTTGGGTTTGGATATTGATAGTTAGAATGGTGCTCGATGGTGTTACTGCTTTTAAATTTTTAATAGAATTTAAATTAGCTCATTTTATGGCTGTTCTTAAGGCTCATTTTCATTTCTACTTGATGTTGAGATCTCTATTTAAAAAGAGAAAAACAGTAGGGCAGATGGTGAATAATAATAATGCTCAAAATTCTCAATTAAGTGTTGTTTATCAGTACTTTATAAAAGGTGATAAGCAATATAGTAATAACTTTAAATAACTTAAATCATTGTTAATGATCATGTACAACCGTTGATTATCATTAGTTTTGAATCTCTAATAAACAATTTCAATCTTACTTTTAAAATGAAGAAAATATTCTTAATGTTGCTAGCAGGTGGACTTTTAGTGTCATGCGCATCTAAAAAAGATCTGGAAGCAGCACTCGCAAAACAGCAAGAAACTAAAGAACTTTTAGATACTGCTACAGTTAAGTTAAATGCGTGTATTTCTGATGAAAAAGCATCACAAGCTAGATTAGAAGTGCTTAAAGACCAGATAGCTACTTTAAAGAATTCTAACAGCGCACTATTAAATAATCAAGGTGAGTTAGTAACATTATCTGCACAAGGTAGCCGTAATTTAGAACGCTCCTTAGAAAGTATCAAAGAAAAAGATCTACAAATCAAATCTTTAAACGATGCAATCACAAAGAAAGACAGTGTGACACTAGCACTGGTTACTAGTTTAAAAAGCTCTCTAGGTAATTTACAGGATGAGGATATTAATGTAAACGTAGAAAAAGGTGTGGTTTACATATCTATTTCTGATAAATTATTGTTCTCTAGCGGTAGTGATAGAATTAATAACAATGCAAAAGTGGTTTTAGGTAAAGTTGCAAAAGTAGTTAACGATAAGCCAGAAATAGACATCATGGTAGAAGGTCACACAGATAATCAGGCCATATCATCTGCAAAGTTTGCTGATAACTGGGCGTTAAGTACAGCTAGAGCAACTGCAGTAACTAGAGTCTTACAAGAAGAATTTAGTGTAGCGCCAGAGCGCATGACTGCAGCAGGTAGATCTTATTATGTGCCAGTAGCAACTAATGAGACTGCAGAGGGACGTTCTAAAAATAGACGTACTAGAATCGTTGTACTTCCTAAGTTAGACCAATTTTTTGATATGGTAGAAAAAGGAATGGAAGAAGCAAAAGAAAATGCTAAGAAAGAAACTGAAATGGAGATTAAGAACTAACTAGTTCTTAATCTGTGAGATTAATATAAAACACCTACGTAAGTAGGTGTTTTTTTTATTAAATATTTCATGGTGAGTAGTCTTTTTTACTTATTGATTACTCATGTTTTTGTTTTTAAGTAGTACCTTTATTAAATCGTTAGCGACCTGAAATGTATAAGGATCTACAAATTGATTTGAAAAAACAATAACCATATCTCCATTGTTTGGGTCATAAAAATCTTGCAGAGCAAACGAGAAATTATCACCAGCATGCCCATAGTACTTATAATTATGTTTAGTACTTTTAGTAATTTGAATTCCTAATCCATATTCAGAGTTAGTATCTACCATTAGGTCGACGTATTCTTGTTTTAAAAATGTCTTTTTTTCAAATAAATGCACAAAGAATTTTTGTAAATCTATTAATGTGGACGCAATGCCGCCAGCAGCGTAACAGTAATACTGATAGTACTTATAATTTATCTGATCAGTGTAATCTACACCGTCAAACATAGGGTGAGCAGCATTAGTAATAGCAGGTGAATAATAAGGATAACTTTGCACCATATTTGATGGATTGAAAATACGCTCTTTTAAAAGTGTGTGATAACTCTTATTTGTAGTAGCCTCTAATATATAGCCTAATAGAATAAAATTTGTGTTAGTGTAATGGTACTTTTTACCAGGTTCAAATATGGGTTGAGGTATTTTATCAAAGAGGTTGTTATTATTGTACTCAAAATAGGGATTGAGTAATGATTCATTTGCTAATGTGTCTATTAAAACCTCGCCTAAACCGCTTTCATGTCTAAGTAATTGTTCTATGTTTATGTTAAGGTCTACATTTTCATTTTTTACTAATGATGGAGGGAAAAAATGAAATAAAGAATCTGATAAAGAAATATTATTTCTCTCGATTTCTTGCATTATTAATACAGCCGTGAATAATTTACTCATACTTCCTATATTAAAAACCTTATCAGGAGTCATTAGAGTAGAATCTCCAGCAATACCTATCGCATAGGTCTCGGTCATATTATTGTGCTTTACTAATGCCGCTATCCCAAAGCGCTTTTCTTTAAGAGAGTCCTGGTATTTATCAAGAACGGTTGGAATAATTAGGTCTTGTGATGTTGTAGAGTTTATTTTTTTTGATTTACAGCTTAAAATTAATATTAAAATGACGGCACATAGATATTTATTCATTTAATCAAACTTTAAATTAAGCTCTAAACTTAATTGATTTATGATTTAAAAGAACATCTTTTAAGGAACGATTTAAAATATTTTTATCCCGCTGTCGCGAGTGCAAAACTATAATCTAACCCTAAACCAAAGAAAATATCGCCGCACCATAAAGAGCAAAACGTATAAAACGCAGCACACCTACAAGGGCCCATTTTCTAACAGGATAGCGCAACATACCAGCAACTAGACTAGCCATAGAAAAAGGAAGCGGTAATAAAGCACCTACTGCTATAAGCACTCCACCCCATTTTCTAGCCATAACAAGTTGCTTTGCCATTTTAACTTCTAGGTAATTATGTAAACTAGGTATTTTTAAAGCTCTTCTTCCTATCCAGTAGGACGTAAAACCACCTAAATAAGAAAATAATGCGATAAGAAATAAATTAAGTGCTGGAGTATCCGTCTCGCCAGCCCATGCTATAAATAATTCTGGTGGGATTAATCCTAGAACAGTTTCTGATATATAGAAAAAACTTAAAACACCATAATCAGGTAACATTTCTACAGCCAGCTCTAATAAACTCATTAAACCGCCATCTACAGTAAAATGAACAACGGCTAGAATCGCAACCACCACTAAAACTGGAGGCATAGACTTCTTGATACTATCGACCACAAACTTATAAAAGCCAGTAAGCTTATAGTATTTATGAGCGCGATCTGGTTGAAACCATGTTTTTTTCTTAGTCGTTGAGTGTTCCACTTATCCGAATTTTTTTTTGGAAGACAAAATTACTACTAAAAGCTATTTTATCAAGTTAAAATCTTATCAATTAAAATTATCTAAGATTCTTAACAGCAAACAAAGGACAATAACCTTAAAAAAGCAGTATTTTTGCAAATCTTAAAAATGAAATCCAGAGTAATGACGATGAAAAAAGAAAGTAAGATTAAATCTCTATACGATTATCAAGAACGCGATCTGGGAGCGATATTTGATCGTATAAATAATCAAAAAGACGATTATAACCTTTTATATCAGTTACCTACAGGTGGAGGGAAGACAGTAGTCTTTTCTGAAATTGTACGCAGGTATATAAGAGAAAAAGGTAAGAAAGTTGTTATTCTTACACACCGTATCGAGTTGTGTAAGCAAACGTCAAAAATGCTTAATGGTTTTGGTGTAAAGAACAAAGTGATAAATTCTAAGGTAAAAGAACTAGATGATCAGAAGGATTATGAATGTTTTGTTGCTATGGTAGAGACCTTGAATAACCGTATTCAGGATGATAAACTAGAACTAGATGATATAGGCCTGGTAATTATTGATGAGGCGCATTATAATAGTTTTAGAAAACTATTTAAGTACTTTGACCATTGTTTTATGCTAGGTGTAACAGCGACGCCTTTAAGTTCTAACTTTAAGTTGCCTATGAAGGATAACTATAGAGAGCTTATAGTAGGTAATAGCATTACATCACTAGTAGAAAAAGGATTTCTTGCACAAGCAGTAACCCATACTTATGACGTAGGTCTAAGTGGTCTAACTATAGGTATGAATGGTGATTATACGGTAAAATCAAGTGAGAAACTTTATACGGCAACTACCATGCAGGATAAACTGATCCAGTCGTATAATGAAGTAGCAAAAGGTAAAAAGACGCTTATCTTTAATAATGGTATTAGAACCAGTATCGAGGTAGAGGACACCTTCAGACGTGCGGGAATAGAAATAAGACACCTGGATAATACTAATACTAAGGAAGAGCGTAAAGAGATTCTAAGATGGTTTAAAGAAAAACCAGACGCCGTTTTAACCTCAGTAAGTATTTTAACTACAGGTTTTGATGAGCCTAGTGTAGAGTGTATCGTTTTAAATAGAGCGACAAAGTCACTGACTCTTTATTATCAAATGATAGGTCGTGGTTCTCGTGTTCTTAAGGATAAAAAAGAATTCCAAATAATTGATTTAGGAAACAATGTTGCTCGTTTTGGTTTATGGAATGAACCTGTAGACTGGCAGCAAGTGTTTAGGTCTCCAGATTTCTATGTGGAGAACATTGTGTCTGACGAAGAGATAGAACGCAACTTTGTTTATACCTTACCAGATTCTACAAAAGCAGAATTTCCTAATACTACAGAGTTTACCTTTGATATAAAAGGAGCCTATAAACGTATTACCAAAGAAAACCGCAAGTCTAAAGATGTACTCGACGAGTCTATCGCACAACACGTGCAGTGGTGTGTAGAGAATAGTGAAGACGTTTTTGACGCTCGTATTTTAGCAAAATTACTGAAAGAAGATATTAAAGATCGTATTAGACGTTATGCATACTGTATTATCAATAATACTAACAACTATAAGGATTGGTTAGAAGAAGATTATTACCGTCGTCTTAGGATGTCTATACAGCAAGAATTTGCAGGGATCGAGGCCGCAGCAGAATCAGATTCAGAATAATAGTATTTATTATATCGCTTTCGCGAAAGCGGAACACATATCAATAAAAGGTGCGATGTAAATCGTGCCTTTTTTTATGCCACATATATCATCCAGAAAAATAAATTTAAAATTAATAGAAGTGTCATAAGACATTTAAGAAATGGACTTTTATTTCTTTTAGAGATCACTTCTTTTTGTTGTTTGAACGTACGTAGTTGGAGTAAATCTACTTCAGGGTGATCTATAATCGATTTAGGATTCCAGAATAAGAGTAATCCCACGATAAAGCTAATAGAACTTCTATATGTGAAATGGATCGTTACTTCTGTTTTGGGTAATCCTTTTAAGAAGCCGATAAATAAAACAGCGGTATAAAGAGCGCAGATCATCAAGAATAAGCCTGCGATAAATGTAACTATTTTGTGTATCCAGTATAACATGATTTAAAATGAAAAAGCGCTAACCTAAAAGTTAACGCTTTGTGTTGTATCAACTATAATACTTCTTATTTATCTGTAAGTGCAGGTCTTTTATCTGCATTTGCCACATCCCATGCGGTTGCAAATATCAATTGAGTTCTTCTTTGATATAATTTGTATTCAATTTTATCAGGAGTATCAGTTGCTTTGTGATAATCTTCATGAGTACCGTTAAAATAGAAAATTACAGGAACATCATTCTTTGCAAAATTGTAATGATCACTACGGTAGTAAAAACGATTAGGGTCGTTTTTACCATTATACGTGTAATCTAGTCTTATATTAACAGATTTCTTGTTTGCTGCCTCAGAGATATCGTGTAGGTCTTGAGAGAGCATGTCACTACCTATTAAGTAAACATAATCAGGACTAGCCTTTTGAGCAGGATCTATTCTACCTATCATATCTATATTAAGATCTGCAATGGTGTTTTCCATAGGGTAAATAGGGTTATTTGCATAATACTTACTTCCTTTAAGACCTATTTCTTCTCCAGTTACATGAAGAAAAAGAATCGATCTTTTAGGACCATAACCATCATTTGCAGCTTGTTTAAAAGCTTCGGCTATTTCTAATAATGCTATGGTTCCACTACCATCATCATCAGCGCCATTAAAAACTTTTCCATCCTCCATACCTATATGATCTAGGTGAGCAGAGATGACAAGGATCTCATCAGGAAATTCAGTTCCTTCTATAAAAGCTAGCACATTTTCTGAAGAAAGCTCTGGTTTACCAAATGCTTTTCCAGGTACGATTTGAAAATAATCTCCATTCTCTCCACCACCAGCAACGCCCATTTTTTTGTACTGCTCTCTTAGGTAGTTTACAGCTCTTTTCTGACCTGGACTACCAGTAGCGCGGCCTTCCATTTCATCACTTGCATAAAAATAGAGTTGTTCCTTTAACTCCTCTTCGGTAATCGTGTTTGCATATGACATGACGTCTACATGCGAGTAATCTTTAACGGTTTTTCCAGACATAGCAGCAGCACCGTCTTTTCCAGGTTCGCCGTCTTTTCCTTTCATGTTAATACAGCTTGTTAAAAGGGTAGCTGCAAGAGTATAAGATAATAGGTGTTTGTAATTCACAAGTTTGATTTTGGTTATTTTTTATTTTTGTCTTTAGAGGTTTTCAATATCTTATATTCTTCATAACACTCGCTGATAGCATCTAGTATTTGAAGATCATTTGCAGTTTCAATAAACTGCTTAGAATATTGACAATTTCTTAGGATTCCATCTATGTCAACTTTATCTAGTTGAAGTAAGTTCATCAGAGTCTCTCTGTCGTATTTACTTTGTAGTAAGTTTCTAATCTCGTCTTGTTGTTTTACCTGTCTTAGCTTACGCATAGATTTTCCTTTTTTACCAAAGGTGTTGTACAAGAAGTCTGCTGGGTTAAATACACTTTCTAGAACATTTGTTATAGCGCCAGGCTCACTGTCACCAGCTTCATATCCTTTAGGGAGACCATTTATCTTATATCTTCTAGTAGCATAAATAGGAGCACGCTTTGCGTCTATTTCTAAGAAACCAGTAAGAGAAGTCTCTGTAACGGTTACCTCTTCTAGTGCGATACCTTTTTCTGTCATGGAAATAGTAACATCTCCATATTTTAACCAGTCCTCTGTAACGCGTACATTAATGGTTTCAAAACCTAAATAAGAAAAATATAAGGTATCATTTACCTGGGCAGCTACTTTAAACAGTCCTTCCTTAGTTGTGATCGTACCTTTTATCTGATTTAAGTTAACGATATTAACGTTCTCAAGAACGGTATTATCTCTTGCGTTAAGAACCTTTCCCTTTACCATGCCAGATATGGGAGAAGTAGTTTTGCTTTCTGATTTTTCTTCTTGAGCAGTACTAAGTGAAATACTTAAAGTAAAACAGAAGAGTAGGATGTAGTGTTGTAATTTCATATGTTATGACCTAAGCTGGGCTAAATTAAGTTAATGTGCTTATTTAAAGTGGATTTATAATTTAATTAACTTCTTTTAAGTAGTCTATGAGCTTTCTAAGAGCCTTTGCTCTATGACTTATAGCGCCTTTTTCTGTCAGAGTCATTTCTGCAAAGGATTTTTCATAACCGTCTGGCTGGAAAATAGGGTCGTAGCCAAAACCTTTTGAACCACTTCTCTCTAATAAAATAGAGCCTTCACAAACCCCTTCAAAGAGAGTTTGATTATTATTCAAATCTAAGGCAATAGCAGTGACAAAGCGTGCCGATCTATTGTTATTGTTTGTTAACTTTTTAAGCAATAAATCCATGTTGTCTTCGCTGCTTTTTTGTTCACCTGCATATCTAGCGCTGTACACTCCAGGTTCTCCATCTAGCGCTTTAACTAGCAGTCCAGTGTCGTCTGCAAAAATGGGTTGTTGAAATCTGTTCTTTAAATACTCCACCTTTTGAATGGCGTTACCAGCAATTGTACCAGATGTTTCTGGTATGTCTTCATCAAAACCTAGATCTTCTAAGCTTATAAGTTTGATATAAGAAGGCATTAACACTTGTACTTCTTTTAATTTATTCTGATTATGTGTAGCAAAGATAATTTCCATGACTATAGGCTTTTAGCAATTTCTAAAATAAGTGGTACGTGTACCACATGTTTAATTTCTGGTTGGTATAACTCACATTTTGTACCAAAGAGGAGTTCTATCTTTTTACTTTCCCTTTCTATTATTTCTTCATTAGAATATTCGTCTAGCGTGCCTGCTATGTGAATGAATCTAGAACAGGTGTCTCTAAAATGCTTGCCATCACTAGCGTCTAGTTCTGCTGGGATGCTACCACTGTGCATGATTAGAGCTTTAATTTTATGGTGGTAAGATTTTAAAAATCGAGTAGCGATAGAGACCCCTTGAGAGTATCCCATTAATAAAACACGAGGATCACCTATAAGATTTTCAGTTTTCAATACTTCATGAACATAGTTGAGGTTGTTACCCATTTCTTGAGTAGTATCCACCTTTGTTAACCAGCAGGCACCTACATGTTTAAAGCCTTTACCTATATAAAATTTAGACGGAGCTTGTAATACGATCACGTAGTTCTCTTGAGGGTCTAAGCTCTCAAAATAACGCTTAAAATAGGTAGCTAGATAACCCAATCCATGAAAGCATATCCAGATATTCTTAGTCTTATCTGTTAATTCAAAAAGTGTCTCATAAGAATTAGTATGTGTATAGGAAACTGTTTTTACCATTTTTTCTATCAGTATGACTTATTTTTGGTAAATATATGGACAAAGAAGAGATACTACAGCGTTGTAATGCTATTTGCCGCAATACACTCATGGATACATTAGACATCGATTTTATTGATGTAGGAGAAGATTTTTTAACAGCTAGAATGCCAGTGACGCCCAGAGTGCACCAGCCAGATGGAGTGTTGCATGGAGGTGCAAGTGTTGCTCTGGCAGAGAGTGTAGGTAGTGCTGCTAGTTATATGTTTTTAGACACAGATAATTTTGCGATAAGAGGTCTAGAAATAAGTGCAAACCACACGCGATCTAAGAAAGATGGACACGTGTTTGCAACGGCTCGTTTTTTACATAAAGGAAGGACGACACAACTCTGGGAAATTAAAATTACAGACGAAGAAGATAGGCTTATTTCTATATGTAAATTAACCACCATAGCTCTCAAAAAATAACACTTTTCCCCACCTTTATTACTATACCGCTTGCGCGAAAATTTACTCTCATACACGGCTTTGCTTCTTAAAAAAGAACTACCTTTCTTGTTAATTAGACAGGTGAATAGCGATACCGTGCGCATACTCTCACAACGAGATCAAAAATGGCATAAAAGCGCACCTGACAACATGACTTATGGTGTTTTTTCAAGATTTCAAAAATCAGAAGACCAGGTTTTTATAATAGCTCAAGATGATAAAAGCTTTACTTATAAAAAAGCCAATTCTACGCCTAGAGAATTTTTAAAGGCAGTACGTTTTGTAGAGGTCGAGGAGCAAAAAAGGTATACAAATTTAGTGGCAAAGGCGGTTCTTAGATTAAAAGAATCTAGTTTGAAAAAAGTCGTTCTTTCGCGCAAGCAATCTTTTCAAAATTCAAAATCAGATACAGAGATTTTAACTGATTTACTGGATGCATATCCAGCAGCAAATTGTTATTTTTTTTATCATCCCAAAGTAGGTAAGTGGCTAGGTGCAACACCAGAAGTTTTAATCCAAATAGATGGTGTAAAACTTAAAACAATGTCTCTAGCAGGCACGGCTCTTTATAAAGAAGATGAAGTGCATATTTGGGGTAAGAAAGAGTTAGAAGAACAACGGTTAGTTACCGATTTTATAGTTCATAGCTTAAAAGAAAGTGGCGCTGATAACATTCAAAAGTCAGAGGTTAAAACGGTGCGCGCTGGTAAACTTATTCATTTAAGAACAGATATCACTGCCACGGTAAATCTACAGGATAAGAATTTATATATTGATGCATTGCACCCTACACCTGCAGTATGTGGTATGCCTAGAAATGTGGCTCTAGATTTTATCAATAAGAACGAGAACTATGATCGTTCTTTCTACACTGGTTATTTAGGTATGGTAGATAAAGAGAGTGCGAGTTATTTTGTCAACTTGAGATGTATGGAGCTGCACGATGATCAAGTAGATATCTATGTAGGTGGCGGCATTACAGCATTGAGTGATCCAAATGCAGAGTTTGAGGAAACGCTTAACAAGCTATCCACTATGAAAAAGTTAGTATAAACCGTGCTGTTAAAGAATGCTTCTAAACGCGGTTCGTAACAGTGTCGTTTTAAAATCTACTACCTGTCTTTGTTCATTACGACTTTCATTTAATGATCTAATGTGTAGTTTATAGCTGCTCTTATAGAAGACTTTATAAAACTGTAGACTGGTAGAATCCTACAAACGTATAAAAAACAAGATATTTAATTATAATCATAGTTAGGGCTGGTTTAATAGAGCTTCAACTTAGTTATTTTTAATGAAATAAACTAGAGCAAATTTCTAAATCTTGTATTTGAACTTTTAATACTCAGTATAATATAGATAAAAGACAATGGTATAGCTGAGTAGTAACGGACTAAGTGATTGATCGATGGTAGAGACTATGTTCAATGTTATTATCTCTGCATATCACTTGTTTAAAAGTATCTTTTGAGCTCATTTCTTACACAATAAGGGCATATGTAGATGTAGAAACGCTGGATGCATGGGATTTTGTTAAGGTTTTAAAAATAGGAATTTAATTTTATGAGAAGAAGCTGTTAAGACTGTTGTATGCGGCGGCTGGCATCTTTACCTTTGTTATATATGTATCCAGAAATTCTACATGCCCAGCAGGTTATACTTCTTTTTAAAGAAAGAGGTGTTAAAAATATTGTTATCTCTCCAGGTTCTAGAAATGCGCCTTTAACAATAGGTTTTTCAGAAAACGACTATTTTAATTGTTACAGTATTGTAGATGAGCGTTGTGCAGCTCATGTGGCATTAGGTATGGCGCAACAGTTACAAGAACCTGTAGCTGTATTATGTACTAGCGGTAGTGCGCTTTTAAATTACTACCCTGCGGTTACTGAGGCTTTTTATTCTGAAATCCCTTTAATAGTTCTTAGTGCAGACCGCCCGCCTCATAAAATCGATATAGGTGACGGACAGACTATAAGACAGCAAGGTGTGTATGCAAATCATATATTATATGATACCCAGTTAGAGATGTTGTCATCCATCGATAACCAGGAAAGTATTGCGACTAACGAGCGATTAATTAATAAAGCCATAAACACCGCGATTTCTCAAAATGGACCTGTACATATTAATATACCATTTGAAGAACCGCTATATAACAAAGTAGAAAAACCTGCTCTGGAGGTAAAGGTTATCGACTTATTAAAGAATGAATCTAGCGAGATACCAGATAGTTTTATAGAACAGTGGAAGAGTGCTCATAGGAAACTGGTCATTCTCGCGACGTTAAATCCGCCGGTGTTTGATAAAGCAGACTTAGATATACTTACCAGCGACCCTAGTGTTCTTGTAATGAGTGAGGTGAGTAGTAATGTAGTTCATGAAAAGGTAATATGGGGAATAGACACCTTAATTGCTCCCATAGAAAAAGAAGATGAGCAGATAAAAGAACTGCAACCAGACCTAGTGATTACTATAGGCGGTATGATTGTTTCTAAAAAGATTAAACAATACCTAAGACGTTTTGAGACTAAGGTGCATTATCATGTCGGTAAAAGACGTGCATACGATACGTTTTTTAAACTAGCTGGACATATTAAGGTAAAACCACATAAATGGGTGCAACAGCTACCTAAGGACTATATAGATAGTAATTATCAAGATAGATGGTTGTCACATTTTAAAAACTACTTACTTAAAAGGCAGGATTACTTTGCACAAATGCCGTGGTCAGATTTTAAAACTTTTGAATTAATTTTTCCCAGTTTACCAGATAATATAGTACTACAGTTAGGTAACAGCAGTACCATAAGGTATGCACAGTTATTCCATATGAACGCCACGCATACTGTTTTTTCTAATCGAGGTACGAGTGGTATAGATGGTAGTACAAGTACTGCGATAGGAGCGGCTATGGCTAGCGATAGACCAGTAGTTTTTATAACAGGAGATCTTAGTTTTTTCTATGATTCTAATGCATTGTGGAATAATTACATTCCTAATAATTTTAAAATTATAGTCATAAATAACTCTGGTGGTGGGATATTCAGGATTTTACCAGGTCATAAAGAGACTGACGAGTTTCAGACTTATTTTGAAACTCAACATGATTTAACGGCAGCGCATCTTTGTAAAATGCATGGCGTGAATTATCAAAGTGTTAGTGAGGAGTCCGCTTTTGCAAAAGCGTGCAAACTATTCTTTTCTAGAGATAAAGAACCACAATTGTTAGAAGTATTTACACCTAGACGGATAAATGACGCTGTTCTTCTAGATTATTTTAAATTTTTAAAATAGAATTTAACTTATTATCTTTAAATCATACTTTTAACTTAATAACTAACACTTCAAGATAAACATTATGAGTAAATTTGATGAAAGAGTAGAGAAATACATAGCAGCATACAAAGAAAAAGTAGGCGGTAAGCTAGATGAAGAACTTCTTAGAAAAGTAACAAAGGGTTTAGGTCCATCTATTTACAATAAAGATGCTGAAACGGTAAGTGCTGAAAAGACAGAAATGGAACGTGTAGTAAAAAACTACCTTGAGAAAAAATTAGGACTCTCTGGAGATGATCTTATGGCCTCTGTAGAAGCTGTAATTGAGAAGTATGGTAAAAGTGAGCGTGCTAAGTATCGCGCTATTATTTATTACATGCTTTGTGTACACCACGGTAAAGAATCTATCTACAGCTAGAACTAGATATAATTATATAGTAAAAATCCCATCTCTTGAAAAGAGATGGGATTTTTTAGTTTTTGAAGTACTTTAACTTGTGCTCGATTCTACTAAATAATTGATTATTTAAATAATGGAGCTCTTCAATGCAATTATTTTGATTGTCATATTTGAATAAAGTTTTAGTTATTACCGTATCTCTAGCTGGTTCCCATCTAGTATATTTTTCAGATCTTAATAAATCATTTTCATAGTTATACTCATTAATTTCAAACCTCTTACTCTCATTATCACGATATTCTTTGAATATTAATCGATCATACTCATTATACTTGAAAACAAACTTCTTCAATATAGCGGTGCTATCTTTATTATAGAATACGTGATCCACTTCTTGTTTTTTTTTATTGAGATATAATTTAGATTTAAATGTTGTCGGTAAGACTGAATCATAAAATTTCTCATACCTAATAGTAGAAACAGGTATATGATTTTTATCATAATTTATTTGTAGAGATTCTGCTAATCTTAATGGATTACCCCAATATTGTTCCCATCCTATAAACTTTTGTTCTTCATCAAAATTGAAACTGATGTAAGATGTAATACTATTATCACCTTCATGATCAGAATCCTTAGTTTTAAATTTAGTCTCCTTTAAATATTCAAAACGTTTTATCGAGGTGGGAATAGAGTCTTGTTTATTATCAAAATACTTAATCGCAGTAATTCTATCTAGTTCATCCCAAGTAAATACTTTTTTTTTATTACCAGATTCTATGATTCCTAAGTTAACTGTCTCAAAACTTTCAGGATAATGGTATTTGAAAATAGTTATTGTAGTATCTATTTCTATAGGCCAATTATTTCCTTTTCTATAAGTTAGGTAGCCTTTATCATTAAACTTTATGGAGTAGTATTTTTTTGGGATAGAGTCTTTTAGTGTCAAGCTTCTAGGATAATCGTATACCTCTAGACAATAGGAATCTCTACTTTTTACCTTACCATTTAAATTATAAGACTTTAAATCTTCCCAATGATTATCCTCATAATATCCATAAGGCAGTTGCTTATTATCAATCTTTTCCTCACAAGAAATAAAAGCAAATAGGATAAAGAGGAAAAGAAGGTATTTCATCACTTCTCCACAGCCTTAACCTCTTCTTCTGTCACCATATCTCCGGTGTTCCAGGTCTGTATGGCATAGTTCATAACATCTGCTACTTCTTTATCATCCAGTCCTAATGGTAGCATGACACTGTTATATGCAGCACCATTAACGATAATTTCCCTTCTAAGACCATATTTTACTGCATGTATACTAGCTATACGTTTGTTAGTTAACCAGTCAGATGGGTTAAGTGGTGGGAACGCGCCAGGGACACCTTTACCAGTAGGCATGTGACAGGTAACACACAACTCACCGTAGATATCTTCTCCACGTTTTACGCTTTTTTCTAGTGGTGTTTGTGGTGTAGTGTCTACGTTATTACTGCCTAATGTAGATGTTCTTTTATCATTACCACAGCTAGTTATAGCAATGGCTAGTAGTAATAGATATACGTATTTCATAATGGTTTTCTTGATGTTTAAAAATACAATTCCATTTGTAAATGGAAAGGTTTAAAAGGCACAATTTTTATAGACTCAAAAGATTTATTTATCTGACCATACCTTTAAATGGATTACATAAAATGTAAATTACTTTGTGATTTTAAAAATACCTTTTCCTTCTACACTTATATAAATAAAACCATCTGGCCCTATTTTTACATTGCGTAGACGTCCTATACCATCTACTAGTTTTTCTCTTTTTGTAACTGCATTATCATTTACATAAAGCATTTCTAAGTATTGAAACTTTAAAGAACCTACTAGGTAATTTCCATTCCAGTCGCCATAAGAAGCGTTATCTAGAATAGCAAAACCACTAGGTGCAATACTAGGTACCCAATAATAGAAAGGTTGTTCCATTCCTTGCTTAGCAGTACTTTCGGCAAATTTCCCACCGCCATAATTCTCACCATAGCTTATTACTGGCCAGCCATAATTGCGGCCAGGTTTGACAAAATTTATCTCGTCGCCACCTTGTGGTCCATGTTCATGACTCACTATTTTACCTGTTTTAGGATGTACAGTCATCCCTTGCGGATTCCTATTTCCATAAGTAAAAGCGGCAGTTTTTGCACCAGCGATATCTATAAAAGGGTTATCAGCAGGCACGCTGCCATCGTCATGCAGTCTGTATATTTTACCACCATCGCGTCTCAAATCCTGCGGATTCATATCACGCTCGCCACGCTCACCTATAGAAAAGTATAAATAACCATCACTATCCCAAGCAAATCGAGAGCCAAAATGCTGTCCTTTTCTAGTATTAGGAGTTGCTTTGTAAAGTACTTTTAAATCTTTTAATTGATCATTTTTAAGAACAGCCGTTGCGATAGCCGTGTTCCCGCCAGGTCCTTCACCTTCTGCACTTGCATAAGAAATGTAAATGCGCTTATTTTTATTAAATTCTGGATGTGTTATTACATCGAGTAAACCACCCTGACCACGCAAATAGACCTCAGGTAAACCAGTGATTTCTCTAGAATTTGTACCATCATATCGATAGAGCTTTCCTTCTTTTTCTGTGTAGATAAGATCGCCATTAGGCAACCAGGTCATTCCCCAGGCATTGTTTAAATTCTCAATTACAGGTGTAACTGTGTACTTTTTTTGATCTTCAATAAGTGGTATTTGTTGATTGCTATTGCTAGTTATAATGGCGCCATTATTAGACTGTACAGCCACCACTGCTTTATTTGATTTAGAATCATTTTTACAGCTTAAAATAAGGGTGACAAATAGCAGAAGAGGGAAGAGAAGTTTCATAATCAGTAATTTGGCTTAAAAATAATTGTTACCAGTTGGTTAAACGTTAATAAAAGTAAAAATCCCTTAGCGTTAACTAAGGGATTCAATTATTTTTTGTGTTTTTGAGAAGTCTATAAGGCAAAGTAAAAAGATGTAAGAAGGCTAATTCATAATTATCTAAATGTCTTTGCGGTTTCATGCTGCCTAGTGTTAAAAAAAGGTACTTGTTGCTTCCATACTTTCATCAAAAGGGTTATTCTCATCTATAGACCTATTTCTAGATAGGACAGGAAAGTCAGGGTTAAGCTTCCATGTTTTTTGTGAAATAATCATAATAAAAGTTTTAAGAGTTGAGGTTTTAATTATCTATAACGACGTCTAGAGTTCCAGGAATCAGAAAAAGTAATTGCATTGCTTGTTCTGTTAGTAGTCTGTTGGTTTCCGTTTAAAAATCCTGTAGATGTTTTCATAAAATTGTTGTTTTGTGGTTCTATCTAATAGACGACTTTCTTTTCCAGTTGTTACAGTAAAATAAATTTAAAATCTGAATTTATTTTTAATATTATGTAATTCAGTATTTTACATTACTAATATTTTTAGCAATTAAATTAAAAAGCGATTATTTTTAGTAAATGATCGCTTTGATTGTGTTTGTTTCGCTTTCGCGAAAGCGGAAAAAATTCCATTGATAACTCTATATTAAGAATGATTAGGTAATTGATAAATAGTACTTACTGCTTCTCTTTTTTGCTTGTCAGGAATCATTTGAGATACTTGTTTTATTCAGAAAACCTTTAAACATCGCATCATATACATGAAAATTTCACTCTTCTGTGGCTAACAGTATGACTAAGTTTTAAACCTTTTGATTCTGTTATTTATAGAATGAGAAATCTAAAATAGTTTTGTACTTTCACCTTTATACTGTGAATCAAAATAATAGAATACCTATGGCATGGTTCACTCTCATTATAACATAGGTATAGGTAAACAAATATTTTAATAAGAATAAATGGAAAATAATACAATTATCGTTGACATAGAAGACACTGTAGATGTATCAAATAAACTAGATATTGTTTTAAAGAATCTCGATGAATTATGTGAAACAGCTCAAAAAAATGAAGGGCTTAGATTTGGGAAATATCATGAAAATAATTTTGTAGAATATGAGATTAATCTTCATAGAGATATGCCGTCATATAGCGAGCTAGTCTTCTTCTTAAGTGCAGTAAAGGACGGTAAGAATATAGATAAAATCAAAAAATTTGTTCAGGATATAATGCAAAGAAATCTAGTTAAAAAAACCTGGCTAGATGATGAAATGCCTATGGGGTTAAATGCTTCTTTTGCTCTTGCATATACTGATAAAAAATATATTTCTAATTTTATTGACTTTTTGAGAACCTGTGATATGAATCATGAGGTGTATCAAGCTGTATTTATAGAACTTTTAGAAAAAAAATGGAAAACCTGTCATGAAATATTGGGGCTACTTGCTGCTCGATCAAATAGTATTGCAGGACAATGGGGAATAGAAGGACATGAAAAACTTGAATTATCTGCTGGACAAAAGAAACATTATTTGCAGTGCTTACTTCAAGATACTTTGTTCTCTATAAATATAGATACAGATTTGCTAATTGAAGCTTGTGAAACACTGGGTGTATTAATTGATGAAAATAAATTTAATTCTTTGTTTATAAACCGTGGTCCTTTCTCTAATCCAAGATTTGAAATGAAAGATATTCCTTATCTAGTTGAAGAAATATCCTTTAATTAAATCTAACATATTAAGCCTTTATTAAAAGGTAGAACCGACCTAAGGATATCCATTTGGAGCATCAAATATGGAAACTCTAGCTTATTATGACCCAATTATATATGACGACTAATATTATCAAGACAAAAAAAGGATTGAAAATAAAACAGCATCAGAGTTAAATGGCATAATATTAAATTATGAGGAATTAAATTTCAAATATAATTTTGAAATTGAAATGAAAGAATAACTACCATCAACATGGTGTAGAAAACATAGCTAGTAAGTACTAAACAGAAAGGTTTGTGCAAATTTATAAAGTCCGCCTAATTTTTAATTTGACTATTAAAATGGAATCATCAATGTCATAAGAAAATTTCATTTTTAAGAACAATAATCTAATCTAGATTTACAAAAAATGATAATCCATAGATCTATTTTTTGATTTGTTGAGAAAGCGCATGATTTTAGGATTTATGCTATTTTCTTGCTTCTTGTATAAGCTATTACTTGTAATTTTGCAGCTTTAAAAGGGAGCAGCACAGATGGATAATTTGCATAAATTAGAATTAAGTAAAGAAGAGATGAGAGCCTACGGTTATAAGGTGATCGATACTCTAGTAGAACATTTTACAACACAAAATGATAAAAGTCCGGTGGCGATAGCTAGTCGTAAGGAGATGGACGATATCTTTCAAGAAGATGTACCTAATTTACCTAGCGATCCAGACCAGATTCTGGACTTTGTTACCCAGCATGTATTGCCCAATAGCAACATCGTTTCTCACCCTAAATCGTATTCCTTTGTTCCAGGACCTAGCAATTATGTAAGCGTTATGGCAGACACACTAGCGACAGGTTTCAATATATTTTCTGGCGGTTGGGCGGCATCTCCAGCTGCGGCAGAGTTAGAGATAGTTACCATGAACTGGTTGCTTAAATTGTTTAAATTTCCTGCAAAAAAAGGTGGAGGTATATTCACCAGCGGTGGTTCTATGGCAAATCTTACCGCACTAGTAACCGCAAGAAGACAAATGTGTGGAGACGACTTTTCTAAAGCCGTTATCTACATGTCTGACCAGGCTCATTCTTCTAACGTAAAAGCGATACGTGTCATCGGTTTTAATAAAGAACAAATACGCATTATTCCCACAGATGGAGAGTTTAAAATGGCTCTTAATAAACTTAAAAATGCAATTTCTAAAGATCGTTTAAGAGGTTTACATCCCTTTTGCATTATCGCATCTGCTGGTACTACTAACACCGGTACGGTAGATCCACTAGAAGAAATAGGCATAATCTGTAAGGAAGAAAAACTGTGGTTTCATATCGATGGAGCTTATGGTGGTGCAGCGATCTTATCTCAAAAAGGCAGCAAGGCGTTAAAAGGAATAGAAAAAGCAGATTCTCTTACCATAGATCCCCATAAATGGCTGTATCAACCCTATGAAATGGGATGTTTATTAGTGCGTAAAAGTAAGTGGTTGCACGATACATTTGTAGAAAAACCAGAATATTTAAGAGATATAGAAGGAAACACTTCAGAGATTAATTTCTACGACCACGGTATCCAACTTACCAGACGTTTCAGAGCGCTTAAGTTTTATATGTCTTTAAAAACATTTGGATTAGAGGCGTTTAGAAAAGCTGTGAGTCATAATATTAACATAGCCGAAGATGTAGAAACCATGCTCAGAAAAAGCAGTAAATGGGAAGTCGTTTCTCCTGCCACTCTTGCTATTATTAACTTCAGGTACAACCCAATAGATCTAGATTTAAGTAACGCACGCATAGATGCTCTTAATCAAGAAATTTCTAAACGTATTATAGAATCTAAAGAATCTTTATTAGTCACCACAGTGCTTAATAATCAGGTAGTATTGCGCATGTGCTTGATAAATCCGCGTACTACTATGGATCATATCATGGAGACCTTTACCGCATGTGAAGAATTTGCCCATGTTATACTACAAGAACAGTCTGTTAAATAAATTATAGATAGTAAGTGTTCCGCTTTCGCGAAAGCGGACTCAGAATACAATATCCTGTTAAAGAAATACTTATTAAGATTATATTGTAATAACTTCTTAATTTAATAATTATTTTTGAGTAAAATAACAACCATGGAATTTATAGAAATCACAGAGATATTCATCAAATTAATAGTCGGTTTAAGTATACTAAAAGTGTGGCTTATTAATCGCGATAAGGCAACACCATGGCGTGGTGGAAATGCCAGTAGCATGCAAGAAGAATTTGCTGCATATGGTCTATCAAAAAATGCGATGATTATAGTAGGTACACTGAAATGTTTATTTGCAGTACTTCTCTTAACCTCCATCTATTTTAAATCGGTAGAATTTACTGGCGCTATAGGTATCGCTTTTCTTATGTTAGGAGCTATTACTATGCATGTTAAGATTAGTGACCCTATTAAAAAATCGATACCAGCAGCGATATTTTTACTATTATCTATAGCGATAATATTTATTTAGAGCAAGTCTATAAATTTATAGCAAATAATACTACAAAGTACCATAAAGATTAAAGCCGGTGACGATTTATAGATGCCGTCTTTGATTTTTACACGTACTATAAAACCAGCCAGCATCAATAAACTTAACCCTGCAGAGGCCATTATACCTATATACGTATTAAAAATTCCAACTATTAAACCAGTGGCACCTATAAGTTGAAGGACACCAGTTAATAAGCGTTGCAACATACTTAAACCGAATCTGGTAAATTCTAATCTCATGTGTGATGAGAACAGACAAGTAATGCCAAAGAAGAAGAATGAAACGATGGTAAAATAGAGTAGGAGATCAAATGTTTTCATAATATGAATGTATGGCAATTCCCAACATCATACCGTTAATTATTTGTTGAAATTAAGAATATTATTTCACACTATTTCTAGTAAAAAGTTAGTAGACTAGGAATAGTGCGTTAAGATTCAATGAAATATCAAGGAGTGCTATATACGATATAGGGAAATAGCACCGTATTAGGATCTATTTAAATAGGTAAATAAAAGCACCGCACAATCTTTAGGACTAATTATTGGGATACTGCGCGATAGGACCGCTTTATCTTAAACTAAGTAAAATAGCTTTTTTAGTGTTAATAATATGGAATTATTTAATAAACCCTATCGCTTTTCATGGCAGCGATACGTTGTGATAAACTAGGGTGAGAATAATAAAACCATACATAAGCAGGATGCGGTGTTAGATTACTCAAACTAGTTTTAGACAGTGTTTTTAAACCGCTTATTAAGGGCTCTTTTTTATAAGTACTCTTTGCATAATAATCTGCTTGATATTCAAATTTTCTTGAAAGCAAACTCATTATTATACTCGTTAATCTAGAAATAGGAGAATATAATAATCCGAATGCGATTAAACCTATATGAAAAGAAGGAACTGCAACACCTAGAGCCTCAGAAAGTAGGTTGTTATCTACAAATATAGAAAATAACCACAGGGTAAAACCAGTAATGAGCGTGCCTGCAATAAGATTATAAATAATATGTTTTCTTTTATAATGACCTACTTCATGAGCGAGTACAGCTACTATTTCTTCTTCGGTTAATTGTTCTATTAAGGTGTCGTACAAGGTGACACGTTTCTCACTACCGAAACCGCTGAAATAAGCGTTAGCCTTAGTAGACCTTTTACTACCATCTATGACAAAAATTTTGTCTAGTTGAAACCCTACCGTAGCAGCATACTGGCTTATTTTATTTTTTAAATCGCCATCTTCTAGCGGTGATTGTTTATTGAATAGAGGAACAAATAATTTTGCATAAAACATATTCATAAACAATGATATGAAAAATATCAATATCCATACATACCACCAGAAATTATCACCAGCCCAGTTGTAACATAGAATAATTAAAGATAGAATAGCGCCGCCTAAAACGGCAGTAAGTACATAACCCTTTAATTTATCGAGAATAAACGTTTTACTAGTGGTTTTATTAAAGCCAAATTTTTCTTCTATTACAAATGTAGAGTAGATGGAAAAAGGCAGCGATATGATCTCACTCGCTAGCATGATGATTCCAAAAAATAATAAAGCCACAACGATTTCATTTTGTGCATAAAATCGTGCCATCTCATCGAGTAGGGCAAAACCTTTAAAAAATAAAAACAACAGCATACTTATAAAGGAAAAGGTGCTGGATAACAAGCTAAATTTAAAATTGGTCTTTTTATATTCTTGAGATTTATCATACTCAGCAGCATCATAAACATCACTAAGTTCTTGTGGTACAGGCTTTGAATACCATGTGTAGTTAAGAAAACCTAAAATACGTTCTAATAAGAAATCAAAAATTAGAATTCCTAGAATGATGTAAAATACGGTAGATGGTGTCATAAAAGTAAGCTTAAAATCTTATTTAAAATCTCTTTGTCTCTTTGCCTCAAAAATCATGATTGCTGCACTTACAGAGACATTCATAGAATCTATCTCGCCAGACATAGGTATAATAATGTTAGCCTTTGCAGCGGCTCTCATTTCTTCAGATAGTCCAGTGGCTTCAGTTCCTACGGCTATAGCGCTAGCATTTCTATAATCTATGCGGTCATAGCGCTCGCTACTTTGTAAAGTAGCGGCATATAAATCGATATTTTTATCTCTTAAAAAACCTATCAACTCTTCTGTACTGCACACGGCAGTAGGAACGGTAAATAGACAGCCCACACTAGATCGTATGACATTAGGATTATAAAGATCTGCTGTAGGGTTTGTGATGATTACAGCGTCTATTTGAGCAGCATCTGCAGTTCTTAATAGAGCGCCTAGATTACCAGGTTTCTCTGTAGATTCGGCAATAAGGATTAAGGGTGTATCTGTTAGTTCTAGATCTTTTAAGTGTTGGCGTTTAGCTTTTGCTATAGCGATACAACCTTCTGTACCACTGCGATAAGCTATTTTTTCATAGATTTCTTGCGATACAGAAATAATTTCTGGGGACTGATCGATCGCTAATTTTGAGTACACATCTTGCGCGGTAAATGTGCTAGAATTGAGAAGAATAGCGCCGCAAACTAAGATGTGCTCTATGATAAATTCACCTCTCGCAGCCAGCAAAATCTCTCGCTGTCCCTCTATGATAAAAAGGCCTTCTTTTTTACGAGCTTTACTTTTACGTTGCAATTGTTCTACATGTCGTATAACGGTATTATTAGGACTAGAGATGTGTTTCATAATACAAAAATAGGTTTTTAACTTAGATCAAATGTATCTTTGAAAATAAACCTATATAATATGAGATTTCATACAAGAAAATGGATAAAGCCCGAAGATTTAAATCCTAATGGTACGCTTTTCGGCGGTAGACTATTAGAATGGATTGATGAGGAGGCCGCACTATACGCGATCATACAGATCGAGAATCAAAAAGTAGTTACTAAGTATATGAGTGAAATCAACTTTGTCGCCAGTGCAAAAACAGGAGATATTATAGAGATAGGACTAGAGGTAAATAAATTTGGTAAAAGCTCTATCGACTTAAAATGTATCGTGCGCAATAAAATGACCTATGACACCATTATAACCATTGAGAATATAATATTAGTAAATCTAGGAGAAGACGGTAAGCCTCTTCCACACGGTAAAACAGAGGTAGAATACCAGAGTGAGCGTATGAAAAAGAAAGGCTTTGCTTAAATTAAGCCTTTTTAAGTTTTTCTTCTAGGTACGTTTCTTCCATCCAGAAAGTTCCAAACGGCACTACAGACATGACTAGAACTATGAGTAGTGTTTTAAAATTCCACTTAATAATCTGGCTTACTACTATAGCCACGACTACATAACTAAGGAAAAGGAAACCATGTGCCATTCCCATAATCATATTAGGTAATAAAATACCGCCTAGATATTTAAGAGGCATGGTTATAAATAGGATGAATAAAAAGGAGTAACCTTCTGCTAGAGCTAGATATTTAAATGTTTTAAGCATATTATTTAAAGCGTTTATCTTGAAGTGACAAAGGTAGTTCAGAATCACGACCATAAAGCTTGATTTCCTGAATATCTGCCGGTAAATAGAACCCTTTTCTCATTAAAGCTCTCTTTACATTTCCTATTACGCGACCACGCGTGGTGTTTGCCACGCGTCCAAAGTCTAAGGTATCTACCCAAAAGTACACCTTAAGATTTACGGTGCTAGTCGCTAGTTCATCTTCTACGACATAACTCACATGATCTTTATCTGTCACAACTTTAGGGTCTGCGTTTAAGGCATCCATGATGCTCTGTTTTGCCTCTTGTATATCATCGTCATAATCTACACCTACCACAAAGTCCCAGCGGTAAAAACCGTCTTCAGTATAATTAGTTACTGGTTGTGTAATCACATCAGAATTAGGAATGTAAACATCTTTACCATCAAAAGTTTTTAGTTTAGTATATCTAAATTCTAGTGCTTTTATACGACCAAAGTTAGTTCCTATCTCCACTGTATCATTTACGTCAAATGGCCTGTTGAAACTGAGAATTACACCAGCTATAAAATTTTGACCTATATCTTTAAAAGCAAACCCTAGAACTACGGCACCAGCACCAGCGGTTGCAAGAATACCAGCGCTTATATCTCCTAATCCAGCTGCTTTTAACGCGAGCATAGCAAAAATGATGATAAAAACAAAGCGTATCGCCTTACCTAGAAAACGACTCATCAATGGATCTTTAGTTCTATGTATAACGCTAGAGGTGGTAATTCTACCTAAAAAGCTAGCTATTAAAACGCCTAATGTGATAATAGACAGGCCTAGAGCTAGTTGCGGTAAGAAATCAAGAAAATTTTCATAATAAGAATAAGTAGTGCTGGTGATTCTGTCAGAAATAGAAATATCTTCTATTTGTTCTTTTAATGGCATAAACTTGATTTTATAGTAAAGATAGCCTGTAGTAAAATTCTTTTTGTTAAGCATTAATTAAATCCTTTACATTATAAAACTCTATACTATTTTTGCACCATGAAGGATAATCAACCACACATTACCATTATAGGCGCTGGAGTAAGCGGCCTCACCGCAGCCGTTACATTACAAAACGCTGGTTATAAAGCAACTGTTTACGATTCAAATGCATTTGTAGGTGGTCGTGTAAGCAGCGATGTTTCTATGGGATTAATACTAGATCACGGTTTTCAAGTGATGTTAGACGCTTATCCTGCGGTGAATGAATTCCTAGATACTGAGGCTTTAAAATTACGTAAATTTGTTCCAGGTTCTGTCATATTTAAAGACGGTAAAACGCATAAAATAGGCGATCCTACGAGAGATAGCAGTTTTTTATGGAGTACAATTACAGCCGGTGTCGGATCATTAAAAGATAAATGGTTGGTGTTCTCGCTTTCGCGAAAGCTGAAACAAAAATCAATACAAGATATATTTAATACTCCAGAGACTACTACAAAAATCTACCTAGAGAATTATGGATTTTCTAATAAGATGATAGCTAGTTTCTTTACTCCTTTTTATACAGGCATATTTCTAGAGGCAGATCTTGCAACGAGCAGTCGCATGTTTGAATACGTCTTTAAAATGTTTACAGAAGGAAATGCAACGATACCTGCAGGCGGTATTAAAGCTATACCAGAACAACTAGCTGCTCAATTACCTCAAGATTCTATACATCTTCATAAAAAGGTAACAGCCGTGGTAGGTAATGAGATCTCTCTAGAGAATGGAGAGAAAATAAAGGCTGATTATACCATAGTGGCTACACAAGCAGGAGATTTAATTTCTAATTTACCAGATGAAAACATGTCATGGCATGAGGTTACTGTTCTGTATTTTGAAACTGATCATGCTGGTTTAGATCAATCTATCATAGGTTTAATAGCAAATGATGATGTGCTGATTAATAATTTTCATTTTTTAAATGATGTTTTTGATAATCATAGAAATATCATAAGTGTTTCTGTGATTAAAAAACATAATTTATCTGAGCAGCAACTTATAGAGCGTGTGGTAAAAGAGTTAAGAGAAGAGACTCAAATTAAGGCAAATGAATTGGTAAAATTGTACCATATTAAGAAAGCATTACCCCAACTAGATTCATTAAATTACTGTATGAGTCCGTCAGAAACACAGCTTACCGATCATGTTTTTCTAGCGGGAGATCAATTAAGTAATGGGTCACTTAACGCAGCGATGTTAAATGGTAAAGCTGCTGCAAATGCAGTAATAAGCAAGATAGAAGGAAGTGTGATTTTATAATTTTAAAACGGTAAATAGGGGTATTTATCTATTTACCGTTTTCTATTTTTCTATCTTTAGTTACCTTTTCAAATTTTTTTAAGATAAGTGTTAGTTATAATTAAAGGCTTCTTTAATTTCTTGATAAACAATAGTTCCAGATATGATATTCAATCCTTTTTTAAGACTAGGGTAAGAGTCGCATGCTTTTTCCCAGCCTAGATTTGCTATTTTTAAAACGTAAGGTAAAGTAACGTTAGTTAATGCCATGGTAGAGGTAAAAGGTACTGCACCAGGCATGTTTGCAACAGAGTAATGAACCACGTCATCTATAATATACACAGGATCTTCATGAGTAGTAGGTCTGGTAGTTTCTACACAGCCACCTTGATCTACCGCTACATCTACGATAACAGTTCCTGGTCGCATTTCTTTGAGCATGTCGCGTGTGATGAGGTTAGGCGCTTTGGCACCTTTAAGTAAAACGCCACCTATGATTAAATCATGAGTTTTAATGTGTTTTCTAATATTAAACTCGTTAGAAAATTCAGTAACCACGTGTGGAGGCATGACGTCATTTACATAGCGTAAACGTTTCATGTTGATATCTAACATGGTGACATGTGCGCCTAGTCCTGCTGCCATTTTTGCAGCTTGTATACCTACTATTCCAGCACCTAAAACTAGTACTTTACCAGGTGCTACTCCAGGAACACCACCTAAAAGAACGCCACGACCTTTGACCGGTTTTTCTAAGTATTTTGCACCTTGTTGAATGGCTAGTCTACCAGCTACCTCTGACATAGGAGTTAATAATGGTAGTGTGCCGTCTGTATCTTCTACAGTTTCATAAGCTATGCAAATAGCTTTTGCCTTAATCATGGCCTTAGTTAACGGCTCACTAGAGGCAAAGTGGAAATAGGTAAAAAGTATTTGGCCTTCTTGAATTAAATCGTATTCCTCAGCAATAGGTTCTTTTACTTTTACAATCATTTCACTAATTGCATACACCTCACCGATGGAATCTAAGATAAGTGCACCTGCTTTTAAGTAATCAGAATTTAAAAAGCCGCTGCCTTCTCCAGCATTAGATTGCACATAAACGGTGTGTTTCTTTTTAACCAATTCATAAACGCCGCCAGGTGTCATACCGACCCTGCTTTCATTGTTTTTAATCTCTTTAGGAATACCGACAATCATTTTTTTTAAACTTTAAGTTACGAGCGTAATTTGTAACTTTGTTGCATATAATGAAAGTAATACCCTTATAATTTTAGGGGTAATTTTATTAAACTTAGTTTTATTTAAGGGTTTACCCTTATTTTTTAGGGTGTATTTTGATTGATGGTATTTTTATTGTTTTAATAAAGCTTTTCTCTTTTGGTACATGGTTAATACCTCGCTGGAATCCCAGTCATCTCTTTCTGTCTTTCCATGACCTAGAGACATGATGGTTTTTACAGCGCCGTTTTCTAAGAAATATTCACAGTTCCATTCTATAGCGTCTGATGTGTTTATAAAACTAATTTCTTTTTCTTGTGCATAGCGCAATAGTCCATCTACTTCATAATACGTTTCTATAAAAGTGGTGTTATTCTTTTTAGATTCTATTTTAAATATTCTTTTATTATCAAACTCATAAATATTCCATTTTTCATTCTTTTTGACGATATCATAATCCATGGAATTTTCAAAAGAGGTGAGTGTTTTATTATAATTAGTTTGAAACTCATTAGTTACTTTTTCTCTAAATTGATCTTCAGTAAGTTGTGAGCTTTGTGCGTTACTTGTTTGAACAGCTATGATTACTAGAAGGGTAAAAATTAATTTTTTCATGGTGGTTGGGTTGTTTAATGGATTAATCTTCAATAGGAATATTTTTATCTATACAGTATTTTTCTATTTCTGTATCTATTTCAAAATATGAATCACAAAACTCATCGAGTTCTTTTTCAGTTGATTTGTAATATCTTTCTTGCGCTGTCATTAATCGATCGGTTTGCTCTATAAACTGTTCAAACTCTTTATTTATTTTACAGAGCTTATCAATTGTTTTAAAATCAAGATCTCTATAGTTAGCTGGGAATAGAATTTTACTTTGGTAGGGATTTGCGTTTAGTTCAATAATTCCTATACCAAATGATTGATTTAACCTCTCCATTTCATCTGATAAACTGTCACTAAATTCATAAGCTACGAGATAGCCATAGTTAGCCCAACTAGAATTAGAAACAGCTTGAAAATATGCTTTTTTTAATTCTGAATCTGAATTAATCTCTTTTTTTAGTTCATAAGAACTTAATTTAAAAGTATCTACTCTGTTTATTGATTTCAAAAAATTTTGACTAACCTTAGTTTGTAAGTTTAAAAGTTTAACTCCTATCATATCTGGATGTGTCCATATTTGATTAGAATCTTTTCCATTTTTTGAGTGTTCGTGAAAAATTGTTTTAGAATAAATTTTTGTGTTTTTGAGATAACTACTCAATAGTTTATGTAAGTCTCTTTCTGTGTATGTTTTTACTTTGCTTTTATTTATTTTAATAGGAGAAGTGTCAGTTGATCTGGATAAAATCTCTATCTCGATTTCTTGTTCATTTTTAGTTAAGTAATATGAATAAGTTCCTCCTGATTGTTTTAAGCGTTTAACTCTGGTATCTCCATTCCTGATAAGATCTCCTAATAAGGCAGATATGGTTGCAGGTGGTGTTTTTGCTGATCCAAAATGATAATAATTTTTATTAATTATATGATCGTGAATTTCCATATAATTAGTTAATCCATTTATGTCTTCTAAACTTTTTAAAATTGCTTCTTTAACCGTCATGCGTGTTTTGTAAAGTTGGTAGTGGTATTGTTTTAATGCGAGTTAATGTAAGAATAAAAAACTTTTTGTTTGATACACCATTCCTAAATTATTCAATTCTTAAAGTAACAATAATTCCTCATGCAATTTAAATAAATTTCCTATCTCTTATTTACGGTTTCTCTTAATGAGGTGAATAAATTAGAAGGTTAGGGTAGTGGTGGTGTGTGTCTATCTTTGGCGAAAGCGAAACCGAACCACATAAAAAAAGCCGCTTCATGAATTGAAGCGGCTTTTAACTGTTTTAAGTAAGACAGATATTATCTGTGACCTACCATGTCTTCTGGTTTTACCCATAGGTCAAATTCCTCGGACGTTACATATTCTAGAGCTAGGGCAGCAGCCTTAAGGGTAGTTCCCTCTTCGTGTGCTTTGTTAGCAATTTCGGCAGCTTTATAGTATCCTATTTTAGTGTTTAAAGCAGTTACTAGCATTAATGAGTTGTCTAGTAAGGACTTGATTGTTTCTTTGTTAGGCTCGATTCCTACGGCACAATTCTCGTCAAAACTTCTACACGCGTCACCTATTAACTGTGCGCTTTCTAGAACTGCAGCAGCCATAACTGGTTTAAATACGTTTAATTCAAAGTGACCTTGCATACCACCTACAGTAACTGTTGTGTCGTTACCCATAACGCGAGCACATACCATAGTAATAGCCTCTGCCTGAGTAGGGTTTACTTTACCTGGCATGATAGAGCTACCTGGCTCGTTTGCAGGGATGATTAACTCACCGATACCGCTACGTGGTCCACTTGCGAGCATTCTTATATCGTGGGCGATTTTATTAAGTGATACAGCTATTTGTTTTAAAGCGCCGTGAGTCTCTACTAGAGCGTCGTGTGCTGCTAGTGCTTCAAATTTATTGTGTGCTGTTATAAAAGGCAATTCTGTAAATTTTGCGATATATTCTGCTACTTTTACATCATAACCTAATGGTGTATTTAATCCTGTACCTACGGCAGTACCACCTAGTGCGAGCTGACTTAAATGTGCTAGTGTGTTTTCTAGCGCGATGATCCCATGGTCCAGTTGAGAAACGTAACCAGAAAATTCCTGTCCTAGTGTTAATGGTGTGGCATCCATAAGGTGCGTACGACCTATTTTTACCACATCAGTAAATTCTATAGATTTGTTGTGTAATGTGTTGCGCAGTTGCTTGATGCCTGGAATGGTGTTTTCTACCACTTTCTTATAACAGGCGATGTGCATTCCTGTAGGGAAGGTATCGTTAGAGGACTGTGATTTATTCACGTCGTCATTAGGCTGTATGGTTTTCTCGCCTTCACCTATTGTTTTACCAGCTAGTTGGTGTGCGCGGTTTGCGATTACCTCATTCACATTCATATTAGACTGTGTGCCAGAACCTGTTTGCCATATTACCAGTGGGAACTGGTCGTCGTGTTTACCCTCTAGAATCTCGTCACAAACTTGTGCAATAAGATCGCGCTTCTCTGTAGTGAGAACACCTAGATCACAGTTAGTATAAGCAGCGGCTTTTTTAAGGTAGGCAAAACCGTATACGATCTCTAGTGGCATGCTACCTGCAGCACCTATTTTAAAATTCATGCGAGAACGCTGTGTTTGCGCACCCCAAAGTTTATCTGCAGGGACTTCTACCTGTCCCATGGTATCTTTTTCTATTCTATATTCCATTGTGGTCGAATTTTTCACAAATATAAAACCTGAGTGTTGTTTTACCATCTCCATATAGATAATAATAACAAGTAGACTGGAGGTGCCGCCTGCGCAAAAACAGAATTACAAAGGCTCTAACCTGACTTACTTCTTGTAATTAATAGAATAAGAGCTGTTATAAACAGCTTTTTGTTAATAAATGCAGTGTAGTTTTTTCATAATTAAGTTCAAGTCTTTATCTTTGCATCAAACAAGAGATACCATGTTCGATTTTGATCAATATTTAGGCTTTTTAGCATTTTTAGGAATTCTTACTTTAGGATTTTGGTTAATGATATTTTTAACAGCATTTGTAATTCCTTATTGGATTACAGGATCATTGTTAGAAAAGAGAAAATTAAAGAAAGAAGCAAAGCTTAAAGAAGAGAAGTAATTTTCTTCATAGCATCGCATTATATATGACCGTCTGGAAATTTCTAGGCGGTTTTTTTATGGCCTGTTTTTAGAGTTTGAGAAATTTTCTGTTTGCCAGTCTTTATGGTTCTAGAAAATGAATTGTCATTATTTTTTTAGGAATATGAGATGTTAGAAAGCTACCTTTGAGGCTTAGGGACAGATTTCTGTAAAATTGCATGTATCTCAGTTCTACAGTGTAATAAAGGAGTTTTTATATTATGGGAGTCTTTTTTCTGCTGTCGGTTTTTTTTATCTTAAGAGCCAGCGCTATTGTTTTTAAATAAGGAATTTACACCATTTTTAACTATTTAGTTTAATTTTGATAAACGGTTTTTGTGGTGTTCTCGCTTTCGCGAAAGCGAAACTGAAATCCAACAGCGTATTATCTGTATAGAAGTTGCTAGATGAAAATCATATCATGGCATTAGAAGGCTTAACTGCTTTTCTATGTTTATAATTTATTCTATTAATTATTGTAAAAACACTTCATGAGATTCTTTATAAAATCTATTTTTAATTTAAGTTACATCTTTGTATTGCTGGTTTTTATGGCAAACGATGTAAGAGCTCAAAATTTTAATGATGCAAATTCCTACCTGACCTTTATAGATAGTCAAAATGAAAAGGTAGTCACCAGTGTATGGAATTATATGCAAGTGTATACTTTTTCTAAGGATGATATCGCCATAAAAGGAAGGCGTAAACAACTAGAAAATACCATACGTAAGAGTATGGTTAAGGTAAACAAAATAAAAGCATTTGATCCAGATTTAAAACGAGCCATGATTAATTATCTAGAAGGTAATCTTGCTATCGTAAAAGAAGATTTACTGGTGCTCTTAAAGAGCAAAGATGCTGGTAAGGTGGTTACAAATCAATTGCAAATTATACAAAATATAAGAAAAGCAGTTTATAAATTAAGAGCCGACTATAATGATGCGATCGCTGTTTATGGAGATAAACACGATTTAATTATAAAAGAAAATACTAGTGAACTGGCCCATAATATGAAACAAACTATTATGGTTTATGATTATTATAATGAGCTGCAACTGGCTTTTTCTAATTTGCAACAGGTGGAGAGAAATTTCTGGCAGGGATTAAATGAAAAAGATATTGCTAGCTATCGCAATGCTGTAGTAAATTTAAAATCAAAACTGTATGATACTCTACAATTAGAAAAATTTAACTCTTATAGTCTAGATGATAATTTATATAACGCACTAGTTAAGTATAATGAAAAACTACATACACAAGTAACTGTAGATCTTAAACCTATAGAACTTATTAAAGAAGATGCCCAGACTGGCTCTAGAGAGAATATTATGGCAAAAACAGAGGCGTATAATGCCGCTATCCATGATGCTAATGTATGGCGAAAACATTTTTACAAAGAGTGGAGAGAGATAAGCACCACTTTTTTACAGAGTCACGTACCTTATGATGTAGAATAACCATGTTCATTTTTTTTAAAATAACTGTCCTTATTATATATAAGAATTAAAAAGTGGCTTTTTAATATTTATGGTTGTAAACATAGCTGCAAGATTTTATCTTTACATCTTATTAAAAATTGAAGAGAAATGGGTAGAGCATTTGAATTTCGCAAGGCGCGTAAAATGAAAAGATGGAGTGCAATGTCTAAAGCCTTTACTAGGATAGGTAAAGATATAGTTATTGCTGTAAAAGAAGGTGGGCCAGATCCAGATTCTAATTCTCGACTGCGTGCTGTAATACAAAATGCTAAGGCGGTAAACATGCCTAAGGTAAATGTAGAGCGTGCGATTAAAAAAGCAACTGATAAGGATACAGCAAATTTTGAGACGGTACTCTTTGAAGGTTATGCACCGCATGGTATCGCGGTACTGGTAGAAACGTCTACAGATAATAATAATAGGACGGTTGCAAATGTGCGCAGTCATTTTACAAAAAGTGATGGTAACTTAGGTACATCAGGATCTGTAGAATTCATGTTTGACCATAAGTGTCATTTTAGAATCCCTGCCGAAGGTCAAGACTTAGAAGAACTAGAGCTAGAGTTAATAGACTTCGGTGCTGAAGAGTTGTTCTTTGATGAGAAGGATGAGGAAGACAACAACTCTGTAGATGGTATCATGATTTATGGCGATTTTCAAAATTATGGTACGCTACAAAAAGGACTGGAAGAACTGAATATAGAAATCTTAAGCTCAGATTTTGAATATATTTCTACTATAGAAAAAGAAGTGACCGCAGAGCAACGTGCTGACATCGATAAACTTCTCGATAAACTAGATGAGGATGATGACGTGAATAACGTCTATACTACTATGAAAGAGTAAGAGAGGTAATGTCTATGTTGCCTAAGTTGAATCCTTATTTATAATTGAGGCGTCTTTCTGGTATTTTATCGATGTAATTCTATTTATGGTCGTAAATTTAGAAATAACAATTAATATCCTTAACTTTAGCATTATTAACTAAAACAAAAATTTATAATGGTAAAAGCAAAATATCAAAGTGTACTAGATTTAGGAGAGCAACTAAATATTAAAGATGGTGATGTACAAGTAAATGGCGATAAAATTGAAATAAGAGGTGTAGCAGCAACTCCATATGATAAGGACTTATTATGGGACGAGATCAAAAAGGTAGGTGGTGATAATCCAGCAGATCTTATGGCAGATATTAAAGTTGCCGATGATTCTATCTACACTAAGCATACGGTTAAAAGTGGTGAGTCGTTAAGTCTTATTGCAAAGCATTACTTTAAAGATCCTATGAAGTATAAGCAAATCTTTGAAGCAAATAACGGTTTATTAGATAATCCAGATGTGATACACCCAGGTCAGGAACTAGTTATTCCTAATCTATAAAGATTTAATTTTACAATCTACTTTATACTTAACCTCGCTTTTGCGAGGTTTTTTTATGCGCTTTTTTAATAGGTGTATAATTTTAGGAAATGTTTAATACCAATTTACTTTTGAAAAGTCTCTATGAAAGCATTTTTATAATGATGATTACTAGTTATTGATTTTATGGTCTG
>NZ_CANLXZ010000013.1 GCF_947495285.1 uncultured Nonlabens sp. | reverse complement strand
AAAAACAATAAAACAGCTAATCAAACCAGTAAAATGGTTAGGTTTGCTATGTCTTAAATTTATTTAGGACAGGATTGACCAAATAATGTTAATAAAGATCGTGCTAGGTAAAAAGTTCTGACTATCGCTTAACCAAGCATTTAAAATGAATTTATTATTTCCTGACATATTCAGACTGCTTTCTTGAAGGTTTAATGCTTCTTTTATTTTATACCGAAGCTGTGTTACAGACTTCTAATAACTTTTCAATAATCTTATCTTTTTATTTTTGAAGATGCGTTGAAAAAGTTCTCTGGTGGAATTAATTCATTTAATTGTGAATCAAAAAAAAACCGAAACTCAACGTAGTTAAGCCTCGGTTTTCAAGTTTTTATATTCAATTTCTCATTCAGTGGAGCGTTTTATCCACGACGTCTTTCTAGAAGAATCATCATCATAAGACCTAACATTACTCTTTCTTTATCATCTTCGTCTATCTCTGCCACTTTTTCAAGTTCAAATTCTTTACCGAAGAAAGAAGGCATTTTCTTTAATTTAACTACTATCTGACCTGCTTTGTTAGTCACATTATAAGTAGGATTAAATAAATAACCTGTAAAAGCACCTAGAACAGGTATCTCTCCTATCATGGAGTCTGCAACACGTACCCATGCGTTTGCTTCCTGCACTTTATACTGCGGCTGGTTATTTTGATCTACGATATCATACTCTGCCTTCCACATAGAGCGCCATCCTTTACGAGCAATTTTACCTATTTCATTACCGCTAGCGTCTGTCATAGAATATGCAGCACTAAAATCCAGCCATTTATTTGCCGCGATGGTAAATAAAACTTGCGATTTACTCTCGTCACTGTAAACTGAAATGGCTTCTTTGAGCTTAAACATTTTTTGCTTTACGTAAGCAATAGTTTGTCCTGACGCATTTTTTGCTGTAAAATCATTACTTAGGGTAGTGATTTTAAAAGAGAATTTAATAGGGTATTGTAAGTTGTTCATTCTGTTTTAATTAGTGGTTAAATGTAGTATTATAATTCCGCTTTCGCGAAAGCGGAAACAACATTAATATTTTATAAATTAATATTTAAATTACAACATCAAGTTTTGCAAATCTTAGAAGTAATTTTTTAAGACCACCGACATTAAAGTTAATTTCAGCTTTTTTCTCACCGCCAGCACCTTCTAGATTAACTACTGTCCCACGGCCAAAGCGCGCATGTTCTACTATCATACCTGTCTGTAAATCGCCCTCAAAACCAGAAGGAGCACTAGAATTACTAGTTGAACGACTTACAGGTCGCATTTTTCTTAGTTTTCTAATTTGTTCTTCATTAGGCTGGCTGACACTAGGTGGTGTTCCATTCTTAGGTTTAGACTGGCGCAGTTTTGATTTATCTGGCTCATCCCACAGGTCATTATTCATCAATGGTTTATATCGATAATTATCTATAGGTGTCGTGTATTCTATAAAATCTTGATTAATTTCTGTAATAAAACGACTAGGCTCTGCGTCTACTAGTTTACCCCATCGATAACGGCTCAATGTATAGGTTAAATAAGCTTGATGCTCTGCTCTGGTTAATGCCACGTAAAATAATCTTCTTTCTTCTTCTAGGTCCTCACGAGTATTCATACTCATACCACTAGGGAATAGATCTTCTTCCATACCTACAATATATAAATATGGGAATTCTAGTCCCTTAGATAGATGAATGGTCATTAGAGAAACGCGGTCATCGTCTCCTGTATCTTTATCTAGATCTGTTGCTAGTGCGACATCTTCTAGAAATTCTGACAAGGCACCTCTTGCGTCTGCGACTTCTTTTTGTCCTTCTACAAAATCTCGCATACCGTTAAGCAACTCTTCCATATTTTCTATACGAGAGATTCCTTCTTGAGTGCCGTCTTTCTTGAGTTCAGTTAATAATGCTGTTTTCTTTAAGATATATTCTGTGAGTTCAAAAACGTTTTGAGTTAGATCTAGCGCTTGAAAACTCTTAATCATGGTAACAAAGTTTTTTAACTTTGTTTTTGTAGAACTGTTTATTCCTGCATCTACTCGATCTATGTTTTCCATGACCTCAAAAATGGTGCGGTCATAATGTTTTGTAGCGGCAATTAAACGGTCCATAGTCGTAGCACCTATACCTCGAGCAGGGTAATTGATAACTCGTTTTATAGCTTCCTCATCTTTGGGGTTTACCACCAGTCGTAGATATGCAAGTACATCTTTTACTTCTTTGCGCTGGTAAAAGCTAAGACCACCATAAATACGGTATGGAATATCACGTTTACGCAACGCGTCTTCCATGGCACGAGACTGTGCGTTTGTTCTATAGAGAATGGCAAATTTTCCATTATCTAACTGGTGTTGCATTTTGTTTTCAAAAATAGAACCGGCTACATAACGACCTTCTTCTGCATCGCTCATAAGTCGGTGGACTATAATTTTAGGTCCATCGTTATTTGCTGTCCATACTACTTTATCAAGTTTAGTTTTATTGTGCTCGATGATAGAGTTTGCCGCTTCAACAATGTTTTTTGTAGAACGGTAATTTTGTTCCAGACGGTATGCTTTTACATTATCATAATCCTTCTGAAAGTTCAAGATGTTATTAATATTTGCACCACGGAAAGCATAAATGGATTGCGCATCATCACCTACCACGCATATATTTTGAAATTTATCTGACAGTGCTTTTACTATCAAATACTGTGAGTGGTTCGTATCCTGGTACTCATCTACCAGTATGTATTGAAAACGATTTTGATATTTTGCTAGAACTTCTGGAAAGCGGTTTATTAATTCATTAGTCTTTAATAATAAATCATCAAAGTCCATCGCACCTGCTTTAAAACAGCGCTCTACATATTCTTTATAAATCTCTCCAAAACGTGGACGTCGTGCCATGGCGTCTGCCTCTTGTAAATCGGCAGCATTATAATAGGCGCGTACGGTAATCAGACCGTTTTTAAGAGAAGAGATGCGCGACTGTATTTGCTTGTATTTATAAACATCTTTATCCAGTCCCATTTCTTTTATAATAGCACTCGTAAGACGTTGTGAATCTTGAGAATCGTAAATAGTAAAGTTAGATGGATAGCCTAGTTTATCTGCCTCCATACGCAATAGTTTTGCAAAGACAGAGTGAAAAGTCCCCATCCACAAATTTTTAGCCTGTCCGGCACCCACGATATCACCGATACGTTTTTTCATCTCTTTGGCCGCTTTATTTGTAAACGTAAGAGATAAAATATTAAACGGATCTACACCTTGTTGCATCAAATATGCAATACGTATGGTAAGCACACGAGTCTTCCCAGAACCTGCACCAGCAATGATGATCATAGGACCTTCCTTTTGTAAAACTGGTTCTCTTTGGGCGTCGTTAAGTTGGGAAATATAATCTTGCACAGGTCTTCATTTTATAGAGTATAAAGATAAGGCTTGTGCTGTTCTCACTTCTGCGAAAGCGGAATAAAAATCTAGCGTTTTTTCAACATTAAAATTTTTTAAAGTATAAATTCATTGCAGTTATATCTGATCTTATATGACAACTATTGTATTTTTAGATCTTAATTATTTTTTATGGAACAAATTTGGGATTTTATTGCAAACATAGCATGGTACTGGTACCTCATCGCTTTTATAATTATAGTTGCACTTTTTGATATTTTTAATAAGAAACATATAATACTCAGGAATTTCCCTGTTGTAGGACATATAAGGTACTGGCTAGAAAGTATAGGTCCAGAATTGCGTCAATACATTGTGGCAAATAATCGTGAAGAACTTCCTTTCAATAGAATTGAGCGTGGCTGGATTTATGCTAGTGCAAAGAATGAAAATAATTATGAAGGGTTTGGAACTGATCGTGACATTTACTCGCACCAGTATATTTTTATCAATAATGCGATGATGCCTTTTAAACTTGATGAAAATCATGTTACTGCTAAAGATCCTGGATTTTTGCCTTGTGCAAAGGTTATGGGAGCTGCAAAAAATAGAAAAAGACCTTTTAGACCTAGAAGTGTGATTAATGTGAGCGCGATGAGTTATGGTAGTTTAAGTGCCAAGGCTATTGAGGCTTTAAACACTGGCTGTAAGGAAGTACATGCTTACCATAATACTGGTGAAGGCGGATTATCTCCTTATCATAAAACTGGGGCTGATGTGGTTTTTCATTTCGGTACGGGATACTTTGGTGTACGTGATGACGAGGGTAATTTTTCTATGGAAAAATTAAAACAACTGGTTAAAGACCATCCACAAGTAAGAGCTATAGAGGTGAAACTATCTCAAGGGGCAAAACCTGGAAAAGGTGGCGTATTACCTGGTTCTAAAATTACCCAAGAGATAAGTGAGATACGCAACGTACCTATGGGGAAAGATGTTCTCTCTCCACCTACTCACAGCGCTTTTAAAGGTGTACAAGGCCTTGTAGACTTTGTTGAAAAAATAGCTCAAGAAACTGGACTACCTACTGGTATAAAAGCTGCAATAGGTAAACTAGATCAATGGGAAGAACTGGCAGATATTATGAAAGCTACAGGAAAAGGTCCTGATTTTATCACTGTAGATGGTGGTGAAGGTGGCACTGGTGCTGCACCACCTAGTTTTGCAGACCATGTATCGCTTCCATGGGTGTATGGTTTTAAAGATCTTTATCAGGTTTTTCAGAACAGACAAATGACGGAAGATTTAGTTTTTATTGCTTCTGGAAAATTGGGTTTTCCTGCCAAAGCTGCGATGGCATTTTCTATGGGAGCAGATGTTATTAATGTGGCTCGTGAAGCAATGATTTCTATAGGTTGTATACAAGCAAAAGCATGTCACAACAACACCTGTCCTACTGGTATTGCTACTCAAAATAAATGGTTGCAACGCGGTATAGTCGTTCCAGAAAAAGCTGGTAGACTGGCTAGCTATTTTAAGAAATTCAATAAAGAAGTGCTAGAAATTACTCACGCAGCTGGTTATGAACATCCATGTCAGTTTGATATGAGAGATGTAGATGTGAATATAGGAGATAGCAATATGACACAAACTCTAGAGCATACTTATAAATATCAAAAAACGGTCGTTCCATTTAATGGTATGCAAGAATTAAAAGACTGCATACATCTAGGTGGTAAATAAAATAAGCTGCTCAATGAAAAGAGCAACTTACTGTAAAAACTAACCAGATAACACTCCATCATATAACAGTTAAACTCGATGTGATTTAAATGGAGTGTTATTTTACAAGCATAAAGCAGTCTGGTATATGGATAAAAGCAACATAGGAAACCACACCTTTATACTATAAAATTATTAGTATGAATAGATAAACAGGAAAAGCACTATAAAATTATTTGTCAAATAACAATATCCTATTATTTTTGAACGTTCCACAAAATTAAAACTCCATCATGCAAGAAGCTATTTTTTCTTTAATCCAGTCCTTATTACCCTCATTTATTATTGCAATAATCTCTTATTATTTCTTTTCGACTTTTATGAAGAATGAAGAAAAAAGAAGACGTTTTATCACTGTAAGAGAATCTCAAGCAAAAACACTTCCTACTCGCATGGCTGCCTATGAGAGATTAGTCCTTTTTCTTGAACGCATAAAACCTGCTAGCCTTATCGTGAGAACTAAATCTAATAATTTATCAAAGTCTGAGTATGAGCAGGCACTAATTGCGGCTATAGAACATGAGTTTGAACATAATATAGCACAACAAGTATATGTGAGTGAAGAATGCTGGAATATCATACGTGCCGCAAAAAACGCAACCATACAAAAATTACGTCAAGTGTCTATGACAGACAAACTAACTACAGCAGACGGATTGCGACAGGCTATTCTTAATGACCTTATGGATAAACCTACACCTAGCGCCACTGCGATAAGCTTCTTAAAGGCCGAAGTTAATGACTTGTTCTAAGTAAAAACTTACCCTAGCGATAAAAAATATAAATTTGTTTAAGATCTATAGTTTTTATAGTTCATATTTTCAATAAATTATAAATTATAGTTGTGAAGTACGTAAGTCATTTTACCTCTAATATTTTCTTCAAACGTTTCTTACTTTCTGTATTAAAATGCGTAAAAGACTGATCTATAAGAAATTTACCATGCTCTCTTTTATATTGAGCTTTTAAAATATCTCGCGCATTTTCATAAAATCTCCATACGTGGTGTAAACTAGCCTGCATGAGGTCCATGTAATTTTGCTGACTCATCGCATCTAGGTTTATTAAATAATCAAACGCTGCTGTTCTAGTCTCCGTACTATAAATAAGTCCCGTATAAGACTGTAATCTAGTTAGTAACGGCAGTAACTCTTCGTTACTATACCCACTAGAATTGAGTGCCAAAACTATCCACGCCATATCTAGACTATAATTCATTTCTTTCCATTGCTGTTTTGTTTCTTCTAAAAAGGTTCTTTTATCACTCACATCATTCCATAAAAGAAATAAGGCAGACTCTCTAGTTACGTAAGAATCATCGTTGAGCATGCTTTTTATTAACTCTCTATTTTCTACATTAATACTAGGCGTACTTAAAACTATTAATTGATTTACCTCTACATTATCCAGTGTTGCGGCCTCTCTCAATAACTCATATTTCTTATTTGTATTATGAATACTTAATTGCGCCACCATTTCTTTAACCAGTTCTAATTCTATAGGCTTTTCTAGCGTTTCTTTATAAGAATAATAAGACTCATCAAAATTGGATATACGTCGTGCCGCCAGTTGTAAAAAGTTTTCCATAATAGGTTCTTTTCTCAAGATTTGTAAAGCTGCAGCAGCAGGAAATGTAGTAGATGTTAACCATGTGGCTTTAAACTCGTCTAGATTTTTATTGCTTACTTCTTCTACTATATCTAGAAAATCATTTGTAGTTACATTCTTGTATTTATTTTTTATGAGGTAACGTGTTACGCTTTCGCGAAAGCTGAACTCTCCAACCGTATCCTTTAACGCATGTAAAGCCCATGCTCCATGTTGATAGAATGTAAGCGAGTTTGCTTTGGGATCTAACAAAGCGGTACTTTTCCCTCTAGCAGTCTGCTGGTTCAAAGCCTCGGCATACTCATATAATTGATGTTGAAAATGAGAATTACCGTATAGATTCTTTTCGGCTAGCAATGCATAATAACTAGCAAATCCTTCATGCAACCAGTGGTGTTTTGCATCTGTCTCGGTAACTAAATTACCAAACCATTGATGCGCTAGCTCGTGCGCATTTACGTTTACATAACTGCGGTCATTTGCTCCCAGCGCATCGGTAAAAAACACATCGCTAAAAACGGTTAAACCTGTATTTTCCATCCCAGAATATAAAAAGTCTTTTACAGGAATTTGCTTATAAGCTTGCCATGGAAATGCTACTCCTATCTCGCCTTCTAAGAAATCAAAAATCTCTTTAGAGTGTTGATAGGTAGAAGCTACTTTATCTCCTTGATTTTTATAATAGTAATATTCCAGCGGTAAACCAGAAGAACTACTTTCTTTTTTTACCTCATAATCTCCTACAACCACGGCCAGCAAGTAACTAGACATAGGTTTTTGCATGATGTATTTCCATGTTTTCACATCTTTACCATCAATGACTTGTGACAGCACACCGTTAGAAACTGCAAGCTTAGAAGCAGGTGCGGTAATAGACGTATTCCAGATGATCTTATCATTCATATCATCCATACTAGGCAACCAGTTGCTGGTATATTTACCTTGTCCCTGCGTCCATAGTTGATCCCACAAACCATCATCATCTATATCTATATGGTACATAGCCTTTGATGGGTAACTGGTAAAAGAGATATGCAGCACGTGCTCCTCTCCTGCCTTAAAAGGTGCTTGTACTACAAGTTTCTTACCGTCATAAATCATTTTCACTTCCTTATTATCTAATAAGGCGTTGTAAGAAACTAGATTTTTTGCATCCAGAAAAATAGATGACGCATCATTTAAGATTTCAAGATTATAGTCTACTGTACCTTCTATCTCATTAGAATTTGCATCTAGATGTATAGACACATCAGCCTTTTTATAATCTACCGTTGTTAACTGACTAGGCGTGTTTTGTGATTGAGAAAAATAAGCTCCAAAAAGAGCAACTAGTGTGATCCATTTCATAAGGGCGAAAAATACAAAAGATGTACCGCAATTAACTCCTAGCGAGTCATGCTTAACCTTCATTAACGATAAGACTATCGCTACCGCATAAAGTTTTAAGAAACTGATCTTACTCTACGAGTATAAATCTCTATTTTCGTAACTTAAATTAAACGACATTGTACGAGAACAGTTTTCCTCATAAAAGATTTAGATTAACTCTAGAGTTTCTAGAAAAACACATCCCTAAAACAGATACCATTCTAGATTTAGGTGTTGAAAATCCGTTTTCTATGATTATGAAAGATGCTGGTTATGAAGTACAAAACACTACGGGACTGGACCTAGATGACGATGTAAGTGAAATTAATGATTTTAATGGCGATGTCGTTACTGCCTTTGAAATTTTTGAACACCTAGTAAGTCCTTATACTTCTTTAAAAGCAATTAAAAGTAATAAAGCCGTGATAAGTGTACCTTTAAAACTATGGTTTTCTAGCGCTTACCGTAATAAAAACGACATTAGAGATCAACACTATCATGAATTTGAGCCCTGGCAACTGGATTACGTTCTAGAAAAAGCAGGCTGGAAAGTAGTGGACCGCATGAAATTTACAAATCCTGTTAAAAAAATAGGAATACGTCCCTTACTAAGAAAATTTACAGACCGCTATTATTTAGTCTATTGTGAAAAAGTAAATCCTTCATAGCCGTTGAAAATAGTCATTATCATACCTGCACATAATGAAGAACAATTCATTAAATTAACCTTAGACAGTCTAGCACAGCAAACTTATAAGGCAGCACAAATAGTGGTGGTAGATGATAACTCTACAGACGCTACTTATGACATAGCTTGCTCCTATGCTACTGTGCTACCTATTCATGTGGTAAAAACCTCTTCCAGTGCGCAAAATATACCAGGCTCTAAAGTGATTCATGCCTTTAATTATGGGTTATCTCAAATAGATATAGAAGATTATGACATAGTCTGTAAATACGATTCGGACTTAATTTTTCCTGAAAACTATTTAAAAGATGTGGTGACTCGCTTTCGCGAAAGCGAAACAATAGGAATGACAGCAGGACATTGTACTATCGATAAAGGTGGAACATGGCAAGTAGAAAGTCTAAATAATCCTGATCACATAAGAGGTGCTTTAAAAGCGTACAGAACAGAGTGTTTTCAACAAATAGGTGGTCTCAAGGCCAGTATAGGTTGGGATACGATCGATGAGATGCTGGCGCGGTTTTATGGATGGCAAGTCTTTACTATTACCGGTTTGCATGTAAAACATTTAAAACCTACTGGAGCGGCATATAATTCTAGATCTAAATACCTACAAGGAGAGGCTTTTTACAAAATGAATTATGGCAGGACACTCACTTTTATTACAGCCATAAAAATGGCATGGAATAAAAAGCAATTCTCACTTATTACCGATTATTTAAAAGGGTACCGACTGGCACAAAAAAAGAACCTTACTCCACTGGTAACAGAAGAGCAAGGTCGTTTTATAAGAAATTACCGCTGGAACGGTATAAAGTCTAAACTAGGGTTTTAGAAATTAAAAGCAAGTCCTACACTCACGTTGAACTGATTATAAAGCTCTTCCTGGACTGTTAGGTTTCCAGATTTATATTTTGCTAGTGGAAAAGCAGCCTCTGTATAGAGACCAAAACCGTCTGTAAAGAAATATCTAGCACCTACATGACCACCAAAGTTTTTTGTACTAAAAGCAAGACCTGGATAAAAATCAAACATAGGATCTATGTTGATCACGTTACCTATGTTTGCATTAAAACGTAATTTTATGGTTGCTCTTTCATCAAAGCTTGCGTCTATACTATCTTCTAGACCCAGTGCATAGTTAGCTCCTATACCCATAGAAAAATTCTCTGCAAGACCATAATCATAAGTCCATTGTATACCAGATGCGTTACTTTGAAAATCTGCACCTATTTGTACTTTTTGATCTCCTTTACCTGCAAATACTTGGGCATTAAGAGTTACACCAGCTATAAGAGCCGCGATAAGTAATAATTTTTTCATGGGATAAGTTTTAATTTTGCGATCGCAAATATAAGATTATACAATTTTAAAAGAACTTATTATTTTAAAGCATCGCTTATAGGATTACCAGTAGATCCATTAGGAAACCCTATTTTTAAAAGACTCGATACAGTCGGTGCTATATCTATGATCTCTGTGCGCTTACTGCTAGATCCTTTATTAATTCCATTACCATAAAACAATAATGGTACATGAGTATCATAACTTTGAGAACTACCGTGCGTAGAGCCCGTTTTAGAGTAAGAAATAACAGCTGGTTCTAGAACATAGATCACATCACCACTACGCTTGTGATGAAAACCATTTTGAATCAACTTTCCTGTGCCATCTTGCATAGTACCAGATACTAACGCATTTCTAGTAAATACCTTATCGATATGTTTATAATCTACTATAGTCATTGCTATAAAGTTCTCTAGATCGATAGGATTGATATTATTTTTAATCAGGTTTGCTTTATTAAAGAATATCTGGTCGTTAGAAATGTTAGAAACTAAATCATTTACACCATACTTATCCTGTATAGCTTTATATAGATTATTCTTAAAGTCAGATCTATTAAAGTAACCTGCGTTTATTCTTCTAGTCTGGAGGTAAACTGGGTTATTAATCGCACCATGATCTGCGGTTAAGAAAATAGTATAATTCCCATTACCTACTTCTTTATCGAGAGTCATGAAAAGACGCTCTAAATCTTTATCCAGTCTCAAATAGGTATCTTCTATCTCTACCGAGTTTACACCGTATTGATGTCCTATATAATCGGTGCTAGAAAAACTCACCGCAAGAAAATCAGTCACCTCATCCTGCCCCATATTTTCTGCTTTTATTGCTGCGATAGCAAAATCTGCGACTATGCTATTACCATATGGAGTCGCTTTGATAAGGCTGTAATTATCATTTTTTTCTCTCAAATAATTTAAATCATAAGGAAAAACAGCGTTAGTCTTACCTTTAGGTGCTTTTTCAAATTTATTAAGATCTGTACCACTAGCTGTATAGGTTTCTAATGGGTAAAGGGTATTCCAGGTTTTAAGATAATCGTCTGCTTTTCTAGAGGCGTTAAAATCTGCCGCCCATTTAGGTAATCGTTCTAGATAAAATGTGCTAGAAATAAAACTTCCTTTATCACCACCTTCAAACCAGTAAGCAGCATCTGCGGCGTGCCCTGCTGGTAAAATAGCACCTCTATCTTTTACAGAAATTCCTATCACCTTTGCTTTACCTTGAGTGTGCAATTCTAGTTGATCTGTCACTGTAGTGGTTAACATTCTACGTGGTGACATTTTACCGTCGTTACTTAAAGAACCTACACCACTCACCTGGTCATCACTTGCGTTATAAATAACCTTACCCTCAAATTTATCGTACCAGTTGTTACCTATAATTCCATGATTCATAGGTGATGTACCTGTATAAATAGACGCATGTCCTGGCGCAGTATAAGTAGGTACATAATTATAATGATTATTAGTCAGGTTAAAACCCTCATTCATAAGTCTTTTAAACCCACCATCTGTATAGCGGTCATAAAATCTAGATAAATAATCATACCTCATTTGATCTACTACTATACCTACTACTAGTTTAGGAGCTTTTTCTGGCGCACTCGATTCTGTCATGGAGGACGTAGATGGATGGTAGTCTCGCTTTGGCGAAAGCGTGCTACAAGAAGTCAACAAGACAAAAAGAAGTATCAGAGAAAGTAAATTCTTCATAGAAAAATATTTTTCACAAAAGTAAACTATGAAAAAATGAACAAGTTTAATAAAGCATTAAATTATGTGGAATTATTTTTATCTATTTTTACCACGATGAAATTTTTAAAACACATAGGACGTTATATGATCATGTTGTACGGCGTTTTTAAACGACCGACTAAAGCAATAGTTCTAAAGGAGTTAATCCTTAAAGAAATAGACGACCTTATTATTGGTTCTCTAGGCATCACCGCATTTATCTCTCTATTTATGGGTGCCGTTGTTGCCTTACAGACTGCGCTTAATCTAGATAACCCATTGATTCCTAAATCATTAATAGGTTTTGCTACAAAGCAATCTATAATTCTAGAATTTGCCCCTACATTTATATCGGTTATTATGGCCGGTAAGGTAGGCTCTTATATTACCTCTAGTATAGGTTCTATGCGTGTTACTGAGCAAATAGATGCACTAGAAGTTATGGGTATCAACCCTTTAAATTACTTGATTTTCCCTAAAATCATAGCCCTGCTTTTCTATCCGTTCTTGATTGCTATTATCATGTTCGTAGGAATAGCTGGTGGTTATCTAGCGTCTGTCTATGGCGGTCTTGCTAGCTCTGAAGATTTTATTATAGGATTACAAGATAGTTTTATACCATGGCATGTAGCTTATGCTTTTATAAAAACCATGGTCTTCGGTTTAATGCTGGCCACTATACCCAGTTACCATGGTTATTATATGGAAGGTGGTGCCCTAGAAGTAGGTAAAGCGAGCACGACCAGCTTTGTCTGGACTTGTGTCGCCATCATTATAGCAAATTATATTCTAACTCAATTACTTTTAAGCTAATGATACAAGTAAACGATTTGCGCAAGAGTTTTGGCGATGAAGAAATTCTAAAGGGAATTACCGCAACATTTGAAAAAGGAAAAACTAATATGATTATAGGCGCCAGTGGATCTGGTAAATCTGTTTTTCTTAAAAATATGTTGGGGCTATTTGTTCCTAATAGTGGTGAGATTATTTATGACGGTGAGCCTCTTAATGAAATGGAAATAGAACGCAAGAGTAATTTGCGTAAAGAAATGGGGATGCTTTTCCAGCACAGTGCTTTATTCGACTCGCTTACTGTAGAAGAAAATGTAATGTTCCCTTTACGCATGTTTACAAAAATGCGTTTAAAAGAGCGACAGGAAAACGCAAACGAGATTTTAGAACGTGTTAATCTAGTAGGTCTTAATAAAAAAATGCCTAGTGAGATATCTGGCGGACAGCAAAAACGTGTGGCACTAGCGAGAGCGGTAGTAAACAACCCTAGATTTTTATTTTGTGATGAGCCAAATTCTGGACTCGATCCTAAAACGGCAACGGTAATCGATAACTTAATTCAAGAAATCACACACGAGCGCGATATCACCACAGTAATCATATCGCATGATATGAACTCTGTAATGGAAATAGGTGAAACCATAGTCTTCTTAAAAGATGGTAAACTGGCCTGGAAAGGAACGAACCAAGAGATCTTTAAAACCGATAATGAAACCGTAACCGACTTTGTATATAGCTCTAACCTGTTTAAGAAGGTTCGTATTGCACAGAATAAGGGGTTGTAAAAAAACTTTTAGAAAGCTTAAGTCTGATTATGACATTTCTGATTTGCGTATTTTTAAAAGAAAGGTAAACTGTTTTTCATCTAATCTTATATTCAAACTTCATTTAATTTAAATAATTGATTATTAGATTTTTAATCACAAATCAATTATCTTTAATTAAAATAAAACGCATAACTATGTATCCAACGTTTCAAGAAGAACAAAAGTTTAGAGATCCTAATTATAAAATAATGGAGCTCAATAAGAATGAGCTTAAAACTGAATTAAATTTATGGACACGATTAGACTTGATAGATTGGTTATCATGGAATGATAGAAACGGTGTTTATCGTGATACAGATTCCTTGTTGGAGTTTGGAAATATTTTAGGAAAACAAGAGGCTATTGAAATTATCACTAAGCAAATAGGTGAAAACTCTTCAGATGAAAGTTACCTTTAAATAGAAATAATATTTAATCACTGTATTAAATACATAATTCAATTTTATACATCTCATCTCCATCAGTGCTTCCGTAGTTAAGATGATCATCCAAGGTTATTTCAACAGAATAGACAAATAAAAGTTATAAAACTACAATAGTAATACAAGATTTCACATCTCACTAATCGTAATAGTTCTTAGAAATCATTTGGTATTGAATGAATTGAAATGCATTAGAATAATATTACTTTCTCGAATTAGTTAAAAACATATACCATCATTCAATATATAATTAAAAATGTGAACAATTAAAAATCAAAAACGTACTTCTATAAAAACAACTTATTTAACTTGCTTTACAGAATCAGATAGACAAATGTCAAAAGAAAGTATACATATAGAAAATATTGATGGTCAGCTTTTTGAAGTAAATATTATTGAAGAAGGAAATTCCAAACCAGCTTCTTTTACTCATTATATTCATAATCATAAAAACGGCGTGTCTAAATTCTATAAAAGAGACGCAGTAGAATTTGTTAAAGAAAAATTATCTAAAGAATATCCAGCCAATAAAATAACTAACAAAGTTGCCGAAGAGGCTCTTCAATATTTAATTTTCGATTCAGATAAGACACTTCCTTTTCCAGCTCCAATAAAGCCTAAATTTAAATTCATAGATCTTTTTGCTGGTATTGGTGGTTTTAGATTAGCATTTCAAAATTTACAAGGTAAATGTGTATTTACAAGTGAATGGGATAAATACTCTAAACAAACGTATCGTGTCAACTTTGGAGAAATACCATTTGGTGACATCACTAAAGCTAAAACAAAAAGTTACATTCCAGATGATTTTGATGTATTATGTGCAGGTTTTCCTTGTCAAGCATTTTCCATTGCTGGTAGACGAGGAGGATTTGAAGATACTCGCGGAACACTATTTTTCGATGTAGCTGAAATTATAAAAAATAAAAAACCAAAAGCCGTATTTCTAGAAAATGTAAAGGGATTAAGAAATCATGACAAAGGAAAAACTTTAAAAACCATACTTAATGTACTTCGAGAAGATCTTGGTTATTATATTCCTGAGCCTAAAATCCTAAATGCAAAAGAGTTTGGCGTTCCCCAAAATCGTGAACGGATTTTCATTGTTGGTTTCCGAAAAGATTTGGGCGTTACCCTAAAGGGTCGGGCTATCCGTTTCAAGTCCTCGCTCGTGCCTCGCTGTGGGCTTTCCACTTCTATCACTAACGCATCTTAAGAATGTCAAGAAAAAACTGGTCAAGAGAAGAAACTATAGTTGCATTCAACGTTTATTGCAAAATACCATTTAAAAATAGCAGTAAAACAAATCCTACTATAATTAAATATGCAAATATTATTGGGCGTTCACCTTCTGCCTTAAATATGAAGATTGGAAATTTAGGTAGATTAGACCCAGAACTTAAGAAAAAAGGAATAACAGGTTTAGTAAACGGAAGTCAGTTAGAAGAAATTATTTGGAATGAATTTCACGGAAATTGGGATGATTTAGCTTTCGAAAGTGAAAAGATTATATCTAAATTTCAAGGTAAAAATATTGAAGACGAAGTTATAGTAGAAAATTTTCCAACTGGGAAAGACAAACTAAAATTAGTGAAAACAAGGGTCAATCAATCTTTTTTTAGAAGTTCAGTCTTATCGGCATATAATTTGACTTGCTGTATTACTGGAATCAAAATTCCAGAGCTTCTAATTGCAAGTCATATAATTCCCTGGAGTGAAAACGTTGAAAGAACAAACCCTAGAAATGGTCTTTGCTTAAATAATCTTCACGATAAGGCTTTTGATAAAGGATTAATAAGTATTGATACGAATTACAAAATCACCGTTTCTAAATACCTTTTGGATTATGAAAAAGGAGAGAATGATTTCTATTTCACTCAATACAAAAATAAAAAGATTAAACTTCCAGAAAAATTTCTTCCAAATTTAGAATTTTTAAAAGACCACTATTCCAAATTTAAAAACAATGAATATAATTGATAATATACATTCTGGATATTTCATCAAACGCTCTTTAAATGAGAATTACTCACATATAAGGAAATATGACAAAACTGATGGTCATATAATTTCAAAAGAAGTAAGTATAAAATCTTTTTTGGATAATAATCCAAAAATTTTAAAACTTAACGAAACAACAAACATTACATTTAAAATAGTTGATGATAATGGTAAACCTATTTCTGATGATGATTTAATTGAGGTAAACTCAATTACGAAAGGCCATAAGTATATAAAACGAATTTCAAAATTAACAGAACTAGGTTACCAAGTTAATTTTGACTCTTTTGATGACGATACTTTTAAGTTAAATCTTCAAGTAATTGATAGTGATTTACCTGAGATAATAGCTCATATAGTCAAAGACAAGTATATTAGCAGTATAGTTAAGATAAATGATGTAATTAAAAAAATTAGAGAAGATAACCCTATGAATTATAACCTTTCTCAAGGTCATAAGTTTTACGAATATAGATTAGTGAATTTTTTAGTTGAAGCTGCTTTAGGAATGACCTCAAAAGCAGTATGGTCTGGCAAATATGATATAGTCGGAGGTATTATTATTATTAAACCAAATGCAGAAATGCTTTGTTATCATTTAATAGACTTTAATAAGTTCAAACAATATTTAAAAAACTCTGCAAGACTTGACAACCCTTCAGGCTCAAAAATGGGATATGGAAGTGTTTATAAGAATGAACATGGTTCTTTCATTAAATTAAATTTTCAAATTAAAGCATAGAGTAACTATTAAATACTTAGTTGCAGCATCCTACAAAGATGCCATACATAACAAAGAATTTGTATCGCTTTACACCGCTAAAACAGCAGAAAAAGGAATTCATTATCTTTAATTAGAAGTAAAAAAAAGCTCTCTAGAATAAAGTTCTTGAGAGCTTTTTTTTACTTCTACCAACTACCTACTACTTCGCTGTTTTTTCTATTACAGGAAAAGACTCGTTGACTTTAATTTTGTGGGGCTTCATGCGGTAAGAAAGCCAGTTTGCCATGTTTTTTTTCATGGTCTGTGTATCGTTACCGGTTAGGGTAGAATCTTTGTAACTTACCGTAAACACGTCTGTGGTGTCATAGGTTTGTGTTAATAGATCTTTCTTAATCTCATGGGCATGTGCTATACTAGATAATTGCGGATAGATCAATGCTGCCTCTTCACTTATCATCTCTATTTTTTGAGTTTTACTATTTAAAATATTCAACTCATTTTGTAAAGCGATAATGCGCTGGTCTTTATTTTGCAATTGCTTTATATCGTTGATACGCTCTTCTTGCAGTTTTTCAAAATTCTCATTTCCTGAATTTAAAATCGTACGGCTACCTTGATAAATCTCTATTTTACTATCTTCAAAACCGTCTATTTTTGCAAATCTTGCTTTCCAGTCATTGATTAACGACTCTGGTACTTCTTTACCTATAATAGTCACATCTAGCTGTTTCTTTTCTTGATCCCATTCTGGTGTTGCTCGAGTACCTTCATAAATCATATTTTCTTGAACAAATTTCTTTGAATCAATGATGAATTTTTGCTTTTCATACAATTGTATAAAAAACCAAATAGAAGGAGCTAAAACTATAAAACCTACTAGAGCCGCTATACGAGAGGTACGTTTTCTTTTTGCCTCATTTGCATATTTCACCATAGGAAACTGCAATAATTTACAGACCACATAGGTAGTAAGTGCAATAAATACAGCGTTGATACAAAATAAGTACATCGCCCCACCAAAGAATCCCCATTCTCCATTTGCAATACCAAAACCTGCCGTACACAGCGGCGGCATTAAGGCTGTCGCAATAGCTACACCTGCAATGGCGTTAGAAATAGTTCCTTTTTTTGCCTTAGCAACTATAAGCGCTAGACCACCAAATATAGCGACCAATACATCTAGAATGTTAGGCGCAGTTCTCGCGAGTATCTCACTTTCTGCCTCTTTAATAGGAGAGATAAAAAAGTACAAGGTCGCTGTAAGAAGCGATAGTCCTACCATAACACCTAGATTAGTAAGAGAACGACGCAACATATTACTGTCATTAATAGCCGTACCTAATCCCATACCTACTATAGGTCCCATAAGTGGAGAGATAAGCATGGCGCCTATTACCACGGCAGTAGAATTTGCATTAAGACCTATAGATGCCACCATGATAGAAAATATCAAAATCCAGGCATTGTGTCCTTGAAAAGAGATATCCTTTCTTACAGAGTCTATGGTTTCATGACGGTCAGAGTCCTCACGTATATCTAGAAGATTGTGTAAAAACTCCATAATATTCTCCCATATACCGGTTATCTTTTGTTTGTTATCCTCGAGTAGATTCTCGTCTACTTTATTCACATTCTGCTCTTCCATTAACCTATATTATTGCCATATTTTTCCATGGCTTTATTACGTATTTGTTTGATTTCCTGCTCTTCAGTCATAGGGATAATCATTAATACATCGTCTTGATCTACTACTATGTAATTTTCTAGCCCTTGAACGATTACCTTCTTACCAGCTGCCGTTCTTATCATATTTTTACTAGAATCTATCTCTGTCACAGACGCATTTACTACAGCACTTTGCTTATCATTTTTATCTAGTTTTTCATAAAGCGAGCCCCATGTACCTAGATCATTCCATGAAAAACGTGCAGGTAATACATACACGTCTTCACTTTTTTCCATGATCGCATAATCGACAGAAATATTATCGGCTTTTGGATAATTTTCTTCTAGCCATTGTGTTTCATTGTTGGTATTTAAAACAGATAATCCATTTTTAAATAAAGAGGTTAATTGTGGTTGCGCTTTCGCGAAAGCGGAAACGACACTATCTACATTCCAAATAAAAATCCCTGCATTCCATAAAAAATTACCTGCAGCGATAAATTCTTGAGCCGTTTTAAGATCTGGTTTTTCTCTAAATTGAGATACCTTTTTTACCTCACTTTCCTCCTTATTAAATTCAATATATCCATAACCAGTATTAGGAAACGTAGGTTGTATTCCTAAGGTCATTAACGCGTCTGGATGTAATTTACAGAAATCAAATGCAGTATTAAGGTCTTCGTTAAAGATGTCCTCTTGGGCAATGTAATGATCGCTAGGTGCAACTATCATACTGGCCTGCGCGTTCATTTTCTGAATCTTTAAAGCAGCCAGTAAAATACATGGAGCGGTATTGCGCATAGCAGGCTCTGCAACTATGTTGTCAAAGTTCATGTCGGGCAATTGCTCCTTTACTAGGTCTACATAGGCATGGTTAGTTAATACTAGTATGTGCTGTGCTGGAATTTGATGCTTTAATCGATCAAAGGTCATCTGTAAGAGTGACTTACCTATTCCTAACATATCGTGAAATTGTTTAGGAAAAGATTGCTTACTTACTGGCCAGAATCGAGAACCAACACCGCCAGCCATAATTACTGCGTAGTTGTTGTTATTCATATTGTTTTTAATACTTCTACTTGCGCGTTAGGTTGGAAAAGATACACTTTTCCAGTACTTATTTCTACACAACGGTAGCGTTTACGCAATTTACTTCCTTTTTGGAATTTTCTACCGCTAGGTCCTAAAAAGGTAGTCCCTTCTTGTATTTCAAAGATATAGCTTTTATCACTTTCTGGGTCGTATGATTTTAGGGCGACACTCATCATTGCATCTGTATCGCTACTCGCTTTAGGGTTTTTAAAATGTCGTGCTAGTACAGGCAGTAAATCTTTGGGAAAAATGTCTGGCCTTAAAAAGGGAAGCATGAGTTTTTGAAACGTATGTTTCCACTCTACTCCATGGGGTTTTATCTGTCTACCATATTTTTGAAACGCCACTAGGTGTGCTATTTCATGCACTAGGGTTATTAAAAACCGGTATTTATTAAGATTTGAATTTATGGTTATTGCATGAGAACCGTCTGGGTTTTTACGATAATCTCCATGTCTGGTCTTGCGCTCATTTACAATTTTAAGATGCACCTGATTTTGCTGCAATAACGCAGTTAATGGTGCCGTGGCAAGTTTAGGAAGATATTTTTCTAAAACTGACATTTTAAAAGATACTATTCATGAACTGCGATATTAAAAATAATTAGAGGGAAATCAACGATTTTACAACATTAATAATTGCTAAAATTTACAGTAAACTGATTATTTATAAAAGCATAGTCGTTATGTTTGTAAGTAGGTCTATGAAGTTATAGATTTAGAAAATTACAATAAAAACTTAAAGTTTAATAATGAGAAAAGAAATAAGAGAAAAAGGTTGGAATGATTTAAAGACTAACGATAGCTGGGCAACCTTTAAAATATTATCTGAATTTGTAATGGGATTTGAACGCATGAGTCGTATCGGGCCATGTGTATCCATTTTTGGTAGTGCTAGATTAAAACCAGATAATGAATACTATCAACTAGCGACAGAGATTGCTGGTAAAATAGTGGATAATGGTTATGGAGTTATTACAGGTGGTGGACCTGGTATTATGGAGGCTGGTAATAAAGGTGCTCATCTAGCTGGTGGTACCTCTGTAGGTCTTAATATCGCATTGCCATTTGAGCAACATGATAACCCTTATATCGATCATGATAAGAGTCTTGATTTTGATTATTTCTTTGCTCGTAAAGTAATGTTTGTAAAATACTCTCAAGGTTTTGTTGTGATGCCAGGTGGTTTTGGCACCCTAGATGAGCTGTTTGAAGCAATTACATTAATTCAAACTAACAAAATAGGTAAATTCCCTATCATACTGGTAGGTACAGATTTCTGGAGTGGTTTACTAGACTGGATCAAATCTACTCTTGATAAAAAGTTCTTTACCATCTCGCCACAAGATATTGATTTACTACATGTAGTAGATACTAGTGACGAGGCTATTGAAATTATCAATGAGTTCTATTCTAAATACAGCCTGAGTCCTAATTTCTAGGGTTATTGCAATTAAAAGTTCAAGTCTTTGTTATATAAACAGGAAACTCCTGTGATATTTTATAACTAGACTTGAACTTCATTTTAAATTATTTTTTATTCTACCAAAAGCAAATCTTATACAGATTATGACTAAAAAGCTAGTTCTTCTTTTGCTTTTGTTTACTTGTGTCCTACACGCACAGTACAAAACAGACATTATCGCACATCTAGATAGCGATAAAGACTTGCTGTCTATAAATCAAGATCTAGAAATTTATAACGATAGCGATGCAGCCTGGGATTACATCATACTTCTAGATTGGGCAAATGCATTTTCTTCTACACAAACACCGCTTGCAACACGCTTTGCCGAAGATTTTAAAAACAAATTTCAGTTTGCAAATGATCAAGAGCGAGGTAGAACAACTATCACCACAGACTCTAACTTTGATCAACATTATCGCATCGAGCGACTAGATGGTCAACAAGATATTATAAAACTTTATTTTAAAGAGCCATTGCCACCAGGCGCTACTCGCAACATAGATTTAAATTATACGGTTAAAATACCAGAAGACGATTTTACCGGCTATGGAAAAAATTCTAAAGGAGAATACACTCTAAAACACTGGTATCTGCACCCTGCACCGTTTAAAGATGGAGCATGGGATTATTATTCTCATAAAGATCTAGATGATTTCTATGGCGCACCCATGGATTTTTCGATCTCTCTACACATACCAGCAACACATCGAGCGATAAGTAATATTACCACTGCACAAGAGGCGTTACCAGACACGCGTCATAGTTATTTATTTACAGCAAGCCATAATCGTGGTGTTATTCTTCATGTGCTCAACGACATCGATATTTTTAAAACCTACAGTGTACCAGGCATTAACATTATCACAGATATAGATGACAGCGATGTACCTCTAGAAATGAAAGTAATTTTTAACGATAGAATTGCTAGCTTTCTTCAGACTAGACTGGGTGATTATCGAGAAAAAGATGTCTTTGTATCCGACCGTTATTATCGAGAGAATCCAGTTTATGGGTTAAGTTCTTTACCTAGTTTTATAAATCCTTTTCCTGCCGGTTTTACTTATGAAATTAAAATGCTCAAAGCACTAACACGCAAATGGGTAGAAAACGGTGTACACGTTAATCCTAGAAAAGAAGCCTGGATACAACAATCTATCATGGTGTATTTAATGATGCAATACCAGCAACTTTACTATCCAGATCTTAAAATAAGTGGTAAACTTAGTAATGTATGGGGATTGAGAGGTTTTAATGTCACGCAACTCAAATTTAGCGAGAGTTATCCACTACTCTACCTTAACAGCGCAAGACGCAATCTGGACGAGGCTGTCAACACGCCTGCAGACCAGCTGGTAAAGTACAATCAGCAATTAGGAATACCTTTTAAAGCCGCCATAGGACTAAATTTCTTAAACGATTATCTAGAAGACAGCAGCCTAGAACAATCTATAAGAGATTATTACACCGCAAATCATAACGCTTACACAGACGTTTCTGATTTTAGAAAAATAGTGCAACAAGACGCTCCCAAAGATGTCAACTGGTTTTTTGACGACTACATCACTACCCATAAACAGCTGGACTGGACGATAAGAAACGTTCATAAAACCAAAGACTCCGTTTCATTCAGAATCAAGAATAAGTCGCAACTTAACATTCCTATTCCTGTCTATTTACTAGATAACAACAGCATTATAGATAAGAGATGGATAGAAGGTGTGAGAGGTGATAGTGTGATCTCGCTTTCGCGAAAGCGTGCTAACAGAATAGCCATAAACTATGAAAAACTCATAACCGAGTTTAATCCACGTGATAATTACAAGACCCTAAAGGGATTCCCTTCATTGAACCGTCCGTTAGAATTCCGTTTATTTAAAGATGTGGAAGATCCAGAACGTTCTCAAATATTTTTAATGCCCGATATAGAATTTAACATCTATGACGGTCTTACTCTAGGAACAAGATTTTACAATGGAAATCTATTACCTAAACCATTGCGATATAGCATTAAACCTGGATATGGGACTAACTCTAACAAGCTGGTGGGATCTATTAGTCTGAGCTATGCACATCCTGTTCAAAATCGAGAAGAAAGACTGTATCGTGTGAGGTATGGAGTGAGTGCAAATACCTTTTCTTATGCTGATGATCTATTGTACCGACGTGCGAGCGGCTTTTTACAATTTAGTTACCGTCCTGAAGATTTACGTAGTAATAAGATCCAGTCCTTAAGTTTTAGAAATATTTATGTAGACCGTGATCGAGACCCATTAAGCCCAGTAGACGAGCCAGATTACAACGTATTCAGCATAAATTTCTCACATTCTGATAATAATTTAAAACGCGTATTTAATTATAATATAGGAACAGAAATCTCTAGTAAATTTACTAAAGCAACATACAGATTGCGATGGCGAAAGTTATTTAAAAATAATAGACAACTAGATTTTAGAGTTTTTGCTGGTGCTTTTCTATCCAACAATAGCGCATCTAACGGCGATTTTTTCTCCTTTGCACTAGATAGACCTACAGACTATTTATTTGATTACAACTACTACGGTAGATCTGAGGATAGCGGTATATTCTCTCAACAATTAATCGTGGCCGAAGGTGGTTTTAAATCACAATTAGAACCAGCATTTGCAAATCAGTGGATTACCACGGTAAATGGATCGTACAGTTTATGGAATTATATTCATGTTTATGGAGACGTGGGGTTTGTAAAAAACAGAGATCGCGATGCAAAATTTGTCTATGATTCTGGAATACGTTTAAATTTTTTGCAAGATTATTTTGAGCTGTATTTCCCTGTTTACAGTAATAATGGCTGGGAAATGGGACAAGATAAATATGACGAAAAAATACGTTTTATAGTTACTCTAGACATTAACACTTTTGTAAAACTTTTTACCAGAAGGTGGTATTAGCTTTGCATTGCAACTCGCAGGTTAAAATTGTACCTTTGCGATAATGGAAAAAATGATGCAAAACTCAGTTAACGGACAGCAACAACTAGCTAGAAAAGACTTTAAAGAAGAACTAATTAGTGATTATAAGGTGGCGGTAACCAGTAGAGAATGTAGTCTCTTAGGTCGCCGAGAAGTTCTTACTGGAAAAGCTAAGTTTGGAATATTTGGTGATGGTAAAGAATTACCACAGCTCGCATGGGCAAGATCTTTTAAAAATGGAGATTTTAGAAGTGGTTATTATCGCGATCAGACTTTTATGATGGCGATAGGAGAACTTACTATAGAGCAATTTTTTGCTGGGCTTTATGCAAACACCGATATTAATGATGAGCCCATGAGTGCCGGTCGACAGATGGGTGGACACTTTGCTACGCATAGTTTAAATGAAGATGGAAGCTGGAAAAGACTGGTAGACCAGAAAAATTCTAGTGCAGACATCTCTCCTACAGCTGGGCAAATGCCTAGATTATTAGGCCTAGCACAAGCATCTAAAGTATATAGAAATAATGAACTTATTGCTACAGACAACGGTTTTTCTAATAAAGGAAACGAGGTTGCCTGGGGTACCATAGGTAATGCCAGTACAAGTGAAGGCCATTTCTGGGAGACATTTAATGCTGCCGGTGTTCTACAAGTACCTATGGTAATAAGTGTATGGGATGACGACTATGGAATCTCAGTACATGCAAAACACCAGACTACCAAAGAGAGTATAAGTAAAATACAAGCAGGTTTTCAAAGAGATGACCAGCATGATGGTTTTGAAATTATGGTGGTTAAGGGTTGGGATTATGTGGCTCTAGTAGACACTTATGAAAAAGCAAGCAAAATTTCAAGAGAAGAACACGTGCCGGTATTGATACACGTGGACGAACTTACACAACCACAAGGACACAGTACGAGTGGATCTCATGAGCGTTATAAAGATGAAGACCGTCTTAAATGGGAACGCGAGTATGACTGTAACGTTCAATTTAGAAAATGGTTGATCGATAATGATTTTGCGACAGAAGAAGAACTTTCTGAACTGGAAAAATCTATAAAAAAACAAGTTAGAGAAGGAAAAAAAGCTGCATGGAATGCTTATTTAAATCCTATTAATAGCGAGCGCGATGAGGCTGTAACTCTTATCAATGCTGTCGCAGATATTTCTTCTAATGGTGTGTTTATTAAACCACTGGCTCAAAACCTTAAAGCAGAAAAAGAACCGTACCGCAAAGATATCTTTGAGGCTGTAAGAAAAACTTTAAGATTTACTCTTCAAGAAAAGCACGACGCTATTACAGCTCTAAACAACTGGCTCACAGAAAATAAAAATAGAATACAAGAAAAATACAGCAGTAATTTACATAGTGAGTCTGTAAAAAGCGCCGTTAACGTAGAGACTGTTGCCCCTATTTATGACGAGACTAGTAAATATGTAGATGCAAGACTTATCATGCGTGATAACTTTGACGTATTATTTGCAACCCATCCAGAAATTATGGTTTTCGGTGAAGACGCCGGTCGTATAGGTGATGTAAATCAAGGTCTAGAAGGCATGCAAGAAAAGTATGGCGAGTTAAGAGTGGCAGATACTGGAATAAGAGAAGCTACCATACTAGGTCAAGGGATAGGACTAGCTATGCGTGGACTAAGACCTATAGCAGAGATTCAATACCTAGACTACTTACTTTACTGTTTACAATTAATGAGTGACGACCTCGCTACGGTACAATACCGTACAGCAGGTAAACAAAAATCTCCAGTAATTATAAGAACTAGAGGTCATAGACTAGAAGGTATATGGCACAGCGGCTCTCAAATGGGTGGAATTATTAATCTAGTGCGTGGTATTCATGTTTTAGTACCTAGAAACATGACCCAGGCAGCAGGCTTTTATAACACTCTTATAGCAAGCGATGAGCCTGCACTAGTTGTAGAGTGCCTTAACGGTTACCGATTAAAAGAAAAATTACCGGTTAATCTTGGAGAATTTAAAACACCTATAGGTAAAGTAGAAACTTTAAGAGAAGGAAAAGACATTACTCTAGTATCTTATGGTTCTACTTTGAGAATAGTGGATGAAGCAGCGATAGAATTAGAAAGAGCTGGTATAGATGTAGAAATTATCGATGTACAATCTCTTTTACCATTTGATTTAAATCATGAAATTCTAGAAAGCGTTAAGAAAACCAACAGAATATTAGTTATTGATGAAGATGTACCTGGTGGTGCTAGCTCCTACATATTACAAGAGATTGTAGATATACAAAATGCATGGCCACACCTAGATAGCAAACCGCAGTGTATCACCGCAAAACCACACAGACCAGCTTATGGAACAGATGGTGATTACTTCTCAAAACCTAGTGTAGACGATGTTTTTGAAAAAGTTTATGACATTATGAATGAAGTAAATCCAACTAAATTCCCTAAGCATAGCTAATTTATGGCTGTGAACGATAGACATATTTCCAGTAAATGGCGTCGCAAAATTCATGAAGTTATTTATGAAGCAGACACGCCTGGAGGAAAGATTTTTGATATTATACTCTTAGTTATTATCATAATCAGTCTTGTGCTGGTAATGATGGAAAGTGTCCCAGCCTATGGAAAAAAATATGCTGATGAATTTATTGTTGCAGAGTGGATCATTACCATATTCTTTACCATAGAATATATATTGAGAGTGATTTCTATAAATAAACCGGCTAAGTATATTTTTAGCTTTTATGGTATAATAGATTTACTATCTACTATACCACTTTACTTAACGTTCTTCTTCGGTGGACTTAACGCTCTACTAGCAGTGAGATCATTAAGATTGCTTAGAGTATTTAGAATATTAAAAGTAACTCGTTACATAGGAGAGGCAGATAAGCTTAGTAAAGCCATACGATCTAGTGGCCCTAAGATTGCCGTTTTTCTATTTGCTGTACTGGTAGTTTCTATAATTATGGGAACCCTCATGTATCTAGTAGAAGGTCCTGAGAGTGGTTTTGTAAGCATACCAGTATCTATTTACTGGTGTATAGTAACATTAACCACGGTAGGTTTTGGTGACATTGCACCTGTAACACCTTTAGGACAGTTTCTTGCCACTTTAATCATGATTATGGGTTATGGAATCATAGCTGTTCCTACAGGAATAGTGAGTGCAGAATATTCACAGAGTAAAAAAGAAAATAATAGACTAAAAGAAGATCCTGAATACAGACACGTAAACACTCAAATTTGTCAAAATTGTCACTCTAAAAAGCATCAAGACGGTGCTGCTTTCTGTCATAAATGTGGATACCCATTAGATGAATAACAAGACTCTACTATGTATCGTAGGCCCTACTGGAATAGGAAAGACTGCTTTGAGTATCGCTTTCGCGAAAGCGTACAACACATCCATCATATCGTCAGACTCCAGACAGTTTTATAAAGAAATGACCATAGGAACTGCTGTCCCAGAACCAGAAGAACTGGCAGCTGCAACTCACTATTTTATTCAGGATAGAAGTATTCTGGATGATTATTCTGTAGGAGATTTTGAAAGAGATGTAATGGATCTATTACCAACTCTTTTTGAGAAAAATGATGTCGTTGTTATGGTAGGTGGTAGTGCACTTTATGAAAAGGCAGTTACTCATGGACTAGATATATTTCCTGATGTTTCCATAGAGATTCAAGATTTCTTGAGAGAAGAATTTGAGATTAAAGGAATTACCTGGTTACAAAAAGAATTAGAACACATAGATCCAGAGTATTACAGCACGGTAGATATTCACAATGCTCATAGATTACTTAGAGCCGTAGGAATATATCGCGCTAGCGGCAAAAAAATGAGTGACTTAAGATCTGGAACTGCTCAACAACGAGATTTTAAAGTCATAAAAATAGGACTCGAGGCCAGTCGTGAAGATCTTTATGATCGCATAAATCGTCGTGTGGACATCATGTTAGAGAGAGGACTTGAAGAAGAAGCTCGCCAACTTATAGCCCACCAAGAACTTAATGCTTTACAAACTGTAGGTTATAAAGAATTTTTTGGGTTCTTTAATAAAGAGCATGGTTATGAAGAAGCGGTGCGATTAATAAAACGCAATACTCGTAGATTTGCAAAACGTCAATTAACCTGGTATCGCAAGGATATCTCTGTAAAATGGTATCATTACAAAACTCGCCATACAGAAATTGTAGAGCGAGTTAATGTTTTACTTATGAGAAACAATCTTAATTAATAATCTACTTGATCTTTAACTAACAAACGGAAACCTTCTCCATGTATGTTAACGATCTCTACATTATCATCTTCTTTAAGATATTTACGCAACTTTGCTATATAAACATCCATAGATCTAGACGTAAAGTAATTATCATCTCTCCATATTTTTGTTAATGCTAGTTCTCTAGGCATTAGATCGTTAAGGTGCAGTGCAAGTAAACGTAATAATTCATTCTCCTTAGGGGAGAGTTTTACAGGTTCATTTTCACCAACTGATAAGAATCTTAATTTAGAATTCAAATGGAAACTACCTATTTGAAATTCAAATTCTTTTGAATCTGCTAGACTATCTTGTCCTTTACGCTGCATGATTGCTCTTATCTTCATAAGTAGCACTTCACTATCAAAAGGCTTGTTAAGATAGTCATCTGCTCCTACTTTATAACCTCTTAATACATCTTCTTTCATCGCCTTTGCGGTTAAGAAAATGATAGGTACTTCTTCATTTTTTTCTCTAATCTCTTTTGCAAGTGTAAAACCATCTTTATATGGCATCATTACATCAAGAATACATAGATCATAGTTATCTTTCTTAAATTTTTCAAACCCTTCCATACCGTTTTTAGCATGTGTAACATCAAAGTCATTCATTAAAAGATAATCTTTTAATACAGTTCCAAAATTTGGGTCATCTTCTACAAGAAGTATTTTTTTATTCTCAGTTTCCATAAGTAATTAATTTAAATTATGTTATTACAGGTAAATGAATACTAAATGTACTACCCTTACCTTTTGTGCTCTCCACATGGATTTCTCCATTACAATCGTCTAAAATTCTTTTTGAATAAGCTAGACCTAGACCGTGTCCTTTTACATTGTGAATATCTCCAGTATGTTCTCTAAAAAACTTTTGAAATACTTTACGTTGCGCTTGCTTACTCATTCCTATTCCTTGATCTCTTATTTTGATTACAAGCTTATCTTTTACATTTTCTGTAAATACATCTATAATAGGACTGCCCTCTGTGTATTTGATAGCATTCTCTAAAACGTTTACTATAACATTAGTAATATGACTCTCGTTAACTAGAACCTCTGTTCTCAAAGCTCCAAAATGAGTTTTTACCACACCACCTCTTTCTTCTAGTATCAATTGAATATGGGAGATAGCGTCTATCATGATATCATCCATATCATGACGTTCTTTATCTATGTTTAAATTATCTTTCTCTAGTTTAGAAATGCGCAAGACATTCTCTACCTGACTGTGCATGCGCTTATTTTCTTCACGTATCATTCTATGGTAGTTTGCTACTTTCTCAGGGTCTGAAGATATTTTAGGATGCTTTAAGGAATCTAGAGCTAAATTAATGGTAGCTATAGGTGTCTTAAACTCATGCGTCATGTTATTTATAAAATCTGTTTTTATTTGAGATATTTGTCTTTGCTTATAAATTTGTTTAATGGCGTTAGAATAAGCTACAACTATTACTGTGGTGAATATAAGAGACAATAAAGCCATACCTGTAATAGAAGAAAGAATGTAAATTTTTCTATCTGGCATACTTATGTACAACTCATAAGGCTCTGTATCTAAATTACTATTCTTATAAATAGAATAAGCCCATGTACCACTAGGAATAAAATCAAAGTCATCTGACTGTATACGTGTAGCAAATCCATCTTGATAGATAGCAAACTCAAAATCGGTCTTTATAGATCGATTTACTAACTCTTCTTTAATAATAGACTGTAATTCTTCTATACTTACACGTTGAGAAATAGGAAGTAAGCTATTATAATTACTTATAATTTCAGCATCTAGTTCCTTTTTATATTTATCTAACTGCGATAACTCTTTAAGGGTTTTCTTTTTCTTTATAGAATCAGAGCCTTTAATTAACGAGCTCTTTTTATTGAGAAGTTGATTAAAAGTAAGACTATCTAGATCTAGATCCAATAATTGAGGATTCAACTTATAGTTCTCATTTATTAAACTATTACTGTATGCAGACCTTTCATCTAGATTTTGATTGCGCTGGATAAGCATTAATTCACTTATGGTTCTAGAATCTGGCTGCACACCTAGACTATCTCTAATATGATCTAAAACATTATATACTTTTTCTACCTCACGGTTATCCAGTTCTGAAGATACAGAAACTAGCGTCTGACTAACCGCAAATGAAAATTGATCTTCCTTATCATTAACACTATTAACAATCCAGTACAACTGGACCATAACAATACCTGCTAGGGATAAGCTCATCAAAGCTATTAATGAATATAAAACTCGTTTCTGCACAGTGCAAATTTAACATATAGCCAAAGTGTTAAAAACTCTTTAACCATATATTAACTTTGTAAAATTAACAATCGTCTCTAATTTTTTAACAAAACATCGTGAATACTTCTCACAAAACCCTTTAATTTTTGAAGATCTTCATTTACTATAACAAAATCACTTAATATTATTCTTTGAGAATCAGACCATTGTTTACTCATCCTCAATCTCACCTCTTTTTCAGACACTTTATCTCGAGCCATTACTCTGCGATATCTTTCTTTTAAAGATGCAGTTACTAAAATAACATGATCGCAAAATTCATTTCCATTAGTCTCAAATAATATAGCAGCTTCATAAATTACATAGGGAGCTTTTTGTTCTTTTATCCAGGTATCAAAATAGTGTCTAACAGCAGGATGAAGTATCTTATTTAAAGATTTTAATAATTCTGGATCATTAAAAACCTTTGAAGCTATGAATTTTTTATTAGGTACTAATTCCCCTTTATTATCAGTGTAATAAGATCTTTCTCCTAGCATAGTTGTAACAGCGTCTATAACGGTTTCATCGGTAGCAAGTAGCATTTTAGAAACATTGTCTGCTATAAAAAGGGGTATATTTAGTTTTTCAAATTCCTTTGCTACTGTAGTTTTACCACTACCTATACCACCTGTTAACCCTATTATCTTCATTTACTTAATAGTTAGAACTTGAATTTGTTTAGGAGAAATACGAGAAGAAACCATATTTGGATTCATTAATTTCACCTCCGGAATTATTGCTGTATTAAGATCATTTACCTGTTTATAATCAACTATTACCCTAACGTCACTATCTTTTATCTTATCAAAATGAGCTATCGGAGTAGAATAAACCACAGTCACTTTTTCAGGTATAAGCTTAATCTCTGCATCGATAGGTGCATTAATTAAATGCACATAAGATTCTACACTACCTTCTGTCATCTCAGTAGCGACTATAGATAGGGTAACATGAGCATTATTAAATCTCAAGTCGGGATATGATTCATTAAGATTCACATTGATAGAAGTTATAGAATCCTTAACCATTATTGGTTCACCGCTTACTTTTATTTCTTTAAGAGCAGCTACTGCAGCGTCATTTCCAGTTACGGTAACACTGTCTACTGTAAAAGCAGGATCTTTTATAGCTACATAATTTGAACTATATTCAATTTTTAAATTATTAACGAGAGGCACTCTTTTAGAATCAAACCGTTTCATATCAATAGAAATCTCTTGATCTTCAATATTAAGAATCTCATAAGAAATCTCTTTAGAACGTTTCATGTTTTTTAAACTCCTGGATGGATTAAAAAACAAGGAATCATTTCTACTATATGTATTTTTCTTAAAGTCTAGAAGCAGACTATGTCCAAAAGTTTTTTCCCATATAAGAGTAAACCCACTAGCACTTATCTCAATAGGAATTTTCAATTCATTAACTGTAGAACTTATAACTACATCTTCTGGTACATTTATAAAACTAACATTAAATTCTATCTCTTCCTTATAAACATCTTTATACTTTGATATAAACCACAAACTAGCCACAGCGATAACAACTAGTGGAAAACCTATATATTTTTTATACCTCATTCTCGTCTATTAATTGAAAAAAAGTTTTGGAAACGCTTTTCTCTCATCTACACCTAAAACATAAATCTTAAACCAAGAATATAGAAAACCAGTGCCGTAACCTACTAGCTGAATCATAGCTGCTATAGTCGCCCCTAAACCTACTTTTAATCCATTTTTAATACTTGCATGTATAAAAATAGCTACTATATAAATGAAATACAAAAATATAGGTAAACCATACCCTAATATGCTTAAGATTAAAGAAATAATAAAAAACAAACTAAATAAGGTAGGAAACCAATAGGTTATTTTTCTAGTCTCTGGATGCCATTTATTCAAGATTACCCTCACTTTACCAAATTTATTTACCTGCCTATAAAATAATTTCCATGAGATACGTCTTTCATGATAGACGTAAGCATCCTTAATTAAGACCGTTTTAAAACCTTTATTCCATAATCTAATACTTAAATCTGGATCTTCACCAGGATGAATCTTACCAAAACCTCCCGTGGCAATAAATGCCTTTTTACTTATTCCCATGTTAAAGCTGCGAGGCTGGAATTTACCTAGCTGCTCTCCTCCACCTCTTATACCACCAGTGGTAAGAAAAGAAGTCATTGAATAATTTATAGATTTTTGTAAATCAGTAAATGTATCATGCGCGGCATCAGGACCTCCAAAACAGTCTACATAATTTTGCTTTAAATACCTATCCACATTCTTTAAATAATCTTCTGGAAGTATACAATCGCTGTCTAGAATTAAGAAATAATCTCCTACAGCATTACGCATGCCATAATTTCTAGAATCTCCTGGGCCAGAATTAGATTTAAAAAGATAGTTGATGTTTACGCTTTCGCGAAAGCGAGAACAAACAGCCTCACTACTCAAAGTAGAACCATCTTCTATAACAACCACCTCAAATTTATCGTCAAATTTTAAAACAGAAATACTATGGAGAAGTTTTTCAATCTCGTCTGGCCTATTGAAAACAGGAATAATAATAGAGTAGTAAATAGCGTTCACGCTGTCAAAAATAGTCAATAAAAAAAGGCCATTCTGTAAAGAGTGACCTTTTTATTTTATATGACTGGAAGTCCCGCCCTAGAATAATGATGTACACAGACACAAGTGTAATAAAAACTACTGAAAAGACTGGATATGTAAAAGCTGCAAAAAGGTTTACTTAATTTCTTTTAAACTTGAAGATATCCATGAAAAAAAACATGGATCACTTAAAAGAGTTGAAGCTTAAGAGAAATATGGTATTTAAATGAGCTCAACTTTGTGCTTATAGTTAAAAAATATGGCAACTTTAATTTGGTTTATCTGTAATCATCAGCTCCATACCACCTTCCTTATAATTACTTAACCAGCGCTCTAAAATATAATATGGACAAAGACACTATCTGCTGCTTCCTGGCGAGTCTTAAATTTCCCATTCTTTATTAATAAGAAACTCTTCAACCGCTTTTCCTTCTTAAGACTGGTCTTTTTACCGAAGAGTGTTTTGAGTTCGATAATTGATTTTTTGATATCTGAATATGCCGTTTTTTACGTATATAAATACATACGACATTATATAAATACCTTAGAATAAGTTAATCGTAGTAAAAGAATGATTAAAATAATTATTACTTAATTACTATCGACAGCTGTTTTGTGGTAGAGCATTCAAACTTGCAATAACAAGCATTACATGCATAGACAAATTAATTATAAGCCGTGATCTACTGCAATTATTTATATAGTTTTAAATAGACTTATGTTAATTAAAAAAAAGGATCACCGTTAAGTGACCCTTTTTAAATAATTTTTATTGAGAACTATTCCTTTATAAACCTAACAGTTTCTGTTGTTGTATCGCTTATCATTTCAATTAGATACATACCAGAAGGTAATTCTTGAACATTAATTTCTGCTCTGTTTTCTACTTCTCTAGACCTCACTATTTGTCCCATGAGATTATAAATAATCAGCTTTTTAAGAGAAGCATCAGTTTGCACATAAAGTATAGAAGATACTGGGTTAGGATAAATTGTAAATTCCGTTTTTTCAAAATCGTTATTACCAGCAGTACCATCTATTTCAAATACACCAACATGGAAGTCATAATCCTCAGTGTCAGCTATATCTCCGTCACTAGCCATGAACGCAAATTGAACTGTACCGGTATAAGATGACAGATCAAAAGTTAAGTTAGTACCTGTAACATCTGGTTGATTTGCGAGATTCCACGTCATCAAAGAAGTCCATGTAATCCCGCTATCTGTTGTTATTAATAAATCTACTTGATCATCAGAACCCATAGAATCCGTATCTGTAGCAGTTGAAACACCTGTAAAAGAATAATTAGTTACAGCTACTTCTACAGTTAACACATCATTGCTTGAACCAGACATATCAAATTGCTCTGAGATCAACCATTCTCTGTCTATGTTTTGCCATAGATTTATAGTATTAGAAGGCACAGCAACACCTGCTGTATTTTCATAAGAACCAGTTCTCCAGTCTGAAGTTCCTAATCCTATAGGCCCGTCTACTATCTCGCCATCTATAGCCTCATTCCAACATTGATTAGGTGCATTCATCATAAAATCTGTAACATATGGATATTGAGTAACAACACCACATAAAGTCGTAAAAGTAATCGGTCCCACCCAGCTTGAAAAATCACCAGCTCCACAATCAGCTCTTACATATAAATCATAAGTAGATTGTGGTGATAGTCCAGAGATCGCTTGAGGATTTGTAGAAGTAAGATTTTCATAAATCGCACCTGTTGTACCTTGCGGGATAGTTGTAGGTTGCACTTCAACTTGCCAAACTGTCGCATCACTTAAGGAAGACCACGAAGCACTTGCTGAAGTAGCATCTATTGTATCAATTACCACGCTAGTAGGCTCTAAACAAGAAGGTGGTGCTCCACAAGTATATTCTGCAACCCAACCAGCTCTTGTAATAGAACCATCAGAACTAAAACGTATGGTTATTGCCCCATCAGGATTAGTTGCTCTAAAAGTAGCAGGGTCTTCTAAATCATTTGAAAACGCAGTGGCTGTAACATCTACACCATCAAATACTTCTAAAGTATCGCAACAATTTTCTACTTCAACTGAGGTAAAGTTTAAGGTTACTACATCGCCTACATTTTCTGGAAAATAAGTAATTGTATAATCCTCATTATTTTGATAATTATCGGTTAAAGCACCAGTATCATAAATCATATCTCCACAAGCAGCAGTAGTTGCAAAATTTAAAGGTCCTATATAAACACTTGTCCCAGTACCACAGTCAGCTCGTACGTAAAAATCATAAGATGTAGCTATAGAAAGCCCTGTAGCAAGATAGGAATTAGTAGTGACTACGTCAGTTGGAATGCCAGTAGGAGTTGTTCCTGCAAGAACAATCTCTACATCCCAAGAAGCCTCACCACTTCCACCAGAAATCCATGATAACTGTGCAGATTCAAAGGTTACATTTGCCACAGTTAAATCAGAAGGCTCTAAACAAGAAGGTGGTGCTCCACAAGTATATTCTGCAACCCAACCTGCTCTTGTAACAGAAACATCAGAATTAAAACGTATGGTTATTGCCCCATCAGGGTTAGTTGCTCTGAAAGTAGCAGGCTCTTCTAAATCATTTGAAAACGCAGTGGCTGTGACATCTACACCATCAAATACTTCTAAAGTATCACAACAATTTTCTAAATCAACTGAGGTAAAATTTAAGGTCACTACATCACCTACATTTTCTGGAAAATAAGTAATTGTATAATCCTCATTATTTTGATAATTACCAGTTGAAGAACCAGTATCATAAATTGTATCTCCACAATCTGCTGGTGTTGATATACTATCACAAACCGACGTAGATCTGTCTGTTGAAGAACAAACTGCAGTTACACAAATATCATACGAAGTACCTGATGAAAGACCTGTTAATGTAAAAGGGTTAGAAGTAGCATTAACTAAAGTATTAACACCTAAATCTGTAGTGTATTCTATTTCCCATTCTGTTTCAGTACCACCATTAGACCACGAGATATCTATACTGTTTTGCTCTATATTAGAAAAAGCTATTGCCGAGACATCTAGACAGGATTGTAACGTAGTTGCTGTAAAAGGACCTGCCCAATCACTGAAGTCACCCATTCCACAATCTATTTTTATGTAAAAGTCATAAGAAGTATTTGAAGCAAGGCTGTTTACTGAAGCAAATGGTGCTGAGGAAGCAAGAATAGAAGTCCCACCTGCTCCTTGCGCATATGGTGAAGGCCCGTATTCAATTTCATAATTAGTAGAAAGATTTCCATTTACATCCCACGTAAACTGTATAGTGTCTTCTGTCTCAGAAATAAGATTAAAAGCACTAGGTGTTGGGCAGGAGTCTGTAGTTGTAAAATTTAAAGGTCCTTGATTACTACTTATATCACCCATTCCACAGTCAGCTCTCACATATACATCATAAGATGTACTGGCAGATAATCCATTTATAATCCAAGGATTTGTAGTTGCGTTATCTATGGTACCTGAACCTGGTACAAAACCTACTGGCCCATACTCTACCTCCCATGCTGTTTCTGCACCGGTTGCCGTCCATCCTATCTGTGCTCCTGCAGCCGTGAAATTATCAGCGGTTAATGAGGAAACCATAAAACATGTAGGACAATTTGCTGTGTCTACATAGATATCCATCATAGACTCTTGATTTGCAGGAGAGGCATAAACCTCTATACCTTCTGAATCTATAAATCTAAAGCTACCATCTCCTGAGAAGAATGGTGCTCGATAATCGATATCGATTGCATCACCATCATTAACTGTTATGGTATAATTTTCTACAGCTGGCTCACCGCTAACTGCTGCTGGATCCATAATCAAATAAGTTGTTGTCGTTCCTGCTATTGTCACGTCAACTCCTGCATTTGCGTTCAGGTTGTCACCTGAGTCCCATTCACTTCCAAAATTATCGGTAAGTTCTAACGTATAATCACATTGTGCCACTGACACAGTTGTTATTAAAGACATTAATAATAAAAGTAGTTTTGTTTTCATTTAGGTTTGTTTTGGATTAGATAATTGCGTGCTAATGTAATGATTTTCAATTGTTATTAACAATAATTTAATAAAATAATTGCATTTTCATAGCTGTTTATTGATTTTATCCGCTTTCGCGAAAGCGATAAAACAGAAAAAGCCTTATCCACAGATAAGGCTTTTAATTATTTAAAATGAATTTCTTTTATTTAGAACTTTTCAATTACTTCTTGACTAACTCCAGTATTAGAAAATCCTCCATCATGGAAAAGGTTTTGCATGGTAACTTTTTTAGTGTAGTCAGAAAATAGAGTCATGGTATACTCAGCACAATCTTGTGCAGTAGCATTACCTAACGGACTCATCTTTTCGGCATAGTTTATAAAACCATCAAAGCCTTTAACCCCACTACCGGCTGTTGTAGGTGTAGGTGATTGAGAGATGGTATTTACTCGCACTTTTTTATCTTTACCAAAGAAATAACCGAAACTACGTGCAATAGATTCTAGATAGGCCTTATTATCTGCCATATCGTTGTAATCTGGGAAAGTACGTTGTGCAGCCATATAAGTTAAAGCTACGATACTACCCCATTCATTCATAGCGTCATTCTTATGTAACGTTTGCATTACTTTATGAAAGGAAACAGCGCTAACGTCCCATCCTTTTTCAGTGTACTTGTAGTTTTGATCTGTGTATAGATTTCCTTTACGCACGTTTACGCTCATACCTATGGAGTGAAGGACAAAGTCTAATTTACCTCCTAAAATCTCTACAGACTTTTTTACTAAGTTTTCAAGATCTTCAATACTTGTCGCATCTGCAGGAATTATTTCACTACCTGTTTTTTCGGCGAGTTCTTTAATTTGCCCCATACGCATAGCAACTGGTGCATTAGTGAGTACAAAGGTAGCTCCTTCATCATGAGCTAATTGAGCTGTTTTCCATGCGATAGAGTTTTCATCTAGAGCACCAAATATTATTCCTCTTTTTCCTTTTAATAAATTGTAAGCCATAATTCTTGATTAGGCAGCAAATATAAAACTAATTGAGTAGCGCACGAGCATTTTCTCTTGCAGCATCAGAAATAGTCCCACCACTTAACATCTGGGCTATTTCTTCTAGTCTCTCCTCTTCATTAAGTCGTTGAATAGTGCTTACTGTCTTATTGTTTGCTGTTATTTTTTTAACGATTAAATGATCATTTCCTGATGCAGCAATTTGTGGCAAATGGGTGATAGCCATTACCTGCATTCCTGTACTCATAGATTTCATAATAACTGCCATCATAGTAGCTATAGAACCACTGACACCGGTATCAATCTCATCAAATATTATAGTAGGTAATTTTTTGCATCTTGCGAGTATAGATTTAATAGCTAACATTAACCTGGACAACTCTCCTCCAGACGCTGCTTTATCTAACGACAATAGCTGAGAACCTTTATTTGCAGTAAAAAGAAATTGTATTTGATCTATCCCTGTTTGCCCAAAGGCACCTAGCGGTGTTATATCTACTTTAAATTGAGCATCTGGCATGCCTAACGCCTTTACTACACTCAAAACTTCTTTTTCTAGAGCTGTTTTGTACTGACTTCTTTCCTTAGATATTTTAGATCCTAATTTTGTTAGACTTACTTGAGCATCATTTAATTTCTTTTCTTGCTGTTGTATCTTTTTATCAAGACCTTGTGAAATAAAGACTTTATCTGCAAGCTCATCTCTAAGCTCTTTTAAAGAATCTACTGTATCTACTTGGTGCTTTCTATACAGATCTTCTAATAACCGTATAGAATTATTAATTTGAAGTAAACGTTCTGGATCTGCTTCTATCTTATCGGCCTCTAGAGAAGATTCTTGATATATATCTTCTAGCTCTAAAAGAACTGAAGAAAGTCGTTCCTTTAAAGAAGAATACACCTTAGAGAATTCACTTATTTTAGAAAAATTATTTTGTAAATGCCTTAATTGATCTAACATTCCTAGATCGTCTTGAGAAATTGTGTTGTTAAATTCTGTAAAAACTTCAGTAATACTCTCTACATTACTCAACTGCTCATTCTCTTCTTCTAGCGCTTTTTGATCTAATTGATCTAAGCCAGCCTCTTCTAATTCTGATAGTAAAAAATTATTGTAATCTAAGTCTTTAGATAACTGAGCTTCCTGACCTTGTAATTTTTTGAGTTCTTTCTTTGCATTATTGTAAACAAGTAATTCATCCTTATAACTATTGAATAGTTGGGATGCAGGCTTTTTTGAGTCTTTAGTGTTTTCTATAAGAAAAGCATTTAAGACCTCTATTTGAAAAGTATCTTTAGAAAGTTGCAATGTCTGGTGCTGGGAATGAATATCTATAAGACGCTTACCTATAGTATTCATAACAGAAAGTGTCACAGGAGTGTCGTTGATAAACGCTCTACTTTTACCAGAAGGTAGAATCTCTCTGCGCAAAAAACTCAAGTTTTCATAATCCAGATCTGCTGCTTCAAATAAAGTATTGAGCTCTAAATCAGAAATATCAAACTGGGCTTCTACAACACATTTACGTGAGGTGTCTCTTATGGCGCTTAAATCTGCACGGTTACCTAATATCAATCCTAATGCACCTAATAAAATTGATTTACCAGCACCAGTTTCACCGGTAATCATGGTAAGCCCATTTTTAAGATCTAATTCTAGTGAATCGATCAGTGCAAAATTCTCTATTTGAATATGTTTAAGCAATTTGTTTACAGCTATTTGAGCAGTTAAAGAACTACCAGTTTATAAAACATAAATCTAGGCAAAAAGAGGGACGTAAAAAAGAAGTTACACCTTAATATTGCGCCATTTTGAAGACTGATTAGGTGCAAGTTTTTGCAGGGAGGTTTTTATATCCCTTATATCTACAGCCGGTCCAGAAGAGTAAATACTCAATATCTCGTCTGCCTTTGCATCAAAGAATGTACGCTGTAACAAACTGTTAGGTCGGCGACTATGTAATTCTTCAAATTGCATGATGTACTTCTTTAATGTAATTTTACCACTCTTAGAGTCTTTAGAAAAAGTATCTAACCCATTTAAATGGTAATCATACATTACGTTTCTATATTCTTTATAAGTATCTGAAAGGATGTCGTCATTAAGCCTAAATCTACTAAGCAGCCCATCACTTGCTTTCCACCCAGCGACTCCTTGCGAGCCCTGGGCTAGACTTACTATAGTCTGCGCTTGCTCGTGAAATTGCTGCCCACCTCTTTGTTCAAAGGTATCAGCATCTATACCTAGTGTCGTATAAGCGTAAAAAGAAATAAGCGATATTAAGTTATTCTCAAATTGATTTGCATTATAAAAAAAGGGTGCATATTCAACATATTCAAAGGCGATATCGTTATCCTTAAAATTAAATATGGGAGTCGTATAAGAAGAGTTATAAACTGGTCTAGAAACAGATATTTGAAAATTGCCACTAAATCTGTCGTTATCATAATTAGTAACAACAAAAACTAGAGAAGCATTAATTTTTTCAATGTCCTTAAATTTTTGATCTGTCCATTTTGTATTATTTAAAAACTCTTGAATTGAAGTTTCTAAAGTAGTAAAAATAGTTTGATCGGGCTGTGCAACATTCTGCGCATTTACCTTTACAGTAAAATTAAGTTCTTGAGCATTTACAGTTGACACTGCACAAAATAAAACAAGAAAACTATAAAATCCTTTTAATAATTTCATCTACGATATCTTTTGCTACTTCGGTTTTCAGTTTTGTCTCATATCTTGAAACATTTTTATTCTTATCTATAATCGCAATTTTATTAGTATCTACTCCAAAACCAGCACCTTTATCCCGCGTAGAATTTAATACTAGTAAATCAGTTTGTTTCTTTTCCGCTTTCGCGAAAGCGTGTTCTAATTCATTTTCTGTTTCTAAAGCAAAACCTACTAAAAATGGTTTTTTCACCATAGCTCCTACACTAGCTAAAATATCCGGATTCTTGACTAACTCTATAGTTAACGTATTAGACTTCTTTTTTATTTTTTGATCAACAGGGTTTTTAGGTCTATAATCTGCAACCGCAGCACTAAATATTGCGACATCTGTAGTAGCAACGATAGAATGTACTGCATCGTACATTTGTTGCGCACTTTTTACGTCTATTCTGTCTATGAGTTCATGATCTGTCTTAACATGACTGGGTCCCATAATTAATTTTACTGACGCGCCTCGATTTGCTAATTCTAGCGCTATGGCAGCCCCCATTTTACCACTACTATAATTGCCTATAAAACGCACAGGATCGATAGACTCGTATGTCGGGCCGGCGGTAATTAGGCAAACTTTATCTTTTAATGGTAATTTATTAGAAATGTCTTTTTCAACAAAACTAAGTATCTCTCCAGGCTCTGCCATGCGGCCTTTACCAGATAACCCACTAGCTAGTTCTCCATCACCTGCAGGAATCATGAGATTACCATAGACGTTGAGTTGATCAAAATTGCATTGTGTAGATGGGTGTTTATACATGTCCAGATCCATTGCTGGAGCATAATAAACAGGACATTTTGCACTACAGTAGACTGCTAGTAATAAATTATCTATAGTCCCGTTCACCATTTTACTCATGGTATTTGCGGTAGCAGGTGCTATAATCATTAAGTCAGCCCAGAGCCCTAATTCTACATGATTATTCCAGGTATCATTATCGTCTTCTTGATTTGTAAAATGACTTAAAACAGGATTTTTAGAGAGTGTAGATAAGGTAAGTGGTGTCACAAACTCTCTTGCAGCTGGTGTCATAACCACCTTAACAGCAGCGCCCGCTTTTACAAGCAGGCGCACTAGATAAGTAGCTTTATAAGCGGCTATACCACCGGTTACACCTAGCAATACATTTTTACCACTTAATACAGACATAATTATTTGTAAATTATCCTTGAGTAACGCTTGTATCTCTAAAGTAGATTTTCCCTTCTAACCATTCTTCAACTGCGATAGCAGCAGGTTTAGGTAAGCGTTCATAAAATTTAGAAACCTCAATTTGTTCTTTATTTTCAAAGACTTCTTCTAGAGAGTCGTTATAAGTAGCAAATTCTTCTAGTTTTTCAACAAGTTCTTCTCTTACATCTGTATTGATCTGTTCAGCACGTTTTGCGATAATAGAAATCGCCTCATACATATTACCTGTAGGAGCAGTTAATGCATCACGGTTATAAGTAATAGTCGTGTTAGGAGCTGTTAGGTTTTTAGTATCCATTGTTATATTTTACTTGTATTCTTAGAATTATAATCCTCTATTTTAGCGAGTATATCGTCAGCATTTTCTTTATACTCACTATTAGGATAACGTTGTGCAAAGGTATCATAATATTTCTTAGCGAGAGCCAGTCTTTCTGGAACTAAGTTAGAAAAACTATTCATAGCATATTCATATTGAGATTCTAGCAAATAATATTGAGCATCATCTTGATATTCTGAACCTGGATGATCTAGTATAAAATTCTCAAACGCACTTATTGCCGATATATAACCGCCTCTAAAGTTACCGAAATGATGGTACTGTTTTGCCGTCTCATATGCTTTTCTATCTAACTTAGACCTCAATTCATCTACCAGTACGTTCGTTTCCTCAGCAAACTGACCAGAAGGATAAAGGTTAACATACTCCTGTAGTTTAGTGAGCGCTATATTTGTGTTCTTTTGGTCTTTTGAATATACAGGAGACATGTGATAATGACTCTTTGCAGCCATAAATAAAGCAAGTTGTGCATTAGGATTTGCTGGGTGAGATTGTATAAAACGCTCATATTGATAAGCGCTATTCACATAATCTTTATCTTCATATAAAGCTTTGGCATACTTAATAGCCATAGGCGCAGCACTGTCTGTACCACGATAAACCGGTATAATTTGCTCAAAAAGCATTAAACTTTTCCCGAACTTACCTTTTGCAAACAATGTGTCTATCATGGCTACTTTTACAGCATTATCTTCTGACTTAAGAGCTTTTTGATAAGAACTACAACTAGCCAGGCTTATGGCTACAATTACTACTACAACAAGGTTTTTCATACTTAACTTTAATGGGCTGCAAATGTAACTTTTTCTATGGAAAAAGAAAGCCCGTTCACACTGCTTAACTTAATGATTTTAATTCTCGTATTGGTCTAAAAAAGATTTTAATCTTGAACTTAGGTCTTTATCTGCTTTTATTAACGGTAATCTTACACCGTCATCGCATAAACCTAGATGATGTAATAATGTTTTTATTCCAGAAGGATTACCTTGTTCAAAAATCATATCTATGCTAGCCGCTATTTTATAATGCAATTCATAAGACTCTCCTACATCTCCATTTAAGGAATAACGTATCATATCAGAAAAATCTTGTGCCATAGCCTGACCTATTACTGATATTACACCGGCACCTCCTGCTAGTGTCATTGCATTTGCTATCATATCATCTCCAGATATCACAAGAAAATCTTTGGGAGTATATTGAATCATATTCATAGCTTGCACCAGATCACCTGCAGCCTCTTTTATAGCAACTACGTTGTCAAATTGAGATAATCTAACTACGGTTTCTACAGCCATATTAGAACCTGTTCTTCCTGGGACATTATACAAAATAACCGGCAAAGGACTAGCCTCAGACACAGCTTTGAAATGTTGAAAAATTCCTTCTTGAGTAGGCTTATTATATGCCGGCGACACAGATAAAATCGCTACAAAACTTTCTAAATTTGCAGTTTTTAACTCATTAACTACCACAGCAGTGTCATTACCGCCTATTCCTAGAACTAAAGGTAAACGTCCATCATTTGCATTTTTAATGGTTTTAATGACTTCTTGCTTCTCTTCTTTAGAAAGGGTTACACTTTCTCCTGTAGTACCTAGAACCACTAAATAATCTACACCATTATCTATTTGATGGTTAACAATACGGGACAACGCCTCGTGATCTATCGCTCCTTGAGCATTAAAAGGTGTTACTAGCGCAACACCGGTGCCTATTAAATCTTGCATGTTAATTATTAAGAATTTTTAAATATTTTGCAATTTCCGAGATAAAAAGTTCTTGATTAGTTAATGGAACGTTAACTGCAAGATCATATGAACACTCTTCATGAAAAGCATACCCTACTTTAAAACCACTATTTAACTTTAAAGACACATACCTGGTCATTAAACTAGGAGATTCAAAATGGTTAATTTGTAAATCATAAGACGCACTCAAGATCTTTTTAAAATCTACTGATGATATACCGCCACTCCATTTAATAAGGTTTTTATCAAACAAAACAGCTCCCTCTAGATTATCGTTATTTGCGTCTTTAGTAAAACCTAGAAGCGTTAAATTCTCTACAGGAATCTGTAAAGTTACGGCCCACTTTTTAAAAATCTGTATATCAGATATTTGATTTGCATCAAAAACTATAACAAGCGTTTTAGGCCAGTGTTGCTTGCGTTCTCTGCAACTATTTTCTAATTTATGGAACTCTTTACGTAACCATCGCTTTTTTAAAACGTCAAAAATCATGTACTTTTACTACTTATTCTATTACACAAAAGTAGCACAATAGCACGAAGCTTTATGAAAAAAAATAAGTTAGTAAACAGTAAGGTGGTATTTAATCATTCCGCTTTCGCGAAAGCGGTATTACTATCCACCATCTTACTAGTTTCTTGCAGCCAGAAAATATATGAGCTTAAAAAAGTCTCAGGAAATCAAACAGCCGTAGACGCAACTCTAGAAAGTACTGAAGAAATCGAGGCTTTTATTGCCCCTTTCAAAAAGTCTCTAGACGGACAAATGAACGAGCAGATAAGCTACAACCCTACTTCAATGCACAAGAACGACTATAAGCTTAACACTCCTATAGGAAATATGATGGCAGCTATAGTTAGAACACAAGGAGAACCTGTGTATTATTCTAGAACCGGCAAGAGATTAGACATGGTATTACTTAATCACGGTGGTATACGATCTGGTCTTAACGCGGGCCCAGTAACTATGCGTAGCGCATATGAAATAATGCCATTTGATAACGAGATTGTTATTGCAGAATTAAGTGGTAAACAGGTTCATGAATTGATTAATTACCTGGTAGAACGTAAAAGTGCACACCCTATAGATGGCTTACAGATTTTATTAAATAAAGACCACTCCATCAACAAGGTTCTCATTAATAAAAAACCTATAGACAACTATAAAACATATACCGTAGCTACTAACGATTATTTATATAACGGTGGCGACAACATGAGTTTCTTTAAGGATACCCCTATGACTAAAATAGATTATAAAATAAGAAATGCTCTAATTGATTATTTTAAAAAGGTAGACACGTTAAATTTTAAGAGAGATAATAGGTTTGATATCCTAAAATAATTTTAGCCTAAATAAAATGAAAAGAAGAAAATTTATACGCAATACGAGCACAGGGATTCTAGCAGGAACGGCTTTATGGTCTAATTATGCTCTTGCAAATGGTATTTTTACAGGTCCAGAATTAGAAATGGGCACTAAAAAAATAACCATACTACATACTAACGACACTCACTCTCATATAGAACCTATCTCTGGCGGCCGTAACGATGGTCGTGGCGGTGTAGCCCGTAGAGCAGCTTTAATTAACACAGTTAGAGAAGAAAATCCTAACACCCTACTTCTAGACTGTGGTGACATTTTTCAAGGAACGCCCTATTTTAATTTTTATGGTGGAGAATTAGAGATAAAACTAATGACTATGATGGGCTATGATGCCGCTACTATAGGTAATCACGATTTTGACAACAGTATCGATGGACTATTCAAACAACTGCCTAATGCTTCTTTTGACTTTGTGATTTCTAACTATGATTTTTCTAACACCATAATGGACGGTCATATTAAATCGAGAAAGGTGGTTATAAAGGATGGCGTGCGTATAGGATTATTCGGCGTGGGGATACAGTTACAAGGACTAGTAGATCCAAAAATGTATAAAGAAACGATCTATAACGACCCTATAGAAACTGCAAAGGACCAAGCTAGATTATTAAGAGAAGAAGATAATTGTGATCTCGTAATTTGCATGTCGCACTTAGGTTACTCTTACCGCGGTGATAAAGTGTCTGACCTTGCTCTTGCTGCAGCTACATCTGGAATAGATTTAATTATAGGTGGTCATACACACACATTCTTAGACGCACCTGAAATTGTAAAAAATGCAATAGGAAAAGACGTAATGGTAAATCAAGTAGGCTGTTATGGTATTAACCTAGGTCGCATTGATTTTTACTTAAAAGAAGGAAAAATAGATAAAGGTGTAGATGTTGTTTATGACGTGTAACCCAAGTTTTTATAAATATCAAATAAGGAAATAAAAACAGAGCAATCGTTAAATTACCAGAAACTAATATATTCACATTCTACCCCAGCAAAAACATTAAATTACCACCTTAAAAACTATCCATAAAAAATTATACCCTATTTTAAACAGGGCTTTTCCATATTTAAACACAATATTTAAGAGCTATACCCTATATTTGAAAAAAAATAAGCAAACGATTTCAAAATGGGTAAAAAGGTCAACTTTATAGTTCTTGCAGTATTAGTACTAATCAGTTTATTCTTCAGTAGTCCTTATACTGAAAACGGAGACATGAGCGCTATAGATAGCGGTGATACTGCGTGGATGTTAATCGCATCGGCATTTGTTTTATTAATGACGCCAGGTCTAGCCTTTTTCTATGGTGGTATGGTGAACAAAAAATCTATGATTTCTACTATGTTACAAAGTTTTGTAGCTTTAGGTGTGGTGAGTATCATATGGGTACTTGTAGGGTTTTCTCTAGCCTTTGGAGAAAGCTGGCACGGAATTATTGGAAACCCTATGACTTTTTTCAATTTTAGAAACGTAGGCCTCGCTCCTAATCCAGACTTTGCAGCAACAGTACCATTTTTAGTTTTTGCCTTATTCCAGCTCAAATTTGCAATCATAACACCAGCACTCATTACAGGTAGTTTTGCAGAGCGTGTGCGATTTAGAAGCTATATTTTATTTATGGTTCTATTTACCATATTTATATATACACCGCTAGCCCACATGACCTGGCACCCAGACGGTTTACTGCGCAATTTAGGTGTTCTAGATTTTGCAGGTGGAACTGTGGTTCATATGAGTGCAGGATTTGCTGCCCTAGCAGGTGCTGTATATCTAGGAAAACGTAAAAAAATAACACACGATCCAGCAAACGTTCCATACATTATCTTAGGAACAGGCTTGCTATGGTTTGGTTGGTTCGGCTTTAATGCAGGTAGTGCACTAGCTGCAAATGCAGATGCTGTTATCGCCTTTGCAAACACTAATATTGCTAGTGCAACAGCTATGATTACCTGGATGTTTTATGAAAGATTCAGTAATCGCAAGATGAGTGCCGTGGGAGCATGTATAGGCGCCATAGTTGGACTAGTCGCTATTACTCCTGCAGCAGGATTTGTGACCATATCACAAAGTATTTTTATAGGATTCTTTGCTGCTATAACCAGTAATCTAGCTATTACCTGGTTTTCTAAAACAGGAATAGATGATACACTAGACGTTTTTCCCAGTCACGGTGTTGGAGGGATAGTAGGAATGATTCTTACCGCTGTATTTGCAAAAGAAGTAGGACTTGTAAATGGTGCAACCCATACCATTATGTGGCATGTTATCGCATTAATAGGTGTTTCTATTTTTACCTTTTTTGGTAGTCTTGCACTTTACAAAATTGTAGATCTATTAATTCCTATAAGAGTAAGAGACGATCAAGAAGAGCGAGGTCTAGACGCAAGCCAGCACGGAGAAGAGGTAAGTTAACTCATTAATAATTTTTAACCCCATTTTCAATAAAAACAGCCCTATAGGAAAATGCGATTTAAGGAATTTTCTAAAAAAAACTATTTACGCGGGCAATATCAGTTTCCAGCAGTTTATAATCTAAACTTAATTTTAAGGTAGAGTGTAAAAATTCTATCGCCACCACAGCTTATGCCACGACCATTTGCAATAGGCATGGTCGGTAGACTTAATTCCTTAGAATATGGTACGTATTATAAGCTAGTTTAGATATTATTACATCTACCCTATAAGCATTGATAATATTCATTTATCAAATTCTTATAGATAAAAACAGACTCTTTATTAGAAAGGTTAATTTATGAAATACTAAGTTGCCTTTTTTTTTATGGATTTACGTAAAACCTTATTTTCAACTCTCATATTGGATAATAGTTACTCCATTTTAAATCATTAAAAAGACCGATAGCAGCAGTAGTATCAAACACTTCATCATAAGACGGGACTTTACTAACATAATCGTTAATAACCATCACTTCAAATACTCATCATAATTCGTATACATATTTAGCCTATTGTGATTTTGAAAAAAAGGAAAAAAGAACAGAAATGGTAATTTAACTATTCTGGCATCGATACCAGACGCGATATATTTGTTTACATAAAAAAAATATTATTTTCTAAAAAAAGTGGTGAAAAGATATCTAAGTGCCCATTAAATTAACATGATATCATCTGGGATGATAATGGATTTAAATGATTGCGCTTTCGCGAAAGCGGAACACGATAAAATCACTTTGATAATCACAATTTTTATTAATAATATAGACTAAGCCAGTATTGTGTAAAATTTAAATATTAAGCCATTTTTTAAAGGAAGCTGCTTTATTTTTTCCTACAATAATTTCGTGTTCTAATTCTGGTTTTGTTTTTAATTTAAGTTGACTGTTACCGTATTTAGATATCTTTTCTATAGCTGTTATGGAGACTATAAATTGTCTATTTGCTTTAAAAAATATTTTAGGATTCAAGGAAGTATAAATAGTGTCTAGGCTCTCATTAGAAGTTGATTTCTTACCGTTAAAACTTAAGAAATAAGTTATTGTATTATCGACATATATAACCGCGATATCTTCACTAGCCAGAGAAACTAGTTCATTACGTACATAGGTTAATACACGAGATTTATAATTATCAGTATCCAGGCTTTCTGTTTGATATGTACCCATTGTTGCTTTAGGTTCTAGTGATTGCGGTGCAATATTAACTTTCATTCCTTTTTTAACTTTATCAAGTTCCTGTAGTAGACTCTCTTGGTGTAGTTCTAGGTTTTTATTGAGTGAAGCAATGTTAGAAACACCTGTAGAAATCTCAGACTGTCGTTCTTCTAGTTCTTTTTCAAATATGGATTTTAAATATCTTAAACTTAACAATGTTAACATCGTAAATATCAAACCAATGATTAAAAAGAGTATAATATTTTTAAACAAGATGTCATTTTCTAATTCTTGCAGTGCTTTTACCTTAATATGCGTCGCTATAATCCAGTCTGTGTTTATCACAGATGAAATATTAATAACCTGATCTTCTTTGTAGTTACCAAGGTCACTATATATTTTTTCTATGGAGAAAGAATCATCTTTTTTTAAAATGGATGCGTCATAATAATCCACATCATCATCTAGTTTTACCGCGTCTGGATGAGCAATAATTTTACCAGACCAATTAAAAACGGTTAGATATGTATATTCATGAGATGTTTGAGATAAGGCCTTCTGTAATGATTGTTGTATTTGTGAAGGAGACACATTGTTTACAACTATATCACTTATTATTAAGGAAATATGCGCATTAGTATTTTCTGTTTGATACAATTGTGCATCTAGAGCAGTAATCATCTCTTGCTTAGTCAAATAAAAAATCGCTATTATATATACAATGAATGCAATAGCTATATTTATAATACCTATTTTTTTATACGGTGTGAGAAACATAAATTAATTAAAATTATAAAGATATAAAAGCAATTGTACTTCTATCTCAATTACCTAAAAATCATTTTTAAAAATAGATTCTCCCTTTAGATCTTTTAAACTACTTTAAAAAGTATTAATTTTTAGAAAAATACAAAACCCTCCTATTTTTACAGTTACAGATATGATTTTTATAAAGTAATTATAATGAACATGAAAGTTAAATTTATAAGTATCACCTTAATTGTAGTAATGGTTGCTATTATAGCATATAATCATAACAACATTAATGAGGACGTTGTATTAATGTCAAATGAACTAGTAGATAAAGCAACCGTGCATGATTCTTTAATAGATAAGTCTATTATTGTTTATGGTACAGTAAAAGAAAAACTCTCTACAAACAGCAAATACGCGCTGTTACTAGAAGGTAGAAATGAAAAAAATATATTATGTCAACTCAATGAAAATCAAATAGTAAAAACAAAAAAAATAGAAATTAATGACCGAGTAAAAATACGCGGCATATATAAAGGTAAATTATCTGATTTAATTCTTTTAAATTGCGAGCTATTAGATCATACCTATGATTAAATATTCTATCCTATTTATACTATTGCTGTTTAACAGCACAAAAGATGACAACCTTAAAAAGCAATTTATCACAAAGCAAGGTCAAGTCACTTTTTTCTCATATACAACAGTTGAAAATATTCAGGCATCAAACAATACGGTTTACAGCATTGTTGATATAGAAACAAATGAAATTGCGGTATCCATTCTAATGAAGGCATTTGAATTTAAAAAATCCTTGATGCAATCGCACTTTAATGAAAGTTACATGGAGTCTGATTTATACCCTAAAGCCACATTTAACGGTAGGATTATTGATTATGATAAAAACTTTGATGGAATACAGACTAGAATTATTAAAGGAGATTTTACGATGAGAGGAATCTCAAAACCTTTAGAAATTAAAGCTCAAATTTCTAAAATAAATGATAACATTACCATAAGTGGTGAAACAAAGCTTAAGGTAGAAGATTATAAAATTAACATTCCACCTATTTTAAGACCTAATATAGCAGACAATATCAAAGCTTCTTTTAATCTAATACATTCACTAAATGAAAAATAGCCTAGGATTAATTGTCTTTTTCTTTTTCTTTCAATTGGGAAATGCACAAAGCTTATTAGATGTTTTAACATCACAGCAAATTGACACTACTGCGGTAACGCTTTCATTTAAAGGCACTCGCATAGGTCTAGGTCATTCTATAGAGACTAGAGATCGTAACACATTTGAACTATCTATAGGCCAGCGATACTGGAATACACCTGACGAGGAAAGTAGAGGCTTTTTAGTAGATCAAATATGTACCACATTTGCTCTTGATTATGCTTTTACAGATAATTTAACGGTAGGTTCTTCTATCAGTACTTTAATGACGGCTGCAAATGTCTTTGGAAAATATAGACTAAAAAGACAACGCAATAATGATAAACTGCCGTTAAGTTTTACTTTTGTACAAACCTTGAATTACAAATCAGAGTTTTTTGATATCACAACTACAAGAGGAAGTTTTAGAGAAAAACTAGCTTACACTAGTCAACTGTTAGTTGCGCATAAATGGAATGATAAATTTACCGCTCAATTAAGCCCTACTTTTATTCATAGAGGTTCTAATAGATTTAAAGTAGACCCTACAAATCAGTTTGCCATAGGAGTGAGTGGCAGGTATAAATTATCATCACATTTTGAATTATTCTCAGAATATTTCTATCAAATTAATCCATTAGAATCTATGGAGACTTTTGACGCTTTTTCTTTAGGAGCAAATTGGGAAGTAAGTGACCTTTTATTACAATTTATGCTTACTAATAGCAGGCCGTATTCTGAAGATCTGTTTATTACCAGTAATCAACTGGAGTTTAACGTGAGAAATAGAAATATGACCTTTGGGTTTAGAGCTACTTATACTTTTCAACTCTAGGTTTATTTATAAAAACTTCCTGATTTATTAGTTTATATGTAATAGCCTAGAACTATTAGTCTCTATCCTTTGTCTTGCACCTCTTATTTACACTACTGTAAGTGGGACTTCATCCATCTATATTTCCATACCAGCTAGCGCCCGTTTATGAAGCTAGTGCTCGCTTGCAATGAGTACCGTCTCGAGTAAGTTCATATCAATTTTAATAAGTCCATACACAGTAAAATTCAAACACATTAGGCATACTGTCTGCATTTTATATTTTTAATAGAAGAGCAGGAAATATAAAATTCAAAATAAGAGTACAACTTACTATGTTAATGTTGCAAGTGTATTTCATTTAGAACAAGTGAGAGGTTTTTATAGTGAAGATCATCAGGTGCGCTAGGTAAACGTTCTCGACTCTCGCTCGAACTGGCAAATTTTCTTTTATCATCATGGTGCAGCAATGCTTCCACTTACTCGATGTCTTATCTGGTAATTTTACACATAAGATAATTTCATTTTAAAAAAAATCTCCATTTTAAAATCAGACTCCTGTATTCACTTTTAAAGCGATTCTTTCACTTTTAGGAGTAAAAAAAAACTTTAAAATTATTTAAAACACTGATTTACAGGTGTTTTAAAACTATATTTAATCTTTTCATTTTCAGCGGCTGTATTTCCCTATCACTCATAAAAAGTTTTTCTATCCTTAAAACACCCACATATTTGCACTGTCTAACAACAACAAATAATATAACAATTTAAATAATTAAAAATGAAAAAGACAATTTTAACCCTTTCAGTAGCTGTAATAGCAATCTTAGCTTCTTGCTCTTCAGATGATAGTAACGAACAAGAAACCACTCCAGAAGTAGCTAAAAACACATTTAGATTAACATTACGTAACGCCATCAATTATGTAAGTGTAAAGAAAATAGGAAACGCTCCACTCACCGCAACTGGACAACAATTTACCACTACTTTTAAAGCAACACAAGGAACTTACCTAAGCTTTGCAAATATGTTTGCACAAAGTAACGACTGGTTTTTTGCTCCTAGCAGCAGGGGTATTGAGTTATGGGATGGAACTACTCCACTCACAGGTGATATTTCTGACCGTATTATAGTTTGGGATGCAGGAAGTGAAGAAGATGAAGCCTTCTTAACCGATTTCCCTAACACGGTTAACACTGCACCTAATCAAGCAGCTCCTAATACTGGACCAGCAGATGATGATGATACGGTTAGGAATACTGGACGTAACATCTTACAATACCTATCAGCACGTTTAGATTATGATACTACTGCTAGAGAGTTCACTCTAACTATAACAAAGGCAAATAGAGAATCCTTACACAATCCTGGATTTGTAACACCAGGGATTCTTGTAGTACATACTTTAGATAATGCCTTATTTACAAATGGACAACCACTTAAAAACAATGGGCTTGAAAGTCTAGCAGAAGATGGTTCTCCAGCAGCAGTATACGACTGGTTTACTGAAGCAGGAACGGCAGGTGCACCATTAAGATTATCATCTTCTATGTCTGTATTATCTCCAGCAGTGGCTTATGTTCACAATGGTGAGCAAACTCCATTATTCACAAACAATCAACCTATTAATGCTGTAAATGGTCTAGAAGAGCTTGCCGAAGATGGTAATTCTCAAATAGCTTTTGATTATTTAAACGCTATGGAAAATATAACAGCACAACGTAGCACTGCACCGTTAGCTCCAGGAGAAAGTTTCTCTTTTGAAATTGAAGCAACACAAGGACAACGTTTAAACTTTGCAACTATGTTGGTGTCTTCAAATGACTGGTTTATTTCTAACAACCAGGCTGGTATTGAACTATATAATGCAGATGGTAGCCCTAAAGTATCCTTTGATGTAAACAAAAACTACTTATATGACTCAGGTACTGAAGTAGATGAAATCGTAGGATTAGGTAACGGACAACCTATGAGAGGTAACAACCCAGTAGCCGCTGATTCTAATACAAATGTTAGAAGAGTAACATCATTAGAAGATGTACAATTCGGCAAAGGAGTTATAAGCTCTACAGCTGGTGTAACTCAACATAGAGAAGAAAGAGGTGGATATAATTTAATAGAAGTTTCTGTTGAATTAGTAAACTAAAAGCAAGTAAGTAAGTAAGTAAGTTTTAGTTAATTAGTTAGTATGTAAAGGCGCTCTGTGATGGAGCGTCTTTTTTTTATGGTAAATGGCATGATGAATCCCGCTTTCGCGAAAGCGGAATTAAAACAAAAAGAGTTCTTTAAATCATCAAACAGAAACTATTTAACCATTTCTAGAAACTCTTCCTCGCTTATCATAGTGATCTCTAATTTCTCTGCTTTCTCGAGCTTAGAAGGCCCCATTTTATCACCTCGTATTAGGTAATCTGTTTTACTAGATATAGAACTAGAGTTTTTACCTCCATTATCTTCTACGAGTTTTTTAAGATCATTTCTCGACATTTTAAATACTCCAGAAATAACAAAGCTCTTACCGGTTAATCTATCGGTTTGCCCTTCTAGTTGTTCTTCACTAAGTGCTAACTGTAAACCAGCGGTTTTTAATCGCTCAATTAATCCTAGGTGGTAATCGTTCTGAATATAATCTACGAGAGATCTAGCGATGCTCTCTCCTATTTCTGGTATAGCAGTGAGCTCTTCTATTTTCTTATCTGCCGCACTAGTAACATCTGCAAAAAGATCTAAATCGTTCCTTTCTGGCTCTGCAGGCATTTTAATAAGTGCGTCTATATTTTTATAATGCTTTGCAAGTTTTTTAGCCACAGTCTCTCCTACATATCTTATTCCTAAACCGAATAACAGTCTCTCAAACGGAACCTGTTTACTCGCAGCTATTCCATGAATCATATTCTCAGCACTTTTTTGAGCCATACGCTCTAATGGCAACACTTGTTTTACGGTTAGATCATATAAATCTGCATAGTTATGTATCATTCCAGCCTCTACTAACTGGTCTACCGTTTCAGCACCTATTCCATCTATATCCATCGCTTTACGTGATATAAAATGCTGTATACGTCCTTTTACCTGCGGTGGACACGCCATCTCATTAGGGCAATAATGCTTTGCATCTCCTTCATTGCGCACCAGTTGTGTATGACATTCTGGGCAGTGTGTCGCATAAACTGTAGGAACAGAGTTTTCTGGTCTTTTAGACAGGTCTACTGCGACTATTTTAGGTATGATCTCACCACCTTTTTCTACATACACTTCATCACCTACTCTTATGTCTAGTTTTTCAATCTGGTCTGCGTTGTGCAAACTAGCACGTCGTACTGTAGTTCCAGAAATCTCAACAGCATCTAGGTTTGCAACTGGTGTTATCGATCCTGTGCGACCTACTTGATAAGTAATCTCTTCTAACCTAGTAGAAACTTGCTCTGCTGCAAACTTATAGGCTATTGCCCATTTAGGCGCTTTGGCTGTAAAACCTAATTCATCTTGATGGTCTAATGAATTTACTTTAATCACCACACCATCTGTTTCATAAGGCAATTCTTTTCTTGCCACATCCCAATGATTGATAAATTCAAAAACCTCTTCTATAGAGTTAACTAGTTTACTTTCCTGAGGAGCTTTAAAACCCCATTTTCTAGCATATTTTAAAGAGTCATATTGTGTCTTTACCGGCAGATTATTTCCTGCCAGTGAGTATAATAAACAGTCCAGCGGTCTTTTTGCAACCTCTGCGCTATCTTGTAATTTTAAACTACCACTAGCCGTATTGCGAGGATTGCGATATAAATCTAAACCTTGTGCTTCACGTTCTTCATTCATCCTATGAAATCCTTCCCATGGCAATACGATCTCTCCACGTATTTCAAATTTCTCAGGAATATCATCACCCTTTAATTGTAATGGCACTGACTTAATGGTACGTACATTTGCAGTCACTTCATCACCTTGATTTCCATCTCCACGTGTTACTGCTTTTACAAATTTGCCGTTTTCATAATGTAAACTAATACTCGCACCGTCATATTTGAGCTCACAAGTATATTGTAAAGGACCGTCAACTATTTTTTTAACACGTGTTTCCCAATCCTGTAAATCTTCTAGTGAATATGAATTATCCAGTGAGTACATGCGATTAATATGCTTTACGGTATGAAAGTTTTTTGTTACCTCTCCACCTACACGTACTGATGGACTCGTTGCGTCATAAAACTCTGGATAAGTTGCCTCTAGCGCCTTTAACTGTTCTAACTTTTTATCAAATTCAAAATCTGATATCGTCGGATTATCGTTTACGTAGTAATTAAAATTATGTTCACGCAATTCATCGCGCAGGGATTGTACTTGTTCTTTTGGACTCATAGAAAACGTGCTATCTATTGCTCTAATTATAAGATTCTAAAATACAAAAAGGGCCGCTTATTTATTAATTCTTTACAGTTTGATATCAACACTATTTTGGGACTATATCAACAATTTATTTCATTCTTAAAGCTCTATTTTTTGAGCCTTCATCATTCTATAATTACCGTTTAAATCTTTATATACTTGAGATTCAAAACCTAACTCTGTCGCTAGACTCTTCATCTCTTCTGGCAGGTACTGATTAATTTCAAAATAAAGAACACCGTCTTTTTTTAAAGATTTTTGAGCTAGTTCTAATATTTTACGGTAAAAAATCAAAGCATCATGATCTTCTACAAATAAAGCCAGATGCGGCTCATTTTCTAGGACATTATCATGAATTTCTTGCTTTTCTAAATTCCTTACATATGGTGGATTGCTCACTATAACATCATACTGTTCTGGCAGTTTATCTAGACTCAATACATCTTGTTGTAAAGATTTTACAGGTGTTTTAAGTCGAGCAGCATTAGCTTGTGCTGTTTCTAGTGCCTCACTAGAAACATCCATCAAGGTCATACTACAACTAGGCATAGCAGCCTTAAGAGACAGACCTATACAACCGGTTCCCGTACCTATATCAATCAAGTTGAGGTAAGTATCCTTTTTATGATTCTCGATAATCATATGAACTAGTTCTTCAGTTTCTTGTCGCGGTATCAAAGTAAATGGATTCACAACAAATTCATGTCCGTAAAAATGAGCTTTACCGGTAATGTATTGAACTGGCTTTGAAGTGCATAATTCTCTTAAAGATTTATGGAGAATCTCTTCTTGTAGATGACTCATCTCTTCTCTATCATTAATTAAAAAGTCAGATCGAGACCAGTTCAATAAATCTTCACAGACTATTTGTAAAATACTATGAATTTCATTTTCTGGATATAAAGGAGCGAGCTGCTCTTGATAAAGAGTCTTGAATTGATTTAAAGTCATTTCTTTTCCATTAAAATTGAACTCAAATTATAGATATATAAGGGTTAAAACTATTAGAAATATAAATCAACTAAAACCTCTTCAACATCTGTACTGGACATGAAAAATGCCCGGTATCGCCCAGTGGTGCCTTTAATAACTCAAATCCTACGTGCTTATATAGACCTTGTGCCTTATGCATATTATCCATAGTCTCTAGATAAATACTTTCAAATTTTAAATTAGCTGCATACTCTAGACAGGTCATCATCATTTTTTTACCATAACCTTTTCCACGCGCTTCTGGTTTAAAATACATTTTTTGCAACTCACACACATTTCCTTTGTAGTTATTTAAAGGAGCAACACCAGCACCACCTAAAACAACACCGTCTATCTCTAACACATAATACGCACTACGTGGTTGCTGGTACTGCTCATACATAGCTTGTGTTGCGGCATCACTGTAGGCAGTTCCCACTTTAGGCGCTCCATGTTCTAGGATAGACTCCTGGATAATGTCTTTTATAGCCTGATTATCTTCTGGTAGTATTTTGCGTATTCTCATAATGCGAATTTAAAGTTACCTTTCCAATTATTATCTAGAGTTAGGAATATATTAGAGACTATTCATCTACTTCTCAAAACACAATTCGGTATAATATGTTCTAATTTTAAAAGGATTTCTCTTTTTGATTTTAATTCAGCCTTACTTTTGTGTTAATGACTACAAATGAGAAATACATAAAACGTTGCATACAACTAGCACAAAATGGATTAGGAACCACGTATCCTAATCCGCTAGTGGGAAGTGTGATCGTTTCTGAAAATGACGAGATTCTTGGAGAAGGATGGCATAAAAAATCTGGTGAACCGCATGCTGAAGTTAACGCAGTCCTAGATGCTGAGAAAAATGGTTATGGTAGAGACGCTTTTGCAAAAGCGGTATTATACGTCAACCTAGAGCCCTGTTCTCACACAGGGAAAACTCCACCATGCGCTTCTATGATCATAAAAAAGGGGTTTAAAAAAGTAGTCATAGGCTCTCTAGATCCACATGAAAAAGTAGCAGGAAAAGGTGTTGCCATATTAAAAGAAGAAGGTATAGAAGTCACAGTGGGCGTTCTAGAAAAAGAATGCGATTTTCTCAACAAACGTTTTTTTACTTTTCATAGAAAAAAACGCCCTTATATTATTTTAAAATGGGCCCAAACTGCCGACGGTTTCATAGCGCCCGTACAAAAAGAAGAACAAAAACCAGTATGGATTACTAATTCTTATTCTAGACAATTATCTCACCGATTAAGAGCCGGAGAAAACGCAATTCTTATAGGCGCAAAAACCGTAATAGATGATAACCCATCACTAACTTGCAGGGACTGGCAAGGCATGAATCCTACACGTATAATCCTAGATTCTAGAAATAATCTAGGTAAAAACAACGCTGTTTTTAACACTGCAGCTCCTACGATCACTATAGACTCCAACAATCCTGAAACCATAATTAAAAAACTCTACAACAACCACATACAGTCAGTAATTATAGAAGGCGGCGCCCGTACCATAGAACAATTTATCGAGTCTAATTTATGGGATGAAGCGATGCAGTTTATAGGAACTGAAGTTTTATTTTATAATGGACTACCAGCGCCCAAATTAAATGGCAACTACACCATCCTGGATAGAGTTACTTTAAATAAAGATGTTTTAAAAACATATCTTAACGCATGATCTGGTTATTATTAAGTGTTATCACATCTAGTTTACTCTATGTGATTTTCAAATACTTTGAAATTTTTAAGGTAAACACCTTACATGCTATCATTACTAATTACATTATTGCTAGCGTCACTGGGTTCATATCCTATGGACAGGTACCTCATGTGGAGAGTATTTTACAAGCAGACTGGCTCTACTACTCCTTTTTTACAGGCGCGCTTTTTATTTTTATTTTTAACATCATGGCACTTGCCAGCCAGAAAAATGGACTTACTGTCGCTGCTGTCTCTGGAAAAATGTCGCTAGTTATTCCTGTTATTGCAGGAATATGGCTTTATGAAGAATCTATAGGATGGATGAAAATCGCAGGTATAATACTCGCTCTTATTTCTGTTTATCTTACATCAGTTAAAAGTAAGGAAGGGCTTCAGCTGGATAAAAAAACACTTATTCTTCCTGTCCTATTATTTTTGGGTAGCGGTATAATAGACACCACACTTAAATATGCCGAAATTAATCACGTCTCAGTAGGAGAAGAATCTCTATTCAGCGCCATGTGTTTTGCCACTGCCTTTATCATAGGGGTTATCATTCTTATTTACGAGACGACACAAAAACGCCTTATCAATTTAAAATCTATAATCGCAGGTATCCTGCTAGGAATTCCTAACTATTTCTCCATTTACTTTTTAATTAAATCTTTAAAAAACGGCATGGAAAGCAGCGTGGTTTACCCTATTAATAATGTAGCTACGGTCCTTTTTGCTTCTATTCTGGGCATTCTTATATTCAAAGAAAAACTAATTCCAAAGAATTACATAGGTATTACAGTAGCTATAGTTGCTATTCTTATGATCGCTTTCGCGAAAGCGTAACACAAAAAAAACCTCTCTATAAAGAAAGGCTTTGATTTATTTATAGGGATGTGCTTTATCTAGTAAAAGAAAAAAAATCTTCTACCACCGTGCGCTGACTAACACCATTTACTACTTGTGTCACATCTGAGGCCAAAGTAATTTCTAAATCTGTAGCAGTTAATTCTGCGATGGTATAAACCGCATTTGTGTCAAAAACTGTTGCAGGTCCATCAGCTGTAAAAGTGATATCTGAACCATTAATGGTATAGCCGCCAGACTGAACTAGAGTATTAGTAATTTGTCCTTGAGAAGCTCCTGCAAGAAAAGTCTCTACAGTTAAATCACCATTAACCGTATAAGTTCCATCTGTATTAAAAACTAAAACTGCATCAGAACTCACGAACTCAATAACTACAGTAAGAGATACCGTATTACCCATCACAACAGATGTTGTTGTCGACTCTGTTTCTGTGTCTGCATAATCCCAAGAGCCCACTATCAAAGTAGTATCTACACTACCAGAACCACTACCGCTACCATCACCGCCTGTAGCACCAGAATTTAAGCTAGGGTCTAAAGGTTCTGTCTCACAACTAATTATTGCGACTGATAAAAATAATAAGGCTAAGATCTTTTTCATTGGTTAAGTTTAATAGTTATTTTGCTAAAATATTCTAACTAATCGCTTTCACAAGTTCTTAAGATTGCTTTAACATAATATTATAATTGGCAGATTCCTACAAAACAATAACAATACCTACCCCAGAGATCTTATATAAGGACAGAGGCAGTAAATTTTACGGCTATTCATTCCCTATTACTAGTGATACAGAGGTGAATGATTTAATAGCTCCATTGCGCAATAGACATCCTAAAGCGGGACACCATTGCTATGCATGGAAACTGGGCGCAGACGATAATAACTATAGAGCAAATGATGATGGAGAACCCAGCCACAGCGCTGGTGACCCTATACTTGGACAGATCAACTCTTATGAATTGAGCGATGTACTGGTGGTTGTTTCTAGAATATTTGGCGGTACAAAACTAGGTGTAGGCGGTTTAATAAGCGCTTATCGTGAGGCTGCAAAAATAAGTCTAGAAACAGCACAAATTAAAACACGCACTATCACCGCATCTATTGAGATCAAATTTGAATACCCACAAATGAGTCAAGTCATGCGATTTATAGACGAGAACAACTATAGAATAGCAAAACAAGAACTAACCGCTAGCTGTATTATACAAATAGAAGTACCTGCCTCAAAACGAGAACAAGTCACGGCGCAACTTAATAAGATGTATCCTATTAAAGCAAAAGCAGTGGAATAAGTATTCCCTTACTTAAAATGCTTTATTTTTTTTAAAACAAACAAGATTTATAACTTTATCAAATTGCCATAATTGTTAAGAACCTATAAAATCAGAATAATTGTTCACAAGCTTTAAGGAATTCTGGAATAGGTTTTCTAGGCCTAAAAGTTTTTGCATCAGTAAAAACTAATGTTAGATCACATACCGCACAAACAACACCACTGTTGTTAACTATTTCATACTCAAAAACAACCCTAGTAGTCGGCAGTGATTTCAGTCTGATTTTGACAGAAATTTCCTCCCCAAATTTGATCGGATTTTTATACTTCATATCGACACTGTATACTGGCAGCAATACACCACTTTCTTCCATTTCAACATAAGAAAAACCCAGTTGCCTGAGCCATTCTAACCTTGCTTGTTCTAGGTATATCAAATAGTTAGCATGATGTATAATCCCCATCTGATCTGTTTCTGAGTACCTGGGCATTATGTTAATTGTGATAGTATTCATAATAATTTATAGTTATTAATTAGGTTTAAAAAAAAGAAATATGCTTGCGACTTTTTTTTCAAAAATCAAACATTAAATAAATTTTTTTTAAGGTTTTTTATACACATATTTGTACTCGATTTCAACAACAGAATTTCTTTATAATTTTTAGTTCTTAATCGACTCAATTCTAACTTGAAAAAGTAATAAATATATGACACTGACTGCAGAATCGGTATGGGACAATTGTCTAGCTTTTATAAAAGATAATATTGCACCCCAAGCTTATAAAACTTGGTTTGCACCTATTAAACCGGTAAAGCTAACAGATACTGCCTTAAGTATTCAAGTACCTAGTCGTTTTTTTTATGAATGGCTAGAAGAACATTATATAAAATTATTAAAAACTGCTTTAACACGTGAACTAGGTGAGGGCGCAAAATTGATCTACGCGATCAAGATGGAAAATCCTACAAAAGGTATGGAAGCCTTTACTGAAAAAATACCTAGTAGCAACCGCTCTATAAATAACTCACAATCTGTAGATGCACCTGTTAGAAGTAAAAGCCCAGAGCTTAAAAACCCATTTATAATACCGGGAATAAGAAATGTAAAGATTGAGTCACAACTTAATCCTTCTTATAACTTTGAAAGTTTCTTAGAAGGTGACTCTAATAGACTGGCCCGCAGTGCAGGTATGGCTGTTTCTAACAAGCCCGGTGGAACTAGTTTTAATCCTCTTTTAATCTTCGGTGGTGTAGGTTTAGGAAAAACACATCTCGCACATGCCATAGGTGTAGGAATTAAAGAAAACTACCCAGATAAAACAGTACTTTATATAAGCGCAGAAAAATTTACACAACAATACATAGAATCTGTACGTAAAAACAATAGAAATGATTTTATTCACTTCTATCAAATCGTAGACGTTCTTATTGTAGATGATATTCAGTTCTTTGCAGGTAAATCAAGCACTCAAGATGTTTTCTTCCATATATTCAATCACCTGCACCAAAATGGTAAACAAGTAATTCTTACCAGTGATAAGAAACCAGTAGACATGCAGGATATTGAGCAGCGACTACTTTCTCGTTTTAAATGGGGTCTTAGTGCAGAGTTAAATCACCCTGACTATGAAACGCGCGTTTCTATTATTAAGAACAAATTATACCGTGACGGTGTAGAAATGGATGATGATGTAATTCACTATCTAGCTGATAATATTAAGACCAACATTAGAGAATTAGAAGGAGCAATAATTTCTTTAATTGCACATTCTTCTTTTAATCGTAAAGATATTACTATAGATCTCGCACGCAAGATTGTAGAGAACTATGTAAAGAATACAAAACGTGAAATATCCATAGATCAAATACAACAGGTAGTAAGCGATTACTTCTCCATGGATGTAGAAACACTGCAATCTAAAACGCGTAAACGCCATATCGTACAAGCGAGACAACTAGCGATGTATTTTTCTAAAAAACTTACCAAAGCATCTCTAGCAAGTATAGGTACTCAAATAGGTAAACGCGATCATGCCACAGTTTTACATGCTTGTAAAACTGTTGACAATCTCGCTGCTACTGATAAGCAGTTCGGTAAATATGTTGAGGATTTACATAAAAAACTTTCTAATTAGAAACTATTATGACTAACATATTAATGATATGTTTAGGTAACATTTGTAGATCTCCTCTCGCTGAAGGCTTGATGAGATCTAAATTAAATTTTACAAAATTTAAAATAGATAGTGCTGGTACTAGCGGTGGTCATAAAGGACAGGCGCCTGATAAAAGATCCATTGCTGTTGCAAAGAAAAATGGACTAGATATATCAAAGCAAAAAAGTCGTAAACTCTTAAAAGAGGACTTTCAGAAATTTAATTACATCTATGTCATGGATCAGTCTAATTATGATGATGTAATCTCACTTGCTTCTACAGAAGAAGAAAAGAAAAAGGTTATTAAAATACTAGATGAAGCTTTTCCTGAAGAAAATCTAGATGTACCAGATCCATATTACGGCGGTACACAAGGTTTTGAAAATGTATACCGTATGTTAGATAGAGCTACAGATGTTATTGCCAAAAAATTAGATCCTACAAGAGAATAAATAAAGCCTTTAATACAACTAGTATTAAAGGCTTTTTACTTTTAAGACTCATAGAAGTCTTTATCTATTATCTGAAAATAATTTTTCTAAAACTACTCTCTTATCTATCTTACCTGTGTGCGTTAAAGCAAACTCTTTTAAAAAATAAATTTCCTTAGGCACTTCAAATTTGTCTAACTTTTTAAAAGCTGATTTTAGATCTCTTTGTTCACCTTGAATTACAAGAATAACCTTTTGGCCTAATTCTTCATCTTCCCTAGCAGATAAAAAGAAAGGTTCTAGAATATGTATGGATAACTTCTGTTCTACTTGTGATGGATGCACTTTTACAGAGCCTGTATTAATTACATCATCTACCCTGCCTAGTATTTTAAACTCATTCTTATTTACTAAGTCTACTAGATCATTTGTTATTAAAGATGTCCTAGCAAAATCTGGTGCATGAACAACTAGTTTACCTTCCTTATCTTTATCAATCGTTACATTTTCAACAACAGAGTAATTCTCCTCATACGTAGGATACAATTGTCTTACCGCTATATGCGAGGCTGTTTCTGTCATGCCATAGGTATGAAATACTTGCGTGTGTTTTCCATTTAACTGATCGATTAAACCTTGAGAAACAGCACCACCACCTATGATCACTTTACGCACTTTATGTATATGGTCTAGAGATTTAGAAAGTTGCAACGGCGACATGGCTGTAAAGTCATATCGCTTTTCTACTTTCTTTAAAGGCGTGGTACTAGGCTTAACTAGGTCTATGTGCCAGCCTAATGTCATGGCACGCACCAGCATCATTTTTCCAGCTATATAACTTAGAGACAAGCAGCAAAGTACATCTCTCTCTGCTCCTATATCAAAGCGATTACCTGTCATTACAGCACTATTAAGCATATGCTGCTTATCTAGTTTATACTCTTTAGGGACACCAGTAGAACCACTAGTCTTAACCGTGACTACATCAAAGTTGTCTAGCCAGCTTAGTAAAAATTCTCCTACTTGTTTTTCCCATTCTTCACCTTCTTTTACATAACTATATGCAACGGTCATGACGCCTTCATGATCTAGAGAGTGACTATTTAACTTAAATGTGGGATGGATCTTTGGTATCATAATTAGTTTTTAAAGCTGGTACATCTATTTTTCCGAACAATTTATTTTTCCAATTGTTCCATTTATATTTCTTAGCAAACAGTAATATTAAGGCAGGATAATAAATAAATAAAGGTATAAAGGTTTCCCAGGTAGCTGTTGGGTCTGATGTATCTATCAATAAAGAATCTGTTTGAAACGCTGTCCAGTCTGCAGTAACTAATAAAGCTATAAATAAATTATTTGCTGCATGAAAACCTATTGCTAGCTCAGTACCTTCGTCCATTAAGGTGAAAGTACCTAGTAGAAAACCAGTACCTACGTACCAAATCATAACGATATACCCCATAGTAGCAATTTCTGGATTAAAAATATGCATCATTCCAAAAACGACTGATGTAAGAATATAAGGAACTGCCCGATTACCAGATATAATTCCCAATCCCTGCATAGCATAACTTCTAAAAAAAAGCTCTTCCCATGTAGTTTGTATAGGAACTAAAGCAATAGCAATGACTGCAAGAATAGCAAAGTTACTCGCGTTATAATTCCATATATAAACCTCAGGATTGCTGTAGTACCCTATTAAAGTACTTGCTATAGACACAAGCCCTACTATACTAAAAGCAAAAAAAGCTCTATTCCAATCAAATTTATCTCGTGAAGTAGTAGATGCTGTCCAGGTTAACTTATGAATATATTTAATCCACAACCACCACACTAGCGTACCTACCACAAAACTGAACATCAATAAAAAGAAAGTAACATTTTTTGAAAAGGTATTCATTAATGTAGACTCATCTAGATTATTTAATGCATCTACCCCATGAAGCGTAAATTGTTCATAAATTACAGCAATAGTGAATGGCATAGCACCAAAAAACTGACAACCCAAAAATATTACCACGGCACCTATCAGCCACTTCCACGTATCATGAAAACCGTTTGCACCTCTTTTAATAAACATATTTTAAAACTTTATTTTATTAGTATCCCAATTGCCCGATGTGTTACACCACAACTGTCCCTCTTTAATCTCTAGTGGTGCCTTTATATTATTAGTATAAAGCGACCCTGTACCTAGACCTTGTGGCATTTTATTACCTAGCGTGTACGTGAATTGTGCAATTGCATTAAGACCTATATTAGACTCAAGTGCGCTTGTGATCCACCAGTCTATATTTCTTTCGGTAGCGAGATTTATCCATTCTCTACTACTTTGAAAACCACCTACCAGAGCAGGTTTCAAGATAATATATTGCGGTTTAATAACATCTAGACAGGCTATCTTTTCTTCTATACTATAAAGACCTATTAATTCTTCATCTAGAGCAATATCTAGCGGCGTCTGTTCACACAGCCGTGCCATATCATCCCATTGACCTTGTTTAATAGGTTGCTCTATACTGTGTACATCGTACTTTGCAATTTCTTCTAGTTTACCCAATGCATTTTGAGGTGTAAAAGCTCCATTTGCATCAACTCTTATGGTGATCTCGCTTTCGCGAAAGCGAGAACGAATCAATTTCAATAGACTCATTTCTGACTCAAAATCGATAGCGCCTATCTTCATTTTAATACAGTCAAAACCTGCAGCTAGTTTTTCTTCTAGCTGTTGCATCATAAAATCCTGATTTCCCATCCATACGAGTCCGTTAATAGAAATCGCATCTTGCCCTTCTGTAAACATAGTTGGAAACAATGTAAAAGGATCGCTAGATTGCAAGGACCTCATCGCCGTTTCATAACCGAATAAAATAGAAGGCCATTTTTTTAATGCCTCCATCATCTCTACCGGTGATAAATTAATATGATCACAAGTCCATTGCAGTTGCTTTTTAAATTCTGGTCTGTCGTCTATAGAAAGACCAGCAAACATATTCACCTCTCCTACACCTTGTTTATTACCATTATCAATGATAAGAAACCAAGTGTTTTTGGTTTTTAAAATACCACGAGATGTTCCTGCTGGTTGCTTAAATTCTAAAACGTATTTCTGGAAATGTGCTTTCATGAAGTAAAAATAGAGAATAGAACCATTAAGGTAGGTATAAGTATGAAAACTTTACTAACTCCGAGAAATTTCCAGCAGATCCCAGATAAATTTGGAACTGACTATTTCTTTAAATCAACTAGGCTCAAGCCAAATTTTCTGGGATGGTCAGAGTGAATAAACTACATGAGACAGCGCACAAATCAACCTGTCTACTGCTCACTGAGACTATAAACTATTTCTTCTTAACCGTCCACTCAAATTGGAATTCACTCACCTGTACACCGTCTTCATTTACACCTTGAGAGGTCATCCATACCGTCTGTCCTTCTCCAGTTGCGACCGTTTTCTCTATCGCCTCTTTAATCCCAAGTCCATCATTACATTTAAATGTAATACGGCCCGTAGCTTTTTTAGTAAAAGTCGCTTTATTATTTGCAACTAGCATGGAGACACGAGCATCGCTTTTTTGAATATAAGACATAACCAGCGCGCCTGTAGAAAGCTCTGCAGCCATGGCTTGTACAGCAAAATACATACTTTTAAATGGATTCTGATTGAACCATTTATGCTTTACGGTAACCGTACAGTTCTCTGGATCTATTTCTTTACACCTCACACCACTCCACCAGCAACTAGGTAATTTAAAAAATGTAAAGGCATTAATTTTTTGGGCCGTGATCATAAGAATGTTTTTCTATAATATCTGGAAATTTAATAATTAAATCGCTTTTACAGGTTAAAAACCGCCTTCTATTTACATTTTTTTATATGCGATGAATAAGAAATCACTTCCATTAACCTAAATACCTCAAGAACAAAAACAAATTTTAAAAAATAAATTAAGATTAATAAAACTCTTATAAGCCTTGTGATCATTACGCTTTCGCGAAAGCGGAACTTTAAAAATCAATAGCGTATAAAAAATTATATGGTACTTTGTATTACATATTACTATCTTTTAACCATATATTTGCATAAGAAAATAATAGGCTATGGAATCAACGAACTCAAACAACCACCATAATATTGCTACTGGAATACATTTATTGACATTCGGTAAATGGCTTTTTCCCTTAGGTAATTTTATTCTACCCATTCTTTTATGGATGATAAATTCTAAGAAATCTGATTTTATCGATAGACATGGTAAACAGGCCATTAACTTTCAAATGAGTATTACACTTTATACTATCGTACTGGCTTTTATAGGTGGCGGTATTATAATAGGATCTATGATTTCTGGCGGCCCTAGTTTATGGGAAGCAATGGATCGTGGTCATGATTTTCCGTTTTGGGGTGAAATGGGAATTTTTAGTACTGTAATAGCTAGCGGTTTTATATGTGGTAGTTTACTAGTAATACTAGCAGTAATAGATCTAGTATGTACAATTAAAGCTGCTATAAAAGCGCATGATGGTCATGATTACAATTATCCTTTAACGATTAACTTCATACCTCATCATACTGAGGTAGAAGTACCTAATAATAACTAATATGAAGATAGAAAACACAAAAGCGCAAATGCGTAAAGGCGTACTAGAGTACTGCATTCTATCCATCTTAAAAGAAGATGACGCCTACGTGGCTGAGATTCTGGGAACTTTAAAAGATGCTAAAATGCTGGTGGTAGAAGGAACTATTTATCCATTACTCACGAGACTTAAAAATGCTGGATTGCTTAATTATCGTTGGGAAGAAAGCACCAGTGGACCACCACGTAAGTATTACGGACTTACTGAAACTGGTAAAATTTTCCTTACAGAACTGACCACAACATGGGACGATCTTAAAAATGCAGTTAACCTAGTAACCCTACCTAAAAATAAAAAATCATGAACAAGACCATCAATATAAACCTAGCTGGGCTGTTCTTCCATATAGACGAAGATGCCTATCAAAGACTGCAACGTTATGTAGCTGCGGTGCGTAAATCATTTGCCGGTACTAGCGGCGCAGACGAAATAATGAGCGATATAGAATCGCGCATTGCCGAGCTTTTTCTAGAAAAAAGAGCTAACGAACAACAAGTAATATCCATAAATCACGTAGAAGAAGTGATTAACATCATGGGACAACCTGAAGACTATGAGGTTGATGAAGAGATATTTGAAGAACAAACCTCTCGCAAAAATTACAGACATAGCGGTAAAAACAAACAACTTTTTAGAGATACACAAAACGGTTATGTAGGTGGTGTGTCTGGAGGTATGGGATATTACCTAGGTATAGATGCGGTATGGTTAAGAGTTGCATGGGTTTTACTGGTATTCTTTAGTGTGGGATGGGCGATACCTATCTATATATTACTATGGATTCTTGTACCAGATGCGGTGACTACTAACCAGCGTCTAACCATGATGGGAAAGGAAGTAAACATCTCTAATATAGAAGAAAATTTTAAGCAGGGTTTTGAGCCCGTGGTCGATGGGCAGACTGACGCCGACCACCGTATCGTAGGTCAAAAAGGTAAACGAGGTTCTATTAGATTCTTCGGTTTTTTAGGGAGTTTAATTAAAGGCTTTTTTAAAGCTCTAGTTAAAATTATAGGGCTTATAGTTTTCTTAAGTGCTACTTCTGCCCTTATAGGACTTGTTGTTTCTTTAATTACAGCTAGTTTTATCGATGTAGATGGACAGAATTTAATGCACTTCTTTGATGTGGTGATACCACATCACCAGGCTTCATGGATTTTATTAACGGCTATTATTTTTGCTGTCGGTATTCCTTTACTAGTGCTTGCTATTTTAGGTCTTAAGTTATTAGTTAATAATTTAAAATCTATAGGTATGCCTGCAAAAATTATTCTTGTGGTACTGTGGATTATTTCAATAATTGTACTTAGTATTTCTGTTGCAAGAATAGCTGCGACACAAGCCTATGACGGTAATGTTATAGAGGTTCAAGAATTTTCTATTAATAAAGAGAAGGTATTTGAATTGCAGTTATTAAAAGATGGTAATCTAGGAGACCAGACTTATGTAACTAGCAATGGTTTAAAAGTTGTTGATTTTAATGGAGAAAAAGCCATTAGAAAAAATAATGTTTATATAGCATTTGCCACGAGTAGAGATAGTCTAGCACGAGTGAGTGTTAATTTTAAGGCCAAGGGAGACTCTTTTGACACCGCAAAATTAAATGCAGAATCACTGGTCTATGATTATGAGATTACAGACTCTTCTTTTACGGCTCCTAATTATGTGATTGTTCCTAAAGGTTCGGGCGTGTTCGGTCAACGAGTGAATGTAACCATCTATTTACCTAAAGGAACTAAAGTCAAGTTTAATAATAGCTTTAAAAACCGTTATGATTCCTGGATGAGTGACGAAGCTTTGAGAATAGAAAAACGCTATGACGGTTCTTATGAGTATGAGATAAGTGATGGAAAAACAATATGTCTAGAATGTCCTAAAAATGGTAAATTTAAATCTAGATACAATAACTCCTCTGAAAACGACGCTCTAGATGCTAATAGAAGTATCGACTCTACAACTACAACAGATGGGAAATGGAAATATGAAGATGACGATGTAGAAAACGAAGACAAAGTTACAGTGACTACCTCACTAGATATAGGCGGTGTAACTGTAAAGACCACAGATACTTATTAGATTATAATTTTCAGTTGACGTTCTACCCTTGTGATTGAGATGTAGAACTCTTAGCCGCTCCAATTCATGTTGGAGCGGTTTTTGTTTTACCTTTGCCAAATAAATTAATAGAATGAAAAAATTACTACTATTTGTGTTTGCATTAAGTACTACTATCATGAGTGCTCAAGATCTTATTAAGGTAAAAGGAAATCGTGAGGTTACTACCGAGATAAGTCCTATCGATCCCTTTGAGACATTAGAAATTAATGGTGATTATGAAATAGAAATTATTCCTGGAGCATCTCCACAAATAGAGATCACTACAGACTCTAACCTGCACCAGTTTCTCACAGCTAGTGTTATAGATGATAAACTAGTGGTTACCACCACCGCAAAAATACGTTCTAAAAAAGAGATGAAATTTAGAATTATTTACGGTCCAGAATTAAATGAGATTACTGTTACTGATGACGCACAACTGTCTTCTGTAACCACCCTTCTTTTTGAAGATCTAAAATTGAACATAGAAAAAGATGCTGAGGTTTATTTAACGGCAAAAATTGAAAGATTAACACTTAATGCAGAACGTAGTACAAAGGCAGAATTAAACCTAACTGGTAAAAAAGCTGTTATGAATCTAGACAATAACACGTCTGTAAAGGCGCTAATCAAATATGACGACCTAGAGCTAAACATGAAAGATCGAGCAGATGCTACTATAGAAGGTGATATTAAAACTGGCTACTTACAACTTAAAAATAAAAGTGATTTTAAAGGGAAAAATTTAATCTTCAATAAATTAGATCTAAACATAACTAATAACGCAGACGCTGTTATTAATGTAAAAAACCAACTAATTCTTGAGTCTAGTGGAGATGCTAATGTAGAATTGCACAACTCTCCTAAAATTGATTTAAATAAATTTGCTGGTAAATCTGTTCTCAGTAGAGGATAGACATTCTTTTTAAAATTAAAAATCCCCATGGAAACCTTAGTTTCCATGGGGATTTTTTTTTCTTTACTGTGAGATCATTTACTCTACATAATAATCACCAGCTTTAACCTCATCTACCACTCCTACCTCTGCAAGGTAACGCTCTGCATCTAGTGCCGCCATACATCCTGTACCAGCAGCTGTAATAGCTTGTCTGTATATTTTATCTTGTACATCTCCAGATGCAAATACACCAGGTAAATTAGTCTTTGTAGAACCTGGTACCGTTTTTAAATAACCATCTTCACCCATATCTAGCTGTCCTTTAAAGATATCTGTATTAGGTTTGTGACCTATGGCGATAAAAATTCCAGTGATAGCTATTTCATGCTTTTCTTGAGTTTCATTATTTACAATACGTAAACCTTCTACTACTGTATCACCTAGAACCTCATCCACTTCAGAATTATAAAGTACGTTAATATTATCTAAGCTATTTACCCTATGTTGCATAGCTTTAGACGCTCGCATGTGATCTTTACGCACTAGCATGGTAACACTTTTACAAATATTTGCAAGGTAAGAAGCCTCCTCTGCAGCCGTATCACCAGCACCTACTATCGCTACATCTTGATTTCTATAAAAGAACCCATCACAAACCGCGCATGCACTTACACCACCACCACGCAATCGTTGTTCACTCTCTAGACCTAAATATTTTGCCGTTGCACCAGTAGAAATAATTACCGTATTTGCTTCTATTTTAGTCTTACCATCTACAACAGCGGTGTGAATACCACCTTCTTCTGTAGCAAAATTTACCTCTGTAATCATACCGATGCGTACTTGTGTGCCAAAACGCTCTGCTTGTTTCTGTAAATCGACCATCATAGCTGGACCATCTATTCCTTCTGGATAACCAGGGAAGTTATCTACCTCAGTAGTTGTAGTAAGCTGTCCTCCAGGCTCCATACCTGTATAAACTACCGGTTTCATATCTGCACGGGCAGCATATATAGCTGCAGTATATCCTGCAGGACCTGAACCTATGATTAAACATTTTATTCTTTCTATCTTCTCTGACATAATTGTAAACTTTGAATTACAAATGTAATAGGATGGAGTCTCAATACCTTGGTTTTATTATCACTATTTATTATCCATTTATTAAGGTTTTCCATGATTGCAGCTTTTTAAATTCTACTGATAAATTGAAGAATTAGGTAGTACCTTTGACCTATGCCACAAATATACCTCAACCCTATTACCAAAGAAAAAGCTACCCTACTCAAAACTAGCTCGCAAACTAATGGTGCTTGTACTCTTATAGAAGTAGAATTACAACCTGGTGGCGGTAATCCTATTCATTTTCACGAGCAATTTACAGAAGATTTTTATCCGATAAAAGGTACTTTGGGTGTGCATTATTTAGGCAAAGAAATTTTTTTAAAACCTAATCAAAACTTTAAAGTTCCATTACTACATGCTCACCGATTTTACAACCCTACTAATGAAGTTATTGTATTTAGAGCTCGATTAGAACCTGGACAGCCCAATTTTGAAAATTTTATGGCAGTTCTTTTTGGACTAGTCAGAGATGGTAAAACATTTGGAAATAAACAGGTGCCTTACAATCCTTTTCATGCTATACTACTACTATACTGGGGTGATACTCAATTAGATATTTTTTTATTTAGATGGATAAAACCGTTGTTGTCTGTTATGGTTACGCTTTCGCGAAAGCTAGGTTATGAAAAACATCTACTCAAAAAATATAAAACGGTTTAAAATCCAGTTTGCAACTCGTTTCACAAAATCGTAACATTACAGTTCATCAATTACCCTTATGGAAAGTCAAAATATAAATCAAGAAGACGAAAAAATCATTGAAAACAGAGAGCTTAGTATTTGGGAAGCTTTAATTCCTGTAATTGCTCTAGTCGCAATGCTAGCGGTTAATGTATACATATTTGGTGATGATTCTTTAAGTGGTTCTAACCAGTTTGTACTTCTACTAGGCGCTACCGTTGCTGGTATAGTAGGTTATTTTAATAAAGTGACTTATAAATCTATGGTAGAAGAAGTAGCACAAAATCTTAAATCTACTACAGGAGCGATTTTAATTTTATTAATGGTAGGTGCGCTAGCTGGAACCTGGTTATTAAGCGGTATTATCCCTACGATGATTTACTACGGTCTTGACATCTTAAATCCTTCTATATTTCTCGCAGCCTGCGTCATTATTTGTGCCGTCATCTCTGTTGCTACAGGAAGTAGCTGGACGACTAGTGCTACAGTAGGTATTGCGTTAATAGGTATTGCTGGTGCACTAGATATAAGCGCAGGTATGACAGCTGGTGCGGTTTTGAGTGGTTCTTATTTTGGTGATAAACTCAGTCCATTAAGCGACACGACTAACCTGGCTCCTGCCATGGCTGGCACCGACCTTTTTACACACATTAAATACATGACTATCACTACAGTACCTACTATTATTATTACACTTTTAGTTTTTATAATTATAGGTTTTAGTATAGACACAACAGGTGTAGCAGATGTTTCTCAATATCAAACAGCCATAGACGCTACTTTCAACACCAGTCCTATTCTTTTTGCTGTACCAGTAGTTGTTATTGCTATGATTGTTAAAAAAGTATCTCCTTTAATTGCTTTATTAATAGGTACTTTATTAGCCGGAGTGTTTGCTTTAATATTTCAACCAGAATTAGTACATACTATATCTGGACTAGAAAAATATGATGCCAGTGCTATGTATAAAGGTGTTATGAATGCCATTACGGTAAAAACAGTAGTAATACCAGTTACTGATAACCCAGAGATTGCAGAGAAGCTTGCTGGACTTTTTGAAGGAAAAGGAATGGAATCTATGCTAGGGACCATATGGTTGATAATCTGCGCCATGGTATTCGGTGGTATTATGGACGCAATAGGCGCTCTATCGCGTATAAGTCGTGCATTACTTAACTTATTTGATTCTGTATTCGGTCTTTTTGCCAGTACGGTTGTGAGCTGTCTTGCTATTAATGTAACGGCAAGCGATCAATACCTAGCACTCGTAGTACCTGGTAAAATGTATGCAAAAGCTTATAAAGAAAAAGGACTTGCTCCAGAAAATTTATCTAGAACACTAGAAGATTCTGGTACAGTAACTAGCGCATTAATACCATGGAATACCTGTGGTGCATATCAAAGTACCACGCTAGGTGTAGATGTAAAAGATTATTTTATTTATGCTATTTTCAACTGGTTATCTCCTTTTATGACTTTAATATTTGCCGCTTTCAGAATAAAAATAAGACAGCTTGCAGCGCCTAAACCTACCATGAGTACACTAGGTGAAGAGCCGTCAGAGTTTTAAATGTGGTTCTTTTATGATCGCCATAGTATAATTCAATGCAAAATAAACGAAAATGAAAACATTACTTTTTGCTATAAGCCTATTCACTGTATTAGTTACTAGCGCACAAAATAGATTTGATAAAGTAGAAATTAAAACACATGAAGTAACAGACCATGTATATATGCTAGAAGGAGCTGGTGGTAACATCTTAATTCAGGTTCTAGAAGAAGAAGTGGTCATGATAGACTCTCAATTTGCACCATTAAGTGACAAATTAATGACTGCCATTAAAAAAATTACAGAAAAACCTGTCACCTTTCTTATCAATACGCACCACCATGGTGACCATACCGGTGGAAATGAAAATTTCAATTCAGATCAGGTAACTGTTATTGCACACGAAAATGTCCTGAAGAGACTACAAGCTAGCGATAAAAACGAAGGCTTTTTACCAGAAAAAACCATTGAAGAAAAATATGAACTAGTGGTAGATGATCATAATAACATGATTATCCATGTTCATAACGCACATACAGACGGTGATAGCTTTGTCTATTTATTAAATAACAATGTAGTACATATGGGCGATATAATGTTTAACGGTAATTATCCATTCATCGATCTTAAATCTGGTGGTTCTATTACCGGTTATATAGCTGCGCAGAAACAAGTATTAACAACTATAAATAATGACGCTAAGGTAGTGCCTGGTCACGGACCACTAGGTAATTACCATGACGTAGAGAAATCTATTGCTATGCTAGACGATTTAAAAACACAAATTAATGAAGCGATAATATCTGGGAAATCTCGTGAAGAGGTAGAAAAAGACACCACCATTACTCAGAAATATGATAAGGCAGGTTATGGAAATGGTTTTATCAATTCGATAAAGATAAGAACTACCATCTACGATAGTTTATTACTAGAAGCAAACAAAGAATAAAACCTATTTATGAGGGCATTAGTAATTTCTGGTGGTGGTAGTAAGGGTGCTTTTGGCGGTGGCGTGGCTCAGTACCTTAAGGAAAAGTTAGGCTATGAGTATGATTTATACATAGGTACGTCTACAGGTAGTTTATTGATTTCACATCTCGCTCTAGATAAAATAGAAAAGATTAAAGAGATTTATACCAGCGTTAATCAGTCATCTATATTTAATAGAAGACCTTTTTTAGTCAAGAAAGATAAATATGGTCAGGATCAAATAAGTATCAATCACTGGAATGTCTTAAAAAATTTCTATCGAGGATCAAAAACATTTGGTGAGAGTAAAAACCTAAGAAAACTCATCAAGAACACGCTTTCTATAAAGGAGTTTAATGAACTAAAAAAAAGTACCAAAGATGTAGTCGTTACCGTATCTAATATTTCATTAAATGAAACCGAGTATAAATCTATTAACGATTTTGAATACGAAGATTTTCTGGACTGGATATGGATTTCTTGCAATTACATCCCTTTTATGAGTCTAGTTAGAAAAAACGGCTGTGAGTACGCTGACGGTGGTTTTGGTAGTATGGTGCCTATTAAAGAAGCAATAGATCGCGGTGCTACAGAGGTAGATGTAATTATTCTAGAGACTGAAGTGGCTTATTATAATAACTTACCATCTAAAAATGTATTCTCCCTACTCTCTAATCTACATGGTTTTATGATGGACCGCATAGAAAAACAAAACATAACCATAGGTAAATATGTAGCTAATAAAAACGATGCTATTATCAACCTATACTATACTCCTACCGTGTTAACCACAAATTCACTGGTCTTTAAAAAACAAAAGATGAAACAATGGTGGGAAAGCGGTTATCAATATGCAGCGAGTAAAAATGTGGAGTTGAATGAGATAAAACCAGAGGAATAAGAATTAATGATTTGAGGTTTTTTAGTAAAATATTATTATCGAACTATCCAATAAAATTTATAACCAAACAAGATTAAAACCTCTCTAATTCAAAATATAAATTAGAGAAGTTTATGATTTTATCATACCGCAATTACTTTTTCTCTTCACCCACTTCAGCCCATAAATCACCAACGGTAACCATATAAACAAAGGCCAAATAGTTAAAATAATTAGCACAATACCTTTTATAAAACTCCAGCCATAGCCTTAACTGTTAGAAGCCTTATCGCCAACGGTCATGACATAACTCTCTTGTTCTTTTTGGTAAGCCACAGTCTGGTAGAAATCAACCTGCATAGTGCTTAATAAGTTTTTGAAAATTTGTAAAATAATCCATTAATAGAATCATGATTATCTAAAAAATCACATGCTATCACGATAAGTTATCCAAGTTTGTTTGTTTAATAATCAAAATCTATAATGACATTTGTTAATGAGATGGAAATTATTCCGCTTTCGCGAAAGCGGAAACTACATTTGCAACCTAAAAAAACAGACTAATTTTTAAATATTAAATCATGGCTATAGTAGGCAAACAATTTCCAAATCTAGATGTGGATGCAATGAATGAAATGGGAGATACATTCAAATTAAATGTATTTGAAGAGGCTAAAAATAAAGGTAAGAAAGTACTTTTATTTTGGTACCCAAAGGATTTCACATTTGTATGTCCAACAGAATTACACGCTTTTCAAGAAGCGCTAGGTGAATTTGAAAAAAGAAACACTATTGTTATAGGTGCTTCTTGTGATACTCCAGAGGTACACTTTGCATGGTTAAACACTCCTAAAGATAATGGTGGTATAGAAGGTGTTACTTATGACATTCTTGCAGATTCTAACCGTAATCTATCTGGTACTCTAGATATTCTAGATGTAGAGGTAGAATACAATGAAGATATCGATGACAGTGTTCTTGTAGGTGATAACGTTACTTATAGAGCTACTTACCTTATCGATGAAGAAGGTACTGTATTTCATGAAGGTGTTAACCACATGCCTGTAGGTAGAAATGTAAACGAATTCTTAAGAATGATAGACGCATATACTCACGTACAAAAAAATGGTGAAGTATGTCCTGCAAACTGGGAAGAAGGTAAAGATGCTATGGGTGCAAACCGTAACGCTACTGCTGAGTATCTTTCTAAAAACTAAGTAAGAAGTCACTTATTAATGGAGAAAGTAAATCGATCTACTTTCTCCATTCTTTTAAAAATATTATTATGCAAACATTAGATCAAGATAATCTACAGGAAATCATTACGGGAAATGATACTGTAGTCGTACAATATATGGCGTCATGGTGCGGTAACTGCCGTGTAATGAAACCTAAATTTAAAAAACTAGCTGGTGAGAATGAGAATACTGTGTTTATTCTAGCTGATGCTGAAAAGTTTCCTGAATCTCGTAAAATGGCTACCGTAGATAACTTACCTACATTTGCTACTTTTAAAAATGGAGCTTTTGTAAACCAGGTACAGACTAATAAATTTGAGAACCTTAAAGATTTAGTAAATGAAGTTACCAGTAATTAGACACCTGCAAAAAAACAGTACTCCAGAGTCGCTAGAAGCTACTCTAGAAGTATTAGAGAGTTTTTCTGAACATAGATCTGTTACTGAAGATGAAATGGATGTAGTAGGAGAATTAATAACCAACATATGCGGTGCTCTTGAGGTACATAACAATGTTGCTCAAGGAATGAGTGGTATAGAGGCTGCAAATACTTTTGCACAAAAAGTTATGGGTTCTATTGATAAATAAAACCTTTTCTTATTAGTTAAAAAAAGCAGGAATGTATATTGTATATTATTCCTGCTTTTTTTAATTTACACTTTTATTGAAAAGATGTTTTGGCAGGTCGCGTATCGGCTAGTCTCCTATATGTTCCCACTATAATTCCATCATCCTTATAATCTATTTCATCTGTTAACATAAAAGTCCTTCTAGAACCTTTTTGAGCGATTAATAAATCTGCATTTACATCGTTACCTATAATAGTACGCTTATCGACCGAAGAGGATACCACAACAATGGTAGAAAAATTAGTACCTTCTTTAATAGAAAAATAATGTTTATTCGACTTTCCTTTTAGGCTGAAAGAGTCTAACAACCTTCCGAACTGATATAGTTCTAAATTTATTAATGTATCATTTACTTGATGAATAAATACTTGATTCCCTTCAGTGATATCGTGAGTTTTATTAGGATAATGAAAACAGAAATCATTCCATAAACTATTTTCATTATCACCAGGTATTCTATTTTCATAAAGTCCAGTAAGTAAAGACGCAGATAATGGAACTGGTCTAGAGGTAATGTTTTTTGCAAGTTGACTCTTACTGCTACAACTGTAAAGTAAAAGGCATAATATAGGTAGTACAAGAATTTTTTTCATAAGTTAGTTTTAATTTCCATGCTTTATCAAGTATCAGACCATTCTTAATTCTTGAACAACATTATTTTAAAAAAGTAAATAGTTTATATTTGAAAAAAAGACACATCATGAACAAAGTAATTTTTATTTTTCTTACTACTATAATGATAAACGGTTGTGGTAGTTTACAAGAAATAGCAAGTCAAATTCCATCTTCTGGAGGTGGCTTATCTAATCTAGATATAGGCAACGGTCTAAGACAAGCACTTGATCAAGGAATTGATAAAGAAGTGACTAAATTAATGAGTACAAATGGATTTTATAAAAACGATCTTGTCAAGATTCTTTTACCAGAGGAACTTCAAAAAGTAGATAATGGTCTTAGAAAAATAGGGTTAAGTAGTGTTGCTGACGAAGGTCTTAAATTATTAAATCGCGCTGCCGAAGATGCTACAAAAGAGGCTTTACCTATTTTTGTTAACGCTGTTAAGGACATTACTTTTAATGATGCAAAAAATATTCTTTTAGGTGACCAAAGAGCTGCCACTGCATATCTAGAAGGTAGAACACAAGAAGAACTTTACACTAAATTTTCTCCAGTTATTCAAAACAGTCTTGGTAAAGTGGGTGCTACAGATTTATGGAGCAATGCTATTACTAAATATAACACGATTCCTTTTACTAGTAGTGTTAACCCAGATCTAACAGATTATGTTACTCAAAAAGCACTAGAAGGTGTTTTTAAAGTAATTGCTCAAGAAGAAATACAAATACGTGAGAACGTAAGTTCAAGAAGTACAGATCTTTTAGTTAAAGTTTTTGCTTTACAGGATTAATTAATCATTTTTTCACGCAACCTATTTGCGTCTTAAGAGTCTTATAGATGTCCATATGGACATATTTAAGGGGTAAAAGCTATGGATGTTTACATTCCTAGCTTTTTGTTTATAAAATAATTTATTCTCAGACAGACTATAACATCCATCTTTACTATAAAATACAGGTGATTTCTTTAATATTAATTTAACCTAAATCAACTGAATATTAACAGTTTACTAGATAAAAAACTTTAAAACTCTTTTAAATTCGCACTCTATAAAAGTGTGAAAATGAAAAAGGATTTTAATTCTTATGAGAATGATTTAACTGATTTACGTCGGTTAGAAAAAAGGTACAGTTGCTTAATGAAACAAGCATTTGAAGCTGGTATAAATGACAGAAACTACAGCGATCAATTGAATCAAATGGCTTTAAAAATAAAAGAGGAGATTAAATTGTTGCGATCTCATCTAGAAATGCATTAAAATAATTTCCGTTGAAGACAGTAATTTTGTACACAGAAAACATATTTAATTGTTGCCCTTGATTTCTAATCTTATAGGAATAGCAGCTTTTCTAGCACTTATCTTCATAACCCTATCTTTTCACTGTAGTCCATTTTTAAGTTACCGTATCAACTTAAAAAATTTAGTTAATTCCTAGAGCCTTCTATCTTCTTTTTCTTCTTATAATAAGCCACGTGCTTTGATTTCTAGGTATTTATTAATCGTGTTTACCGTCAGGTTTTGAGGCTCGGTAAGTATGGTTTGAATACCATATTTATTTAATTCATTAACGATTAAACGTTTTTCATAAATAAACTTCTCAGCAATAGTTTTTTGATAAATCTCATGTGTAGAAATAGCAGGCCTTTTTACCATTTCTTTTAATTCTGTATTATCAAAAAATATAACCACTAATAAATGATTCTTTGCAATAGCCTGTAAGTATGGAAGTTGCCTATGTAACGCATCCATAGTTTCAAAATTAGTATATAAAAGCAATAAACTACGTTGCGTGATCGTACGTTTAATATCTATATAAAGTCTACCGAAATCACTTTCCTTAAAATCAGTATCGAGGTTGTAAAGCGTCTCTAGAATTAAATTCATTTGAGAGGCTCTTTTTTGCGCCATGACCTGATTAGATAACTTATCTGAATAACTAAACATACCTGCCTTATCGCCTTTTTTTAAGGCAATATTTGAAATAACAAGTGTAGCATTAATTGCATAATCGATTAACTTTAATTCTTCAAAAGGCATTTTCATGACACGACCTTTATCTATTACAGAATATACTGGTTGTGACTTTTCATCCTGAAATTGATTGATCATTAACTGGTTGCGTTTTGCACTAGCCTTCCAGTTAATATTGCGCACATCATCTCCTTGAACATAATCTTTAATCTGTTCAAATTCCATGGTATGCCCTATTCTTCTTATTTTTTTAAGCCCAAAATCTCTGAGCTTGTTAGTAAATGCCATTAATTCATACTTGCGCAACTGCAAGAATGATGGATAGTTAGGCACCATTGCATTTTTATTAAAAGAAAACTTGCGTTGCGCTAGACCTAATGGACTACCTACAAATACCTGTAAGCCACCATAATGATACTCACCTCTTTCTGTAGGACGTACGGTATAAGAAAACGTCTTAGACTTACCTGCCTCTACCTGGTCTATGATTCTAAAATCACGTTCTTGAAACTGCACAGGTAACTCGTCTATAATGTTTAGAAAAACCTTAGTGTTGTATTGGTTTGTAATTAAAATCTCTACAGGGTTTTTATCACCATTAGACAACTTATCTGGCAAGACTCGGCTTGCTTTTAAAGCATCTTTAGTTCTATATAATAATAAGATATCTATTAAAAGCAACCCTATCAGTACAAATAAACCTATTTTAAGGTAATCTATCAATCGTTCAAAAAAGAACGCAAACACAAATAGCACCACTAGACTACCTAGCGCTATAAAGAAGCGTTTTTGCAAAAAGAGGCTTTTAAAAAATTTCTTCACTACCTAGGGATCTCTATGTTTTCTAATATTTGTACTACAGCTCTATCTGCTGTTAAGCCTTCCATTTCTCTCTCTGGGGTTAATATAATTCTATGACGCATTACTGCAGTTGCGATGTACTTAATATCATCTGGCGTTACAAAATCACGTCCCATGATAGCCGCATAGGCCTTAGAACCATTCATAATCGCAATAGATGCACGAGGTGATGCTCCTAGGTATAAATTAGGATTATTACGCGTGTCTAATATAATCTTTGCGATGTACTTTATAAGGTTATTTTCTATAACGATTTCCTTAACTGTTCTTTGATATTTTTCAATTTCGCTGGCAGACAGTATACCATTTACAGAAGACTCTGCGTTTACATTTTTACGTGCGTGATGATCTGTTAAAATCTGTATTTCTTCTTCTAGATTAGGATAACCCACGTTAATCTTAAATAAGAAACGGTCTAATTGTGCCTCTGGCAGTCTATAAGTACCTTCTTGCTCTACAGGGTTTTGTGTTGCAAATACTAGAAACGGTGCGTTGAGCTGGTATTCTTTACCATCGATAGTTACCTGACGCTCTGCCATTGCTTCAAATAATGCAGCTTGTGTTTTTGCAGGTGCTCTGTTGATCTCATCAATTAAAATGATATTAGAAAAAATAGGACCAGGTTTAAATTCAAACTCATTGTTTTTCATAGAAAAAACTGAAGTTCCTAAAATATCTGACGGCATTAAATCTGGCGTAAACTGTATACGCGAGAATTCTACCTGCATGGTTTTTGCTAGCAACTTTGCTGTTACCGTTTTTGCAACACCAGGCACACCTTCTATTAAAGAATGACCATTTGCAAGAATAGAAACTATTAATAAATCGATCATTTCTTCTTGTCCCACAATCACTTTGCGCAATTCTGCTTTAATTTTATAAACTGCCGCACTTAGATGATTTAAGTCCAGTCTGTTTTTAAATTCTAATGACGTTGCTGGATCTTGTATTTGAGGCTCTTGTAGATCTGGAATGGATGGTGGTTGTTCCGCTTTCGCGAAAGCGTTACCATCATTAACATCTTCACCCTTATGAACATATTGCTCTTGCGCAGGCTGCTGTGGTTGCTGGCTAGGGTTATTATCTTGAGGAATCTGTGAGTGGTTATTAGTGTCTTCCATTTCTTATTCTTTGAAAAAGGCGTCTATCCTTTTATTGAGTTGTTTTAATTCATGCTCACTATGCACCGGTTTACTGCGCAAGTGATTAATGTATTCTATAATTTCTTGTGTCTGGTCTTGTGAAACACCTGCTTTTACTGCCAGTCGTTTTATAAAAACATCGTCCAGTTGTTGTGTGTTTACAAAGTATTTAGTTCTTAATTTTTCTAAGAAAAAATTGATTTTTTTATTAATAATTCCAGATACATCACCACTTTGATAATACAAATTACCTATAGTTTTAGTAAACTCTACCGTACTATTTACAAGTGGTTTAACGACTGGTATAGCACGTTGTTCTCTTTTTGCTTTAAAAATAAAATATAATAAAATAGCACCTAGTGTGATATACCAGGCCCATTTTAAAGCCCCATTAGTGAGTATAAATCGCATAGGAGACGCTACAACTCTCTTACCTGATTTTCCATAATCATCAAAGTAAACTGGTCCATCATTAAGGTAAGAAAACACCTCGGTAACATACTGCTTTTTACCTTCTTCTAGCATGTAATAGTTAGTAAAAGCTATAGGATTAAGGTGGTAATAGATAGCACCATCACCTACTTTAAGTTCTATAAAATTTGCTTGTGGCACCTGTCTAGATTTAGATTTTTCAATGGCTTTTTCTATAATAGATTGAGTAGAATCTGGTTGATCCCCAAAGTCTTCTCCCAAAATATTTTTAAGATAACCTTTTACTGGTTCAAAAGGTAAAACCTCTCCTAGAACGGTTGTTCTCGTGGTATCATAACTGGTAAAATGGCGATAACTGCTCCCTTTTTTATAGATATAGCTGCGGTTTTCAAATACAGGATTATTTAAACGTACCCTTACCGTATCCTGCTCATAATAGCTATAAAAACGATTTGAGTCTACATTAAGAGAGTCTCCTAATGCACCGGTAACACTTTCTGAAGAAATAAAAACTTTATTACCACGCTCTGCAAATTCTGTTAAATATCTCAGCTCTGTTCTATCAAAACCTAAGTAATTATTTATAAAGATATAGTTTGCATTTTCTACATCTTCATGCTCTTTTAAAAAAGAGACTGGATCTATTTTAATACTCTCTACACCTTCTTCAAATAAATCATCTAGTTGATCGTACAGAATGTACGCGCCAAAAGGGATTTTATCTCCACTGGTGTAACTCTCTTCCCAGCTTAAGGGCTGTGGGGTTATTAATTCTAAGAATAATAACAGAGCTACCACACCGAATATGATATAGAGGTATATTTTTGATTTCTTATCCATTATGCAGCTCTGTTTTTAAGAGTTTCAAACTCGGTTACTGCCTCTCTATACGTTTGCTCATCAATAGGAAACTCTCCATACCAAACATGATCGTATAGGTAAGATACTTTTTTAAAGTTTTCTCTAGTTTCTGGATTTTTAAGTTCGTGTTGGTAATCAGAATTGGTTTTTTGAAAATCCCAATCGATTAACTTTTTTGCGCTCAAGCTTTTTAAAAGTGATAGGTATTGATAACGTATCGCATTTCTATAACTACCTTCTCGCTCGCTATTTTCTATTAATGTAATAAAATCTATTTCTTCAATATGAGTATCTGCTATTTCTACATTACTCGATTTCTTTGCTGTTTTACTGAATAATTTTGACGCACTCTCATTACCTACTAGTCTTACTATCATGAAAATAACCGCAGCACCTACGATAAAATAAAATAGATAGGTAAGGATTTTTATGGTTAATGGCGATAGTTGAAATCCAAAAACTCTTTGTAATCCATCCATCATCCAACTGAAGAATCTTGCAAATAAATTCTGACTCGTTGCCGTGGTGCGTTCATAATTAAACTCGCCACCAGAATATTCTTCTTTAAGATCCTTATCGATCTTGCGTACCGTTAATTCTCGAGTGTCATATTTTCTATTTAATGTATCTACTATCTCTACAGGCTGTTCTTCAATATCCTGAATCACATTCTCTAGTATCTGGGCATTTCCTACATAAGAGAAAAGAATCCAAAAGTATATATGTAATAGATAGGTTTTACTCCTCATCTTTCACACCTAATTTTGCAATACGGTTCTTTAAAAACACATTATACTTCGTCTCATGTAGGTTAAAATATAAATACCCCATGACTAACATGATAAGAAAAAAGGTTAAGGAACTAAGGATGCTATTTATAGCATAGAAGAAAAACTCTACCGCTTTTATAAAAATATTGCTTTCTAGTTCTACATTATCCTCTGCACTGTTATAACCATAAAAGGCAACTATTAAAACAGGTAACAATTGAAAAAGTGTAGATGCTAAATAAATAAGAATGGAAGTCACAAAAGAGACACCTACAGCTTTCCAGAATTTAGAAAAAAGCATTTCCCAACCTTTACCTAGTGCAGCAACGGCATCCATGTGCTCATCATAAGCAAATGCAAACATGCTCAATCCTACCCAGGTAGCATATGTAATAAGGATAAGCAATAAAACAAAGATTCCTAGAATAGGTATGATAGCAGCGATTACACCTACTATCATTACTGGTATAACTGCAATACCACCTATTAAAACAATGAGAAACATACCTCCTAATTTCTTTTTGGCATAATGAAATACTTCTTTGTAATTAGGATTACCTTCTCTATCTCTTTCATAAAGTCTTAAATACACACCTGCTAACGAGGCGTTTAACAAAGTAACTAAAACATTAATTACTACACCTATACCGCTCGCTATATAACTGGTCTCTAAAGCTCCATTCATAGCCTGATCCATGTAAGTACCGTTTGCTAAGGCAACAACACTAGATAGTCCTGAGTTTGCTATATAATTAGTTATAAAAAGAATAATTATAAAAATAAAATTATAAGCAAGAAATACCTTAAATAAATTTTTATGATCGCCTTTTAAAAAATCAAAATAAGCAGTGATAACACCACTAAAATCCCTACGTAATCGAGGCTCTATATAATTGTTCATGTCTGTTCTTTATTATTCTAGGATAAATCCCGTAATACCATATAATTAACGCAGCGCTTGCTATCACAATAATCCAGTTTAAAAGAGCTGGCATAAAAGCATATCTGGTAATGAATCCCTCTATAAAACCTGCAAGTATAAATAAAGGTATGGTACTCACCATGACTTTTAAACCTGCTTTGGCACTTTTTATAAAAGAATATTTACGTTGATATGTTCCAGGAAATAAAATACCATTACCTAATATAATTCCTGCCGCACCACATACTACTATTATAGAAAGCTCTACCGTACCATGTAACATGATAACACGCCATGCTTCTATGGTAACACCTTCTCTATAAAACATGGTAAAAAATGCTCCTACCATAATACCATTATTAAAAATAATATATAGCGAGCCTATAGAGGTAAGTAGACCGAAGGCAAAACACATCATACCTACTCTTATATTATTGATCGTAATACCTAGAAACATACCTCCTTGCCCACTATCTTGATAAACAGCTGTAGGATTACCATTTGCTATGTTTTCAAGTGTCATGTTTACATAATTATCACCTAGTATTAATCTAACAAAGCTGTCGTCATACAAAGTGCTTATGGTACCTATAAATATCGCAACAAAAAATGCAAGAATGGCATAAAGAAATTCTTTTTGGTATCCCGAGAAAAATAATGGAAAATCGGTTTTAAAGAACTCTACTATACTATTTTTACTTTCCTTCTTATTGACATAAATCTTTTGATGCGCCTGACTAGCAAGAGAATTTAAATACTTTAATGTATTAGAACCCTCATAATATGTTTGTGCATAAGAGAGGTCATTAGTAAGATGAATATATAAATCAGACAGGTGATCTGGATTAATTTTCACATTAGCATCCAGTGCTCTTTCAAAAGCTATCCATTTTTCCTTATTTTGCTTCACAAAAGCAGCTTCACGCATGGGCTCTTTTTTTTATAAAGATATAAACTTACAACTGTATGTCAAATACTGCAATTAACACAGCACAAAATGTAAACATAGAATATGAATTTGCCGGTGTTGGTAAACGCATGCTCGCTTTCTTATTAGACCTAGTCATATTTGCTATATATTTGATTACCATGTCTCTTACTATATATAGAGCGGTAGGATTATTAGACGATAATAATACCTTAGGGATTCAAGAACTTTCTATGCTACCTATATTTTGTTACTCTCTATTCATGCATCTTATCTTTAATGGACGTACCGTAGGTAAATTTATTATGGGTATTAAAGTAGTAAGAGAAGATGGATCACCTGCCCGATTATCAGATTATTTAGTGCGATGGATATTCAGACTGGTAGATATTATAATCTTTTTTGGTACTGTAGGTGTAGTTTCTATTCTATTTTCAGAAAAAAAACAACGTTTAGGTGATCTCGCTGCAAAAACCATAGTCATCAATACAAAAAAAAGCACAAAAATATCTCATACGATTCTAGAAGATCTAGACCCTAATTATCAGGCACAATTTCAAAATGCTTATCTATTAACAGATGCAGATGTTAATGAAATAAAAGACATTTACCGCCTTGCTGGAGAAAGTCGTGATTATATGACTCTTAGAGAATTGCGCATAAAAGTAGAATCTCTTTTAAATATCAATTCAGATTTGAGAGATGGAGTCTTCATACGCACAGTACTCAAGGACTATACTTACCTAACACAAGGACGATGAATTTTATAGAAATTATTGATTTTTTAGGGACTATTGCCTTTGCCATTTCTGGTGCACTCGCTGCATTTTCTAAAAAACTAGATCCATTTGGGATAGTCATTATAGCTTTTGTTACAGCCGCTGGTGGTGGTACTTTAAGAGATATTCTTATAGGCGTGCAACCCATCTCGTGGATGCGCAACATGAACTTAATCTACACCATACTAGCTTGTGTGGTCATCACTTTTATTTTTAGGGCACAACTAGCAAAACTGCGTAAAACTCTCTTTTTATTTGACGCCATAGGCATAGGTCTTTATACAGTGGTAGGTCTAGAAATGGGACTAGCCGCTGGTTTACATCAATTAATCTGTATTATTATAGGATGTATCACTGCTTGTTTTGGTGGTGTGCTCAGAGATATTTTAATTAATGAAATCCCTGTTCTTTTTAGAAAAAACATTTATGCAACTGCTTGCATAGTAGGTGGCATTGTTTACTTTATACTTTTAGAATTTAATTTACCTAACAATATCGTATTTACAACATCTGCGGTGACTGTAATACTAACGCGAGTGCTGGCCGTTGCCTTTAAAATAAAACTACCATCGCCTTACTCTAAAAGTGAAATTATAAATAAGTGATTTAATTATTCCGCTTTCGCGAAAGCGGAACTACTATCCAACTAAAAGAAATAAACTAGTCTTTTCCTGCTTTAAACAGGTAATCTTTTTCTGCTTTTGATAAAGACTCATAACCGCTCGCCGAGATCTTATCAAGAATAGCATCTACCTTTTTCTGATCTGTAGATTTTACTGTACTAGCTGTTTTTGAAGATGCTGTTTTCCCTTTATAAACTGTTTTCATTTTTGCCTTGTGCTCTGACTTAGATTTCTTAACGCTGGGTTTAAAAAGGTTTATAAAGAAGTCCCCTATTCTAGCAAAACTCTCTAGAATATCATCTCCTTCTTTCATGCGTACAGCAGCAAAATAACCTACCGCAGCACCAGCTAGATGCCCCAGACTGCCACCAGTATTTATTTGGAATGCAACCATTACTATATTAGTTGCAAGAAGGAAATATGCAACGTATTTCAATTTAATATTTAAAAATATCAATCTATACTCAGACTCTGGGAAATAAGCACATGAAAATAAAATTAATGCAAAAACACCAGCACTTGCACCTATTAAACCAGGAGATCTAAAAAAAGTAGGAAATAATCCAGATGCTAGTATAAATGATAATGCACCAGCAAAAACACCTAAAAAGAATAGGGTTAAAAACTGTCTCGCTTTAAAGATATTTAAAATGTACCTACCTGCAATATAAATACCTAACGCATTCCCTATAAAGTGCCATAAACCATCATGAATTAAACCATAAGTAATCCAGCTCCACGGCTGTAATAATGCAGCTGAAAAACCGCTAGGTAAAACAAATTGTAAATAAGCAGGTAAATAAGTATAATATAAAAACCAACCAATAATAGTGGTTAAAAATAAAACGGTAATTAACTTACCACTTATATCAAATGCGGCATATTTTACTTTAAACTGATCCCAACCATTCATATTTAATAGATTCTATATTTATCCATGTCGTTTTTCTTCCAGTACCATATCATGATAAAACCAAAAATAGCACCACCTATATGAGCTAGATGTGCCACATTAGGAGTGGATGTAATAAAGCCTAATGTAGCAAGTAATTCTTTGATCATATAGAATCCTATCAAATATTTAACTTTTATAGGAATAGGAATTGGAAATAAAGTCAATGATCTCTCTGGAAACAACCATAAATAAGCAGCTAGAATACCATAAATAGCACCACTAGCACCTACAGAAGGCACATTGTAATCTGTCGCCATGAAATAAGCATTATCAAAGGTGAAGTTATAGTAATTTACCGCAGCTACTGTAATAAAAGCACCGATACCACAAGCTAAATAAAAGAAAAGAAACCGGTTAGAATCCATCCATCTTTCAATTGCAGGACCTAAAAAAACAAGTGCGAGCATGTTGTACAAGATATGTGTAAAGTCATACTGACTGTGCATAAACATATGAGTAAACGGCTGCCATATTCTAAAATTAGGATTCTGATAAGGCCATAACGCAAAGGTGTTAAACAAAGGCTCTGCATTAAGAATAAACATAAATCCTATATAAATCACCACATTTAAAATGAGGAGATTCTTAACCATAGGTGATAAATTGAAATTAAACATCTTTAGTTAAATTTTGAATTAAGACTATCGCCAGATAGATTTATAAATATTTTCTTTCCTGAAAAGGTGACCTCTGGTTCTTTACATGCAAATAATTCATCCACCAGATTCTCCATCGCCTCGCTGTTCAACACCTCACCTGTTTTAATAGACATGCTGGTCGCCATGGTTTGCGCTAGTCTGTCTGCTGGAGAATAGGTGTTTTCTGGTAAATCGTGTTGTTCTTTTGCAATAACGGCTTCTAGCACGCCAGGCACATCTTTTTCTTTTAATTCTAGTGGCAAGCCCTCTATCTCTACCACATTATTCTCTAGACTTTTAAATAAAAACCCAGTATGTTCTAACTCTTCTTGTAAAGCAATAAGTATCGCAACCTCTTCTACAGGTAAATTAATCTTGATAGGAAAAAGCAATTGCTGGCTTACTCCATTTTGCACGGTAAGCTGTCTCAATAGTTTTTCATAAAGAATGCGCTCATGCGCTCTTTGCTGATTAATAACTAACAGTCCACTTTTTAAAGTACTGATTATAAACTTGCGTTGTAATTGAAAAATATTGCGCTGCTCGACCTCGTGTTGTTGAAACATAGAAGAAGTAGACTCTTCTGTATGCGTTTCATCAATTAATTGCGTGGTCTCTTCTATACCTGCATAAAGCGATTCCCATGGTTGAGACGGTGGTTTTTGAAACGAAGGCGCCTGGTATGATTTTGATGGTTTTGAATCTTGTTGAAAAGGATTAAAATCTGGATCTACCTCTATCTTAGGCGCTTGTGTATAGCCATTTTTTGCCACATCATAAGGCACTTCGTATTGTTTCTCTTGTTGAAAATCAATAGAATTTACAGAAAACTGACCCAACGCATGTTTTACACTTGCTCTAAGGATAGCGTATAAGCTATGCTCGTCATCAAATTTTACTTCTGTTTTTGTAGGATGAATATTTATATCAACACTATCAGTCGGTACAGTTAAATAAAGAAAGTACGACGGATTTGATTTATCCTTTAACAATCCTTCAAAGGCACTTGCTACGGCGTGATTTAAATAATTATGTTTTATAAATCTATTGTTTACAAAGAAGTATTGCAATCCACGAGTTTTTCTAGCAAATTCTGGTTTACCTATAAAACCCCTTATAGACATCAATTCTGTTTCTTCTTCTACAGGAACTAATTTTTCATTAGTTTTTGCTCCCATAATACCTACTATACGCTGTCTGTACGTACTCTTAACAAGATTAAAAAGTGAGGTATCGTTATGTGTAAAACTTATTGCTACTTCTGGGTGGACCATTGCCACACGATGGAACTCGTCTGTGATATTGCGCAATTCTACCTGGTCAGATTTAAGAAATTTCCTTCTTGCTGGTACATTGTAAAATAAATTACGTACACTTATCATCGTACCTTTAGAAGTAACAACGGGCTCTTGCTTTGTGATTTTACTTGCTTCTATTTCTAACAAAGTTCCTAGATCGTCTTCTTCTCTTTTAGATTTTACAGAAATTTGTGCAATAGCAGCAACAGAGGCTAGTGCCTCACCTCTAAAACCTTTGGTATGGAGATTAAAAAGATCATCGGCAGTAGAGATTTTTGATGTTGCATGACGTTCAAAAGCCATACGAGCATCTGTCATGCTCATACCTTTACCGTTATCAATAACTTGTATTAATGTTTTACCAGCGTCTTTTATGATCATCTGGATTTGTGTTGCTCCAGCGTCTATAGCATTTTCTAGCAACTCTTTTACCACACTGGCAGGTCGTTGCACTACTTCTCCAGCAGCGATTTGATTTGCAACGTGATCTGGTAATAATTTTATAATGTCTGACATGAAGTCAATTAGAATCTAAAGATGGATAAATCAAAGTCAATGATCCAGAGAAAAATGAGAACAAGAATAGAAATAATAATTAAGAGTCTTCTCTTAACTAGCACATCTGCTCCTTGTTTTAAATCTTGTATCGCATTACCGAATTTTCCCTTGAGCCCCACATTTTGTACTGTAGAACGTTGATCATCAAACTTATGTTTGATCTCAAAGGGTTTACCGCCGGTACTATTTTTATAGTAACGTGGTTCATAATCGTATTTCTTATTCTTTCTGCGACCTATAATTCCCATAACCTCTGGTATTTTACAAATTTAATAAATACTCGATAGACAATGAACAAAGATGATGCCTAGTTATTAAGACAACGCAATTAAGTGATCCTGAAATTGTGAGATTAAATACTAATTATCTTAATTTATCTATAAAGCAAAAAAAATGCGGGCTTTGCCCGCATTTTTTTTACTCTTCTTTATAAAATAAAGGCTAAGAATACATCTTATCTCTCAGTTCCTTAATTTTCTTATCGTCCATATACTCTTCAAAAGTGGTGTAGCGATCTATAACTCCTTTAGGCGTTAACTCTATCACTCGATTACCTACTGTCTGAGCAAACTCATGATCATGCGTGGTAAGCAACACGGTACCTTTAAAGTTTTTTAAACTGTTGTTTAACGCTTGTATAGATTCTAGGTCCAGGTGGTTAGTAGGCTCATCTACTACAAGAACGTTTGCTCTTTTCATCATCATGCGAGATAACATACAACGTACTTTCTCACCTCCAGAAAGTACACGTGCACTCTTAAGAGCTTCTTCTCCAGAAAAAATCATCTTACCTAAGAAACCTCTTATGTGTACTTCTTCTCTCTCTTCTTCAGTCTGTGCATACTGTCTTAACCAGTCTACAAGATCCAGATCTACATCAAAAAACTCAGAATTATCAACTGGTAAATAACTTTGCACTGTGGTAACACCCCAGGCAAATTTACCAGCGTCTGCAGTAGCGCGATCGTTTATGATATCATAAAATAAAGAGGTGGCACGACTGTCTTTAGAGAATAAAACAACTTTATCACCTTTGGCCAGGTTAATATCTACATCTTTAAAAAGCACTTCACCATCTACAGATCCTGCTAGTTTTTCAACATTTAAGATTTGGTCACCTGCCTCGCGATCTCTTTCAAAAATAATAGCTGGATAACGTCTAGAAGATGGTTTTATCTCAGATATATCTAGTTTATCAATCATCTTCTTACGAGAAGTTGCTTGTTTAGACTTTGCCATGTTTGCGCTAAAACGAGCAATGAATTCTTGAAGTTCTTTCTTCTTCTCTTCGGCCTTTTTATTTGCTTGCTGGCGCTGTCTCGCTGCTAGTTGAGAAGACTCATACCAGAAGGTATAGTTACCAGAGTACTGGTTAATTTTACCGAAATCAATATCGGCTATATTTGTACATACCGCATCTAAAAAGTGCCTATCGTGAGATACTACGATTACTGTATTTTCATAATTTGCAAGAAAATGCTCTAACCATGAGATAGTTTCATAATCCAGGTCGTTAGTAGGCTCATCCATAACTAGAACGTCTGGAGTTCCAAAAAGCGCTTGTGTTAAAAGCACACGCACCTTTAACTTATTATCCATATCACCCATAAGAGTATAATGATATTCCTCACCTATACCCAGATTAGAAAGTAATGATGCTGCAGAGCTGTCTGCATTCCATCCATCCATTTCTTCAAAGGCAACTTGTAACTCTCCTATTTTCTCAGCGTTTTCATCTGTATAATATGCATAAAGGGCATCTATTTGCGTCTTTAAATTATACAGAGGCTTGTTACCTTTAAGTACTGTTTCTAGTACGGTATCCTCATCATGGGCATTGTGATCTTGTTCTAGAACAGACATTCTTTTTCCTGCCTCTAGACTTACATGACCGCTGGTAGGCTCCATTTTTCCTGTAAGAATTTTTAAAAAAGTAGATTTTCCAGCACCATTTGCTCCGATGATGCCGTAGCAGTTACTACCACCAAATTTTGCATTTACTTCATCAAATAATACGCGCTTACCGAATTGAACCGATAAATTAGAAACAGTTAACATAGATTGATTTTTGAATTTGCAAAAATACTCATTCTATTGAGTTTAAAAAGAACTCTTTGACATCATTTTAACAGTGCGTTAACGCGTCATGTAAATCAATAAGTCTTTTTTTGTGACTATCTCTATTATATGGTGCCTTTATGATTGATTATATCTCGCTTTCGCGAAAGCGAAACTATAAATTTCTTTACATCGTTCTACTAGCAGTATCTCTCACAGCTTTAATAGGTTGTGAAGAAGAAAATAGTGGTGATACATCTATTGTATTAACTGGAAAGATTATAAATCCTAACGCCGATTTTATCGTTCTAAGAAATTACTCTGGAATAAATGACACGATTAGATTAAATGATAAAGGGGTATTTCTTAAGGAATATGAATCTATAACGCCTGGGTTATACACTTTTGTACATCCTACGGAATATCAATCTTTATATATAGGATATGGGGATACTTTAAGATTGAGATTAAACACAAAAGCATTTGATGAGTCTCTTGCGTATACTGGTGCTGCCGCAAAGGAGAACAACTATTTGATCAATTTATTTCTAGAAATTGAACAAACAAATAGAAACCTAATGAGTGAGTACCATCGCGAGCCTAGTGACTTTAAAAAAATGATTGATGAGCTGACTGCAAAGAGAATCAAAGCATTAAAGAAAACGGCAAAGAAAATCGGTTTTCAAACCTATTTTGTGAAGAACACAGAGATGATTATCAAATTTAGTTCTTGGTCTACTCTAGAACGATATGCCTTTACACATTATGGTAAAAGCGATATTTTAAAAAGTGATGTTTTACCGTCTAATTTTTATTCTTACAGACAGCATCTAGAAATATGCGATACTAAATTACTTAACAACTATGCTTATAGGCCGTATGTCACATCTCTAGTTTCTAATATTGCATTATATAACTGTGCTCGTAAATATGGGTCTGGTGAGGCGGTAGACAGGGAAGGGTATGATTACCGTAAGGAGAAACTGCATGTTATAGATAGTCTTTTTACTAATGAAAAATTAAAAGGTTTATTTGCAGGTATCGAGACTAGAAACTTTATTAAAAGTAGAAAAAATGCAAGAGAAATTAATGATCTAGTGGGCGAGTTTCTTCAAATATCAACAGATGAGCAACTTAATAATGAAATTACTAAGATAGCTGCAACGTATATGAATCTAGATCCTGGAAATAAGTTACCGGATTTTAAAATTTATGATGATCAAAAGAATATTACACAACTGTCTTCTAACATAAATGGATTATCTGTTCTTTTTTATTGGTCTAATAAAAATGAATCTTATGCCTTAAGAGTGCATAGAAAAGTAAATGAATTGCGCAATAAGTATCCAGAGATTAAATTTATAGGTATTAACCTAGATGATCCTGAGAGCGATGTATGGAAAGATGCTCGAGAACAATTCGGTTTTCATATAGGAACAGAATTTCAACTGGTAAATAGCCAGTCTATAAGTAAGCAACTCGCTTTGAGAAATGATAATAGGAGTATGGTAATAGCCCCTGGACTTACTATTCTAGATCCTAATATTAACTTATTTCATTACAAGATAGAAACTACTCTTTTAGGCTATTTAAGTAGATAAGCTGGTTACACAAAACGTAAAAAAAGGTGCTTAGTAATATTTACTAAGCACCTTTTTTATCTTTAACTAGATAAAGAAAGATTAAGCGTTTCCTTTATTGTAATCTTCTAGAAATTTTGCAAGACCTATATCTGTTAATGGGTGTTTTAACAGGCCTTCTATGGAAGAAAGTGGTCCAGTCATTACGTCTGCTCCTAATTTTGCACAATCTATAACGTGCATAGTATGCCTTACTGAAGCTGCTAGAATTTCTGTGTCAAAACCATAGTTATCATAGATCATTCTAATTTCGGCAATTAGGTTAAGACCGTCGGTACTAATATCGTCTAGTCTACCTATAAATGGTGATACATAAGTTGCGCCGGCTTTTGCTGCTAGTAATGCCTGTCCAGAACTAAAAACTAGAGTCATGTTAGTTTTAATACCTTTATCTGTAAAGTACTTACAGGCTTTTACACCGTCTTTAATCATAGGTAATTTTACAACTATCTGGTCGTTGAGAGCTGCAAGAGCTTCTCCTTCTTTAACCATTCCCTCATAATTAGTAGAAATAACCTCTGCACTGACATCTCCATCTACCAGTTCACAGATCTTTTTATAATGTTGGATTATATTATCTTGTCCAGTTATTCCTTCTTTGGCCATAAGAGAAGGATTAGTAGTCACTCCATCCAGAATTCCCATGTCCTGAGCGTCGGCTATTTGATCTAAGTTTGCGGTATCAATAAAAAATTTCATCGTTGTGTATTTAGATGTTAAGTATAAATCTAGGACAAAAATGGAGATTCCCTTTATGAAATAAGTATTTTTAGATCATTAAATATGATTACTTTTTAACAAGTATAAAATTCATGAATAAAATCACAAAGCACTCATTTGTAGCATTCTGTATTTAAACATTTAACGCGAGCTGTAGCTATCTTCAACATTAAAATAATAATGACTTCTAAGTATTATATACATCTACTCCACTTGCCATCATGAAACTTACAGAAAATCCATACACTAATAGAGTTCTCGCGACAAATCTTATGTACAAAGAGTTTCTAGATAACTTGTGAGTAACTACTTAGTCTATGAAGAAGCATCAAGTACTTAAAAACATTCATAGTTGCAATCTAGAGGCAGATGGTGTTGTTATACCATGGACTAGCAACACTAAATCTTTAAAAAGGTAAGGTATAGCAATCTTAAAAGAATAATAAGCCCACCCATTAAGTACTTTTAGTTAAGGAATTAATTCTATTTTAAATAGTCTCTTGTAGTAAATGAGTTGTAAGGAAGAAGCAAAGTTATTTTACCTAGGGAGATCAGACCTATCAAATACTGTGTATCAAATTAAAAGAAAAATACAGACTGCCTACTTAAAAAAGGAATGAAAGCTATATAAAATAAATAAGAAACCTGAGTTCGATTAATAAAAAGTCAATTGATTGGACTTTACAGTTTGATATTTAATAGAAGGTTTTTTAGGCAAGAAGCTATATGCAATAAGACCTGCAACTATATTTGACAAGAAATTAGTAAAGCTT
>NZ_CANLXZ010000012.1 GCF_947495285.1 uncultured Nonlabens sp. | reverse complement strand
CTCAATTACAGTTTTGTTGCTCCTTATTTATTTTACTAAATTGTATCCCGAAGCAACGCAGGACACACAACTATTGCTAACACTATATAAAAAACATAGGGTTGTTCGCTTTGGTTTATATTAGTTTTGTATTTGTTAGGTCGCTAAATATAAAATTTGGTGTTTAATGAAATTTAAAAACAAAATAGTATATTTAGCTTGTGTTAAATCGTAGTGTATTGCTTGTAAACCCTACGATTTTCTATATTTAACGTTGTGTTTAATTAAAAATGAACTTAGAACTAAAACAAAATATCTGGAAATCTGATGAAAGTGGACTTGGATTCTATTGCGTGAATATTTTTGAATGTTCTGAGAAAAACCCTGAACTGAAAGAATTATTAGAGAAAGGTATCTTAAAAGAAAAGGAATTTGGTCCAATTAAAACTATGAAGAAAGAATTAAAAGAGTCAACAGATTACTACGGCTCAATTCTTCTGAATAAAATTGAAATATCAGATTTCAAAACATTGAAATTTAGTGACTTAAATTTCGAATTTCAGGAATATTGGAAAGACGAAGATTGGGGCGAAGATTTACCTATATTCAAAAAGAATTTTAAGTTAGCCATTTCGAATTTGGACAAATTTGAATTATCAAACTGGAATTTTTATTATATCAATGCAGAAAAAACGGATTCTGAAAAATTGACTGACCCAAACTTTTTTACATATTTAGTTTGTGTAATCTTAACCGAAAAAGAATCGAATAAAATAATAACTCTGACTTTTGGGTTGGATTAAAAGTCGAGTAGGTAAAGGGGAATCTTACCCCTAAACCTCTCACAGAACCGTACGTGATAGTCTCCCATCATACGGCTGTTCTTAGCAAGTCATGGCATACATCCATATTGCCAGTGTACGAACATTTTAGGATACTGCTTTGCAGGTTCCTGTAACCATTTATAGGCAGTAAACCAGTGTTTACGCCTAAATCGCCGATATTTGTTACGGATAGTAGTCTTGTCATTAAAAGGTTTTGTATTTGATCTTTAGAATTACCTTGCCAAAGCTTTAAATCTACCTGTTTTGCATAAACACAAATCAGCTATGAATTATTCTTGTCTGTCTTTATTTTTGATAGATGTCTTTCTTTAATTCCGCTTTCGCGAAAGCGAACTCGTAAAAGAGAAGGGTATTAATCTTTTTACACGAACTAAGTATAGTTATTTGGTTTTTTGAGATCTGTTTCTATCCTGATGAGTAGCCATACTCTACTATAGCCTACGTTGAATAGATATTTACATTTTTTTTTATGGAGCCCATTCATTTATTTTCTGGTAATTACAAGTGTTTTAAAAAATAATAAAGTCTTAGATCAGATTTTATCGATCCTATTTTCTATTAAATTTGTAGAAAAAATCAACCATATATTCTTCATGAAGAAACACAAAGCGATTAGATTATTTATGGTAATTACTATGTTAATATTGCAGGTTATATTCTTAATGATGACCTTAAATTATAACTATGAGTCTCATAATTTTCTAATAGTTACATTTACCCTTCTTATGGCAGTTACTATCCTATGGGGTTATCGATATTTGAATCTACATCATGAAGAACATTCTTATGAAAAGGTATCTGTGGCTATATGGGTTCCCATAGGTGCATTTATATGTTATTCACTTAATGATTATGGGAATTTAGGTAGTGTTCTTGCAGCAGGAATTACAGGAACTATAGCATCGTTTATACCTATGATGAATAAAAAATCAGATTATTTAAAAAAATTACCTGCAGCTATTTATTGCGGTTCATTTGTAGGTATGTCTAGTGCAGAAATATCACCATCTGTAGGTTTTATAGTTACAGCAGGTATGCTTACAGGTGTGTTTTTCATGCTCTCTAAGAATCTTTTCTTAGGTCTAGGCGGAAAGTTAGGTTCGGTTGCCTTTTTAGGTGTGGTAGTTGTTTACTTATTAAATTAGGTATTGATATGAATTATGTAATCATTATTATGGTAGGTATAATAGGCTCTGTATTCACCTATTATGTTAATGAACATTTAAAACAAGGTGCGGTAAGGGCATCTGCACTTTTAGCTTTAATAGTAGGTTTATTTTTTTATCTATTTCCTCATGTGTTAAATGAATATTTATCAAAGAGTATTCCTATAGTTTTTATAGGAACATCTTTTATAGGTATGGTTGATTCACATTCTAAAGGTAGTTATTTGCGTCTAGCTATTGCAGGAATTCTATTTAGTATTATCTACATCTACAAAGCAAAATTCTTTAATGGATTTGGTGGAGGTTTAGGCACTATGGCCTTCATAGCATTGTTAACAACGATGACTATTTCAAATGTGATTTCTAAGAGAAAAAAGTAGAAATAATTATTATAATTTAAAGGAAATAAATTTAACACTTTCAAAATAAGTAGTACATTTTAACTTATAAAATTAGAAGTATTATGAAGAAGATAGAACCCTTTAAAACAATTAAGGATGCTATTTCTATACTTGATAATGGTGGTCGATTTTTTAACATACTCACTACAGCAGGCGATGGTATCGTTTCTAAGGCCGAAGTAGGAAAAGTAGGTGGCATTTTTAACGACCTACAGCAAATGATGCTTTTTTTAGAGTTGTCACTAGCACAACTCGATAAGATTCAAAAAGCAGAAGTTATTTCTAAACTAGATAAAAATCTGAAAAAAACGTATCTAAAGTATAAGCCTCAAGAATTTTTACCGTCACAGGTGCGATCTAAAGGAATTAAAGCTGCAAACGCCATCATTACAGGTGTACCCAAATTAACGGAGTCAAAAAATGATTTTAACGGTTTTATAATGATGCCTATAATGACTGGTAAGGTGACTACGTTTACCATGATTCCTATTATGGATAGATATGATGTTTATGAAATAAGAGATCAAGAGTCTGATATAACCTTCTTAATTGCTCATATAAAAGGAATTGAAAAACTACCAGAGCATCAAATTAAAATAGCAGGCGTTCTTAAAGAATTAAAGGACGGTAAAAATGAAGAAATCGCTGATAAGTTATTTCTAGAATCTGTTTACTACATAGACCTTTAAAGAACTCAAGATTAAAAAAAGGGGCTTATTTCTTTAAAGAAACAAGCCCCTTTTTAAATTTAAACTACTAGAATTATTTTACCGCAGCAAATAATTTTTCTGCGACTAGTACAGAAGACGCAGGGTTTTGTCCCGTAATTAAATTACCGTCTTGTAAGGCATACGCTGACCAGTCATCTCCTTTTGAATAAATACCACCGTTTTCTTGTAGCATATCTTCAACTAAGAAAGGTACCACTTTTGTTAATTGTACCGCATCCTCTTCAGAATTTGTAAATCCAGTTACTTTTCTACCTTTAACTAATGGTTTACCATCAGTTCCCTTTACACTTTTAAGTGCTGCAGGTGCATGGCATACAAATCCTACTGGTTTATCCTGACTGTTAAAAGTCTCAATTAGATTTATAGAATTTGCATCGTTTGCAAGATCCCATAATGGGCCGTGTCCACCAGGATAAAATACTGCGTCATAATCTGCAGCATTAACGTCTGTTAGTTTATGTGTGGCCTGAATCATTTTCTGAGCCTGTTCATCTTTATCAAATCTTTCTGTAAACTCTGTTGCCGCATCTGGTGATGTACTAGATGGATCTATAGGCGCTTGTCCTCCATGAGGTGTTGCAAGGGTTATGTCCACACCTTTATCTTTTAAAGTATAATAAGGTCCTGCAAATTCTTCTACCCAGAAACCAGTTTTCTTTCCTGTATCTCCTAATTTATCGTGTGATGTTAAAACAAATAATACTTTCATTTTCTTTTCTTTTTTTATTTATACTGTTGATTTTCTTATTCTTACTGGAATATGATATTCTAATAGTAATAAGCTATAGATAGATTTTTTAAAAAATAAAACTAATTAATCTATCGTGGTAATTAATTTTTCTGTGCTTTTTCTCACCTTTTTAAGGTTAACTAACCAGTCTTCGGACTCGTTTCTGTAACCTATAGGTAGTAAAACGGTGCTTCTTAATCCTTTTTCTCTTAGTCCTAAGATTTGATCTACAGCGTCTGCATCAAAACCTTCCATAGGTGTGGCATCTACTTCTTCAAATGCAGCGGCAATCATAGCATGTGTAAAGGCTATATAAGCTTGTTTTGCCGCATGATTAAAACTAACCTCTTCTTCCTGTTGTGGATAAATACCCAGTAATTTCTGGCGGTAATCTTCCCAACCTTGGTTTTTAAAACCTCTCTCTTCATTAACCAGGTCAAACATATAGTTGATACGCTCTTCTGTATACTTATCCCATGCAGCAAATACTAATAAATGGGAACAATCTGTTACCACCGACTGATTCCATGCAATAGGACGTATTTTTTCCTTTACTTCTTGATTTTTAACTACAAAAATCTCAAATGGCTGTAAACCACTAGAAGTAGCTGCTAGTCTAGCTGCTTCAAGAATTCTATCCATTTTGTCCTGTGGTACGGTTTTACCATTCATAGCTTTTGCAGCATATCTCCACTGTAGACGTTCTAATAATTCCATAATATTTTATTTAATTTCTTTAATTTTTTGTTCTCTTAAAACTTCAATCCACTCTTCTAGAGTATCTTTTAAATTCATGATATCAGGTAGATTAACGTTTGTGGTAAGTAATACTTGTAATAATTTGTCAGGCACCTGACTTGCTACTTTTTTAAGCTCCTTACCTTGAGATGTTAACTGGATAACCACGCTACGTTCATCACTTATAGAGCGATTACGTTCTATAAGGTGAGCTTTTTCCATCCTTTTAAGAAGCGGCGATACCGTATTTGTATTAAGGTATAGTTTTTTAGTAATTTCATTAACAGTGACAGCGTCATTTTCCCAAAGAACGAGCAATACTAAATACTGAGGATAAGTAATACCCATGGTATCTAAGTAAGGTTTATAAGCCTTAGTCAGTAATCTAGATACAGAGTATATAGGGAAACATACCTGACTGCTCAATTTTAATTGTTCTTCTTTGTACATTTTATTATTTGTATCGCGCACGACACAAATGTACTTTAAAATGGTAGATACAAATGTTTAATAAATGTGAAAATTTCTAGTGATTAAAATTAGAGCTGGTTTCTCATCTTACTATGTATAATGATTGAGATTAGTGTTCCGCTTTCGCGAAAGCGGAATTGTAAAAAAACATATTCTAGATCTTAGTTTTTATAACTACATCCATTTATTTTTACTAGAAATTACTAGGTTGTTGATGCTATTGATCAATATACTTAATTGACTTTCTTTGCAATAACGCAACCCTCGTGTACCTGCAGCGGTATGTAGTTTAAAATGAGCTTCTCTTCTACCTTTTAAGAATACACTACGCCATTTTTCAACGGCTTGTGTTTTAAAAATAGGTGAAATAATAGTTTTAGGGAAGAGCCACCCTTTTTTAAATACGACAAAATCAACGTCCATAATAATCTTGCTTTTTTTACCGTACATAAATGCTGTGTATATCAATAAAGTCATGAGTAATAGCAAAGGAATGATAGCTAAGTATTGCTCAAAATAAATTGCAGCGCCTATAGAAGGTATAAAGAATACAGACAAAACATAAAGACGTAGGCGTGCATGAGACCATGGATTACAGTGCAACTCGATTTCTGTTTCTTCGACTGGTTGTTTAAATAGTATGTGTTGTAAAACTCTTTGATGTGCAACCGTACATGCAGGAATAGATACATGGCTTAGTTTATTATTAGTAGACTGCGCTTGAAATATTTGAGCAGTTTTGAAACCTAATAATTTCCTCAACGGATTAGAATGAAACTCTAAGATCTGAACTTTACTTAATGGTATTTTGATCTCCTTTTTATTAAATAAGCCCATTTTAATTTCTAAATCGTCACCTTTTTTAACCATACTGAAATCCCAATACTTATTTATTGCTAGCAATAAACTTATGATTACAGAGAAAATTAAAAATGCAATAATGGCAGCAACTGCCAGACCTATACTCGTTCCTGAAATAACGTTTTCAAAAGAATACTGCTCTAACCAGTCGCCAAAATACTCTTCTAGAATCTCTTTAATATTGTACCAACTACCGAAAACGACCCATATCGCTAGTCCTCCACTTTTAAAATGATTTTGTGTTATACCTACTTTGAGTAGATCCCTTAAACCTAGTTTAAGAATAGGTGTTTCTATGTTGTCCTTTGGGTTTTTATAGGTTGTTTCTTTTTTACTCGTATTTGCGGTTGTATCGGTAGATTCTATAATGGAAGATTCTACATCATTTTCAACAATGGTAGATTTTGTTTCTTCTACATTAAAAACTTCTATTATTTCTTCTTTACGTTCTTGTAATAGATCTTTAAATTGACTTGCAAATTCTCGATCTAATCCAGGTATTTCTAATTCTTTAGCCTTGGATCCTGCGGTGTCCACTTCTAGAGACACGATGCCTAGAATGCGTTGCACTACATTTTGAGTGATATTGATGGATTGTATACGTTCTAGAGGTATTGCTTTGCGCTCTTTTTGAATAAGTCCTTTTTGTATAATCAACTCGTCACTCTCTAGGTGAAAAGTAAAATAGATATATCTTATTACAGGAGATCCTAGTGACATAATCGTTAGAAAAGAAATCAATGCGATCCTGTACCACGCTTGTTCTCCCATAGACCTAGTACCTATAGCAACAAATAAGAAATAAAACACCAGACCTTTTATACTTTTAAAAAGGTAAAAGGCTATTATCTTTTTACTTTGTCTTTGTGGAGTGGATATATTAAGCATAATGCGATAATTTACCTGAGATGTACTCCTTTAATTTTGCAGCATCTTCTGGGTCCAGACCACTTATACTTAAATCACTAGAGCTACCACCAGCAGTAAATATATCTAGTTGACATAATTTAAACATACGGTCTACGGGACCATGGTTAATCTCGGTATGTTGTATTCTATTAAACGGCACCGTAATCTGACTATGAAATAACCATCCTTTTTTATAAGTTATATCCTGTTCTCTGAGTACATAACCCCTTACAAAGTAACCTTTATACGCAAGAAAAACAGTGACAATTAATGTAACTAACCATATGCAACCAGTAGTTTTCCATACCCATGGATGTTCATTAACAGTGAAAAATGGTATTATTACACCTGATAGAGATGGTACAAAAATGAGTAAAGTTGCGATTAATTTTTTGTTCAAAAATCTCTTAGGGTGTTTTTGAAAATAAGCAGCTTCTATTTTAGGTAAGCCAGCGGCTAGAATTTGGTCGTTAGTCATCATACTTTATTAGTGGTATAAATGTACTGTTTGTTACGTTTACTGTCCATATTAATGAATACAAAAACAGTAGGTGATAAGTTGTTACCCTATAAATAGTTATATAATTAATTAGAAAATATAAGACCTAATTGTAATCTACCACCTTCTTCACCATGGAAATAAGAAATCTGAGAGGTAAAAAGTCCAGACATTCCTAGATTAAAACCGCCACCATAGCTGTTATAGAATTTAGAGCTTTTTTGATTTTCTATACCTACCTGACCTATGTCAAAACCTACGTAAGATGTAATGCGCATAGGTAACAACCTTGTTTTAATAGGTTTTAAATCTAATAAAATATCACCACTTGCATGTATGGAGTAATCACCTATAAAACGTTCATTTCTATAGCTTCTTAAGCTGCTGTTGTTGTCTAGCACTGCAGCTTGATAAAAATGAGGCCTATCTCCTATTCTAGTTTGAGCACCTAGATTTGTTTTTAAAACTATGTTTCTATTACCATCTATCGCATTCCAGAAGGTAAGATTAGGATCTATAGAGAAGAAATTACGCTGGTTAGATAAATCATCTGTAAAAGATATATTTGCAGTAAAAAGCATACCTCTAGTAGGGAAACGTTCATTATCTAGGCTCTGATAAGTATAATCAGTATGAAGATTGATATATTCTTCACGTTGCGAATTAATCTCTAAAACATCAGAATAATCATCATTAAATTCTACTGCCTTGTAGCCTATACCTAAATCAAAAGTACTACCATAACTACTGGTCTTTATCATATGTAAACCTGCTTCTTGTTTTTGAAACTGGACACGATTTATGTCATAATTAGTGTCCTTATCAAATGTAGATAGATTCCCATACCCAAAGAAATTCTCAGTATAATTGTTAGTAGTAAGTGTGGCGTCCAGTTCTACATTCCAGTGACCTATAGCATTTCCTAAACCTGCATACCATTCAAATTTTGCTGCTTGAATTAAGGAGTAATACTGAGCCCTAATTCCATACATAGTGGTATAAGGATTGCGCTCATAACCTATTTTTAATTTTTTAAATCCTATAGTAGGACTAAAACCATAATCTGGATTATAATCTAATATAAGATCTACTTTACCACTTGTACTAGGGACTTTTTCTGTATCATAATGGTTGATATCATAATCATCTCTAAAAACAACTTTAGTACGCTTATTTGATTCTATTTTATTCTTTTCTGACTTGTAATCGTAGACTTCTATTTTACGTCCTTTAACTATGTCATAAATATCATTTCCTTTACCTCCAGAAATGACTATTCTAATTAAGTTATCTCCTGTACCGTTTACTTTAAACACATCGTTGTCATCGAGTCCATAAATCCAGATTTCCTTAGTATGCTTCTTATTAAAAGATCTTGAGAATAATGTGGTGCCTTTTTTTCCATCTTTTATACGGTATGCGTTTATGGCAGTAATTCCATTAGGCGATCTAGTTATCTCAAATAAATCATCTTTATCAGTTCCTTTTAAGGTTTGAAACTCTAGAAAATGATCATAATAACGAGTTACTATATCTTTTAAATTTGCTTTACGCGCTATGAGATCATCTTGAGTTTGCTGCCATAAATTATCTCTAACTTCTATGGGCATTTCATTAAATGCCTTAGCCACTATATCAGGAGTTAGATGCTCTTGTATGTATTGAACTTCCTTTAACCATAAATCTAAATCACTACGTTGTATAACCGCACGGTCTAATTTTATGGCACTCTGACTAAATTCTTTAATATGAGGAATATCTGGACCATAAACACCAAATTGTCTTGCTCCTTTAACATATTTACGTATAAAATTTAATAAATCTCCATCAAACCTAGCAAATACCTGATCTCTATCTCTAGGTACGGCTATATAAGATTTCTTGTCCTCATCTTCAGTATCTACTATCTCTGCCCATCTCCATTGATCTTCATGCCTGTCCCAATCACCTAGCAACATATCAAAAATACGGGCTCTTATAAATAACTTTTCATCCACACGGTTTTTCTCATCTTCTCGTATTTTTTCAAATAAGTCTGGTGTACTTTCTACATCTTGATTATTTCCAAACATGTGACGGTTATCAAAGGATTTATCTGGCTTTTCTACGATCATGTATAATCGATCTCCATGTGTTTTATTAAAATCACCTAAGGTCTGTTGTTTAGGAACGTAGTATAAAACAGGATGTGTGTGATTTAAATCAATAGCTCCTGCGAGTCTAGGTACTGCAAATGCTCCATAGGGATGCGCTGCTGTGTAGAAATCTCTAATAAGTTCTTGTGAGAATGTCCCGCCAAAATATTCTTCTACATCAACAGTTCCATAACCTGCACTTTTTAAGAACTGTATCGCATCTTTTTCTAACGCTCTCATATTATATTCTCTATCGAGACTATCTACCAGTCGCAATCCTTGAGTCTGGTTGCCACCACCAGCACGTTCTACCTTAACACCACCGTATAAAGTATCGAGCATTACTACAGGAGCCTTTACTTTTTTACCATATAAATAGCGGTAATGACGTCCATAAAATTTTTCATAATCTTTATCTTTATCTACTTCTTCCTGTGAATATACAGATGCTTTTTTAAATCTATCTGTAATAGGTTTTAAAGAGTCTAGATGGAAATTTTCCGCTTTCGCGAAAGCGGAACCGCCATAAACCTCTACCACATTTCCATCTTTTACTTGATAGAAAAATACTTGAGAAGATTTATCCTTAAACACTCGCAACTCTGCATAACCATTTAAACCACTGCTCAAAACCCCTTTATCTCCTAAACTCGCAATTCCGGTATGCACAGTAGAACCAGAAATTATCTGTTTGATATTTCCATTATCAATATATTGCAATGACTTTTCATGTGCACTTAAAAAGATAACACGATCTAGATCACTACACGCAGCTTTTATTTCTTCCATTAACTCATTCATTAATGGATTGTAACGGTCCTGTCTAGAAACACCACCTTGTGAACGTATAAAACTCCATGCGCTACCTAATACCGGTACATATAAGTTATCTACACTAGGTTTAAAAACAGTAGATGACCCCATTTTACCGCCATAAATACCGTTAGAGTATAATGGATGGTGCATTGCCATAATAACAGTCTTATGTCTCTGTTTGCGCATCTCGTCAGATAATGCTGCAATAAACTTTTCTCTAGTATTGATCTCGCACTTATCGTTAAACCTAGGGTTTTGATCCCAATCTTCTATGTACCATTGAGAATCTACGATAATTAAGTGCATGGTGTCAGATATGTCTATCTCTTCCATAGGACATCCATTTTCTGGTTGAAAAGCCTCATCGTTACCCAGTTGAGCTTCTACCATTTTTTCTATGTTCTTGAGTCCTTCTAGTCCCTCATCATTCCAGTCTTGGTTACCTGGCAGTACATAAATGTTATTCTTGATTTTATTAATAAGTTGCAGTCGTTGTTTAAAGGCATGATTATCTGCTACATCTTTGTCCTTTTCATTAAAATTCTTTGAATTTACATTATCACCTAATATAATGGTATAATCTGTGTCTGTAGTTCTAGAGTTTATATCTTTAATTATGGATTTAAAATCCTCATTAGGAGAAGATTTTGAATTTAAGTTACCCAATAGAAAAAAGCTCCTATATTCAGAATCTATAGTTTTAATAGTTGTATTTTCATCATTTACAAATTGTAATGATTTTACAGCACAAGAAGATAGCGCCATTAGTATAAATACGAAGGCAGTATTAGAATAAATTTTTCTGATCATGTAAATTAAGTAGACTTCAAAGGTATCAACAAACAATTTGTATAATTGCCAGCATTTTCATAAAATCTGAAAAAAAGACAGCGTTTTTAACAATCAGATAGCGCTACATTTACTGCGAGACCGCCTTCACTAGTTTCTTTATATTTAGTATTCATGTCTAGCGCCGTTTGCCACATGGTCTCAATTACTTTGTCTAGAGGTACTTTTGCATTTTTAGCATCAGTATCTAGAGCCATTTCACATGCATTAATAGCTTTTATTGCTCCCATCGCGTTGCGTTCTATACAAGGTATTTGTACCAGACCACCTATAGGGTCACAGGTTAAACCTAGGTGATGCTCCATAGCTATCTCACTAGCCATAAGAACTTGTGCTGGTGTACCGCCCATAAGCTCTGTTAAAGCACCTGCAGCCATGGCACTACTTACACCTATCTCTGCCTGACAGCCACCCATTGCTGCACTTATCGTTGCTCCTTTTTTAAACAACGCTCCTATCTCTCCTGCAACTAACAAGAATTTCTTTACGTCGTTAAAGTCTGCATCATGATTTTCTATAGTCATATAATATAACATCACAGCTGGAATAACACCAGCACTACCATTAGTAGGAGCAGTAACCACACGACCTAAAGACGCATTTACTTCATTTACCGCGAGAGCAAAACAAGAAACCCATTTTAATATTTCTCTAAATTTGACCTCAGTATTACGTATTGCTTCTATCCATTCTTCTTTATTAGTATACGGTTTTCCTTTTTGTAAACGCTCATGGGTATCAAATGCTCTCCTCCTTACATTAAGACCACCAGGTAAAACCCCTTCTGTATGACAACCTGTATACATGGAGTCTAGCATTACATCCCATATTTCTTTAAGTCTTTGATCTATTTCTGCAGGATCGTGTAGGTATTCTTCGTTTTCAAGAACTATTTGAGAAACAGATTTATTTTCTCGCTCACAGTATGCAAGTAATTCTGTAGCCTTTGAAATAGGTCTAGGAAAACATTCAAAAAGGGCAATTTTACGAGCAGATCTTTTACGTTCTTTTTGAACAAAAAAACCACCACCTATACTATAATAGGTTTCAAAAACAACCTTGCCATTATTTAAAGTAGCCTTAAATCTAAAACCGTTAGGATGGTATGGTAAAAATTTGCGATGAAAATGTATTTGAGTCTTAGGATCAAAATTAATTAAATGCACACCATCTAGTTGCAGTACCTTTTGATTTGTTATATAATCTATTATTAGCGGTATTTCATCTATGACACAAGTTTGAGGGTCTGCATTTGTTAATCCTAAAATACACGCTAGATCCGTGGCGTGACCTTTACCAGTAAGAGATAGAGAGCCGTACAAGTCTACTTCTATTTCTTTAACTAGATGCAATCTGTTTTTATCCTTCAGTTTTCCTAAAAAATTACGTGCCGCTCTCCATGGTCCTAGCGTGTGAGAACTAGAAGGCCCTACACCTATTTTAAGCATATCAAATACACTTATAGCTTCTATTTTTACAGGGGTACTTTGTGACATTTTATTCCCAAATTTGCTGGGTAAAAGTAAACATAATGTAGATGATAGAAGCTTAAAATATAAAATTACGATTCCATCCCTTAAATATCAAAATATTCTTAATGGTACTGACATATTGAGCTTACTAATTAAGGTAAACTTTGATTTTGTACGCTTTCGCGAAAGCGTAACACGTCTAACACATCTCCTAAAACATAAATTAAATACACGATGTCATATAGAAATGACATCATGTCATTAGTTATGTCATGGCACAAACATTGACTTAAGGAAAGCGTAGTAAAAATTGAAATTAAAAATTAAAATACCCTTATAATGAGTAAAATAATAGGAATAGACTTAGGTACAACTAACAGTTGTGTATCCGTAATGGAAGGAAGCGAGCCTGTAGTAATACCTAATGCAGAAGGAAAAAGAACAACACCATCTGTAATCGCCTTTGTAGAAGGTGGTGAAATTAAAGTAGGAGACCCTGCAAAAAGACAAGCAGTAACTAACCCAACTAAAACGGTTGCATCTATCAAGCGTTTTATGGGTAACAAATTCAGTGAATCTACTAAAGAAACTGGATATGTACCTTACTCTGTAGTAAAAGGAGATAACGATACACCACGTGTTGATATCGATGGTCGTCTTTATACTCCACAAGAATTAAGTGCAATGATTCTTCAAAAAATGAAGAAAACTGCTGAAGATTATTTAGGACAAGAAGTAACAGGAGCAGTAATTACTGTACCTGCATACTTTAACGATTCTCAACGTCAGGCAACAAAAGAAGCTGGTGAGATCGCTGGTCTTAAAGTGGAGCGTATTATCAATGAGCCTACTGCTGCGGCACTAGCTTATGGATTAGATAAAAAAGATACAGATCAAAAAATCGTAGTATTTGATTTTGGTGGTGGTACACATGATGTTTCTATCCTAGAATTAGGTGATGGTGTATTTGAAGTACTTGCAACAGATGGTGATACTCACCTAGGTGGTGATGATGTTGATCAAAAAATCATTAACTGGCTAGCTGACGATTTTAACGCTGCTGAAGGTATTGATTTACGTCAGGACCCAATGGCACTACAACGTCTTAAAGAGGCTGCAGAAAAAGCTAAAATTGAGCTTTCTTCTAGTGCACAAACTGAGGTAAACTTACCTTATGTAACGGCTACTGCTTCAGGACCTAAGCACCTTGTAAAAACTCTTACAAAGTCTGCTTTTGAGCAATTAATTTCTGACTTAGTAAAAAGAACTATAGAGCCTTGTAAGACTGCATTGAAAAACGCAGGCCTTTCTACTGGTGATATTGATGAGATTATTCTTGTAGGTGGTTCTACTCGTATTCCTGCTGTGCAAGAAGCTGTAGAGAAATTCTTCGGTAAGAAGCCGTCAAAAGGAGTAAATCCTGATGAAGTTGTTGCTGTAGGTGCTGCTATCCAAGGTGGTGTACTAACTGGTGATGTAAAAGACGTTCTTTTACTAGATGTTACTCCACTTTCTTTAGGAATTGAAACTATGGGTGGTGTGATGACTAAATTAATTGAGTCTAACACAACTATCCCAACTAAAAAATCTCAGGTATTCTCTACTGCTGCAGATAATCAACCAAGTGTTGAGATTCACGTAATCCAAGGTGAGCGTGCTATGGCAAACGATAACAATACTATCGGTAGATTTCACTTATCTGATATCGCACCAGCGAGAAGAGGTACTCCACAAATTGAAGTAACCTTTGACATCGATGCAAACGGTATTATTAAAGTAAGTGCCGAAGATAAAGCAACTGGTAAGAAACAAGACATACGTATCGAGGCTTCTTCTGGACTATCTGAAGAAGAAATCGAGAAAATGAAGCAAGATGCTGCTGCAAATGCTGATGCTGATGCAAAAGCAAAAGAAACAGCTGACAAACTTAACGCTGCTGATCAATTGATTTTCCAAACAGAAACTCAACTTGAAGAATTTGGTGAGAAGATTCCTGCTGATAAAAAAGCCCCTATTGAAGAAGCTCTTAACGAATTAAAAGTAGCTTTTGAAACTAAAGAACTTACTGTAATTGATCCTGCTATGGAAAAATTAAATCAAGTTTGGGCTGGTGTTAGTGAAGAAATGGCCAAAGCGCAACAAGAAGGTGGACAACCTGCCGGAGATGCTGGAGCAACTGCTGATGAGACAAGCGATGTAGAAGACGTAGACTTTGAAGAAGTGAAGTAAGCAATGCTTATTTAGTTTACAGTCCCTGTGACTGTAGATTATTAAACTATAAACCCCTAAACCATCAGGTTTAGGGGTTTTTTAGTTTTTATATAGACATATATAAAAGTAATAACTTATTTAACGTGAACTCAATATAAGAATAGCAGTATATTTATTACAAATATCTTAACAACAGTCTAATAAGTACAGAATCTATTCTAACGAGGTAAATCGCTACATACATCATAAATATTATTAAAAAACAGATAAATAATTTGTGTGTATAATTAAAGTACTACACTTAAGAATTATACCGTAACAATATTATTAAACACTACTCTCGTTATTTAATATTGCTCCTCATCATTAGGAAAATCAACAGACTTCACATCCTTCACATAACTAGCAACAGCGTTACCCATCTCCTCATATAAATTTAAATAACGACGTAAAAAGCGAGGATTAAATTCATGTGTCATACCGAACATGTCGTGAGATACAAGAACCTGTCCATCCACACCAGCACCAGCCCCTATACCTATAACAGGAATAGTTAGTTGGTCTGCTACCTTTTGTGCAAGTGCCGCAGGAACTTTTTCTAGTACTAAAGCAAAACAACCCCATCTTTCTAGAGCCAGAGCATCTTGTACTAGTTTCTCAGCTTCTTCTACTTCTTTTGCTCTAACCGTATAGGTACCAAATTTATAAATAGATTGTGGGGTTAGACCTAGATGTCCCATAACCGGTATTCCAGCATGTAGAATACGTTTAATAGAATCTTTAACCTCGCTACCACCTTCTAACTTCACACTATGGCCACCACTCTCTTTCATAATACGTATCGCACTACGTAAAGCCTCTTTAGGGTCACTTTGATAACTACCGAATGGCAAGTCCACCACAACCAGTGCACGCTCCACAGCTCTTACCACACTACTCGCGTGATAAATCATCTGATCCAGCGTTATAGGTAACGTAGTCTCATGTCCTGCCATCACATTGCTTGCACTATCACCTACAAGAATAATATCTATACCAGCACTATCGATAATTTTTGCCATGGTATAATCATAAGCCGTTAACATTGAGATTTTCTCGTTGTTTGCTTTCATTTCTGTAAGTGATTTAACAGTCACTCTTTTATATTGCTTCTTTGCAGTAGACATAAAACGTTTTTTAAGTGTAACAAAAGTACTAATATTACAGCTCAATTAAATTCTAAGATCATGAGACATCTATTTATTATTATTTTCGTTCTCGCTTTCGCGAAAGCTAACTCTCAACAAACTATACCACAAGACACTACACAACTAGAAATTAAAGAAAAAATAAAAATACCTACCGCAGTAGATGCTGTAAGAAACTTTTTTAAGAATTTTCATGCCCGCGATACTACAGCATTAAAAGAATCGATGCTTACAAATATGCAACTCACATCTATGATCATAAAAGGAGAAGAACGTAAAATAAGTACCATAACGACTTCACTTTTCTTAAAAGACCTTATTGCGATACCAGACAGCATCCCATTTGAAGAGCGACTTATAGAAATAAGCTATGACAGCGATACTCAAATAGCAACCGTTACCACAACCTATGAGTTCTATTATAACAAATTTCTATCACACGTAGGAACAAATAAATTCACCCTATTTTTTATAGACGATAAATGGATAATCACCAGTATTGCAGACACTCGTATTTTTGGGTAAACCTTAATAAGGAACATTTAAATGGATGTATGTAAACTAGCACAAAGTTATATTGCATCCATAAAGAATTCAAAATTAGCTTAAAATTATAGAAAAAACTTTAGATTATTTATGTTAACCGTATTTCTATCTTACGCTAACAATTGCTGATTCTGGATCTATTTTTATTGATAAGATACAACTAAGAATATTTGAATACAGATCATGTGATCCAGATCATAAAGCAATTTTTATTCAAAAAATAAAAAAAGAAAAACTTATAAGCCTGAGTTCGATTAGGACTTTACTGTTTGATATTTAATAGAAGGTTTTTTAGGCAAGAAGCTATATGCAATAAGACCTGCAACTATATTTGACAAGAAATAGTGGGTAACGATATATTATATTTAGAGTTTCAAAACCATGTAAGTCTAATCTGGTTGAAAAACGATTCATATCCCTACCTTGCCTACTTATTCATATACCAGCTGAAAAATTAAGCCATCTCATAATTAGCAATACAGATAAAAAGTTATAGAGATAATCCCATGCTGGCGCCAGTATAAACGACCGCTAGCGCTAGTTTTTAACTAGTACCGAGTATGAGTTAGCAGGAATAATTTTAAAGAACATATAGAAGTCCTTACAGTGATGACAGGGCTTTTTATGTATCTATAGTTAAGTACACTACAAAGTAAATGATAACTTAAGTTATACAAAAGTTAACTGCAAAACAGTTAATTCTTATTCTAGAAAACCTTTCATCAATTTCTAAAATCAATAGGTCGTCCTGAAAATTCCTAGCACTAGAGTATTTCTAATCTACAAGGTCTGCAACAAAACTAGATAATACTGGGTTATTATGGATGTAATCTATTTTTTGCTTGATCACTTTAGGATTCTCTAATTCAATAGGCTGATTATGATGCTGGCAGAATTGATATTGGGTAGTATTACTATTTTTTTTACCGGCACGTTAAAAAATCCAGAACAACCATTCTTTTGTACTTTCTTGTAGATTTTTTTTTAAAGGTTTCTAATACTTTTTTTAACTATACATATTTTAAAAGTCTCTCCTACATTCACAGACGAAGAGAAAACGAGATACACAACTTTACTGTAGACCAAAAAGGCTTAATGCGTGAATTTTTACGCGATAGTTTTTAATAAATCGTGAAATCATTAAAACAATTACTCTAATCGTTATAAAGTAAAAAAAGGCACCCATTCTAAATTAGAATAGACGCCTTTTTTTGATATACTGTAATCAGTTATTGATTCCCTAAGATGATAGGTAATCCACCGCTTTCACTGCCACCTACGACAACTACTTTAGAGTTAGGAGATTCAGCTAGTTTTAACGTTGCCTCTATTCCTTTTTCTGTAAGAATCTTATCAGTTAATGAAGCACTTAAAATTTTGTTTGCAACCGCTTTACCTTCGGCATCAATTTTTTGTCTTTGTGCTTCTTTAGTTGCTCTCGCAAGTCTAAACTCATATTCCAGTGCTTCTTGTTCTTGCTCTAGTTTACGCTCAATAGCGGCCTTAATTTTTGCAGGCAAGGTAACGTCCTTTACAAGAACTTCACTTACTATAATATATTGAGAAGCAAGTTTATTCTGTACTTCTTCCAGAATCTCATTTTGTATAACGTCTCGCTTACTAGAGTATAATTGTTCTGGTGTGTAACGTCCTACCACACTTCTTGCTGCGGCACTTATACCTGGTATTAAGATATCGTTTTTATAAGTTCGCCCTTTTTCTTGATGTAAATATGGCAATTTTGAGTACTCTGGCTTATACCATACGGTGGCATCTACGGTTACTTCTAGACCATTAACAGATAGTACTTTCATTTGATCTGATACAGAAAGTTGTCTTACTGGATAAATGATCATATCATTCCATGGTGCAATTACATGAAAGCCCTCACCATAAGTGTTTTCTCTATCTATACCATTATTTAAAGTTTGAAACAGTACTCCTGCCTGTCCCGATTCTATCACTACCGAACTTTTAATAATGACTATAACTAATAAAACGATGCCTACTAGTGTAAATACTACTGCCTTGGGTAATTTATCCATAATTCATTTTTTTTTAAACTAATCCTATATATTTTCTTAAAAACCATTCTAGACCCAGTAATAATAGGATAATACCTAGTAAGTACTGCCAGTCTATAATGCTACTCTGTTTAATCGTTGCTCTCTCGATGGTTTGTAATAAAGGATCGTTATTTAATTTTTCAATTAACATATTTACCTGTCCTTGATACATCACGTTAGACGGACCGACTAATTTTTTCATACCAGCATCGCTAGCATTTACCTGTTGCTTTTCTATATCGTATTCTAGAATACTAAAAGAGCCAGATCTAGATAATTGATCATTTTCTACTTTTACGGTAAATATATAATTCCCAGCATTTAAACCATTTAAATCTACTAAGTAAGAGTTGTTTTTCAACACAAAAGGTCTTGTAACACTCGCCTCGGTTTCTTTATTTTTTAAAATTATATTTAAGATTCCATTATCCTCAAACTCATAATTTTTATCCAGATATTGAGCATTAATTGCTATAGTTTTATTCTGATAATAAAACGTATCATAAGTAACCTCTAACCTATTGCGTTTTTTATTGCTTGCAAGGTACTGTACCTGACTGCTCACAAGATCATCAAAGTTTTTAAAGTCTTTATTATTTAAAAAGCTTTGGGCTCTCCACCTCCATAAACCACTTGCAAGAGTCACCGCATGTTTAACTTCTCCATTTTCATATGTAAACCATATCGGTTGTGTAGTCGCAATACTACCTATTTGCTTATAAAAAAGAACATCTACATTAGTGTTAAATTTTATATCACCGAATGGTACTGATACTGGTGGAAAATCTTCAAAACTTAATTGATCTAAATTAAACGTAGCATAAGAATCATTAAGAATAGGCTGGGCATCATCATATTCATTACCTATTTCTATTTGAAATGCTTTATTGTTAGCATTGAGATAACCTAAATCTGGATCTGGTCCAGTGATTATCCAAGTATTTTTATTCAATGTAGCTTGTTGCGAGTACGCTTTTGCAAAAGCAGAACCTACACCATACATCACAACCAGATTATACTCATTAAGATCATAAGATTGAGACGTATTTTTAATAGTCACTTTACGTTGCTGGTTAGACTCAATAGCCTTTTTTAAATTTCCAATATCTGGATGCATCAGATCACTCAATATCAACACATTAGTCTGTTGATCAATCACCTCTACGGCAAAGCTGCGGTAATTATTCTTCGTATTTTTCTCACTAGAAAGTGTCCCTATGCTAGCTACCATAGACTGTGTCCCTACTGAAGTACTGGTCAAATTAAAACTAGCAATGGCAGACCTGTGCGTAGCATCAAAGTTAAAAGACTCTTTGTATAAGATTTTATTTCCTTGAGTAATGGTAAAATTGCGTGTCACATTTTCAGTTCCTTGATAAGAGATAAACACCTCTACTGGGAACTCGTTATCTAGATAAGAATATCTATTAACGTTTATGTTGGTAATTTTTAAATCGGCATATTGAGTAGTATCACCGTAAATGATAGGATATAAACTAGTCTTATTATCTAATTTAGAGTATCCATAGCTATTACCTGTAGTCTGGTTACCATCAGTAAGTACTACTATCGCTTTATTTCTATTTTTAAATAATTCTTGTGGTTGTGTAATGGCTTTACCGAGATCAGTATCTTGCTTAGTAAATCCTAATGAATCTAAGGGTTTTATATCTTCAGAAAACTGAAAAACCTGAATGTCAAATTTAGATTGTAGATCTTCATTTTCTAGTAATAGATCGAGATCATTATGAATTGTACTTTTAGCATCTAAATAATCTATAGATTTAGAATTATCTACCATTACGATAAGTTGTGGTAGTAAAGACTCGTATGTTTTTGAGTCAAATCGAGGGGCAATCAATAGTAATAGAATACAAAAAACCGTGAGAAATCGCAATAACGCAAACCACGGTTTTTTCTTAGTATTCTTAGTCTTACTTATATAACCGTATTGAAAAAGAGCTATTAAGGCAGCTACTACTGCAGCAATAATCATTAAAATTACGGTCATGAAATAATTCTTTTATTATGTTAGCATTCCGCCATCCACATTAAGTGTCTGACCTGTAATGTATGCAGATAAATCACTAGCTAGAAAAACACAAGCGTTTGCAACGTCTTCTGGAGTACCACCTCGTTTAAGTGGAATACCATCTCTCCAATTTTGTACAGTTTCTTCATTAAGGGCACCGGTCATTTCTGTTTCTATAAAACCTGGAGCAATTGAGTTACAACGTATACTACGGGAACCTAATTCTAGTGCTACAGATTTACTAAAACCTATGATACCAGCTTTACTAGCAGCATAGTTAGTCTGCCCAGCATTACCTTTAACACCTACAACACTACTCATGTTAATAATGCTACCTTTACGTTGCTTTAACATGGTGCGCTGCACCGCTTTAGTCATGTTAAAAACAGACTTAAGATTTACTTCTATCACTTTATCAAAGTCGTCTTCACTAATTCTCATTAACAAATTATCCTTAGTGATACCGGCATTATTGATAAGTACATCAATACTATCAAAATCTTTATTCACAGCATCTACTAATTCTTGAGATTGTTTAAAATCAGCAGCGTTACTTTTATAAGCTTTTGCCTTTACACCTGCATCAGTAAGTTCTTTTTCTAATTCTAGAGCAGGACCTTCAGAACTTGCATATGTGAAAGCTATATTTGCACCGTGTTGAGCAAATACTTGTGCAATACCCTTACCTATACCACGACTGGCACCTGTAATGATCACGTTTTTACCTTCTAATAATTTCATGAATAGTTGGTTTAAATAAAAAGCCAAAATATTTATTATTCATAAAATGATTAATAAGTATTTTGGCTTAATAAGATTTATGCTAAAACTTCAGCCACTTTTTTACCTATTTCAGCTGGAGAATCTACCACGTGGATCCCGCATTCTTTCATAATAGCTTTTTTTGCTTGAGCAGTATCTTCAGAACCACCAACTATAGCACCAGCGTGTCCCATAGTACGTCCTGCAGGCGCTGTTTCACCGGCGATAAAACCTATAACTGGTTTTTTGTTACCTGTTTCTTTGATCCATTTTGCAGCGTCAGCTTCTAGCTGCCCACCTATCTCACCTATCATAACGATAGCTTCAGTTTCTGGGTCGTTCATGAAAAGTTCTACAGCTTCCTTAGTAGTAGTACCTATGATAGGATCACCACCTATACCTATAGCGGTAGAGATACCATAACCTTGTTTTACCACCTGGTCAGATGCTTCATATGTAAGTGTACCTGATTTAGAAACGATACCTACTTTTCCTTTTTTGAAAACAAAACCAGGCATGATACCTACTTTTGCCTCACCAGGTGTGATTACACCAGGACAGTTAGGGCCAACTAAACGACAATTTTTATCTTTTATATAATCTGCAGCTTTAACCATATCTGCTACTGGAATACCTTCAGTAATTGTAATTATTACTTTAATTCCTGCATCAGCAGCTTCTTTAATAGCATCAGCTGCAAAAGCTGGTGGTACAAAGATGATAGTTACATCTGCTCCTGCTTTCTCAACAGCTTCTTGTACGGTGTTAAAAACTGGTTTTCCTAAGTGTTCTTGTCCTCCTTTACCTGGAGTAACACCACCTACTACATTTGTCCCATAGTCGATCATCTGACCTGCATGGAATGTACCTTCACTACCAGTGAAACCTTGTACTATTATTTTAGAATCTTTGTTTACTAAAACGCTCATTTATGTATATTTAAGTTGAGTTTCTATTTATATTTTATTAACTATTATGACTAGTCTGGTATACTTCTAAGATCTTATTTTCTGAAAGCCTAAAGATAGAGATAAAATAACCTACTGGTAATTCTTCTTGAGGATTTTCTAGTGTTTTTACGAACACTGTAAAACGAGCCACTACCTCATCCTTTTCACTTAACAAATGGGACACCTCAGATCGTGTACTTACATAAGAAGAAGATACTGCTTCCGTTAGTCTCAGATAATCTTTATAATCAAATTCTCTATATCCAGAACTGGCGTGCCAGTGCATGACAAAGTCTGGATGTATGAATTTCCCAAATTCTTTGGGATCTACAAAAACGTTGGAATCTAAAAAGCCTTTTACTATTTTCTTAGCTGCTGCTGACATCTATTTATTTTTGATAAAGTTAGGTAACATTCTTATAGCAGCCAGCTCTCTAAACTTTACTTTAGCATTTGAAGCTGGTGTACCGAATAGTACATCACCTGGTTGAACATCTTTTGAGACACCACTTTGTGCCATTATCTCGCATCCTTTTCCTAATCGTATGTCACTACGTATACCTACCTGACCCCATATTTTAACTTCATCTTCTATAACCACACAACCAGAAACACCTGTCTGACTGGCTATTAAAACATGTTTACCTAATACGGTGTCGTGACCTATGTGCACTTGATTATCGATTTTACTTCCATAACCTATGGTAGTATCACCGCTTACTCCACGATCTATAGTACATAAACTACCTATTTCTACATGATCTTCTATAACCACGCGTCCATTACTAAGCAATTTATCATAACCATGAGGCCTACGCTTGTAATAAAAAGCATCTGCTCCTAAAACTGTTCCAGAATGTATGATGACATTATCTCCTAATATACATCTGTCATTTATCGATACATTACTATGTATAATACAGTTTTTACCTACTACAACATCGTTACCTAAAAAGGCGTTAGGTTGCACAATAGTTCCTTCTCCTATTATAGGTGGATTGGATTCCGCTTTCGCGAAAGCGGAAAAAGGAGCAAAATATTGTGTTAACTTATTAAAATCTCTAAAAGGATCGTCAGATATAAGTAAGGCCTTACCGCTGGGGCAGTCTACTTCTTTATTAATTAATACTATGGTAGCCGCACTTTGTAGTGCCTTATCATAGTATTTAGGGTGATCCACAAAAACAATATCACCTGCATTAACCACGTGAATCTCGTTCATACCTTGAACAGGAAATGAGGCGTCACCTACGTATTTACAATCTATGATCGCAGCGATTTCAGATAACCGATATGTTTTTGTAAACTTCACTTATTTTTTCATTCTCTCGTGATAGTTCCCTTTTTCAGTATCTATTCTAATGATGTCTCCTTCGTTAATAAAAAGAGGTACCATCACCTCTGCCCCAGTTTCTACTGTTGCAGGTTTTGTTGCATTAGTGGCTGTGTTACCTTTTAAACCAGGCTCTGTAGCGGTGACTTCTAGAACTACGTATTGAGGCATATCTACAGATAATGGAGAATCATCTTCTGTATTTATTTGAATCTTAACTATCTCTCCTTCTTTAAGTAGGCCAGGCGCATCTAGTACAGATTCTTGAAGCTGTATTTGCTCATAAGACTCTGTATTCATGAAATGGTATCCTTCTTGATCCTGATAAAGAAATTGAAAAGCTTGTGTTTCTACACGTATATCTTCAATCTTGTGTCCTGCAGAAAAGGTATTATCAATAACCTTACCTGTAGTGATGGATTTTAACTTTGTTCTTACAAATGCAGGTCCTTTTCCTGGTTTTACATGAAGAAATTCTACTATCTTGAAAATATCGTGATTATAATGAATACATAATCCTTTTCTAATGTCGCTTGTACTTGCCATATCTTATTGTTTGCTGATGTATCCTCTCATGATACCTCGCTTTGTGTTTTTAATAAATTCTAATATTTCATCACGCTCTGGAGTTGCGCTCATCTCTGCTTCAATGATTTCTACACCTTGGGAGACGTTATAATTTTTTTGATATAATATTCTGTAAATATCTTGAATTTCTCGTATTTTTTCAAGGTCGAATCCTCTTCTACGTAATCCTACAGAATTGATACCTACATAACTTAATGGTTCCCGACCTGCTTTTACAAATGGTGGTACATCTTTACGTACCAAAGAGCCACCTGTTACAAAGGCATGACTACCTATCTGACAGAATTGTTGCACTGCAGCCATACCGGCTAATACGACATAGTCTCCTACTGTAATATGTCCTGCTAGTGTACTATTGTTAGAAAATATGCAGTTATCGCCTACGATGCAATCGTGGGCGATATGGCAATATGCCATAATCCAACAATTTTTACCGATTACGGTTTTCATTCTATCTGAAGTACCTCTATTAATGGTAACACACTCTCTAATAGTAGTGTTATCACCTATTATTGTTACTGTATCTTCATCTTCAAATTTCTTATCTTGAGGGATAGCGCTTATTACTGCACCAGGAAAAATACTTACGTTTTTTCCTATACGCGCACCTTCCATTATGGTTACGTTAGATCCTATCCATGTACCTTCCTCTATAACTACATCGTTATGGATGGTAGTAAAAGGCTCAATGACTACATTTTTTGCAATTTTTGCCCCTGGATGGACGTATGCTAGTGGTTGATTCATTATTTAACTTTTGAAATTTGTGCCATCAACTCAGCCTCGGCACAAAGAATACCATTTGCATAAGCATAAGCTTGCATGTGACATATACCTCTTCTTATAGGAGATAGTAAATCGCATTTAAATATAAGTGTATCACCAGGAGATACTTTTCTTTTAAACTTAACATTATCCATTTTCATGAAAAAGGTAAGGTAGTTTTCTGGATCGGGCACGGTACTTAGAACTAAAATACCACCAGTTTGTGCCATTGCTTCTACTATAAGAACACCAGGCATAACTGGTTGTCCTGGAAAATGTCCTACGAAGAATGGCTCATTCATCGTTACATTTTTTAAACCTATGACATGACTGTCAGATAGTTCAAAAATCTTATCGATTAAAAGAAATGGTGGCCTGTGTGGTAAAACCTCCATTATCTTTAAAACATCCATAAGTGGCTCTTGTTTAAGATCTACTTGTGGTACGTTATCTTTAATATCCTTTTTAATGATTTTAGCTATTTTTTTTGCAAATTGAGTATTTACAAAGTGACCAGGCTTAGTAGCTATAACCTTACCTCTAATTCTATAACCTATGAGGGCTAGGTCTCCTATTACATCCAGTAATTTATGGCGTGCTGCTTCATTAGGGTAATGCAGTTCTAGGTTATCAAGAATACCATTAGGTCTAATAGTTATATTATCTTTATTGAAAGCTTTTTTAAGACTCTCAGTAGTTTTTTCAGACAGCTCTTTATCTACATAAACAATAGCATTATTAAGATCGCCTCCTTTTATAAGACCGTGCTCTAAAAGCATTTCTATTTCATGAAGAAAACTAAATGTTCTAGAACTAGAAATTTCTTGTTTAAAATCTGAAATTTTGTTTAGAGACGCGTTTTGAGTACCTAAAACTTTAGTACCAAAATCAACCATAGTTGTAATCTGATAGGAGTCCGATGGTACGATCATGATCTCGCTTCCTGTCTCGTCATCTTTATAAGAGATAATATCCTTAATTACATATTCTTCTCTAAATTGATTTTGTTCTATTTTTCCAGCTTTTTCTAATGCCTCTATAAAGAATTTTGAAGAACCGTCCATAATAGGTGGTTCACTGCTGTTTATTTCAATTAAACAATTGTCTATTTCTAGACCTACTAATGCGGCTAGAACGTGTTCACAAGTGTTTATTTGCACACCTCTTTTATCTAGTGTAGTACCTCTTTTAGTATCTGTCACGTATGCTGCAGATGCTTCTATAATGGGGTTTCCTTCTAGGTCTACACGTTCAAATGCATAACCATGATTTTCTGGCGCTGCTTTAAAGACTAAAGTTACTTCTTTACCTGTGTGTAAACCTACACCAGATACGCTTACTTCATTCTTAATCGTGGTCTGCTTAAATTCTGTTACCGTCATTTATGCTATTATTTTTTTTCAAGAGTTGATATTCTTGATTCTATTTTTCTAAAATTCTTAAATAAAACGTAGGACCTATTCCAATCACCAAAATCAAATGCTGGTGACCCTTGCACGGTCTCTCCTTCTTTTAATCTTCTTCCTATACCGCTTTGCGCCTGTATATTCACAAAATCTTCTATGACTATATGTCCAGCAATGCCTACCTGACCACCTATTTTACAATTCTTACCTATTTTAGTAGAACCTGCTATACCGGTCTGTGCTGCTATTACTGTATTCTCTCCTATTTCTACATTATGTGCTACCTGAATTTGATTATCTAATTTTACACCTGCTTTTATAACGGTACTTCCTAAAGTTGCTCTATCTATAGTGGTTAAAGCACCGACATCTACATTATCTTCTAGAACAACATTACCTATCTGTGGGATTTTTTTAAAGGTACCATCTTTATTAGGTGCAAAACCGAATCCATCTGCACCAATAACGCAACCAGAATTAATCACCACATTCTTACCCATTATTGTGTCAGACATAATGTTTGCCCCAGCGTGGATAACAGAATTATCGCCTATAGTCACATTGCTACCTATATTAACGTTAGAAAATATCTTTACATTATCACCTATTTTAACATTTGCTCCCACGTAACAAAAAGCCGCAAGATACAAGCCCTCGCCATAAGTTACCGTTTCATCAATAAAACTAGGTTGTTCAATGCCTTGTTTATTCATCTTGGCCATTTGGTAAAACTCTAAAAGTTTTGAAAATGCGTTATAAGAGTCCTCTACTCTTATTAAAGAACAGGATATAGGTTGCTCTACAATAAAGTCTTTATTAACTATTACTGCACTCGCTTCTGTCGTGTATAAGTAAGGTGTATACTTTAAGTTTGATAGAAAACTTAAAGTACCAGGAGTACCTTCTTCTATTTTGGACAGTTTACTTACCTCTACATTTGAATCACCTTCAATTGTTCCTTCGAGGATTTCGGCTATTTGTTTAATGTTAAATTTCATTACAGCAAAAGTACTAATTTATATCAATCTTGTAGCTTAGGATAACAACAGTAATATTTTCTTACTTCTTTAAGTAATGCTTTAAAGCTATCTTCTTTACCAGCCTTGATTAATTCTGTTAATTTTCCTTTTTTATTTAAGATTTGAATAGGCTTCGCTTTCGCGTAAGCGAGATTAACAACAACACCAGAGAAAACAAAGTAGGATGCCTCATGCGCGGTAAGATTGCGACTTACCATTAATTTATTAAGGTATTTATTTACTTTATTCTCAGAAACTGATTTATTTGAAAATTTAATTTTTAACAATTGTCTATTTAAAATCATATGACAAAGTTCACTTAGCACAAAATCTTTATGATTTTTACCCAGTTTTAAGGTGGTAATAATATCAGAATCGTCGAGAGAAGCAAATCTTTCTAGATCATCTGTATTATTTACGAAATCTACTTTTTCTGTTTTAATAAAGTATTCTAAATTTCTAGGTAGTTCTAGTGGTATATTATTTTCTATCAACTCTTTAATACGCTTAATTACTGATTGTAATAAATGCTCAGCTCCTATACCGGTTTTATGAAGGTATACCTGCCAGTACATTAATCTACGTCCAGATAAGAAATTCTCTACACTATAAAGTCCCTTCTCTTCTACCACAAGATGGTCATTTACAACGTTTAACATGGTGATTAATCGCTGGCTATTAATATTACCCTCAGCAACACCTGTATAAAAACTATCTCTTTTAAGGTAATCTAGTCGATCCATGTCTAGCTGACTAGAAATTAATTCTAACATAAAAGGACGATGATATTCTCCTTTAAATATTTGAATAGCAAGAGTTAAACTACCGTTAAATTCATTATTCAAATGATTCATGAAATAGGACGACAATTCTTCATGAGTGACACCATTAACTATTTGATATTCTAGTGCATGAGAAAATGGTCCATGCCCGATGTCATGTAATAAAATGGCTTTATAGAGTGCATCTTCCTCTGCTTCAGATATCTCAACAGACTTAGATCTAAGGACTTGTACTGCTTTTTTCATAAGATGCATACAGCCCAGTGCATGATGAAATCTAGTGTGATGGGCACCTGGATAAACTAAGTAACTTAACCCCATTTGTGTTATCCTGCGCAGGCGCTGAAAGTAAGGGTGCTCTACTATTTTAAAGATCTCTTCTGAAGGAATCGAAATAAATCCATAAATAGGATCGTTTAATATTTTAAGTTTGTTCTGTAGTTTCAAAGGAACAGCTATTTAAATACAAATATACTGATATGGCAGAGATCAAAATACTATGGGTGGATGATGAAGTTGATTTACTCAAACCTCATATTATATTTTTAGAGAAAAAAGGATATACTATAGACACGAGGGTCAGTGGTACTGAAGCATTAGAGGCGATAGAAGAAAATCGATATGATTTAATTTTTCTCGATGAAAATATGCCTGGTCTTACTGGATTAGAGACTTTGCATGAAATAAAAGAGAAGCAAGCACAACTTCCTGTCATCATGATCACTAAAAGTGAAGAGGAATATATTATGGAAGAAGCCATAGGTTCTAAAATTGCAGATTACTTGATTAAGCCAGTTAATCCTAATCAAATATTACTTGCAGTTAAGAAAAACCTAGACCACTCTAGACTAGTTAATGATAAGACAACTAGTGACTACCAGAGAGAATTCCGTAAGATAGCTATGGACATGTCCATGATTAATAGTTATGAAGAATGGGTACAGTTGTATCAAAGATTAATTTATTGGGAAATAGAACTAGAAGATGTAGATGATTCAGGAATGTTCGACATACTTACTGCTCAAAAGAATGAGGCAAATCAGCAATTCTGTAAGTTTATTGATAAAAATTATACGGACTGGTTTGATGGTCATGAGAGCAACCCCACATTGAGTCACGAATTATTTAAAAAGAGAGTCGTCCCACATCTTAAAGAAAAAGAGCCTGTTTTACTAGTAGTAGTAGATAATCTGAGGTATGATCAATTTAAGGTTTTTGAAAACTTAATTAACAATCATTACAAGAAGCTAGAAGAAGCTGTCTACTGCTCTATTTTACCTACAGCAACTCAATATGCTAGAAATGCTATTTTTTCTGGGTTGATGCCCGAGGATATGAAAAAACGTCATCCAGACTTGTGGCTAGACGATACCGATGATGGAGGAAAAAATATGCACGAGAATGCTTTTCTTATCGCACAATTAAAAAGACTAGGTTTACATATTACGCACCAGTATCACAAAATAACTAATGAAAACAATGGCCGTAAACTAGCAGATAATTTTAAGTCTCAGAAAAACAACGACCTAACTGTTGTGGTTTATAATTTTGTAGACATGCTCTCTCACTCAAAAACAGAAATGGAGGTAATAAAAGAACTGGCGAGTAATGATAAGAGTTACCGCTCATTAACATTAAGCTGGTTTAAAAACTCTCCTCTCCTAGACATAATACAAAGAGGGCAAGAATTAGGTTTTAAACTTATACTTACCACCGACCACGGTACTATAAATGTAACGACACCTAGCAAGGTTATAGGAGATAAAAATACGAGTTTAAATTTAAGATATAAAACAGGCCGTAGTTTATCCTATGAAGCAAAAGATGTACTGGCCGCAACAGATCCTAACTCCATAAAGTTACCTAAGATAAATATGAGTAGTAGTTTCATTTTTGCCAAGGGAGATTTGTTCTTTGCCTATCCTAATAATTATAATCATTATGTTAGTTATTTTAAAAACACGTATCAACACGGTGGAGTATCACTAGAAGAAATGTTGATACCGTTTGCTGTATATGAACCTAGATAGAAGAAAATGATATATAAAATAGAAGAAATAAATCGTGTCGCACGAGAGGTTATCAAACGATCAAAATCAAAAGTAATTTTATTTGATGCACCCATGGGAGCAGGTAAAACTACTTTGATAAAATCCATGTGTCGTGAGCTAGGTATAAAAGAAGAAATTACCTCACCTACCTTTAGCATCGTTAATCAGCACTATGGAAAAGAAAATAAAATTTATCATTTTGATTTATACAGAATAGAAAATACAGATCAATTATTTGATATAGGATTTGAAGATTATTTAGAGAATGACGCGTTTTGTTTAATCGAGTGGCCAGAAATATCGATTTCATTATTATCTGATTATCAGAAAATAAAAATAGAAATATTAGATCCTGAGACAAGAGAATTAAAATTTATCGATTAACTAGTCCTTAAAATAAAGTGGTTTAGTAAAACATTAACCATTCCTTTACACCGCACTTATTTCATACGGAACAAAAACATTATTAATAAAAAAAACGAAAAAAATATATTAATCTTTTAGATATTATTTATAGATTAGTAGCATATGCTAACTTAAATCTTAAATTATGAAAAATAAGTCAATGAAGTCACTAGCGTTGCTAGCCATTTTCAGTGTTTCTCTAGCCGGCGCAACTGTACAGTTTCAACCACAGACAAATAAGGAAACTAAATCTAAAAAAATCGAAAGAAGTTACATGGCCAAATTTAAAGTTCCTAAGCACGGATAAAAATTAATTTGGTTTATATCTATAAAGCTCACTACATTTACTTGCAGTGAGTTTTTAATTTTTACGCCTTAATGTCCGATAAGAAAATATTTAAAAAAGAAAAAAGCAACATTGCTATAGGAAGTGTAATAGCGATAATAATGGCTATCTTACCTTATGCTTTTTACTATTATGAGGCTCTACCGGACTGGTTATGGGATTTAGCTTTTTTTAAAGCTTTATCAAAATCTTTTCATGGAAGCAGACTAATGGCCTCATGGACACTCTTTCAGAAATTAGTGCCCTTAATATTATTACTTCTTTGGTTTTTAACCTGCAAACACTGGTGGTACCACACTATTCTCATACCTATAAGCTTGTACATATTTCAAATTTACAGCCTATTAGATTTTTCAAATAGTTATATAGATACTGGAGAACTTTATTTTATGGTTCCGGTTGTAATTTTATCGTTATCAATGACATATCTAGCACGTTTAAAAATATTTGATAAAATACACGGTATCGATATTAGTGAAATAGAAGAAAGCGTAAAAAAACCGAGTGATCTCTGGTTCAAATAATAAATAACTTATTCTCATGCCTAGCATCTCTACACCTTTTACTAAAGATCAACTCATACCTCAAGAAGAACGTCTTGAAATTATGCGTACTAAAAAGGAATTATTTATAGGTATTCCTAAAGAAACGCAGCATCAAGAAAAAAGAATATGCTTAACTCCTGATGCTGTTGCAGCTATTTGCGCACATGGACATCGTATCATTATAGAAAAAGGAGCAGGAACAGCTAGTAACTTCTCGGACAAGGATTATAGCACCGCAGGAGCAGAAATCACAACAGATACCGCAAAGGTATTCTCCTGCCCTACTATTTTAAAGGTAGCACCTCCTTCACTAGAAGAAATTAAATTAATGAAACCGCAAACGGTTTTAATTTCTGCATTGCAATTAAAAACACGCGACCAAAACTATTTTAATAAACTGTCTGAAAAGAAAATAACAGCTCTCGCTTATGAATTTATTACAGATGATGAGGGTAGATTTAGTGCAGTTAATGCATTAAGTGAAATATCAGGTATAGCATCTGTTCTTATAGCGTCCGAGCTTTTATCAACTGGAGAAAATAGTACTGGACATCTCTTTGGTAACATTACAGGTGTGCCACCTATAGACGTAGTGATATTAGGTGCTGGTGTAGTAGGTGAATTTGCTGCTAGAACTGCATTAGGATTAGGTGCTAGTGTAAAGTTATTTGATAATTCCATCTCAAAGCTACGTAACGTACAAAATAATATAAGCAAGCAACTCTATACGTCTACCATACAACCTAAATATCTTTCTAAAGCTCTAAGACGTTGTGATGTTGCCATAGGAGCATTAAGTGGTGAGAATAGAACGCCAGTAGTTGTATCACAGCCCATGGTAGAAAACATGAAAAAAGGAGCTATAATTATAGACGTAAGTATAGACATGGGAGGTTGTTTTGAGACTAGTGAAATTACTAGCCATGCACAACCTACATTTAATAAATTAGGAGTCACGCATTATTGTGTTCCTAATATTCCCGCTAGGTACTCAAAAACCGCTAGTATTGCATTAAGCAACATATTTACACCTTATATACTCAACATGGCAAATGATGGCGGTATTGAACACGCTATACGCATGGACAAAGGATTAAAATGTGGTATTTATTTATATCACGGTATTGTTACTAATAAATCTGTAGGAGAATGGTATAATTTGCCTTTTAGCGACGTAAATTTGTTAATCTTTTAAAATAAGCATGAAATTTATACAAAGACTTGGTTTTTACGGTGGTGGTTTTGCCATAGGAATAGTGTTCTTACTCTTTTTTCTAACAGGTAAACGCACACAATGCACGTGGCTACCTGAAGATCGTGTAATTAACGACATACGTAAAAAGAATGCAGTAAGATTCTCTCCAGAAATACGAACGATGTTAACAGATCGTAAACTAGACACACTTACTATTCAATTAATTTTAAAATACGGTAAAGTTGATTTTTCTAAATCTAACACAGATACAATACCCTGTAATTTCTATCACATTTCTGGAAGGAAAGAACTAGCTAACACTAGTCTATGGGTTAGAAATTGTGAAAGATTTGTAAGAGTAGAAAAAGTACTAAGTCAGTAAATAAATTCCGCCTAAGAAATCCCTCTTCTCTTCATTTCTTGTTTTATTAAAGTAAGCTCTCTACCTGTCTGTCCTGCTACAGAAGTATTCTCTTGTGCTCTTCTTATTAAATAAGGCATCACATCTTCTATAGGACCGAATGGTAAAATCTTAAATGTATTATGACCCAAGGCAGCAAGGTTAAAGGTTAAGTTATCGCTCATACCGTATAACTGACCGAACCACACATCTTTAGTATTAGGCTCTATATTTTTCTCTGTAAGCACTTTCATAGCATTAAAAGTACTTAGCTCATTATGAGTACCTATGCATAATTTAATGACATCTAGTCGGTCTAGAATAAAATGCATAACGTTATTAAACATCTCGTCAGTTGCTTCCTTACTTTCACAAATAGGACTAGGATAATTTTCCTGAGCAGCTCTATGGCGTTCTTTTTCCATGTAAGCACCACGCACTATTTTTGCACCTACTACATAATTATGAGTCTTTGCATGTTCATAAAGCTCCATAATATATTCTAACCTATCGTGGCGGTAGCATTGCACTGTGTTATAAATAAAAGCTTTTCCATGATTATATTTTTGCATCATCTCACCTATCAACTCATCTGCTGCATCTTGCATCCATGATTCTTCACCATCAAAAAGTAGTGAAATATCATTATCTACAGCAGTCTTACACAACAAATCGACACGATTATAAATGCGTTCCCACTCTGCCTGTTCCTCTGGAGTTAGTACTTGATTCTCTGTTATTTTTTGCCAGATGTAAAAACGTCCTATTCCAGTAGGTTTAACCACCTCAAATGGTAGCGCATTATTCTCACTAGCCATATGTATTAAGGTAAGCTTCTTCCCTACCACTGCATCAAAATCGGCCTCGTTCTCCTTTCCTTCTACAGAATAATCTAGAATAGAACTCACCCCTTTTTCAAACATTTTACCAACTAAAGGCATACACTCTTCGTCTGTCGTACCACCACAAAATTGTTGAAATACGGTATCTCGTATAATACCTTTTACAGGTAAATGCCATTTTAAAGCAAGCATGGTAGCCTTAGAACCCAAATTCACTAACCAGGGTTTTGACATAGAACTGAATATAAAATGTGCTCTCTTTAGATCTTTATCAGATTTTAAAGAAAAAGCATTTGCCGTATTGTTAAAAGGATTTTTATTCATGTGGCAAATATAATTCCGAAACCGATTTAGTTAATCATATAGATGGTACTTTTGATAATTCTTAGTAAAGAGATTAAATAATTATTTATATTTCGCTTTCGCGAAAGCGGAATCACCACAATATCACAATACTATCATTTAATGAATTCTATAAAAAACACATCTTACAGCATACATTTTAAGGAAGAATCTTATATACAACTCAATAAATTTATAGCAAATAAGAAACCTAGCTGTATTTTTATTCTAGTAGACGAGAATACGATGCAACATTGTTATCCAGTTTTAATGCCTCAAATAGAAACTGAAGCACGTATAGAAATCATAGAAGTAGATGCTGGTGAAGAGTTTAAAAATATAGAAACATGCACTGGTGTATGGAATGCTATGATAGAACTGGGCTGTGATAGAAATAGTCTCATGATTAATTTAGGTGGTGGTGTTATTACAGACCTAGGTGGTTTTATAGCCGCAACTATTAAAAGAGGTATTTCTTTTATTCACATACCAACTACTGTATTAGGAATGGTAGATGCCGCTATAGGTGGTAAAAATGGTGTGGACATAGGACATCTTAAAAATCAAATAGGTGTTATTGTACCACCTGTTATGACTATAATAGATTCTACTTATTTAAATACTCTAGATAATAGACAGTTGCTCAATGGTTCTATCGAAATGTTTAAACATGGTCTCATAGCAGACCGTGCTTACTGGAAAAACATGAAAGAAATAGGTGCAGATTATTATTCTGTAACGTTTGACAAACTTATATATCAAAGTGCAGTTATAAAAAGTGATGTGGTAAAAAGCGATCCCTATGAAAAAGGACCTAGAAAAGCACTTAATTATGGTCATACCATAGGGCATGCTATAGAATCTTTCTGTTTATCGAGTGACAGTCATGATTCTTTATTACACGGAGAGGCGATTGCAGCAGGACTTTATCTAGAATCCTATCTAAGTAATTTACACGCTGGGCTGTCTGACGTGGATTTTGTCGAAATTAGAGACTGGTATAAAAGCCTAGAAATGACGCTCCACTTCAGCCCTCAGGATATTGAGAAAATGTTAGAATTAATGACTCATGATAAAAAGAATGTAAATGGCGAGATACGTTTTGTTCTTATAGACACCATAGGTTCTTTTATAACCGACCAGACAGTACCAGAAGTAGATGTTATCAAAAGTTTTAGCTTGCTGTAAAGTTTAACAATAAATTCATTTCACAGCTTAGTATATTGTAAAAAATGATATAAATTAGATTTACCTAAAATGATATGGTAATGAGAAATATTATTGTTGATTATAAAAAACTAACTCCAGAGCTTCTTGCTTTACTTGTAGAGAAATATCCTGATGGTTATGGTGATGATGATGTGATTACTTTTAAGAATCATAAATATGAAACCATAGAAGCCGTAGAAGTTCTTACAGAAGACACCAAGTATCTCGTAAAAATTTCAAAACGTTTATCCATGCAGATGGAATCTTTTGACGAAGAAGACTATTCTGATGGAGAGATGTCAGACCCTGATGCGTTACCAGAAATAACTGTTGACGATCTTAAAAAAGCTGAAGAAAACCTCTAGAAATTATTTTCTTTTTAATAAAAGATCTCCTTTTATTAGATTTGAAAAAACCAATTCTAAAATGGAGAATAAAAAACATTATAGAAAAGCATTACTGATTATAATTCTAGTTAGTTTTTTATTAGTTAGCCTTTTTTACATGAGTGATATCAATTTTCAATTAGAATACTTCAATTGGAAACAATATATGAGTATGATGTTAATGATAGGTGTTCCTATCACCATAACCGGAATCATTACTATATATAAATCTAGAAAAGCATTGATAAACAGAAAACAAGATGATGCTATTAAATAGCTAGTGATTTTCTTAAATGATTAGAACACATAAAAAATCCCCTTAAAGCGATAGCCTTAAGGGGATTTTTAATAATCTGTATATGATAATTACTTAGCTAGTACAGCCTGTACTTTATCTGCAGCTTCTTGAAATTCAACAGCACTTTGTACATCCATACCACTGTTGTCTATTAATTCCTTAGCAATTTCTGCATTAGTACCTTGTAATCTCACGATCAATGGTACATTCATAGCATCACCCATATTTTTATAAGCATCTACGATACCTTGTGCTACACGGTCACATCTTACGATACCACCAAAGATGTTTACAAGAATAGCCTCTACTTTATCATCTTTAAGAATGATACGGAAAGCCTCTTCCACACGTTTAGCGTCTGCAGTACCACCTACATCTAAGAAGTTTGCAGGTTCTCCACCAGCCTGTTTGATAAGGTCCATAGTCGCCATAGCAAGTCCAGCACCATTTACCATACAACCTACGTTACCATCTAGATCTACATAGTTTAATCCTACCTCTCTAGCTTCTACTTCAGTTGCGTTTTCTTCTCTTACATCTCTTAATGCTTCAAGATCTTTGTGACGGAATAAAGCGTTTTCATCTAGAGTGATTTTACAATCTACTGCGATGATAGTATTATCAGAAGCTTTAAGAACTGGGTTGATTTCAAACAAAGCAGAATCTGACCCTAGGTATGCGTTATATAAAGAGTTAACAAATTTTGTCATTTCTTTAAACGCTTTACCGGTTAATCCTAAGTTAAAAGCAATACGTCTTGCTTGAAAACCTTGAAGACCATGTGCAGGATCTATAGTTTCTGTAAAGATTAAATGCGGAGTTTCCTCAGCCACAGTTTCTATGTCCATTCCACCTTCTGTAGAATACATGATCATATTTTTACCTTGTCCACGGTCTAGTAGTACAGACATGTAGAATTCTTCTATTTCTGCTTCTCCTGGCTCGTATACATCTTCTGCTACAAGAACTTGGTGAACTCTCTTACCCTCGGCAGTGGTCTGAGGTGTAACCAGATCCATTCCTATAATCTGTCCAGAGATTTCCTTTACTTGATCAAGGTTTTTTGCTAGCTTAACACCACCACCTTTACCACGTCCACCAGCGTGTACTTGCGCTTTGATAACGTGCCATCCAGTACCAGTTTCTTCAGTTAATTCTTTTGCAGCAGCTACCGCATCATCTGCAGTTGTTGCTACTTTACCTCTTTGTATGGTTACACCATAACTAGCGAGAATTTCTTTTCCTTGATATTCGTGAAGATTCATAAATGTTCTTTATTGTTCAATTTAAGTCTAGCAAAAATAAGAAAGTGAACTTTGAATTAGAAATAAATCCTTCTAAAAGAATTCTTATTTTACGTAAATCCCTTGAAAACGCATAAATATGTAATAATTACAACAATTTTTTAATAAATTTTGCACTTTTAATTCCTCTACTCTATTACTTTTGTAGGCTTAATTATTTATCATGGATAATCAAGATTTATTAAACATAGCCCGAGAACACGGTAGTCCGGTTTATGTCTATGATGCAGAGGTCATTATAGCACAGTATCAACGTTTAGTTTCGGCTTTTGATAAGGCTAAGAACTTAAGAATACATTATGCTGTAAAAGCGCTGTCTAATCTCTCTATCTTGAAACTTTTTAAACAGTTAGGCGCTGGACTTGATACCGTAAGTCTGCAAGAAGTAGAATTAGGTCTAGCCGCTGGCGTAGATCCTAAAAAGATAATTTTTACTCCTAATGGTGTATCACTAGAAGAAATAGAAAAAGTTGCTGAGAAAGGTGTACAAATCAACATTGATAACCTTTCCATTCTGGAACAATTCGGTTCTAAGCATCCTAATACACCGGTATGTATAAGGATAAACCCACACGTTATGGCTGGTGGAAATGCAAATATTTCTGTGGGTCATATTGATAGTAAATTTGGTATATCTATTCATCAAATACCACATATTTTGCGTATTGTAGAAAATACAGGTATGAATGTAAATGGTGTACACATGCATACTGGTAGTGACATTCTTGATATAGGTGTATTTCTATATGCAACAGAAATTCTTTTTGAAACTGCAGCAAAGTTTAAAGATCTAGAATTTATAGATTTCGGTAGTGGATTTAAAGTAGCCTATAAAGAAGGTGACGTCTCTACAGATATTGAAGACTTAGGCGAGCAGTTAAGTGAGCGTTTCAATAAATTCTGTAAAGAATATGGTCGTGATATTACTATGGCATTTGAACCAGGTAAATTTTTAGTTAGTGAATCTGGACAGTTTCTAGTACAGGTTAATGTGGTTAAACAAACTACTTCTACGGTATTTGCAGGTATAGACTCTGGTTTTAATCATTTAATAAGACCTATGTTATATGGATCTTATCATGATATAAGAAACATCTCTAATCCAGATGGTAAAAATAGGTTTTACAGCATCGTAGGGTACATTTGTGAGACAGATACATTTGCAAATAATCGCCAGATTTCTGAAATTACTGAAGGTGACATTCTATCCTTTTCTAACGCTGGTGCTTATTGTTTCTCTATGGCTAGTAATTATAATTCTAGGTATAGACCTGCCGAAGTACTATGGTATAATGGTACATCACATATTATAAGAGAACGTGAAACTATGGAGGATATTTTAAAAGGGCAAATTGAGGTTCAATTTGAAGAAATTTTCACAGAATAATATTACTCTATATAAATTATAAATTTAAAGCTCGATCTTATAGATCGAGCTTTTTTTATTACGCTTAACTATAAGCGAAATTATAATAAATAGGAATCATTAAAAATGAAACAATTGATAATGATAAACTGCAAAGGTATATGAACCAAAAAAGGTCTGTGTACTTAAAATACACAGACCTTTAAATTCTATAACTATAAAGAGTTATTAATTATTTAATAATAACCTTTTTAGTAACTACACCTAGATTAGTATTCATTTTTATAAGATAATTACCACTAGCTATTTGAGATGTATCTAGTTTCAGTATACCTACTTTTCCAGTCATATCATAAGCTTTTACCTGCTGTCCCAGCAAATTGATTATGTATAAATCACTTACTTCTATTTCTACCGGCTTTTTAATATGAACCTCAGATAGATTATTAGGTGTAAATACAACTACATCTGTTTGATTTACATCCACTAATTCGTTACTTAGAGTTTGTGGTAATGTGAATATTACAGAAAATCTATCTTCATAAGTACCAGCAGTTAATGATGGGCTTGTATAATCACCGTTCATCAAATCTACATAAGTATTTAAAACATTATCTCTAATAAAAATGGTCTGAGTAGGTAGTACATTCAGTAAATCATCTATAGTTATACTAAAAGTACTATCATCCCTTAATTTAATAGATAAAGGTAATTCAGTTTGAAACTCAATAGATGGAATTCCTTGAATAGTAAACTTATCCGAATTTATTTTCCAAGACATATCATCAATTTGTTCGTCTAGTAATTTACCGTCATAACCTCTATCAACCTGATAAGTAGTCAAAGGATCTACAGTAAGTAGTAACTGTCTGTGAATTAAGTTAGAGGAGTCAAAACCTAACATTATCTTACTACGAGAATCTGAGCTTGTATTGATCATTTCATCTCTTAGAATAGGATTGCTACCTGGTGCAGCAACAAATATACTCTGACCGCTAGACTCCTTTCTAAATTCTCGTTGAGCGTTTCTAAATCTAATCTGACCACCATCATTAATACCAGTTACAAAGAAACCTTGTGCTACAGGAATGTATCGTTGAGGTACCTTTGTCGGCACACCACCCTGATTAACATCTGGATTAGAAGTACCAAGAGTAGCATTAGGAACACCACCAGAAAAATTATAGGTAGCGTAACCTCCTTGATAATCAGCTAAAACATGAGTATCTCCACCCCAATGCTCCCAATAATAAACAGTACCATCAGTATCAGGATTATCATCAATAAAAATATGAGTATCAATAGCACTAGGATATGGGTTACCAACTAAGTAGTCATTACCATTATCTAAATTTAGGTTAATATCTCCATTATTAGGTTTACCAACAAAGATATAATTTTGAAATGCATCTGTTGATCCAGTACCTTTCATAGTCCATCCTTCTCCAGCTAATTGATTTCCTGTAGGTCCTGCATATTCCCAGTTTGCATAGGTATTACTAGTTGTATTACCATATTTATACAACCATCTTCCAGAAATAGTTGCCGCTGTTGATGCTGTTCCTGGAACACCATCTCTAACACCTGTGCCAGTGAATGTAATATCTCTAGGATTATTAACTAAAGTTCCATCTTTGAGAACACTAGATATACTATAACCATTATTATTAAGTCCATTAGTTATAATACTTACTGGTGATGTCCAGTAATTATAATTATACTTATTTGAGGTTCCTTGCTGATCTATCTCTATTTTACCAGTAATGGAAGGTAACAAATCACTATCCTCACTTTGAATTAACTGAGACTCTCCTTGTAAATCTATAAAACCATTTAATTTTAATACATGTGATACAGTAATTCCTGCATCATTATCTGTAGATAATTTACCAGTGTTACTTACATCTAGACCTAAAAACTCATAGTCCTTACTGCCAGCAACCACGTTATGGTTAACCACCGCTATATTCCAATTAATCTCTCTATTTACACCATTTATTACTCTTGTAGATCCAGGTATAAAATTAGAATCACCATTAATCCAACTGTTTTCATTAGTCCAATCACCGTCAGTAGCAGTAATATATGGTAATGGCGCTGTTTGCAAGTTAATACTAAACTGATCTGGTTGTATTAAACTACCTCTATGCCCGTTACCAGATGCATCATTTAAGTGAGTACCGATATAAGTATTCATATTAAAGTAAGCCTCTAGATCTGTCCATAACAATCCAGAAACATCATTTCTTGTTATTGTTTCTGGTATTACAGTACCTTTTATACCTGTACCATCTTCATTAAGTTCTTGATTCATAAGAAAGCGTATTTCTTCTTGAGAAATATCAGTTGAAAATATTCTTATTTCTTCTAAGGTACCTGAAAAATTATCTAAGACGTTATTTTTATCTACAAATCTAGAGCCTATACAAAACCTTGAATCGTTGTTTATAGGACTAAGAAGATTTTGTGTAATATCTAAAACACCATCTATGTACAAGTTTGCTGTATTACCAGAGTAAGTAAAAGTAACATATCTCCACACATCGTTAGAAAGAGCCGTATTTGAAGTAATGGTAGAAACACCGTTATGTGTCATAGCTACACGATTATCATCAGTTAAATAGAAATGATATCCATCTGCACCATTAGCTCTTTTAGAAACAATTGTTTTATTTGAGTTAGTGCTGTTAGAACCATCTGTTTTTACCCATGCAGAAACAGAATAATTACCAGTGAACTCTATCTCATCACCCATTGCTACGTAATCATTAGAACCGTCAAACAAAATATCTCTAGGTTCTATTATTTCATGTGCTACACCGAATTTTACATACTTAATACCATCAAAATCATAATAAACCTCTTGATTTGTACCTACAGTTTTTAAGAACTTAGTCTCGATGTTTGTGGTAAAATTTTGATCATCTGCAACTATCATTACATAAGCATCGTTACCGACTAATGGTGGTAAAGAAGACAAACCTAGAGTAGAAACAGAAAGTTTAACCTCTGGAATATCGTTACCATTTTGTGAAATCTCCTTAAATTTCCAAGTACGCTCTGAAACATCTGTAAAAGTGGTTACTAGACTAGGTCCCAAATCTACTTTAAGAGGATTAGGTAATGGCATTAAGGTAGATAAAGTACTACCCCACATTAAGAAATCACCACTAGCCTCAAAAAGATTAGGGTTATTACTATTAGTATCATAAATACCACCTAAACCAACAGTAATAAAGGTATTAGGATCTACACTTTTTGCTTGTTTCTGATTTAATAAAGAGCAAGAATCAAAACCTATTCCCGAAACATTGTAAGTAAATCCATTATCTGTATTAGCATTCCACAAAGGATTACCATCAGAATCAAAATACGCTCCAGGCACGTGAGGCAAACCTACGTCTGGAAGAGGAAACAAACCTAGAGTAATACCATACTTAACAGCAAAATAAGACTCTAAACGTACCCTATCAATATCAGATTTACGTTCTGAAAAAGACATTATCTCTAGTATATCACCAGTAAAACTAGGTCCGAAAAACTCTGACCTACCTAACCAATATCTAGAATTAAGTATATCTGTAAATAAAGATTTATTAACTTCTTGCATTAAATTTGGACTCAAAGTAACACCTAAATCCACACCATCTAAAAATATATCCATACCATCGCCAGCTGCATTAAGTCTTACATTAAATACAACTGGCCGGTCATAATTAATCGTAGGATGAACTATAGCTCTACCATATCCGGTATTTGATGCTTGATTATATGCTGCAATATCTGGTGTCTCAAAACCATTAGCATCTCTATATCTACTACTTGTATTATTAATAGATACACCAGTAACATCTTCACTTCCTATACCATCAAGATAATCATCACCTAGAAAAATATCTTCCGTAGACCTACTTGCATTAATACCAGCAGTAGGATTTATAACTATAAAAATATCTCTATTATAAAAGCCAGATCTACCGAACATAGAGTTAGTACCGTCAAAAGAAACTACTGGGTTAAAATTTACATTTCTTGTAGGGTTATCATGATAAGTAGGTCTCTGGTTACCTGATGATGTAGCTTTGGTCCAATCCCCATTAATATTTGAAGCAGGATTTAAGGAAGATGAATTAAGCCACTCGTCTACTCTTGCGCCGTCACTTAATCCTTGCAAAGTTCCAGTGTTAAGCCATAATTCTAGGTTTTGCCCTATACCATTACCACAGTCAGGATAATTTTTAGGTAGTTGATTATATCCAGTAATTTTAAAATTATCAAAAGCAAATCCATCAAGCACAAAAGAACGGTTATCTGAGGCAAAAATAAATTTAAACCTTATATCGTCTTTATTATCAAATCCTTGTGACGGTAGGTCTATAGAGGCTGTAACCCATCCACCACTATTTACTGTCCACCCACCGAAGTCGGGCAACACACCACTTTCTCTAGTTATATACCAGTTAGTTGCCTCATCATTTTCTTTACCTAAAGTTGCATATGTAGCACCACCATCTGTACTATACATTAAGGTCACGCCCTCGAGTTCCCTGCCTTCCACCTCTAAATACATATCAAAGGATAAGTTCAACTTATCATACCCAGTTAAATCAATAACAGGAGATATCGCTTCAGCAAGTTCATTAGGTTCAAACGTCAAATTTGAAAGTGTTCTTTGTAAAAATACATATCGACCAGGCCCAAAGGCTGGGTCTGATGCTCTTCTCCATCTTCCATTTGGTGCAAGATTAGTAACGCTCCACGCATTATCACCTGCACCTGTAGTAAAATCTGCATTAAAGACAGTAAGCTGCTGTCCATAAACAGGAAGTATAAATAATACAACAAGTGTCATCAGGAGATTTTTCTTATAATTTAGTAGTCTTGTCATCATATCTTTGTATTTAAAATCGTATTACAATTTAATCAATAAAGCTTTAAAAAACAGAATTACATTTTACTATTCTTAAACTTACATTAACAACTTATTACAACTATTTGATTTACAGGGTTTTAAATAATTTTCATCGTAAAAAATAAAACATTAACTAAGTTTTTAATCGATAAAATGAATAATTGTTAAAATTCTTAAATAGAAAACACAATTATATATTGCTGTTTTCAGATCAATAAACACGACCCTTAAAAACCAAAACGCAGATGACTAGCGTTATCGATGAAATTATCGATAAAACGCACTCTCATTAACAGATCTCTAAAATACATCTTCAATTACTTAGGATTATTCTTTAAATCAATCCATTTAGAGAGATATTTATAACGAGATGTGGAATGAAAGTTAAGCATTTTAATAAAAAAGTCTTCTTTATTATTTTTTGTTTCCCTAGTAATAATAATACTAGATATTTTTAGCAATAAAGTTTTCGCGAAAGCGGAATGGGAAAAATTATTTTCTAATATTTTTAAAGAGCCGCTACTTAATTCTTCCCATTGTTGTTGATTATGATATAAATCAATTACTTTTTCTACATAAGCATCAACATTATTTTCAATTAACCCAAAGTTCTGTTTATCTGTGAACATGCCTTCGGCAGCTATTTGTGACATTGCCACCGGTGTAGCTGCTTGCAAGGCGTCAAATATTTTACCTTTTAAACCTGCGCCAAAACGTAATGGAGCTAGCAATAAACGGTATTCTCTTAATGTTTGTATCGCATTTATTGCATGACCCTTAATAATAAAACCTTGCTCAATATGGTGCAATTTTTTTAAACTTTCATTTTGATAGGCTCCATAAACATGTACTTCTACATTTGGTAATTTATTTCTAATTTGTGGCCATATTTTATTTTTTAAATACAAAATAGAATCATAATTAGGTTGATGTAGAGAATTACCCATCATTACAAAGTTAGATCTATCATCAAAACCTTTATGTAAAAAAGCTGTTTTTAATTTATCCTTTTTATGCAAGAAGGGTATGTAAATTAGTTTATTAACTGGAATGTCAAATTTATTGATCAATATGTCATGCTCTACCTTTGATATAATTATACTTAGGTCACAGCGATAAATTGCGGCAATTTCTCTTACAGCTGCGTCATTGTAAATATCGATATCAGTCTTTTTTTTAATAGCTACTTGCCTAGCCATTCTTAAAAAATGTAAATCTTCTGTATCGAGAATATGTAAAGTCTGGGGACTGTTATCTTTTACACGCCAGCTGTACTGCTCTTCTGTCATAAAACGATCATAGAGGACTATATCTGGACTTAACTCTTTTATAAAGTTATCAAAACTCGAGTCATTTAACAAGATCTCTTTTTCAATAATATTTAAACCGACTAAGTCCACAGAATATGCAGATTTACAACCTGCACAACTAAAGGTTACCTGATAACCATCTTCTTGAAAAACCTCCAGTAGCTGTAATATTCTATATCCCGCAGCTGTGGTTTGCGGTTCTGGCCAGTTTTTACCTATTACTAGTAATTTTTTCATGATACAAAGTTAGTTCTTAAGTAGAACTAAGGAAAAAAGGATAAAATGTATCTAACCAAATTTAATTTTTAAGCTCAAAATCAATGAAATAAAGATTTTTTTTCTTTATTTCATGTAGTGCAAGCTACGTAAAGAAAGATTATTGATAGAAATCTGATGTAAAATATTTACCTTAGCGTTTTAAAATAATAAGTATACCATGGGGAAAATAATTGCTATAGCAAATCAAAAAGGTGGAGTAGGTAAAACGACTACAGCAGTTAATCTTGCAGCATGTCTAGGAGTATTAGAAAAGAAGGTCTTAATAATAGATGCTGATCCACAGGCTAATGCTACTTCTGGACTAGGTCTAGATGTTGAACAAATAGAACAAGGTACTTATCAACTTATTGAAAACTCTATACCTGCTATAGATCTAGTGTTACCCACAGATTCTCCTAATGTAGAAATTATTCCTGCTCATATCGATCTAGTAGCTATAGAAATAGAACTTGTAGATAAAGAGAGTCGTGAATACATGATGCGTACCGCACTTGCTACTATTAAAGATAGTTATGACTACATTATTATAGACTGTGCTCCTTCTTTAGGTTTACTTACTTTAAACGCCCTTACTGCTAGTAATTCTGTTTTAATACCTATTCAATGTGAATACTTTGCACTAGAAGGTCTAGGTAAATTATTAAACACAGTAAAAAGTGTACAGAAAATCCATAACACTAATTTAGACATAGAAGGTCTATTACTTACCATGTATGACGGTAGATTAAGACTTTCTAATCAAGTAGTAGAAGAAGTAAACCAGCATTTTGAGGGTTTAACTTTTAAAACAGTTATACAACGTAACGTGCGTTTAAGTGAGGCACCCTCTTATGGAGAGAGCATTATCAATTATGACGCATCTAGTAAAGGTTCTGAAAATTACTTGAGCCTTGCAAATGAACTTATACAGAAAAACGCTTAAGCAAAATGGCCAAAGCAACTAAAAAACAAGCGCTAGGAAGAGGATTATCTGCTCTTTTAAAAGACCCTAGCAATGATATTAAATCTACCGCAGATAAAAATGCAGATAAGATAGTAGGTAACGTGATCGATCTTTCATTAGAGGATATCGACATGAATCCTTTTCAACCTAGAACTAGTTTTAATGAAGAGCAACTTAAAGAACTCGCTTCTTCTATTAAAGAACTAGGTGTAATACAACCTATTACGGTACGTAAAAAAGGTTTTGGTAAATATGAACTAGTTTCTGGAGAACGTAGATGTCGTGCATCTAAATTATTAGGGCTAGAAACTGTGCCAGCCTATGTGCGTCTAGCAAACGATCAGGAATCACTAGAAATGGCACTGGTAGAAAATATACAGCGTCAGGACTTAGACCCTATTGAAATAGCTCTTTCTTATCAAAGATTAATTGAAGAAATTGATCTTACACAAGAACAGATGAGTGAACGCGTAGGAAAATCTAGAAGTGCAATTACTAACTACCTGCGCCTTTTAAAGTTAGATCCTATTATCCAGACTGGAATGCGAGATGGTTTTATCTCTATGGGACATGGACGCGCTTTAATCACTATAGACAGCTTAGACCAGCAATTAGATATATATCAAAAGATATTGAGTGATGGTCTTTCTGTGAGAGAAACTGAAAAAATTGTAAAAGAGTCTAAAACGGGCACGCTTCCGCGAAAGCAGAATAAAACAACGTCCTTGCCAGAAAATATTTCTCAAAAAACATCTGAGCTTAATTCCTTACTGGATACTAAAGTTACTACCACCATGTCCAGCAGCGGTAAAGGTAAAATTACTATTAACTATGCTTCTAAAGCAGACTTTGAACGCATTGTAAAGTTAATAAATGAGTAAATTTATAATTTATATATTATTTTTTATAGGTATTCATGGACTTGCACAAATTAAACAAAATCCTAATACCGTTTCTCTACCACTACTCGTGGCTCAAGATAGTGTCGCGACTGTTTACGACGCAAATAGACCTGCAAAAGCTGCTTTTTACAGTGCTATTGTACCAGGACTGGGACAAGTGTATAATAAAAAGTACTGGAAAATACCTCTTGCCCTAGCAGCAGTAGGTATTCCTATTTATGTTTATACCATTAATGATAAAGAATACAATCGTTTTAGAAACGCATTTAGAATACGTCTTGCTGGTGGTACAAATGACGAGTTCTCTAATGAAGACGGAACTCCTATTATAACTACACGAGGACTAGAGCGATCACAAAGAATCTCACAACGTAATAAAGAATTAAGTCTATTGATAACAGCAGGTCTTTATGTATTGCAAATAATTGATGCTAACGTAGACGGACACTTGAGCCAGTTTAATGTGGACCGTAAATTAACTTTTCTTCCTTATATGGATTATAACACTCTTGCCGTAGGTAATACCTATGGATTTAATCTTTCCTATAATTTTTAATATGAATATCGCATTATTAGGGTATGGTAAAATGGGAAAAACCATTGAAAAAATAGCTCTAGAAAGAGGACATACCGTGGTTGCAAAAATAGGCCGTAATGACTCCATGGATGACATTACAAAGGCAGATGTTATTATAGAGTTTACTAGTCCTGAAAGTGTCATAAAAAATCTCAAAAATATTATCCCTACTCAAATACCTATTATTTGCGGTACAACTGGGTGGAATGAAAATTTAGACGAGGTGACTGATATGATTAAAGAACATAAATCAAGTATGGTTTATGCTTCTAACTTCAGTCTAGGAGTAAATATCTTCTTTGAACTTAATAAAAAACTAGCCTCAATGATGAGTCAGTTTAAAGAATATGATGTTAAAATGCAAGAAATCCATCATACAGAAAAGAAAGATGCACCTAGTGGTACTGCTATCACTCTATTTGAAGGATTAGCAAAAAGTGTAGGTAAAGAAAACTGGCATTTAGGAACAGATCTTAAAGAAGACTCTGTTGCTATTGAAGCTTTGAGAGAAGAAGACGTTAAAGGAACTCACAGTATAACCTATCAGAATAAAATAGATAGTATAGAAATAACTCACACAGCACAAACTAGAGATGGTTTTGCATTAGGTAGCGTTATCGCTGCAGAGTGGATTATTAATAAAAAAGGAATTTACACCATGAAAGATGTTTTAGGATTATAATAATCTCTATAACTATCTATCATATCACAATATAACAATATGAATTGGACAGAATGGTTAATCGTATTTATCTTAATCCAGTTAATTCACGGTTTAGGAACATGGAAAATGTATGTCGCTGCTGGTTTTAAAGCATGGCAAGCATTTGTACCTGTATTTAATGCGGTTACATTAATGAAAATAATGAATAGACCATGGTGGTGGACTATTTTACTCTTCTTACCGGTAGTAAACCTTTTAATGTTTATTGTTATATGGGTAGACACTTTAAGATCATTCGGCTATAATAAAGCAATAGATACGACTCTAGCAGTGGCAACTTTTGGTTTTTATATTTATTATATCAACTACACGCAACCTCTTAATTATATCAATGAAAGAAGTTTAGAACCTAGAACTACTGCTGGAGAATGGACTAATTCTATTTTATTTGCAGTAATAGCAGCTACCATAGTTCACACTTATGTAATGCAACCATTTATTATTCCTACTTCTTCTTTAGAAAAAACTTTGCTCACAGGGGACTTCCTTTTTGTAAGTAAATTTCATTACGGTGCTAGATTACCTATAACTCCTATCGCAGCGCCCATGGTACACGATACCATTCCTGTCTTAGGTGTAAAAAGCTATTTATCCAGGCCACAGTTACCTTACACTAGAATACCTGGTTTCCAAAAAATAAAACGCAATGATATTGTGGTATTCAACTATCCTACAGATACTATTGACTCTTATCCTAATGACGATGGTAAATATCATTATAAACCTATAGATAAGAAGTCTAACTATGTAAAGAGATGTGTTGCTATAGCTGGTGATACCATGTCTATGAAAGATGGTGTCATATTCATCAATGGTAAAAAACTTATTTTACCAGAACGCGCTAGACCGCAACATATTTATAACGTTATCACAACTAGATTAGATCTCATGGCAGACAAAGCCTACATGATAGAAAAGTATGATATTACAGAAAATATATATCAACCAGATAGAGATATAAATCCTAATAAACTGCAATTAACAGCTACTGATAAAGCTATCGAGCAGCTTACTAAAGATGGTATTATCACATATGCCGAAATGCGAAATCAGGAACTAGCAACACCTTATCGCAAAGATTTAAGAGACCGTAATGACCTATCTACTATTTATAATAAACCCAATGCTTTTCCATATGATGGTAGATTATCTAATAATAATGATGACCGTGATCCATTTTTAATTCCTGCACAAGGGATGACTGTAGACATAGATTATAAAAACATCTCTTATTTTGAGAGAATTATTGAAGTTTATGAAGGTACTGAGATGAATATTTTTAACGATATTACTCTTAAAGGAAATAAAGTACTGCTTAATGGGCAACCACTTAACTCTTATACATTTAAACAAGATTATTACTGGCTCATGGGTGATAATCGTGATAACAGTCTAGATAGTAGATTCTGGGGTTATGTGCCATTTAATCATGTGGTAGGTAAACCTGTATTTGTATGGATGAGTTATGACGGTAATAAATCATTTACATCTGCATTTAGATTTCAAAGAATGTTCACAACCGTAAATGGATCTGGACAGCCTACTTCTTACTTAATTTATTTCTTAATAGTATTAGGTGGTTACTTTGTGGTTAAAAAGATCATGAGTAATAAGAAAAAGAATCAAGAAAACTCATAATAAACGATAGCTATGAATGATTTAATTATTCATCCCTCCTACTTTGTGGATGTAATTACACTTATTCATATACATCATGCTCATAATATTATTCTAGAGCAGCAGGATAGTTATGTAAAACAAACTTATAGAAACAGATGTTACATAGGCGCCGCAAATGGTAAACTCGCACTTAACATACCTATTATCCATCAAAAAAAAGGACATTCTGTTCTTTATAGTTCGATAAAAATAGATAATTCGCAAAATTGGGCATCAACACATTTAAAAAGTATAAAAAGTGCTTATTACAGTAGTCCTTATTTTGAATATTATCAAGACGACCTAGAAGAATTATTTAAAGAAATACCATCTTCATTATTAGAGTGGAACATCAGAACCCTGCATTTTTTGATGCACCATCTTCAAATAGACCGGACTATAACTAGAGCTGTTAATTATGAGGATAACGCACTTGCAAAAAGATTAATTACTGCCAAAGGTGATGCCCTTTTTGAACTACACCCATACATACAGGTATTCCAAGAAAAGCATGGCTTTATACAGCCGTTAAGCGGTTTAGATCTATTATTTAATCTAGGACCTGCGGCTGGTAGTTATCTTAAACAGCATTACTATAAATTATAAATGGATAACAGTCTAGCGAGATTTAAAAACTTTTATAGCACTGCTACCCTATGGTCTGGCACATTATTAGGTCTTGATCAATTTCATTTTTCTAGCCTTAATTTTGATCATTTAAAAGAAAAAAATCAAATTACTTTACCTGCAATACCTCAAAGAACAGTATTAGGTAAAAGAGCAGAACATTTTTTTAAATTTTGTATAGAACAATCAAGCAATTACAAATTATTACTATCTAATCAACAAATATATAAGAATAAAATAACCATAGGTGAACTCGATTATATCGTACAAGAAAAAAAAAGTAAGCAAATTATCCATGTAGAATTAGTGTATAAATTTTATATCTACGATAACCATAAAATCATCAAAGATAAAGACCCAATAAGACTCGAGCTTAGTAAATACCAAGGTCCTAATGGTAAAGATAATTTGGTACGTAAAATGGATCATCTTAAAAACCAGCAACTACCCTTACTCTATAACCAGTATACACGAGATATTTTAGATCAGTATAATCTAGATGTACATAAAATACGTCAAGAGGTTTGTTTTATAGCCCATGTGTTTATTCCTCACCAACTATGGAATCATACCTTCGATTATATCAATAAATCAAGTATAGTGGGATATTATTTTAACTATAACGCTTTCGCGAAAGCGGAAACGTCAAACACCTATTACCTACCAAAAAAATCTGAATGGAAAATGAAGCCTCAACAGCTGGAGGAATCTTTTACCTTTATTCAAATTTTAAAATTAACATCAGCAAGTTTAACGCGTGGATTTGCACCGTTAATATGGATGCAACTAGAAGATAGCACGTTAGAGCGCTTCTTTGTGATCAAATAAACATTCTATACATAGAGCTGTATTATAATTAAATCATTCGCTCCTATTTGTGATTTCATAAACACATTTTAACTCAATATTCAAAGCATGGTTAACAGGTACTACCTACCTTTATAGTATTAAAACAAGATTATAATTTCTAGGACATATATAAAACCTAGAATCTTAATCAATGATGATACATGTAGTAGATTGGTTAATTTTAAAACAGCTACATAATCTTTTAAACAACTAAAATAAACGAGAAATGAATTATTTAAATTTTGATTTAGAAAAAGCAAAAAACACGAGTAAAGAACTTAATATATTGCTCGCAGATTATCATCTGTACTATCAAAAATTGAGAAATTACCATTGGAATATAGTAGGACGCTCATTCTTTGACCTTCATGTAAAATTTGAAGAAATGTACAATGATGCCATTATAAAGATTGATGAAGTTGCAGAACGTATTTTAACACTAAGATACCAGCCTACCTCTAACTATAGTGATTATCTTAAATTATCTAACTTAAAAGAAACTAAGTCAGAGCTTACAGATATAGAAATGGTAAACAACCTAATTGATGATCATGGAAGTATTCTTACACAAATGGCTCAGGTTGTAAGTGCTGCTGGTGAATGCGAAGATGAGGGTACCATTGATCTAATAGGCGCTTATATCAGAGAATTGGAAACTACAACATGGATGTTAGACGCATGGAGAATGAATACAGAGAGTACTAGAAAAGCTATATAGCATTTCTAGTCTTAAATAATCGATAGGGATTATTTGTATTTGAATGATATTAATGAGGCCTTAACAAAGACGACTACTTTGCTAAGGCTTTTTTGATTTATAGGTTTTTATAGTGTGCATGCCATAGATCTGGTGTTAGCATATGGTGTGATGGATGTCACTCTTTAATATTATATAGTTAAATCGACTTTCTTATTAGTTTGTTTTTTTAATTCTAAAGGTGTTTCATATAGAGTTATATTCACTTTTTGTTTTAAAACACCGGCAACACATTCTTTTACAGTCCTTTATTAAGAATCATATTTCATCGGCATACGTGTGGTTATCTTATTATCTTCATCTAGATTTGATAATTATTTGAGTAATATTTTCAACCTCTATTTGAATAATGCTTCAATTCTATTAAAAATCACTGTGTATAGAACCTACCTTTTAATGCCATATCCTGGGCTAACCATAAACCATTGCTATCATATCTTATAGCAACGTTTACTTTTACTATCTTTATAGAATAATAGGCAGCTCTTATTAAATGTAGGTAACTAGGGCTTGTTATTTTTCTTAGAAGTATTTCATATTCCGTCACGTCCATATCGACAAGGATGTCTAATATGATAAATTCATAATCGGCTCTCTAGGCGATATATTCTGCTCTGGCTTCTGTTCTGTCTTGCAATTTTACTTTTACCTACAACTCTAGAATACGCTGCACAGGTCTAGGTCTCTTGGACATTGTAGTTGGTATTTAGTGCTCCTCATAAAAGTTACCATATTTTTTTTGGCCATGAGCGCAAAGTTAAGCCCGCTTAAATATCATGTTTCTATTAACCTTAAACTCTTCTAAGTAATCCATGCTCTATTTGATGAATATCGTCAAGTTTAAAAGAAAGTAAATAAACCGTTGTACTGCTCTAACATATCTAGTATTTTCTGTAGTTTTCATTACACTTATGTCTGTTATTAACGTAATTCTAGGACGAGACTTCATATAAATAAAAAAAGCTCTTGAATTTACCAAGAGCTTTTTTCTATTCCGTTTATTCAAGAACGCTGTAATTACTTACATTTTAGATTTCATTTGAGCAGATTTATCTGTCATCCCTAAAAAATCATACAGACTAACTAAGGTCTCCTTAACACCTTTTTCATCTGGTCTTAAAACATGTGCCTTTTCTAAACATGAAATTGCTTGATTATAAAAATTCTTTTGCTCTGCAACTGTAGATTTTTCTAAATTGCCTGACTCTAAATAAGCATTTGACAAATTAACTAAAGCATAATAGTTATTAGATTCTAGCTTAAGGCTAGATTTAAAGTAACGTATTGCGCTTTCATAATTCTTTTTCTCTATTGCCGCGACACCTAAATTATCAAAAACCTTAGGATCAGTAACTTCAGAATCCATATTTTCTATAGCTTCTTTATACTCCTCCATCATTCCTAATGTTAATAATATGTCTGGTTTAACCAGCTTAAGAGATGAATCACTAGGATAATTTTTAAAAGCTGTTTCATAAACCTCTTTTGCCTTGATTTTGTTCTCTTTATTAACATGTAACCATACCGTTTTAAGAACGATATCTCCTAAATTAGAAATAGATTTTTCTGTATCAGGATTTGTATGGGTTTTTACTTGTACAGAATAATCCCTTACTTGTTCACTAGCAAATTTCTCCACTACTCCATTTAGGTTAGTCGCTACATAAGTAGTTTTTACTCCTGTGTAACCTTTTTCTAAAAGTTCAGAATATTTTTTTAGAGCTACATCATATTTAGCACTACTATAAGCAAGATTACCTGCATTATAAAGCATATCTAAATTTTCTGGATTACTTTGATATAATTCTTCTACCAGTTTCAGCGCCGTATCTGTGTCCCCACTTTTTACCTTGTCATTAGCAATTTGAAGTTTACTGTTTAAGATAAAATTTTGTAATATCGGTTCCAGCTTCAAGTTAGAATAACCCAAATATTTAGAGTTTGCGATAGCAGACTCTGATTTACGTAAATTATCAAGACTAACTGGTTCTACACCGGTAAGATCTATATAATTTACCACTTTAAAAAATTCATAAGCACCTGCATATTTTGCTTCTACCGCACTTTCATCTATAGAATTAAATAATTTTTGCGCTTTACTGAATTCTCCTTTTTCTGCTGCTTTAGTAATTTTTTTAATCTCCTTTTTCTGAGCAACAGCCAAAGAGGCCATTGCTAGAAAAGTAATTGTTAATTTAAATTTCATAATAATATTTTAAATTTATTCCTCACTGTCATCTATGTCAAGATCCGTACCATCTTGCTGAGCAGCAATTACACTGTCATCAGACACGTTCTCATCATCACTTTCTTCCTTTACCACCTTTGCGACAGCTGCAATAGAGTCATTTCCTTTGAGGTTAATAAGACGAACACCTTGAGTCGCACGTCCCATAACTCTTAAATCTGCCACATCCATACGTATAGCAACTCCTGATTTATTGATAATCATAAGACCATCTTCATCATTAACGTTTTTAAGAGCTACAAGGCCACCTGTTTTTTCAGTTACAGAAATTGTTTTAACACCCTTACCACCACGATTAGTCTCACGATAATCATCTAGGCTAGAACGTTTACCGTAACCTTTTTCTGAAACAACCAGGATATTAGAATCCATGTCATTTACTGCCACCATTCCTATCACCTCATCGTCATCATGAGATAGTCTAATACCTCTCACCCCACTGGCATTTCTACCCATAGGTCTAGTTTTAGACTCGTCAAAGCGTATAGCTTTACCACTCTTTAAACCTAACATTACGTGACTGTCTCCTGTGGTTAACTTTGCTTCTAAAAGTGTATCTCCATCTCTAACGGTAATCGCATTAATACCATTTGATCTAGGTCTAGAATACTGTTCTAAAGATGTTTTCTTAACAACACCTTTCTTAGTACACATAATCACAAAATGACTATTAATGTACTCCTTATCCTTAATATCCTGCGTACATATTACTGCTTTAACATTATCATCTTGTTCAATATTAATAAGGTTTTGAATAGCTCGACCTTTGGAGGTTTTACTACCTTCAGGAATCTCATAAACTCTCATCCAGAAACACTTACCTTTTTCTGTAAAAAATAACATGTACTGGTGGTTAGTACCTACAAACAAGTCTACTAAGAAATCTTCATCTCTTGTGGTACTCGCTTTCTGACCTACTCCACCTCGGTTTTGCGTTTTATACTCTGTAAGACTCGTTCTTTTTATATAACCTGCATGAGAAATAGTTATAACTACCTGCTCATCAGGGATCATATCTTCTATACTTAGATCACCGCCAGCATATTCAATTTTTGAACGACGCTCATCACCAAATTTTTCTTGAACTTCCATAAGTTCGTCTTTGATAATTTGCATGCGACGTTCTTTCTTTGCAAGAATATCTTTTAAGTCAGCAATAGTCTTCATTAACTCACTGTACTCGTTACGTAATTTATCCTGCTCTAGACCTGTTAACTGTCTAAGGCGCATTTCAACGATTGCACGAGCCTGAATTTCTGAGAGTTCAAATCTCTCAATTAACTTACCGCGAGCTTCTTCTCCATTTTTACTAGATCTTATTAAAGCAATAACTTCATCGATGTTATCACTAGCAATAATTAATCCTTCTAAAATGTGTGCTCTTTCTTCAGCCTTGCGCAGTTCATACTCTGTTCTACGTGTTACCACTTCATGTCTGTGCTCCACAAAGTAATGAATCATCTCTTTTACATTAAGTAATTGAGGACGGCCCTTTACTAGAGCAATGTTATTTACACTAAAACTAGACTGAAGTGCTGTATGCTTATAAAGTTTATTGATAACGATATTAGGAATAGCGTCACGTTTTAAAACATATACGATACGCATACCTTTTCTATCAGACTCATCTCTAATAGAGGCGATTCCTTCTAGTTTTTTATCATTGATAAGATCTGCAGTTTTCTTAATCATGTCTGCTTTATTTACCTGGTATGGTAACTCATCAACGATTATACATTCACGACCTTTTACATCTTCTATTCTTACACGACCACGTATTTTAATACGTCCACGACCGGTATGAAATGCATCTTTAACACCATCATAACCATAAATGATACCACCAGTAGGAAAATCTGGTGCTTTAATGTGCGTTATCAACTCTTCTATCTCAATATCGTTATTCTCGATATAGGCAATTGTACCATCCACCACTTCAGTTAAGTTGTGTGGAGGCATGTTAGTTGCCATACCTACAGCAATACCACTAGCTCCATTAACAAGGAGATTAGGTATTTTTGTTGGTAAAACAGTAGGCTCTGATAGGGTATCGTCAAAGTTAAGCTGCGTATCAACTGTTTCTTTATCTATATCAGCAAGCATCTCTTCAGATATCTTGCGCATCTTTGCCTCAGTATAACGCATTGCAGCTGGTGGATCACCATCTACACTACCAAAGTTACCCTGACCATCTACCATCATGTAACGCAATGACCATTCTTGTGCCATACGTACCATAGTATCATAGACGGATGTATCTCCATGTGGGTGATACTTACCGAGAACTTCTCCTACTATTCTCGCACTTTTCTTGTAACCTCTATTAGAAAGTACACCTAGTTCATACATACCATAAAGAACCCTTCTGTGTACTGGTTTTAGCCCATCTCGTACATCTGGCAACGCACGTGATACTATGACTGACATCGAGTAATCGATGTATGCTGACTTCATTTCATCCTCGATATTAATCGGGATTAACTTTTCTCCATCTGCCATGTAAATCAGATTATATTAAATTAGTTATTTTAACAACTAGCAATTTAAGTAAATCGCTAGTATTAATAAGGTGTTGAAACTGTTTTAGTGCTATTTTTATTAACACTTTTAAACTCTCGCTGTGAATAAGTTTTAATAGCTTAAATAGTAACGTAAAGTTCTGTAAATGTTACGCTTTCGCGAAAGCGAACAAAGAATTAACCCTTTTTTATCTTTCATAATGCTTATTGAAAGAATAAATTCAATACTTTTAAGCAAAAGAAGTAATATGGACGATAATTTTTCACCAAGAGTAAAGGACGTGATCGCCTATAGCAAAGAAGAGGCGTTGCGATTAGGTCACGATTTTATAGGTACAGAGCATTTAATGTTAGGATTACTGCGAGATGGAGATGGAAAAGCGATTGAGATTTTAAATAATCTATCGGTAGATCTTGACAACTTGCGTCGTAAAGTTGAGATATTAAGTCCAGCAAATCCTAATATTACGGCTACCGTAAACGAGAAGAAGAACTTGCACCTTACTAGACAAGCAGAGCGTGCACTAAAAACAACATTTTTAGAAGCAAAACTTTTTCAAAGTACTTCTATTAATACAGCACATTTATTATTATGTATTTTACGTAATGAAAACGACCCTACTACAAAGCTTTTAAATAAGTTAAGTGTAGAGTACGATAATGTGAAGGATGAGTTTAAAATGATTCTATCACAAGAAGACGGCTATATAGAAGACGTGAGCGCACAATCTTTTAGTGATGATGACGCGGGAGAAGAAATGCAAGATGGCAGCAAGGAAAATTTATTCTCCCCATCTGGTGATAAGAAAACCAATAAGAAATCTAAAACTCCGGTCCTGGATAACTTTGGTCGTGATCTTACTAGAATGGCCGAAGATGGTAAACTGGATCCTGTAGTGGGACGTACAGAAGAGATACAGCGAGTGTCACAAATTTTGAGTCGCCGTAAGAAGAACAACCCTCTATTAATAGGAGAGCCTGGTGTTGGTAAAAGTGCCATCGCCGAAGGTCTTGCTTTACGTATAGTACAGAAAAAGGTGTCTCGTATACTTTTTGATAAACGTGTCATTACTCTAGATCTTGCTAGCCTAGTAGCCGGTACTAAATATAGAGGACAGTTTGAAGAACGTATGAAAGCGGTTATGAATGAATTAGAAAAGAATGATGACATCATTCTTTTCATAGACGAAATTCATACCATAGTAGGTGCTGGTGGTGCAGCTGGATCACTAGATGCGTCTAACATGTTTAAACCTGCTCTTGCACGCGGCGAGTTACAATGTATAGGAGCAACTACTCTAGATGAATATAGAAATAGTATTGAGAAGGATGGCGCTCTAGAAAGACGTTTTCAAAAAGTAATGGTAGAGCCTACTTCTGTTGAAGAGACTGTTACTATTCTTAATAATATTAAGGCAAAATATGAAGATCATCATAATGTGATTTACACTCCAGAGGCTATTGAGGCCTGTGTAAAATTAACAAATCGCTACATGACAGATCGTTTTCTACCAGATAAGGCGATTGATGCACTAGATGAGGCTGGGTCTCGTATTCATATTACTAATATAGAAGTGCCTGAACAAATAGTTGAAATAGAAAAGCAACTAGAAGATGTCAAGAAAGAAAAGAATAACGTCGTTAAAAAGCAGAAATATGAACAAGCTGCAAAATTAAGAGACGATGAGAAGAAGTTAGAACAACAACTAGAAGATGCGCAAAATGCATGGGAAGAGGCTTCTAAACTTCATAAAGACACGGTAACCGAAGAAAATGTTGCCGAGGTAGTGAGTATGATGACTGGAATCCCAGTTAACCGTATCGCAACTAAAGAGTTAAAGAAATTAAGTAATCTTAATGAAACCATTGCAGATTTAGTTATAGGTCAAGACAAAGCAGTGAAGCAAGTTGTAAAAGCAATACAACGTAATAGAGCTGGTTTAAAAGATCCTAATAAGCCTATAGGCTCTTTTATTTTCTTAGGGCAGACTGGAGTAGGTAAAACACAACTGGCAAAGGTTCTAGCAAACGAATTATTCGATTCTGAGAATTCACTTATACGTATCGATATGAGTGAATATATGGAAAAATTTGCTATTTCTAGACTGGTAGGAGCGCCTCCAGGATATGTAGGTTATGAAGAAGGTGGACAACTTACTGAAAAAGTAAGACGCAAACCATACTCGGTTATTCTTCTAGACGAGATAGAAAAAGCGCATCCTGATGTATTTAATATGTTGCTGCAGGTTCTAGATGATGGTTTCTTGACGGACAGTTTAGGTAGAAAGATTGATTTTAGAAACACTATTATCATAATGACTTCTAATGTAGGTGCTAGAAAGCTCAAAGACTTTGGCGCATCTGGTGTAGGATTCGGCACAGCAGCACGTAAAATGGCCGAAGACGACAACGCTCGCGGTGTAATACAAGCGGCGTTAAAGAAAACATTTGCTCCAGAATTCTTGAATAGAATAGATGACGTGATTGTATTTAACTCTTTAGAAAAAGATGATATTCATAAAATTATAGATATTGAACTAGCTAAATTATTTGCTAGAATTAAAGATTTAGGATACCATTTATCTTTAAGTGATGAAGCTAAGGATTACATCGTAGAAAAAGGCTTTGACAAAGAATACGGTGCACGACCACTTAAAAGGGCTATTCAAAAAAACATAGAAGATGCTCTTGCTGAAGAAATAGTGAACAGTCAGCTTAGTGAAGGTGATTCTATCTTTATGAACTTTGATAAAGAAGAAGGCAAACTAGTAATAAAAATTGAAAAATCACCAGAGGAGCAGTCTGCTGAATAATATTTAAAATTAATTCATTTAAACGAGTCTTGAGATGCATTTCCTAAGACTCGTTTTTTTTTTTATAACCTACTGTATTAAGACTTTTATCCATAAAAAATACTATAGTTGCACTTATGAGTTGAACTCAGCGAGCAAAATTATTGGAAAAATTCTATATTAAATTTCCAACTCATTTATATAAGTGGTTTTGCGATCTGTATCATCAAAGTTTTTATCTAGATAATCTCTACGATCCTTTATGGCTCGCGCAGCGTTATCTGATAGCTATAGAGCTGTAACATTATCTATGATGTGCTTTAGATCTTTTAAACTTAAATGTTTTGAAGAAATTCAGTGGGTCATGATGGGCTGTTTAAACTACTGCAATATGGAACAAACAGTTTAACTCTATGGTTGCGCCTGTTGTTCTTGGTCGGGATTTCTAAATAGCTGTAGTATACTAGACCCTATAAAATTAGATATGATAGAAGCCTTAAGACCTTCATGGGCATAGGTTTGTGATGCTAGATCACCACTTGCGCCATGTAAGTAAACAGAAAATACAGCGGCGGTAAGTGGGTCATATCCTTGTGCGAGAAATGATGCTATAATACCACTCAGCACATCTCCACTACCAGCTGTTGCCATTCCAGGATTACCAGTACTGTTAACGTACTGATCAGAACCTGCTATAGTAATAGTATGCGCCCCTTTTAATACAAGAATCACGTTGTTTTTCTTAGAAAATTCTTGTGCTTTTTCTAATTTTGTATGACTATTTTCCCACTCACCTATCAACTCCTTAAGCTCGCCATCGTGAGGAGTTAAAATAGAATCTTTAGGTATATGCTCTAATAATTCTGGGTGCTTTGCTAGAATTTGAATTCCGTCTGCATCTATAACTATAGGAGTAGATTGTTCTTTTACCGCTTTCGCAAAAGCGGAACACGTATCCTTCTCCACACCTATTCCAGGACCTATGCATAAAACTGCATTCTTAATAGGGTTATTAAAATCGGTTATATAATCGTCACCGTCACTTACTACGGTCATAACCTCTGGTAAAGAAGATTGCATTATAAAATTACCATCTTCTGGAATGTAGGCAGTCACTTTACCTGCTCCTGCATTTATGGCTGCCCCAGAACAAAGTACAGCGGCACCCATCTTTCCTTTACTACCAGCAAATGTTATGACGTGACCATAATCGCCTTTATAAGAAAATTTCTCTCGCGGTTGATACATATTTTGAGCAGACTCTCTAGTAATTAATTGGGCTAGCGGTACTGCAGCCATTAAATATTCAGGATCTAATCCTATATTAATTATCTCAAACGTACCGGCATAATGACCTGTTTCTGGAAGGAAAAAAGATAATTTAGGGGTTTGAAAAGTAAAGGTATGGTCTGCCTTTAAAATAGCATCATCAGTTTTATGGGCTGTATTTGCATAAAGACCACTAGGCATATCGATAGCGACTTTAAATGCCTTGACACTATTTAAATAAACTATTAAATCTGCCATCCAGCCATCTACAGGTCTATTAATACCTGTACCAAAGATGGCATCTATAATAAAATCCTGAGGTGTGATTTCTGGAAAATCTTCTTTACAGCTTAATAGCACCGGCCACTCATTAGTCACGTCTTTAATACGGTCATAGTTTACTAAAAAGTCTGGGGACCTTTTTTTACTACAATTAGTGACATAAACTTTTACATGGTAACCATGTTGTATCATGTGTCTAGCTATAGCGAGACCATCACCGCCGTTATTTCCTATACCACAAAATATCTTTACAGGCACTGGTGCGCCATTTAATCGTTGATGCAATCTCTCAAAAACGAGTGTCGCCACACGTTCCATTAAGTCGTTACTAGAAATTTGTTGTTTATTAATCGTGGACAGATCAGCTTCTGCCAGTTGTTGTGCGCTTAGAATTTTCAAAGTATCAATTTTATGAATCTGCAAGTTAAGAAAATCGAGCGTAAAGCTATTTAATTAGAATTGTGAATTAGTTAGCATTTTCAGAATCTAAAAAGGTGTGCTATTTAAAGGAGAAATCTATACATTTGAACTCGCAAAAATTAGAATATGAAAAATACCGCGCTTACCGCTATACATGAATCATTAGGTGCAAAGATGGTTCCTTTTGCTGGATATAATATGCCTGTTCAATATGAAGGTGTAAATATAGAACACCAGACTGTTAGAGATAACGTGGGTGTTTTTGACGTTTCTCACATGGGAGAGTTTTTAATTTCTGGACCAGAAGCGTTAAATCTAGTTCAAAAAGTATCTTCTAACGACGCGTCTAAACTTACAGTAGGAAGAGCTCAATATAGTTATTTACCTAACGCTACTGGCGGTATAGTAGATGACATGATCGTTTATAAAATAAAAGAAGAGCAATATTTACTAGTAGTTAATGCGTCTAATATTGATAAAGACTGGGAACACATAAGCGCTCATAATACTATGAATGCAGACATGAAAAATCTTTCTGAAGATTATTCACTTCTTGCTATTCAAGGCCCTAAAGCCGTAGAGGCAATGCAATCGCTTACTTCTATAGATTTAAGTGCTATTAAATTTTATCATTTTGAAGTATCTGACTTTGCAGGTATAGAAAACGTAATTATTAGTGCTACTGGTTATACAGGCTCTGGTGGTTTTGAGATATATTGTAAAAACAAAGAGGTAGAACAAATCTGGAATAAGGTTTTTGAAGCTGGGTCTCCATATGGTATTAAACCTATAGGTCTTGCTGCACGTGACACCCTAAGATTAGAAATGGGTTACTGCCTTTATGGAAATGATATAGACGAAACCACTTCTCCATACGAGGCTGGACTAGGATGGGTTACAAAATTTACTAAAGATTTTGTAAACCACGAGCAGTTATTAGAACACAAAGAAAAAGGTGTAGATAGAAAATTAATAGCCTTTAAAATGGACGAGCGTGCTATACCTCGTGGTGGTTATGAAATTAAAGATAGTAGCCAGCAAGATTTAGGTATGGTTACCAGTGGTACTATGTCTCCATCTATGGGAATAGGAATAGGAATGGGTTATGTACCACCTATCTTTGCAACTCCTGGTAGTAAAATACACATACAAATTAGAAAAAAGTTAGTACCTGCCACAGTGGTAAAACTACCTTTTTATAAAAAGTAAAACTTACGTTTTTGAATAGAATCTTAATACTAGGCGGAAGCGGCTTTATAGGAAATGCCCTTTATAAAGAGCTTGCGCCTTTTTTTGATGTACATGCTACCTATAAAACAGATAGTAAAGTCTTTAAAAAAAACAAGCATTTTCATCAATTTGATTATGAATTAGAAAGTCTACACCTACTACTGGATAATTTAAAACCTAAATTTATAGTAACCGCCGTAAGAGGTAATGTGAATAGTCTTTTAAGAATGCATTTTGAGATATCTGACTACATAGATAATCGAGATTGCAAGGTCATTTTTTTATCTAGTGCAAACGTTTTTGACCGTTTTACTAACTACCCAAGTTATGAGTACGATAAAACACTATCAGAAAGTGTTTATGGTCGTTTTAAAATAAGAATCGAAAATGAATTGCTTAGAAAACCTGTTTCTAAATACGTCATTTGTAGAATCCCTATGATTTATGGTACGGGCTCACCACGTCTTAATGAGATCAAAGATCAGCTTAAAAAAAATGAAGCAATAGAGGTCTTTCCTAATGTAGTCATTAACGCTACACATATTAAAAAATTAGTACAGCAACTCCATTACATTATTAACAGACGCCGTCGCGGTATTTTTCATTTAGGTAGTCGCAATCTCATACACCATGTAGATTTAATTAGTGATATTTGTGAACAACTAGGCACCTCTCGCCCTTTATTAAAGCAAGTTTTTGATTCTAATGAAGATAGACATCTAGCTGTATTACCTAAGGATAATTTACTTCCTAAACATCTTCAACTTACCATAGAAGATGTAGTAGAAAGTAGTGTTACTCTTTAAAGTATTTTAAAGAAGATTTATTTTAGTTCCGCTTTCGCGAAAGCGGAATTTATACAAACACTACTCTATTCTTAATTCTTATCGTTAGTATTACTCAACATCTTAAAAGTAAAACCAGCTAATAAAGTAATAACAATTCCCATAACCACCCAAAGCCACCATTCGTTTTCAAATAAAGGTGACACTTCAGTGGGCTTTATTTTATCAATAGTCACTTCTTCACCTAATCCTAAACTAGTTAACTGAGCAGGAATGGTGTTTTTAAATTTCCGTATGTCATAATTAGGTCGGTAACCGGCCTCATTCCCATAAGCGAGTACATAGTCTGCTGGCTGGGTAAACCTAGCTATTAATTCATGTTTATAACCTTTTACAGCCACTGATGTAATGTCTAGCGATTGATTATCGCCATTTAAAACAGATATTCTAAATTTTTGAGCGATCGTTTTATTAATCTTAAAATCATTAGATTCTAATGAATTAAGAGTCGCTGTGCTTATGTTGCGGTAGTTATATCTCCACCCTTTTTCTGTATGAATACTGTCAGATAGGTAAGATATATTGATCGTTCTGAAGTAATCATAATTCGCATCTACATGAAGTTTAATGCTACTTACAGGAACTTTATTTTCTAACTCAAATTCAAACACACTCGACTTTGTACTCTTATCCTCCTTAAGTTTCATAGTTTTAACACGATGCTTTACTACATCACCATCTATGAGCTTATCCATAGAGATTAAAGCATATTCTAACACAGGCTGTTGATCACTTCTCACTAACACACGGAAATATCGATAACTAGATTCTGGTAAAACTAAATCTGTAAACGTATACACAGAGGTCGTGTTATGAATGTCTAGTATTCTATAATTTTCTAGAATCGTAAACCACTGTTTAAGGTCATGACTACCTTCTAGATTTACCTTCCAGTCAAAGTTAGTATCCTTAAATGACAACTGTATATTATTAATGCTAGTCGGTGCGTCTAACCTAAAGGTAAAATAAAAGCCTTTATCAGTTTTTGAGGTATTTATAATCTCAAAAGGGTGTTTTTGAGAAATGGCCTTTTCTTTATGAATCTTTAAAATATAAGGCACCTCGATAGTATCTAGCGATGTAGATATTCCATAAATTCTCATATCATTTAAAGATGGAGATACCTTACTAAATACATCATCTGGTACAGTAATGGAATGCCAATCTTCTTTTACAGGATCTAGAGACCTCTTATAATTGTACTCTTTTAATTGAGCAAATGATATAACGCTAACTAACAGCGTTAAAACAGTAAAAAGTTTAATCTTCCTTTTCATTATAATTGATTTGGTTCTTGTATTTATTGTAAAGGAATGAGATAATTAAAAGCAATACTCCTAGAGATACAAATACTATGGTTTTTGAAATGGTGTTTAAATGTGCGATGTCATAGAAGAATAGTTTTATCAATGTCACACCGAATAATCCCATGCCTCCTATTCTTAAATAAGGTTTGTTTTTTAAAATTCCAAAACCTATGAGTAAGAAAGAGTACACACCCCATAATATACTTAGTCCTAATTTATAAGCATCTGTTGCACCTGCTATATCGAGCCAGTGTATTAACTCACTACTTATTATCCATACTATACTTATATGTAGAATAAGATCATAGGCGATTTTAAAGCCTTTGGCTATTCCTGGCTTCTTTATAAATCGATATAAAGTGAGCATTGCAAAAGCAACAAATACGTACGATACATAACGTATTAGAAGATAGAAAACACCTCTATTGTAATATTCTGATGTGGATAGATAGGCTTCTCTTAAATTACTCATTTCATAAAGGCCTTGTACTAGGAAGATGAAGAGAGTTAATACCGTAAATATTAACCCAGCCTTTTCTAGAACCGTGTTCTTAATTTTCTTGTAATTAAAATAAGATAATAAACTTATAAATAAGAATGTGTAATTAATTATCCAGATAGATTTGAAATCCTTGATACTAGAATCATAGACATCACTCGCATAAGGGCTAGATCCTTCAGGTAACTGGACTCGAGAAATATTATACCATTGATCAAAGTAAAATTCTATTTCTAGTCTAAATGCACAGTACAACGTAAAAATTAAAACAGACGGTATGGCATACATAACCATTTTATAAAAAATACCGTCTTTAGAAAGTGCCGATACAAAAGTTTCTTTCCTTTGAAGATAAACTATAAATCCTAGTGCTGCTACAAATAACATAGAACTCATAAAACTTATATTCAACAAAGGAGTGATATCGCTATAAGAATCTATATCATAAATATTATAATCATTATCCCAATCTTGAAATAGGCTTAAAGTTGCCAATAGCATAATGGCATAAGATAGCTTTTCATAAATCTCAATTTTCTTTGAGGTGCCTAACCAGAATAGCAATACTGCTTGTGCCGTCCATAATAAAGTCACCCAGTTACCGTCTAGCTGCACCGGTATGGCAATAGATATAAAGGCAAGTACTAATGCTGTGGCTAGATAAAACAATTTCCTATCGCTTTTCTTCTGTTTATAAATGACTGTTGCAACTACAAAGTGTACCACCGCATTACACAATGTAAATAGACCTAAATATGATGCACCAGTTTCATTATTACTTAAGATAGCAAATCCTAAACCGTAGAAGACAAAAGAATTTAAGAGTAATAAGACAATATCTGGAACTGCAAACGCCTCTTTTTTAACCAGTTTATAAGAGAGAAAAGTAAGGTAGAATATAACAAAGAATACAATTAAAAACCCTAGCGCGAGAGTAAAGTGTTCTTGATCCTGGTAATCCATTATCATCCAAGAAATAAAAATGAACCAGGTAAAAGCAAACGAAGAATAATACAAGGGTTTCCAGTATTTTTTAAACGCTAAAATGAGTATCCCTATATTTATAATTGCTATATAACTAAAGAGTATTTCTACCTGACCAGAACCATTACTTAGTAAAAATGGAACTGCATAAGCGCCCACCAATCCTAGATGCGCGATAATCTGTTTATTATAATTAAGCGAGGCGACTATGGTAAACCCAGTAAATACTAGCATGAGAATAAAGGCGACCGTTTGCGGTATCAGTTCATAAAAACTGTAGGCAAAGAAAGTAATAAAGTAAAGTATAACTATCGCTCCACTTACTAACACAGCACTATAAGATTCATATTTCTGTTTTAGTTTCATCCCAAAACCGAACAAACCTATAGCAGATAAATACCCTAATATAATTCTAGTTAGTGGACTTATTAAATCATTTTCTATAGAATACTTAGCGCCTATCCCTACACCTATAACTGTAATAAGAATACCTATTTTATTTAATAAGTTCTCTCCTATAAATTTTTCCAGATTAGATTTTTGAAGTGGTGATTTCTTTTTAGGCTCTATGTTTTTTTTAGAATCTACAGTCTTTTTACTGGGTGCCGTATCCCAATTATCAGTAGAGATAGGCTGACTATGTTGTTCTTGTTGCTGATTAGAAAATTCCCAATCTGCCATGGGGTTATTAGATACAGTATCTGTTTCTGTAACAGTAGGTTTTTCTACCTCTAACTTACCTTGCTCATTGCTAGCTAGTACAGAGGACTGTAATTGATTAAGTTGTGTTTTTAACTCAAATATCTCGTAATTAAAAGCTTCTTGCTTTTTAGAAAGAATTGCTAATTTTTCAATAAGCTGATTAATAACATCTTGTTGATCTGCCATAAGAATGTGGTTGAACTAGATATACTTGTAGGCTATATCTGGTGCTAATGTAAGTAAAAAGTCATGGAACTAAGTACCATATATATAGTTAAAACCTAGGATACAAAAAGCTCTCAATTTAACCGTAAAATAAAAAAGTGCCAATTATTAAGATTGACACTTTTTTAGTTCTAAAATTATTAATAGAATTATGGGATATAACGATCATTTCCCCATTCTGGAACACGTTTTTCTAAGAACGCCTCTCTACCTTCTTTAGCCTCGTCAGTCATATAGATAAGACGTGTCATTTCTCCTGCAAAGACTTGTTGCCCTACCATCCCGTCATCAGTGGCATTCAAAGCAAATTTTGCCATTTTTATAGCAATAGGAGATTTCTTAAGAATTTCCTGTCCCCACTCGTAGGCGGTTTGATCCAGTTCTTCATGCGGTACGACAGCATTTACCATTCCCATATCCATAGCTTCTTGTGCACTATACGTGCGACCTAAGAAGAAAATCTCTCGAGCTTTCTTTTGTCCTACCATTTTTGCTAGATAAGCACTACCATAACCTGCATCTACACTCGCTACATCTGTGTCAGTTTGTTTAAATACCCCATGTTCTTTACTAGCTATAGTCATATCGCATACTACGTGTAAACTATGTCCTCCACCTACGGCCCAACCAGGTACTGCACAGATAACAACCTTAGGCATAAAACGTATCATACGTTGCACTTCTAGAATATTTAATCTACCAGTACCAGAGTCATCTTTATAACCATCATGCCCACGAGCATTTTGATCGCCACCACTACAAAAAGCCCATCCACCATCTTTCTTAGAAGGTCCTTCTCCAGTAAGAATAACCACACCTATAGAAAGATCTTCTTGTGCGTCATAAAAAGCCTTTATAAGCTCGCTCACTGTTTTAGGTCTAAAAGCGTTGCGCACCTCTGGTCTATTAAAAGCAATACGGGCTATACCGTCAGCTTTCTTATAAGTAATATCTTCAAATTCTATAGCAGTTTTCCAGTTTATGGACATATGATTCAGTTTTTATACAAATATAAGGTCTATCCTATTTATACCACACACGTAACACTTGAATCATATACACATGACCACCGTGCATGTTTAGTCTATTTTGCTTTTTATCATTTTTTATATGAGGGTGTTTAGGCACGACCACCGTTTCTATATTTATAATCTCGTTATTATAATTTTTTCTAGTCCAGTCATTTAATCGCAACATAACTTGGCTTTGATTTTCATAAACTCTTCCTGTCCAAAATTTCTTCTCTAAAACCTGAGGCTCAAAATCTATAAAATGTATTTCGTTTGTCATGATATATATGTAGTTGTAAAATAATATTTGTTACACCTACTTAAGAAATCAAGGCAATCATAAACATCTACTCTATAGAAAACCTGGATACCGATCATCGATTCATGATAACAGATTATGGTTTCAAAATTAATTTTCCATGGTTAATTATTTGTAATCAAGCGAAATAAATTTACATTTATTTTTTTTAGAGGATAATATTAATTGAAGGTTAAATCAATAATGAATTAGATGAGCAATATTTCAAAATTTGTAATTTATGGAGATGTTATTTAAAATTTTATTTTAAAAAATAACTCCATGAAATTTGATCAATACATTTACCATACAAGGTGTTTCAAATTTTATAATCATTTGCATTATCTTTTTTCACAATATTAATGAAACAGAATTCAAATATTTTTTTGAGTTTATTATTTAATTTCTGATTAATGAACCTTATAAATATGGGAAAAGGTATTAATAGTTGACAAGGTCCAGCATGGAATTTAATGTATAACGAACGTAATTTAATGATAATTAAAAGGAGTTTACCTGAAGCCTTTAAATGACACTTCTGTAAAATCTTTAACACCAATATTTGAAGAACACATAAGTACCTCAACTAAAATATTAACGGATAAATAGAGGGCTGCAAATCCTTAAAAAAAACTTCAATTTTGAACAGATTTACAATAATAAAGGTGTTGATTTTAAATAAGTACACATGTATTGTTAGACTAGTTAAGCCCTGGATAAGAAAACTACCTCCTCATGTTAGTACATGGCATGTTCAAGCTTATTTTGATGAGTTTTGCTTTAGAATAAATGGTTCTCATTTTAAAAATAGCATTTTTCATAAAACAATTATCAGAATGTTTGAACCTAATACTATTTATAAAAATCAAATAAAACAGAGGCTGTCTGTATAATTCAATAACTTTTTAAAATGAAAATATTTTACCTTTTATTCATCATTTGCCTGTACGGAAGTCATATTAATGCTCAAGTTATAACCGCAAGCAGCAGTAGCGGCGAAGCTAGTATACAAAAATCAACCCCAGAAGTAGCATCTATACAATCTGGTGAAAGATTTAACTACACCATTGAATTTCAAAACTTAAATAGTAATAACACACTGGTAATTACAGATATTATTCCTGCAGGATTATGTTTTGTAGCTAGTGATGTAAGAGCAAACAATGCTTTTATAGATCAAAATGGTTTCCCTGTAAATTCACCCAATACTATTCCTAATTTAATAGATACTAGTGCTTTACCTACGGTTGTATTTAACATACCTAATAATATACAACGTGGCTCTTTCACTATAGCAGTAAGCTTTTGCGCTGGAGAAACACCTAATGGATTTAGTGTAACAAATAACATTTGTGCAGATTATACTAGCAATGGAAACACAGAAAATTTTTGCACGTCGCCAGGACTAACAAGTATAGCAAGCGCTGTAAATCCTTGGGGTGCCATTTCTAAAGAAGCTATTTTACCTGCCGTAAACGATACTGCAGGAAATACATTTGTTCAAAACACAAATAGCATTGCAAATTATAGAATCATCATTCAAAAAGGTCCTGCTTTTCAAGGCATTTCTTTTGGAATGCTTAACCTAGAAAATGTAACAATTTCTGAAATAGCTTCACCTCCTTGTGCCGTTGTTTCTTTGATAAGTGGTCCAGGAACATTTAATACAATTACAAGTCAAATAGAATTGAACAACAGCCTCATAGGCTCTGATCCTTTTCCCTTTGTAGAATTTATAGTTGAAGTGGATTATTCTCCCTGTGGCATGCTTGCCGAAGGACAATCTTTAAGCAACACCGTTGAACTTAACGGTACTCCAGTGGGACAAACTGCCCAAACAAATATAGCGAGCGCAACCAGCATTGTTACAGCGACCAGTGCATTACCTGCTCCAGAAGAAAATAGTGCTATAGGAAAAACAGTCGTTGCTAAAAACCCTGTGGCTGGTTGTCAAGGTAGATACGACCTATTCTTCTTTAATGCTGATAACCGTGCTATAGGTAACTATGAGATTATCGATGTAATACCTCCTGGGTTAATACCTGTAAGTTATGAGGTTATAGGAACCATAAGCTCGTTTAGTCCTAGTGGTGTTTTTGATGTATTTATAAATGGAACTCTAGACCGTAGTTTCACATTACCTGACGATAGTGGCCAGCGTTTTAACTGGAATGGGGCAAGTGGAGATGAGATTAGAATTGTAGCTCAAAACACCACGCAAATTTATCCAGGTGATGATGTAGGAATAGGTATCTTTTTTGATGTTGATGCTTCCACAAGCCCTGGTGATCTTCTCACAAATTGTGTAGACTTTACTGCTGATATCATTCTAGATAACGCACCAAATGTACCTACAGGTAATCAGTCTTGCATAGATCTATTAATAGAAGCACCTTCAATGGATGTATGTATTGTTAAAAATGTAAGGATAGCAAATACTCCTGATCCTTTTACTACCAGTATCACAAACGTAGTTCCTAACGATGAAGTAGAATTTCAAATTTGTGTGCAAAATAATGGTAGTATTGATTTTAACGGCCGCATGGAAGATGTATTAGATGCTCGTTATGAATTTGTTTCTGTAGATAACACTAATATGCCTACTGCCACTACTTTTAACCTAAATGGACAAACACTAGAGTGGAATAATATAAGTATTGATCAAACCTGTGAAGTTTTTACTTATGACACTGGTTGTGCGATAACAGATACTTTTTACTGTGCTACGGTACGCGTGCGCATTAGACCACAGACTAACGCTGGTAATATTGATAATAGCGCTTCAATAATTGAGAATACTGGTGCTATTCTCGATACTTCTGACTTTGCCAAAGTAAATGTCATCGACTCCTCTGTTTTGATTTTAAAAAAAGAAGTTTCTCTTGATAACATCACTTTTCAAAGCACACCTCTGATAGTAGATCCTAATTGCTATGACACTATTTATTACAGACTAACGGTAGAAAATATAGGAAATAGAGATGCCACGCAATTTCAAATTTTTGATGAATTGCCTGCTTTTGGAGATCGCTTTTTCCCTACTTCACTGAATCGCAACAGTACTTTTTCATTTGAAAATATAATTACTACTAGTAATGATTTTACGATCTCCTATTTGAATTACATACCTTCAAATATTTTTGATTCTTCTAATTTTAATTGTCCTTCTACAACAACTGGAAATACTGGATTTACCGCAGGAAATAGCAGAACCATACGTTTTGAGAATACAAGAACCCTTTCAAACACAGATACTTTTGAAATTGTGATTGAAGCAAGATTACCGGCTAATGGGTTGACCTCTTTTGATATTGCAACAAATAGTGCCTATGCTATTAATTGTGATTTAACTTCTAATTTGATCGCTTCTTCTAGTATAACTTCTCCGGCTATAATTGATATTCAAAAGACGGTAGAAGCTGGCCCAGATTTGGAAATTACTTTCTGTTCTGATAGTAACCCTTTTACCCTTTTTAACTTTTTTGGAGGTGAGGCAGACTCTGGCGGGAGCTGGTCACCACCTTTAACAACTGCAGGAGTTTTTGATCCGATGGTGGATGCGGCTGGAGTATATACGTATACAGTAACAGCAGTTCCATCATGTGCCACTGATACTTCAGAAATGACTATAATCGTTGAAGAACAACGTGATCCTGGCACAGACGGTAATCTTACTTTGTGCAGTACAGGTGCACCTGTAGATTTATTTAATTCTATTAATGGCACTCCAGATAATGGAGGTTTATGGTCCCCTTCACTTAACAGCAACACAGGTGTTTTTGATCCAGCGATAGATCCCGCAGGAAGTTACACCTATACGTTACCTGCAACATCTGCATGTATAGAAGTAAGCTCCATGGTTAACGTAACAATAAATACAGCAGTAAATGCTGGTGATGATAATACCGAAGATTTATGTTCTACTGGAGCAACTGTAGATTTAACTACTTTATTAAATGGAACTCCAGATGCTGGAGGTACCTGGTCGCCTCAATTAATAAGTGGTACAAGTATTTTTGACCCTACCATGGATGTTGCTGGAATCTATACCTATACCGTTTTAGGAAATACACCTTGTCCAGACGACTCTGCGCAATTAACCATTACCATTACCACATCACCAGATCCAGGAATGGATGGCAGTCTAGAAATATGTGCAAATGCAAATGCCGTGGATCTTTTTAACTCTCTAACAGGAACGCCGGAAACAGGTGGTGTATGGACGCCTGCATTAACTAGTACAACTGGTGTATTTGATCCTACTATGGATGCGGCAGGAACTTATACCTATACTTTACCAGCCTTGAATTCTTGTCCTCCAACTACAGCTCAAGTGACCGTAGTAAAAATTACCGAACCAGATCCAGGACTAGATAATACCGAAGATTTATGTTCTACTGGAGCAACTGTAGATTTAACTACTTTATTAAATGGAACTCCAGATGCTGGAGGTACCTGGTCGCCTCCATTAGTAAGTGGCACAAGTATTTTTGACCCTACCATGGATCCTGCTGGAGTTTACACCTATACCGTTTCAGGTAACGCACCTTGTCCAGATGGTAGTGCTCAATTAACCATTACCATTACCACATCACCAGATCCAGGAATGGATGGCAGTCTAGAAATATGTGCAAATGCAAATGCCGTGGATCTTTTTAACTCTCTAACAGGAACGCCGGAAACAGGTGGTGTATGGACGCCTGCATTAACTAGTACAACTGGTGTATTTGATCCTACTATGGATGCGGCAGGAACTTATACCTATACTTTACCAGCATTAAATGCATGTCCTCCATCTACTGCTCAAGTTGCAGTAGATGTGACTCCAGCTCCAGATCCAGGAACAGATGGATCGATTGTATTTTGTAACACAAGCATTCCTGTTGATCTGATAAGCGCTTTAAATGGAACCCCTGATACCGGAGGCTCTTGGAGTCCAGCTTTTAATTCTGGCACAGGCATATTTGACCCAGCTGTTGATGGTCCTGGTATGTATACGTACACAATAAGTCGCAACGGTTGTATGGATGAGAGCGCAGTAGTTGCCGTTAACTTTAATCCTAATGTCGTTATTGCTGCACCTGGAAATCTGGAAAAATGCGATCTTACAGGAGGTAATGATGGACTCACTATTTTTGATTTAACACAACAAGAAAATGTTATTCTAGGAGGTTTAGATCCTTTGACCCATGATTTAACCTATCATTTAACAAGTGATGATGCTATCAATGGAGTCCCTGGTATCGCAACAAACTACCAAAACACAGCAATTAATGAAACCATTTATGTACGAGTAGAAAATAACGTTACAAATTGTTTTGCGACTACTAGCTTTGAGATCACAGGATTATTATTACCAGAACCTATGCTAGAAGACGAGTATGAAGCTTGTTTTAATGAAAATGGTGTACCTATCGACCCTTCGAGACTACCACTTCTCGATACACAGCTATCTACAAGTGAATATACCTTCAGATGGTTTTTTGCAGGTAATGAGGTTATGGGAAGTACAGATGGTAGTTTTAGAGTAAACGCTATAGGTGATTATGAAGTAGAAGTTACTAATCGTACTACAGGTTGTGTAAATATAGATCGTACTACTGTAGTTCAAGAACCTTACTTAATGGCTGAGGCTGTACTTTCCACTACTCAATTTGACAACAGTCCTGTAATCACAGTAAATGTGACTAACGACCGTGGAGATATGTACTGGTATCGATTAGATAATGGACCATGGCAACGTAGTAATATATTTGAAAATGTAGACGACGGTATTCATATAGTATCTGTAAAAGGTCCTAATAGCTGTGGTATCGCTACAGATGAGGTTTTAGTTCTCAGATATCCTAGATTTTTCACACCTAATAATGATGGATTTAATGATTACTGGCAAGTAGAAAACCTCACTGATAATGGCAATAAATTATACATTTTTGACCGTTATGGCAAGCTACTTAAACAATTATCATTAGTCAGCCTAGGATGGGATGGAACATATAATGGTGCTCCTATGCCTTCGTCAGATTACTGGTTTTCATTAGAATATACAGATCCTAACACAGGCCAAATGTCTATTTTAAAATCACATTTTAGTTTAAAAAGATAAGATTTGTTGAGGTCTCGCTTTCGCGAAAGCGTAATTAATATCATCTACTGTGAATTACTGTTAATGCTCTGAAACCTACCGTTACTCGTTTATGTATTGAAATTCATGATTCTTTAGAACATTTTTGTTTCATAAAAAATCATAAAAGGTAATTATAATGCAAATGATGGAATTGATAGCAGTAAGTTTGAAACAGGAATTTACTTTGTTGCTATTAAAAACAGCAATCAGTGGCAATCTTTAAAATTTATAAAACAATAAAGATGTTTCTAAATACGCTTTCGCGAAAGCGAGATTCATCAAGTCATACATACAACTTCATAGTAGTCAGAAAGTAAAATCATCTTATAACCGTGTGATACTAATCTATACTTACATAACTTAGCGCAGTAATACAGCAGTTTTAGGGGACTGATGTATTAAAAAAAATCGAGGCACATACATCTGTCTCGATTTTTTGTTTAAGAAATTCATGTTAATGTTATACAAAACAAAATTGCAAGTCGTAAATTTGTAACATGAGCGAGGATAAAAAACCAGATTACGTAGTATATGATGAAGAGACAGGCACTTATAACGCCGCACTTCTTCCCTATTCTAGCGGTGTTGCCGCTCCTAAAATTACTACTCCTGATATTACATCATGGAAACAGACTAACATTAATAAAGTCAACCATGAGATCAAATCCCAATTTGACCAACTTAAAGAGCAGTACGATGCCATGGTTAAAAAATTTGAAGATAACCAGTTGGTCTATGGAGCAAAATTCTCTTTTGAACCTATAGTAGGTGAAATCTATCATCTATATAAAGGACGTAAAGATGGACAGCCATTCTTATCTGTCATAGAACCAGCAGAATGTTCTTGGGATTTTATAGGCACCTACCGCCTTACTTCAGAGAAATTGTGGGAAGAAATAAACGCTTAATTTCTATCACGCACTTTCTATACTTTTTATAGAAAAACGAAATAATTAATTAAATAATTGATTTTCAATTACTTATTAATTATTTACGTATTATTCAACTAAAAAATTAGTTTAAACTAAACAGTTAGTTTAATTTTGAACTAAGAACTTAGTTACATATGAAAACACTCACTACTGCCGAAGAAGAAATAATGCAGCACCTATGGTCGCTTAAAGAAGCAAACGTAGCAAGCATTATAGAAAAAATGAAATCTCCTAAACCTGCTTACAATACCGTTTCTACCATAATTAGAATTTTAGAAAACAAAGGTTTTGTGGATTATCGCAAAGAAGGTCGTGGACATATCTATTTTCCTAAAGTAAATAAAGAAGCCTACACAGCTGCCACTGCTGGTAAACTAGCTAGTAATTATTTTAAAGGTTCTTTTAAAAATATGGTTTCATTTTTTATGGAACAAGAAGACCTAAGCGTACAAGACCTAGAAGAGATATTAAATGATATTAATAAGAAGAAATCATGATACAACATATCTTACACAGCTCCATACTTGCCATATTATTTTATGGTGTTTATCATCTATTTCTAAGAAAAGAAACGTTTTTCCAGTGGAACAGAGCTTATTTACTAGCTATTCCTTTGCTTAGTTTAACGATTCCGTTTTTGGGCGCGCCTTTTTCTATAGACATGACTCCAGTAGTAATAGATGAGGTGGCACCACTCGCATCGCTAGATATAGAGAATATATCTATGATAAGTGAACAACCTATTATCACAAAGACATCAACACCTATTGATTATAAAATGATCGCCGTGATTATTTATAGTATCGGTACATTTATCAGTCTTCTATTTTTTCTATATAATGTGGCCAGCATAAAAGAGATGATTAGGAAAGGAACTACTCATTTCAAAGATGGAATATGGATTACTAAAACCTCTCAAAAACTTACTGCTTTTTCATTCTTCAAGAATATAGTAATAGATGAAAATCTAGATTCTAAAAAGGTAGATGACATAGTAGCTCACGAAATTATCCATGTAAAACAATTACATTCTTGGGATTTAATGGCTTATGAGGTGTATAAAATCCTTTTCTGGTTCCACCCTATTTGTTATATCGCACAAAAAGAATTAAAACAAGTCCATGAATACATCGTGGATCATGTACTAACTAAAAATCAAGAACCTATAACCTATCAAGAGTCTTTATTGAATACTGTTTTTGGCGCAGAACAGTTTTCACTAGCCAGCTCTTATTTCAATAAATCACTTTTAAAAAACCGAATCCTTATGTTACAAAAAAAGAAAAGTACCACAAAAGCTTTATTAAAACTAGCTTACTTACTTCCTATAGTATTGGGTAGTTTGATTTTTACAGCTTGCACACAAGACGTGGAAGAGTTGAAATCACAAAATGGGATAAATATAGAATCTAATGATGAAAAATTAGCATTCTTGCCTCGTTTATCAACCTTTAAATATGGCGCCAAGGATTTTTATAAAGGAATAACCCAAGACGAAATAATTTTTTTAAAGTCATTTAAAGATAAAATGGCGACTTCTTCAAAGGAGAACAGACCAGAAATATTTGAAGGAATGGATTTGAAACGTTATTTAAAAATTTCTAAAAAGTTAAGCGAGAACGGAGAAACATTAGTTGTAGACGATACAGATAATAGATTTCACATTCTAAAGATAACAGAATCTCCAGATTCAGAACCTAGTTATACTGGTGGTCCAGAAGCGTGGAATTCTAATGCATCTGATACTATAGTTCAAGGTTTTCTTGATGGAATAGGAAAGGATAATGTATCTGACCTTACAAATGAAGAATACAGTAAATTATGTTCGATCATATTAAAAGCAGTGACCACTTCATCAGATTACATAAAAGAAATAATAGAAATAGAAGAAGTTTTTCCAGTTTCTGATGAAATTGATCCTGATGCCGAGGTTATTTATCAAGACGTTCCATTTGCCATGTTAGAAGAAGTAGCTCATTTTGAAGACTGTATAGGAACTCAAACCGAGATTAAAAAATGTACTCAAGATAAAATCACCCAGTTTGTAAGCAAAAACTTTAATACAGAGATTGCACAAGACTTACCAGGACTCCATAAAATTGCGGTTCAATTCAAAATCGATAAAAATGGAAATGTTGTTGATGTGAAGTCTAAAGCTAAAAATAATCAACTTCAAAATGAGGCTGTCCGTGTAATTAACAAACTACCAAAAATGATTCCTGGTAAACAAAAAGGTAAAGAGGTTGGTGTTATTTATGCACTACCTATTATTTTTGAAATAAACGAATAAACGGTACTTATTCCGCTTTTTTAAAAACGAAACAAACACAATCAAAGCGATTCTTTACTAAAAAGAATCGCTTTTTTATTTTGACAACTAAAAACATCAACAATTTAAATAACTGAATACTAGAATGATAAAAAACGCATATTTAATATGTATTTTACACAACAATTGAAAGCGATGATCACTAAGGTGTTCTGTAATAGATTTTCTTTTGCTATTCTTTTTTATTCTTTGATTAGCTAACTAGGTACTGGTTGTTACTTATTTACAGCAAGGTATTTTAGCTTTTATTTGTTTGTGATGGAAATTTAAAAAAAGTGAAGTTTTGGCTGGTGATTTATCGAGTTTACATAGTGAAGTGGTGTTGGTTTTTATTCCGCTTTCGCGAAAGCGGAACCCTTATCCTGCTTTTTACATTACATAAACTTTTTCTTTTTACTTTTAAAAAAGCCTGGCAGCTGATTGTAATCTAAGAAGTATTGCACCTTTAAGGATATGGTGTGGTTAATAGGCTGATCAAATAGGGTATTAAAACTGTTGTTAAAGTTTTCCATAGCTTGTGCATCTCTATTAAATAACTGATTTCTATACAGTGCGGTGATGAAACTGCCTGGGGCAAACTGCCAGGAATAACTGAGGTCAAAATTCCACGTACTGAAGTTGATATTAGGATCACTAGGTAATGTGCTAGCAGTTTCCTGTGGTGCGATCCAGACGACCGTTTTCTTTAAGAGAAAACAAGTTATTGTCATATTCTACAATACCCCAATAGTGTCTCAAGGTAAGCGATAGCGTGTGGTAGGGATTAAAATTATAGCTGGCGTTAAGTATTTGCTCTATTTCTATACGATCCCTATCGCCAAAGATGACTTCTTCTCCTACCTGGGTGACGTAGCCTCTATTTGCTTTATAATACTCTCTATCTATAAAATAACTGAGTACAAATTTATCATTAAAACGCATGCGAGGTCCTAAACCCAGCCAGTAATTCATGTACTTTCTATCTTTTTCTAGAAAACCTTCTATCCCACCATAGGCACTTATAGCTAGTTTTTTATTATCGTTAGAATTGAACCAAAGGGTGGTATTTACTAAGTTTTTAGTAATAAAAAAACTTCCTTCTTTTCTAGGTTCAAAGTAATCGTATTGTTTACCTGGTGAGAGGTTTAAATTAAATCCATAATTGTTAAGGCTGGTTGTGGTGCCATTTATGTTACCTCCTATTTTTAAACCGGTAAAGGTGCCAGGACTAGCTAGTCTAGTGTAATCTAAATAGCTACCCATATAGATATTATTCCACTTCCCTTTTGGTTTAAAGGTCCTGTAGTCTACATTTATTCCAAAATCGTTAAAATTGTTTCTAAACTGAAGTCCGAGGTCGTTAATGTCATACTTAGTGTCTGCAAAGCTATGGTCAAAGTTATAACGCCAGTTACCGCTTATAGTTCTCGCTCTGAAAAAAGAGCTGTAACCTGACTGTGTTCCAGTTTCTAGATTTAAGTGACTCATTTTTACCTGACTTTGTATGTTATAGGTATTTGATTTATTTACAATATCTGCAAAGAGTGCGGTAACGTTTGCGTCTCTAAAACCACCGTTACGTGTGGTGTTGGTATTTATGATACCGGCGCTAGAGTTTTTATTGAATTGCTGGTCTACGACTATAATATTATAGTTAGTAAGCGGCTCTATAAGTTCCTTACTGCGTGTTCCAGTGATGGTGTTTTCTATGGTGGCATAGGTCTTATCTGTAATGCTATTAAAGAGTCCGATACCTAGTCCGTTTTTAGTTCTACCAGATACTTTTAAGGCATTGAGTACTTTTACGGTTTCTGGATAGTCTATGATAACTTCTGTACTACTGGTGCTAGGAAATGTAGATGGTGCGCTACCGACACGTCTAGAGAAAAAGAGATTTGCTTTACTGAAAAGGTCGACACCTTCTGTAAAGAACTGTCGTTGCTCTGAAAAGGTTTGCTCAAAAGGTCCTAAGTTAAGAGAGACGTCATCAAATCCTGCCTGACTGTAGTCTGGAATAAGAGTCGCGTCTAGGGTAAAGTTTTCAGTTATACCGTATTTAACGTCTAGTCCTGCGTTAAAATCGGTCTGTGTCTTGCTGTTAAAACTGCTGCTTACTCCAGAGATAAATGGGTAAAAAGCAAGTCTAACTGGTGGTTTTAAGTTTTTGAGCCCTTTTAACTCGCCGTGGTAGAGTCCTATATTTCCTTTAGTGGGGTCCAGCTCGTTCCATGTGTATTGTGAGTTGTTTCTTCTAAAGCTGCGATGAAATTGTATGCCCCAGGTCTCTACATTTTTATTATCAAATCTCAGGCATCGATATGGAATTTTCATTTCTAGAGACCAGCCGTCTTCATTGATCTGTACGGCACTGCTCCACACCGCATTCCAGCCGAAGTCTTCTCCTATACTAGGGTTTGCTATCGCATCTGCTTGTGTGCCAGATGCAAATACAAAGAACTCGGTGTCGTTTTGTGCATCGTTATTAGGATTTACTACAAAGCCAAAAAAGTCTGATTGTGCAAAGTTGTCTCTGCTAGAGAATTGTTTTGCGATTTTTGAAGGGTCGTCATACAAATATGCTGCTACATAAATGGCGGTGTCGTCATAGGCCATTTTTACAATGGTCTTGTTATGCAAAGAATCTGGCACGCCCATGGTAGGTTTAAACTGTATGAAGTCCTTGGCTTCTTGTGCGTATTTCCAAATATCTTCGTTTAATTTTCCATCTATTTTAATAGGTGCAGCAGTTTTCTCTATCTGAAGGTTTTTCTTCGCTTGAGCAAAGGTAAGTGTAGTAAAAAGCAACAGTAAAAAGATAGAAAATATATTTTTCATTATATGATTAGATTAGTTTTTTAAGGACTTGAGGTTTTCATCAATGTTACAGTTGCATAGCGCTTTCAATAATTAAAAGCTGATAATAACGGTAAAACACTAGTAATAGTAGTGCTATTTTGATGGGTATAAAATAGTCATAGTAGTAAACGTTAAAAGCGTAACAAAATGAATTCTAATACTCTATTAATATTCTTTATTTGTAAAAATTATTTCTTATACAGATAAAAGAATGATAAGCGCTCCCATTACAGATAATGAATCAAAGAGACAAGAGGCAGTAGAAAAATACCGACTGTTAGATACTATGCCTGAAGATAGTTATGATAATATCACTTCTATAATTGCTAGTGTCTGCGATGCTCCCATATCTTTAATTACTCTAGTAGATAAAACAAGAAATTTTATAAAATCTGGTCACGGAGTGAATATTACAGAATCGCAAAGAGACATCTCTTTTTGCGGTCACGCTATAGCTAGTGACGATGATATTATGATCGTACACGACTCCCGAGAAGATATACGTTTCAAGGATAGTCCATTATTAACTGATTTTAACGCCGTTTTCTATGCTGGCGTACCTCTAGTAGATAATAATGGATACAAATTAGGTTCACTATGTGTTTATGATAATAAACCTAGAACACTAACTACCGACCAGATTAAAGCTTTAAAGGCTATGGGAAAACAGGTGATGCATCTATTTGAAGAACGTTATAAGACATTTACACTTCTTGCCATGCAGGAAGAGCTAAAAGAGCGTAATGAAGAATTAAAGGATTTTGCAGGGATAGTATCTCATGACTTAAAAGCGCCGTTATCTAATATTATAATGATAACTAAGCTTTTAAAAGAAACTGAGAAAAACCTATCACAACAGTCCATGGATTACCTAGGTTATCTAAGAGATAGTTCTAATAGTATGAGTCGTTACATAGATGGTATTTTACAATTTTACAGGAGTAGCGAGCTGGTTACCGAAGAATATGATAGCGTTAGTTATATCGATACTATTGAAGATGTGATCGCAATGACTGTAAAAGATGAACATATCAAGGTAAATTATATACCGGTATGCGACACTACTATATTAACTCATGAGGTTGCTTTAAAGCAGATCCTAATGAATTTAATGACTAACGCGATTAAGTATAATGATAAAGAAAAGACTATAATAAATATTAACCTAGTAGAAAATAAGGAAGAATATGTTATTACGGTAAAAGATAACGGTACTGGTATTGCCCCAGAGAATTTGAAATCTATTTTTAAGCTGTTTTACATCGCAACGCAAGAAGATCGTAATGGTAAACAAGGTACAGGAATAGGACTTGCTACAGTGGCCCGATTAGTAGAACATATGCAAGGTAAAATTACAGTCGCCTCTCAACTAGGACAGTGGACAGAGTTTAAACTTACCTTACCTAAAAAAGCAACAGTGCAGACTATCTAGCACAACTTTAAATTTAATAAAACCCTTATCGCTTATGAGATATAAAGCAATAAGGGTTTTTTAGTTATAGCAGCAATAGAATTAGACCTTAGTCCCATCTTCTCTATACTCTACATCCATGTTTTTTCCTTTTTGTTTAAATTCTATATCATAGAACTCACCTTTTGTAGCGCTCATTACATGCTCTGCCTCTTGTATGGTTCTATCAGGAAATTCTTTTTCTATCGCTTCTTGTATTGCTTTAGGAATTTCTTTATCCTTAATAGAGTTTTCTGTTTCTCTCCAAGTACCGTCTGCATGAAAATCTGCACGATATTTCTCTCCATCTTTTTTAAAATGAGCTTCCCAATAGCCATGGTCGTCTAGTTCAAAATCTGGATCTTTTTCACCAGGATATTTAAATTCAAATGCATCTGATACTACTTGAGGTACCTCTTTTGAAGACCTGGTCTGACAACTAGCGGTAATTGATATAAATAATAAAGTAAATAATACAACTGTATTTTTCATGAAAATCTGTTTTAGATAAATTTAAACAGAGAAATATAAATTTCTACTTAATACTGTATTAATATGTGTTAGGAGATGTTAAAATGATAATAAACAACTTACCAACTTATAGGCCTATAATCCTTTAAAAATTTACCACACCAGTGTTTACCTGTATTAATTCCATCAAATAATGGATCCATCACACGCGCCGCACCATCTACTATATCTAGCGGTGGCTGGAAATCATGAACTTCTTGTTTCTTTTTAGACAGTTGTACAGGGTCCTCATCAGTTACCCAGCCAGTATCTACCGCATTCATGTAAATACCATCTTTAGCAAGTGTGCCAGCAGCGGTATGGGTTAACATGTTAAGAGCAGCTTTGGCCATATTAGTATGTGGATGTCGGTCTTCTTTATGGAACGTATGAAACTTCCCTTCCATCGCACTTACGTTAATGATGTGTTTTTTTCCAGTATGATCCTTCTTCATAATTTCAGAAAGACGGTTACAGAGTACAAACGGCGCTACAGAATTTACCAGCTGTACCTCTATCATTTCGGTAGTTTCTATCTCGCCCAGTTTTAAGCGCCAGCTATTGGTTTTTCTAAGATCCACTTGTTGTAAATCTGCATCGAGTTCTCCTTCAGGAAAAACCTCTTGAGTTACTAGTGCTTTATCAAAACTATAAGGTATTTGAGATAATTTTGCACTGGCTCTTAAACCTATACCAGGTTCTGGACCGTGCCAGGTTACCGGCATATTTTTATTAGGTGACGCACCAGGAGTTAATTCTTGTAACTCGTGTAAGCATTTGTAATGATCTGTGAGGGTTTCCTGTGCAAAAAGAGGTAACTGCTCAAAGGTTAATTCTTCATTAGGCATTAAATGCGCATAAAATCCAGAAGGTCTTCTTACGGTTTGTGCAGCATTATTGATAAGAATATCCAGACGGTCATATTTTTGCTCTATGTAGTTACAAAAGATCTCTACGCTAGGTATGTGCCTCAGGTCCAGACCATGAATATGTAAATTATGTCCCCATTCTTTAAAATCTTCTTCTTTAGAAAAACGTAAGGCACTATCGTGTGGAAAACGAGTAGTCGCAACCACCGTTGCACCACCACGCAATAACATTAAGGTAATGTGGTAACCTATTTTAAGTCTAGAACCGGTAATAATGGCTACTTGTCCTTTTACATCGGCATTTTGAAAACGTTTTGCATAATTAAAATCACCGCAATCGGTGCACATCTGGTCATAGAAATGATGTAGTTTTGTAAACATGGTTTTACACACGTAGCAGTTACGTGGTGATTCTAGCTCACCGGTTTCCTTTTGAGATAAGTCTGCTGCGGCTAGTAATTTAGGTGCTGTAAATATGGCATCTTCTCTCGCACTTCTTATTCCTGTTTCTTTACGAGCATGTTTATCTCGTTCTATTTGCTTTCTTTTGGCAGCTTTTTTTGCATCTTTTTTACCGCGCTTGTATTCTTCTCGAGATGGTCTGGATAATTTACCTGCGGCTTTTAGTAACGCAACACGCTGCTCTTCTGGTAGCTCAAATACACGTTTAGGATCTTCAATTAACTTATTAAGTGTTTGAATACAAGCTTCTATTTCTTGTATAGAAGTGTTTTCATTTTCTTGAATTTTATCCCTATTCATAGTGCTTTTTTCTAGGTGCAAATTTAATGGTTATCACAAGAATATGAAGCGCTATTTATTAAGATAATATAGAGAATGGTTGTGGAGGTTCCGCTTTCGCGAAAGCGAAAACAAAATCAATTTAAATAGACCAGTTAAGTTCTTTACTTTACTTACAGAACTAAGTACGTTTACCTGTTCTTAGGAAAGGGCTTCAAGTCATCTTTATCTCTATTTCTACTGTTGATAAAGTATACTCCAGTAATCATAATAGCGGCAGCAATCAAGGATCGTGTGGTTACTTCTTCGTCCAGGAAATACCACCCTAATAATAGGGCTACCACAGGGTTTATATAAGAAGAAGTCGCAACTTTTTCTGTAGAGATATTCTTTAAAAGGAAATTAAATGCTGTAAATGCCGCTATACTACCGAATATAATCAAACAGCCTAAAGCGATATAGGTAGGTTCTTGCCAGGTGACGGGAGAAGACCATGACTCTTTAAAGGTAAAACTAGCGAGAGCGAGTATAACACTAGCCATTATCATTTGATACCCAGTCGAGACAAAGAAATTAGTAGGTACGTCAGCTTTGGCAACAAATAAGCTACCTGCACTCCAGCTTAAAATACAGCTGATAATCATGACTATACCAGTGATTGCTCCTTCTTGGGTAGTTATTTCATTTTGACTAACTAAGATGTACATACCTACTAGTCCTAGAATGACACCTATAACAGATTTTAATTGCAATGCCTTGCGCTGCACGAGACGCATGAGCAACAGAATAAATAAGGGTTGTAATGCAGCTATAAGTGCTGCAAAACCAGTGTCTACATATTTTAATGCCCATACAAAGACACCGTTCCCATAACTAAGAAAAAGAAAACCTGCTAGTGTACAGTTAAAAAATTGTTTTTTAGTAATGCTAAGACTGTAACCTAGTAATTTTGCTATTATAAAAATAAGGATGCCAGCAAGCGAAAATCGGATACTGGCAAGCATAAATGGTGGCAACTCGGTCACCGCCATTTTATTCCATAAATAGGTAGATCCCCAAAATACATAAGTGGAGAAAAAAGCAAGACCTATTAAAGCGGTTTTTCTATTCATATAAACAAAGCTATGTTAATAATCTTTATAGAAAGGTAGGTATCTATTAATATTATTAAAAAAGAGCATAAAAAAAACCCATCTAAATTAGATGGGTTTTGTAAGAAATTTAAAGAATCGAATTAGTCGATTACTCTAACATTAACGGCGTTTAAACCTTTTTTTCCTTCTTTAAGTTCAAATTCAACTTTGTCACCTTCACGGATCTCGTCGATTAAACCTGTTACGTGTGCAAAATGTTCCTGACCTGATCCTTCTTCTGTGATAAATCCAAATCCTTTTGCGTCATTGAAAAATTTTACTGTACCTGTACTCATTTGTAATAATTTAAATTAATAATACTTCTTATTTGATTTCAAAAGCTGTGCCACAAGAGTATTCACCATGGAAAAGCTCGTTACAATCAGACAATAGAATAAAAAACTAAATAAGAAATCTCACTAATCTTTATGACTACATGTTCTAATCATGATGCAAAAATAATGTTTTTAATTAATGTAAAGCAATAAAAACATGAAATAGATTTAAAATTAGTGAAATAATCGATAAACAACTCAACACCAAAGGTTTATTTAAAATAAAAATTATACTAAACGTGTAAAAAAAAATAGCCCTATCGTTAGGGATATGGCTATTTCTTAAAGTCTAAATTTTAAAATCTTAAGCTTGTTGTTCTTCGTCTTTTTTAGACTTGCGGTATAAGTACGTTTCAAAGATATTACGCTTTGCAAATCTGTAACGGTTGTCTGCATTTATAAGTTTTTTGAAGATTTTTACATCTACTCCAAAATATTCATAAGTACTACCATCTGTAAAAACTACTTCTAGCACACGTCCTTTGTGATCAAAGTCTTTTATACCGGTGTTAGTTATGGTTTCTTTATATTCTGCTAGATTAGCTTCCTTAGTTTCTGGAGCTATACTAACAAGAAAGTGGTAACCATCTATAATGGTTCTACTCATTACCTCTGCCTCTTCTTTCTTATCATCACCTTCCTGAAATTTATCAGGGTGCCATTCTTTAACTAGGTTACGGTAACTTTTTTTAAGTGCTTTAAGTTCAATGTCCTTTTCTACGTTGAACATTTTCTTATACTGATTAATACGCTTCATGTGCTCCTCTTTTTTAAGGCGGCGCAAAAATACATCTTTAATCTAGATGGAAAACATTAAAAATTAGAATTCTACAATTCCTTTTCTGGTAAAGTAGGCAGTTGTTGATTTTTAGTAGGCTTAACGACAAATGGTGTGAACCAGTCCCAGGTAATTCCTATTTTAAAACGAGCAAAATTATCCAAAAAACGGTAGTTATAATCGTCACGACCTATAGAAAACTGCACTAGAATACCTAAGTCGCTATCCCATGGGTATAAAATACCGCTAGTTTCTGATCTATAAGGAACACTAGAGGGATGTGAACCTATGGTATAATTTAATTGCTGACTTAAAGTATACCTCATCTTTTTAAGATGAGAAGTATATTCATAACCTATTTCTAACTGGTGACGGCCTAAAATATCTATATCTTCAGGATTATAACCTCCAAAATTTGCAAAACCTAAAAATTTATCGTGATACAATTGATACGTGGCTGTAATAGAATGAATTTTTTGAGGAATATTATCTACGTTAAAAGTATTGAGGCGGTAGTTAAAACTTAATCTTGTTAGGTTAGTTGAAAAATTACCTCCACTTCTATTCAATAATTCTGCGAGGTCGGTATCATCTGTAAAGCTGTTGTATAATGCTATACTTTCTTCAGAACTGTCTTCAAACTCTGTACTAAAAGCGCTACCTGCTTGTCCATTACTATAATGGCCAGACTCTAGGGCTACGGTAAGAAAATTATCATGATTTGTTTTTATGATTTTTTGCCATCCCAATAATACCTTATAACTAGGTGTTTTAACTGGTTTAGACTCTTGGTTATAAATTCTAAATTGAGGCTGAAAAGATAAATAGACCGCATCACCATTTGTTATTGTATCTTTATTAAGCGCTTTTCTTAAATCATTATAAAGACTGTAGTATACCACAGGTCTAGCCTCCAACAAAATATCTTCATATTCATTATTACCTAAACCTACAGACAAATCTGGTCTTATAGCGATAGGATAGTATTCTTTAAAACCACTAATCGCGTCCTGCTGGCCATAAGAAGTGAAATAAATAAGGCATAAAGCAAGTAGTAATATTTTATTCATAATTCTGTTTTTTGAGTTTAAAAAATTAAAGCGTCAAATTTAGTATATGAAATAAGCTTATTGCTGCCTTTTAAAATGCTATTAACATTAATTTCAACAAATAACTGAATAAATTTCTCAGCTATCAAAACACATTTTTATCAAAAAAAAGAATCTTTTACTTACTTAAACAAGAACTATTTTTTTGCTAGTTTGCGCAATGCCACCCATTGCTTAAGCATTTCTCTAGAGTCTACCGCTGGGTATCCTAATACGGTCTGTCCTGCTTTTACATCGTTCATTACACCACTACCAGCACCTATAGTTGCACCAGACTCAATAACCGTATGGTCTTTAATACTGGCACTACCGCCTATAATAACACCATCACCTAGTGTTACAGAACCTGCTAGACCACTGTGACCAGCCATAATGCAAGATCTACCCAATATACAATTGTGTGCTATTTGAACTAGATTATCGATTTTACAACCATCACCAACTATGGTAGAATTAAACTTTGCACGATCCACACAAGAATTTGCACCTATCTCTACTCCATTTCCTATTATCACATTACCTATGTGTGGTATTTTAACCAGTCCACGACCATCGTCTGCAGGGCGGTAACCAAAACCGTCTGCTCCTATACTCACATTAGTATGAAAAATACACTGCGCTCCTATTTGAGATCGCTCTCTTATAACCGTACCAGACCAGACTACTGTCTTTGGACCTATCGTGGTGTCATCAAAAATACTAACGTTATGGTACAGCACCACTCCATCTCCTAGAACCACATTTTTACCTACGTAACAATGCGCCCCTATCTTAACACCTTTACCTATAGTTGCGGTATCGTCAACTACAGCTGTTGCATGAATATCTGTATTAAAAGCAGGTGTTTCTGGTTGAAAAGCTTCTAGTAATCTCGCCATAGCAAGATCTGCATTTTTAACTTTGATAAAAGCACGATTATCACCAGGTTGAAGATCTATAGTATCATTTATAATAGCTACGGACGCGTTAGAGGCTGCCCAGAATTTTGCATATTTCCTATTACCTATAAAAGTAAGATCGCTATTTGAGGCATTTCTTATCTCGTTAACACCTGTTATAGAATAAGTTGTATTACCTACTTGTTCTCCTTTAAGGATCTCGTTTATTTGTTTTACAGTAAATGAATGCATAAAATAGTTAGTTGTTGAGTTGTAAATCTAAGTATTTATAAAACAAATGAAGCAGTGTGTAAAAACAAGTCAAAAAAAAAGACCGTACAAAACGGTCTTTTAAACTTAAATTTTTTTAGAATATCTTAATTCTTCAAAGACTGCATGTCTATAACAAAACGATATTTAACATCATTATTTTGAACTCTCTCAAAGGCAGTGTTGATTTCATTCATATCTATCATCTCTACATCGGACACTATGTTGTGCTCTGCACAAAAATCTAACATCTCTTGTGTTTCTTTAATACCTCCTATTAAAGAACCTGCTAAATTTTTTCTTCTCAAAATAAGGTTTGCACCATGTACATTTTCTAGAGGTTCTATTGCGCCTACTAGACACATCGTACGATCTCTTTTCAATAAAGCTAGGTAAGGATTTACGTCATGACCTACAGGAATAGTGTTAAGAATAAAGTCAAAGGAATTTGCGTGAGCACTCATCTGGTCTGCATCTTTTGAAATAATGACCTCATCTACACCTAGACGTCTCGCGTCTGCCGCTTTACTCTCGCTAGTGGTAATCATAATGGTTTTTGCACCCATGGAAACTGCAAATTTAATTCCCATGTGTCCTAAACCACCTAAACCTATAATTCCTACCTTATCACCTTCTTTTACATTCCAATGTTTTAATGGCGAGTATGTGGTAATACCTGCACAAAGTAATGGAGCTACTGCTTTTATATCCAGTTTTTCTGATACCGATAGAACAAATTCTTCTCTCACGACTATAGTTGTCGAGTAACCACCTAAAGTATGTCCTCCTATAAATTTATCTTTACTATTATATGTACTGGTAGAACCATTTTCACACCACATCTCCATATCTTCTTCACAAGCGCTACAAGTCTGGCAAGAATCTACCATACAACCTACACCGACTAGATCACCTATTTTATACTTAGAAACTTCATTACCTACTTGAGTAACCCTACCTATAATCTCATGACCTGGTACGATAGGGTATTTTGCGTTTCCCCAATCGTTTTGTTTAGCATGAATATCACTGTGACAGACACCGGTATAAAGTATATCGATTTTTACATCATTCTCGTTAAGATCACGACGTTTAATAGTGATTTCTTTAAAATCAGCCTCTTTGCTTTCTGCTCCGTATGCTTTTACTTCTTGCATTTATTATATTTTAAATCCCTCCTTATCGGTACAGGTATTATGATTATTATTTAGTTTTGCAAAACTAGCTAGAAATACACTTTAAATGGGTTAATAACGCGTTAAAGCAATGGTTTTTTTTATTATTAATATTTGTGAAAATTCCGCTTTCGCGAAAGCGGAACACATCTAACTACATTCTTCTACTGTATCTTTACCTTCTTAAAATAAATTATGTTGCATATAGTTCTCATAGAGCCAGAAATTCATACCAACACTGGTAATATAGGTCGTTTAAGTCTTGCCACAGGTTCTCATTTACACCTGGTAAAACCGTTAGGATTTGAATTAAGCGATTCTAGATTAAAAAGAGCAGGACTGGATTACTGGCAACATATAGAGTTAAGCATCTATGAAAATGCCGATGAATTTTTTGAAAAGAACAAAGATCGATCTATGGCGTTTTTGAGCAGCCACGGTACAAGGGACTATACCGAGATTCCTTTTAAAGATGAAATGATGATAATATTCGGGAAAGAGTCTAAAGGTTTATCGAGTGATATTACCGATAGATTTAAAGATCATTTATACAAAATACCTCAATACAGCGAGCATATACGCAGTATTAACCTAGCAAATGCAGTAGCTGTAATTACTTATGAAGGATTGCGCCAGTTGAGATGAATAAAAAACCCAACCATTTCTAGTTGGGTTAAATTTAAAAATGGGCAAGCGTCTATTGTTTAGATTCCATTTGCGCTTCCCTTCTCATTTCTTCTCCTGCTACTATTCCTATCTCTACTCTTCTGTTCTGCGCTCTACCTTCGGCGGTTTCATTAGTTGTTTTAGGAGACTCCTCACCGCTGTAAGTCATTGCTATTCTATCGCTAGCAATACCGTGTGTGGCTAGATAATCTCTAACACTCGCAGCTCTTTTTCTAGACAACTCTAGGTTGTAATCTTCGGCACCCTGGCTATCTGTATGACCTGCAACCAGCACCTCTGTACCGGGATACCTGTTCATGACATCTAATAATTTATTAAGAGTAGTCTGTGAGTTTTCATTAAGCAGCGATTGATTAGTAGCAAATTTTACTCCACTACCTTCGTCAAAGGTTACTACTATTCCTTCTCCTACTCTTTCTACATCTGCACCAGGTAGGCTAGCTTCTATTTCTTTGGCTTGCTTATCCATATTGCGACCTATTAAGTTACCAGCGATACCGCCTATGGCAGCACCTACTACAGCACCTTCAGTCTGGTTATCGCCATCGCCTACATTATTTCCTATAATTAAACCTAGAATAGTACCACCTGCAGCACCTATTACTGTACCTTTTTGCTGACTATTGCTATTTTTAACTGCACCACAACTTACTAATAAAGCCGCTGCAATTATTATTGTGATTATATTTGATTTCATAATTTTAGTTTTAATAATTGTTTTTAATGAAAATTGAATTCAACAAATAAATTATATAAATCCTACCTAAATAGTTAACAGTTTACTAATTATTGAATCTTTAATATATTGTATATCAGTTTTCTAATCGGTTATCGTTAGAATATTCCTACAATTTTATCAGATAAATATTTAGCTTTTAAATAGTTAACAATGATTATTATTAAAAGCGATGAAGTTCTCTAGATTTATAATTGTTAAAATAGGTACGAGGTTCTTATGAGACCTATATATTTGTGTAATGCAGTCTTTAATAATACGTCTACGCTCCTTTTTCAATACCATTACAGGAAGTATTGCTTTCTATCCTACATTTTATGCGATAATAGCTATCCTATTTGCAATAATAATGAAGGTTGCTGAAGGGTATGGAATTTCTAAAAGCTTACAAGAATCCTTACCCATTATCGTTATCAACGACATCGATACGGCGCGTAATATTTTAACCACATTAATAGCAGGTGGGATTTCCATGCTCGTTTTTTCCTTTTCTATGGTGATGTTACTTTTAAGTCAAGCAGCAGCAAATTATTCTCCTAGAGTGCTCCCTAACTTAATTTCTAATAAAAGACATCAATATATTTTAGGCTCATTTCTAGCAACCATACTCTACAATATTATCACTATAATAGGTATAGAACCTACTGGAGATAATTATCAACTACCAGGATTTTCAGTTTTATTAGGAATATTTAGTACCATAGTGGCTCTTGCAGCATTTGTTTATTTTATCCACAGTATTTCTACCAGCATACAGATCAATACTATTCTAGAAAATATATATAATAAGTCTAGTAAAAGACTGCAGGTTCTTATAAAACAACAAACGATACAAGATCAATTTCCTGAGACTAATCAATGGTACACGTATTTTACTAATAGAAGTGGTACGATACAAAACATAAGCGTAGAAGGCTTAAAAAAATCATGTGAGACCTGTAAAACTAGATTTGAAATGCTTATAACTAAAGGTAAATACATTCTAGAAGGAGAAGCTCTTTTTAAATCTGAAGTAGAATTAAATAACAGACAACAAACAGAAGTTTATAAAAATTTTAATTATTCCGAATCTGAATTAGTAAGCGATAACTATACCCTAGGTTTTAAACAAATTACAGAAATAGGTATTAAAGCCATGTCACCAGGTATCAATGATCCAGGTACAGCTATAGACACCATAGATTACCTAACTGATCTTGTACGTTTAAGAATGCTTAAGAAAGATCACAATATTGTACTTAATGAAGATAAAGAGGTGCTTATAAAATTAAACACCACAAAATTTGAAGATCTTATCTATGATATATTTGCCTCCTATCGCAAGTACTGTAAAGAAGACCTATCAGTAATGAGTAAATTATTGCAATTATTCTCTCTTTGCATGGGTAGAGAAGCCTGTCAACAGTCTTATTATACTGCACTATATTTACAAGCAAAATTACTAGTTCACGATGCACAAGAATCTATTTCAAACTCGCATGATATTGATCGATTAAAGGCACAATTTGAATCCATAGAAACTCAATACCATCAATTATCTAGTAATTGATTTATTAAGTAAGTATCCATTTAAAGCCTTATCCATGTCTGGGTTCTATAAAAAATAGCTATGTAACCTCGTACGTTTAAAAGGTTAGGATTATCCTCATCCAGCCATATTTTACAGGTATAGGTTTTACCATTTTCTGGATCAAGAATATCGCCATCTTTGTAAACGTTTCCTTTTTTTTCAAGACCTTGTATAATTTCTAATCCTAGAATCGGAGCATCTTTCTGCTCTCCATCACAATTAATACATAGTGCGTTCTTAGGTGCATTCTTGTCTAGTATTTTAGCTATTTTACCATAGATCTTTCCATCTCTTTCATAGATTTCTACATGCGCTTTTACCACACCAGATTCATCGTCTATGGTTTTCCAAGTGCCGGTAACAGGTTGTGCATGTGCTTTTGCAAAAGCGAGAACACAAAGAACTATAAAAACTAAATATTTCATTTTATGAGAATTAAAAAGCCCATGTAAATTACACAGGCTTTGATTTATTAATAAGTCGTAAATAGATTATTTACCTAACATACCGTCTTTAAGATCATCATCTGCAGGGTCTTCACCTAACCAGATACCGAATAATCCTTTCTTAAACTTTAATCCAGCGATGGTACCTAATTTCTTACCATTTTTAGAAACCTTAGTTCCTGTTCCAGGAGCATAAGCTATTTCAAAATGATCACCTTTTACGATGGCTTCACTAAAAAGACCGATAAATTCATTGATTTGAGATTTAATCGCAGCTCTTTCCTTATCTGTACAGCTATCCTCAAAACCATCTTCTACAGCGCTTTTCATTTTACTTTGTGTCACTTTACTATCGGTAATGTCTAATGTAATTGCCATAGGCTGATCTGCGTTTACAAGAGCAGATCCATTGCTACTCTTTTTTACAGTGTATAAAGCACCCACATAAAGCTCAAACCATAGTTTCTGTCTCACACCAGCTCCATTTAAAGATAATTCCTGACCAGATACAGTTAGGTTTTTTTCTATAGAAACCCCTTCAATAGTTTGTTGTGCAGTTGCAGTGTATGTTCCTAGAAGAGCCATAACTGCTAAAAGTAATTTTTTCATTTTTAAATATTTTTAGTTTTTAAATATACTACACAGATTTCAAATTTCGTGCCTTTAATGATCTAAGTGATGCATTTAATTCAAATCCTAGCAATAAAAGATTAGAATTGAGCCATATATAGACCATGAGAATAAGCAACGCTCCTATAGATCCATAGATCTCGTTATAAGAAGAAAAATTATCTATATAAATACCGTATAAATAGGAAAATATGATAATTAAAAATGTGGTTACCAGTGCGCCTATAGATAAAAAACTACTAGTCCTTCCATCCTTTGTACCGGTGTAATAAAGCGTACATATAAACATGAATAACATAATTATCAAGGTTACATACCTTAACAATTTGAGCCATATTTCCATAGAATCTTGTGTCATGAAATCTCTACTGCGCAATTCTGATATCCAGTATTCTACTACACCAGCTAGTACAACACCTAGAAAAAGAAAAATAACTAACATAATAGAAACGGCTATGGCGACTGCATACTGTCTAAAAAAACCACGATTTAACTCTGAATGAAAACTGCGCTCAAAACCATTAAAAATAGCATTAACACCGTTTGCCATTAAGAATAAAGAGGTTAAAAATGCTACGGTAAGTAAACCGCTATTCTCTTGTAATGCGATTTCTTTAAAAATATTATCAAATGCACCTGCTGCTTGTGCTGGTAATAAATCGTTTACAAAGAGTAATACTTCTTCTTGAAAATTATCTATTTCTATAAAAGGAATTAAATTAAGTATAAATAGAATGAAAGGAAACAACGCCATGAAAAAACTATAAGAAATAGCACTCGCACGGGCAGAAAATGCTCCTTTAACAATGCCTAAGTAGTAGGTCTCGCATAAATCCCAGGCGGTCATCCCTTCAAATCCAGGAAGTTGCCACTTATCAATTAATGCCACTACCCACGATACTACAGGTATGCGGTCTATTATCTTTTTTAATTTACTCATGCACCGCTTTAAGACTTAAATCTAGATTATACACACTATGAGTAAGCGCACCACTAGAAATAAAATCTACACCACATTCTGCATATTTTCTTGCAGTATCTTGTGTTATACCACCACTACTTTCTGTAAGACATTGATCGCCTATCAACGCTACTGCTTTTCTGGTATCTTCATAATTAAAATTATCTATAAGAATTCGGTAGACTCCATCATTAGTAAGGATTTCTTTAATCTCTTCTAGATCTCTAGCCTCTACTATAATTTTAAGATCGCGATTTGTATCTTTTAGATATTGTTTTGTTTTCTGTATAGCTTTTGAAACACCGCCAGCAAAATCGATGTGGTTGTCCTTGAGCATTATCACGTCGTATAATCCATATCTGTGATTAACGCCGCCACCTATTACTACTGCCCATTTTTCTAGAATACGTATTCCAGGTGTGGTTTTACGAGTGTCTAGAATCTTTGTGCCTGTACCTTCTAATAGATCTACAAATAATTTAGTTTTTGTAGCAATCGCACTCATGCGCTGCATGGCATTTAGCGCCAGACGTTCTGCTTTTAAAATAGACTGTGAAGAACCGGTTACATAAAATGCTTCGTCCCCATATTTTACAGGACTACCATCTTCTATTCTAACGTCTATTTGTAAAGTGGGATCTACTTCTTTGAATACCGCTTTCGCGAAAGCGACACCTGCCAGTATCCCGTCGTCCTTAACTAGCAATCTTGCCTTACCTACAGCTGTAGTAGGTATGCAGGATAAACTACTGTGATCTCCATCACCTACATCTTCTCTCAGTGCATTTTGGATAATGCGTTTTATTTCTTCTTGTGCTTCTTTTGAATTGTAGTCCATCCTATTTATTTACATCTCAAAAATAAGTCTTTACTTTATTATGTTAGAATTTTTGAGCCATGCTTTTTATAGTTCACGCAATGAAATGAGCAGTTCACTCATTTAAACTTTATATCAATGCTTAATTGTTAGAAATTACATCAAAATTAAACGGCATGTTAATTGATAATCTGATTTCTCTATAAAACCTAACCTCATGAAAAAGTACTGCAATACATTTCTCGCGTTTTTATTCTTATTCTCTCTTTACACAACTGCACAGCAATCTCCTGTTCTTAAAGTAGGTGATAAAGATATAGGTTTATCTAAATTAGATATAAATGTTAAAGTAACTGGTAACCGAGTGGTAACTACTTTTGATATGTTGTTTTACAATCAATAGCGTCCTAAACGTTTAAAAAGAGAAAGGGAAATTTGTTCCTCAAAGTTACCTTTGTGGTGCAACACAAAA
>NZ_CANLXZ010000011.1 GCF_947495285.1 uncultured Nonlabens sp. | reverse complement strand
GGATTACCTAAAAGGTGTTTATCAACTATTTGGTCATATTCTTTACAAAATTCATCAACAAGACAAAAGATTTCAGTGATTTTAGAGTAGATTATCATAGATAGGTTTTTAGATCAATAAATTGAAAATCAACACTTTAATTTACTAAAAATCTATCTTTTTTGCTAGAAACATCTACTTAAATATTAATCGAACTCAGGTTACTAAGAATTCCACCATACAATCCAGAACTGAATCCTTGTGAGCAAGTATGGCAGTACATAAAAAATAGGTTTAAAAACCAACGCTTTGAATCCATGGGAGAACTGAAAAAATGGTTGCACACAACAGTAGTTAGTATGAGTAGCCAGACCATAAAATCAATAACTAGTAATCATCATTATAAAAATGCTTTCATAGAGACTTTTCAAAAGTAAATTGGTATAATAGTCTTTATCTCAAGCTATAGGTTATCTCTAAGTAAAACAAGCGCTCCCTATGAGCGCTCGATAAGGTTTTATAAAAACTGATAGAGCTTTAATAATGTAAACTAACACCTTATTTAATTAGACTTTAAAACTCGTTGATACTGTTTGTATTCTTAAAATTCTCAAAAAAGTAAACTCAAACCATTAATAATATGTATTTTAATAAAAAAAACATGGGAATTAATTGGGATCATTTCACTAAAGATTTAGATAGCATGCCAGAGGTGATATTAGGAACCGTAACTATTTATGCACTTATAATTCTGTACACTAGAATTTTTGGTCTTAAGAGCTTCAGTAAAATGACTGGCTTTGATTTTTTAAATACCGTAGCAATAGGAAATTTACTAGCTATGAGCGCCGCAACTAGCTCTCCTTCTCTTTTTGTAGGCGCCTTACTTATAGGTATTTTCTACCTATTTAATTACTTAATAACATGGTTCTCTTTTAATAGTAAGACCGTAGAAGAAGTTATTGATAACTCTCCTATGCTATTAATGAGAAATGGTAAAGTACTATATAAAAATTTAGAAAAGACTAAAGTTACCGAAAACGAATTAAGAGGAAAACTAAGAGAAGCAAACGTATTAAGATTGAGCGAGGTAAGAGCTGTAATACTAGAGACCACAGGCGACGTAAGCGTGATTCACACCTCAGAAAATAAAGAACCAGAGGACTATATAATGGAAGATGTAAGACGATCTTAATTAAAAATAAAAACAACTTTGTCAACTAGATAGGAATTCATCCATACAACGATTTTCTTTTGCTGTACATTTGTGCATTAAATTGAATTAATGAGTTTATTATATTTATTTCTAGGTTTTATATTATTAGTAGCAGGTGGAGAGTTTCTGGTTAGGTCTTCTGTAGGATTATCTCTTAAACTTAGTTTATCAAAAATGATCATTGGGTTAACCGTTGTATCCTTTGCTACTAGTGCTCCAGAGCTTATAGTAAGTATACAAGCAGCTATGGACGGCTCTTCTGGAATTGCACTAGGTAATGTAATCGGTTCTAATATTGCAAACATAGGACTGGTACTAGGAGTAACAGCGTTAATCGCTCCCCTAGCCATGGACAAAGATTTTTTTAAATTCAACTGGCCTTGGATGATTATCTTCAGCCTATTGCTCTACGTATTCTTATTTTTAGATCACGATATCAATAGATTTGAAGGTACTTCTTTATTAGTATTACTAATAGTCTTCTTAGTCCTATTGATAAGAAGAGCTCGTAAAACACCAGAAGCTGTAGCTATAGATGATGATCTGGAAGAATCTAAATGGTGGAAAATATTTCTATTCTTAGTTTTAGGTGGCGCTGCCTTATGGATAGGATCTGAATTACTGGTAAAAGGAGCTGTTGACATAGCAGAGAGTCTAGAAATTCCAGAAAGTATTATTGCAGTATCTATGGTCGCTATCGGCACATCTGTTCCAGAGCTAGCAGCATCTGTTATAGCGGCTCTTAAAAAAGAAAAAGCGATTTCTCTAGGTAATTTAATAGGCTCTAACATTTTCAATATAGCATCTGTACTAGGTATAACTTCTCTTATACAGCCTATAAAGATAAGCGGTGAGAATTCTGGACTTATAACTAATGACATATATTGGATGCTAGGTTTTGCGTTTATTATGCTTCCTCTAGCATTTATACCTAAGACATATTCCATAGGCAGATTCAAAGGAATCTTTTTAATGATCTCCTATATACTTTTTGTTTATTTAATATTTCAGACCCTAGCATAAATAAGGACATAGACATAATTTAACTGTAATTTTATATCAATACCCTATTTAAATAAGGGGTGTATTAATTATTATACTTATTTTTACGGTGTATTTTATTAAAATAACACCACATCATGTCTACATTAAGATTTAATGCCTTAAAAGAAACACTCAATCGCCAGCCTATTGAAGTGAATGAACCTAAACGTCGCAGTGAAATATTCGGTAAGAATGTTTTCAATAAATATGCGATGCGCCAGCACTTAACTAAGCAAGCTTACAAAAGCGTCGTAGACGCTATGGAAAACGGTACTAAAATAAGCCGTGAAGTAGCAGATCATATTTCTACAGGAATGAAAGAATGGTCTATCAATAATGGTGCAACTCACTACACGCACTGGTTTCAACCACTTACTGGTGGTACTGCAGAGAAACATGATGCTTTCTTTGAATTAGAAATGGATGGTGAAGTGATTGAAAAATTCGGTGGTGGACAGCTAGTTCAACAAGAACCAGACGCTTCTTCTTTCCCTAATGGTGGAATAAGAAACACATTTGAAGCTCGTGGTTACACCGCTTGGGACCCTACATCACCAGCATTTATTATGGGAACTACGCTCTGTATTCCTACTGTATTTATCGCTTACACAGGAGAAGCTCTAGATTACAAAACACCTCTACTACGTTCTTTACAAGTAGTAGATCAAGCAGCAACTGATGTATGTAAATACTTTGACAAAAACGTATCTAAGGTAGTTGCCACATTAGGATGGGAACAAGAATATTTCTTAATAGATGCTGCCCTAGCAGACTCGCGTCCAGATTTACAAATGGCTGGTCGTACCCTATTAGGACATTCCTCTGCAAAAGGACAGCAATTAGACGATCATTATTTCGGTTCTATTCCTTCCAGAGTATTAAATTATATGCGTGATATGGAAACAGAATGTATGCTTTTAGGTATACCTGTTAAAACACGTCACAACGAGGTAGCCCCTAACCAGTTTGAGCTTGCTCCTATATTTGAAGAAGCAAACCTTGCAGTAGATCACAACTCTTTATTAATGGATGTGATGAGAAAAGTAGCTTCACGTCACAACTTTAAAGTTTTGTTCCATGAAAAGCCATTTGCAGGAGTAAACGGTTCTGGAAAACACAATAACTGGTCACTTGCTACTAACACTGGTGTAAATTTATTATCTCCAGGTAGCACACCTATGAAGAACCTGCAGTTCTTAACTTTCTTTGTAAATACCATAAAAGCGGTACACGATAATGAAGAGTTAGTTAGAGCAACTATAGCAAGCGCATCAAACGACCATCGTTTAGGAGCAAATGAAGCACCACCAGCAATTATTTCTGTGTTCATAGGTTCTCAATTAACTAAGGTTCTGGACGAATTAGAAAAAGTAACCGACGGAAAACTTTCTCCAGAAGAGAAAACAGACCTTAAACTTAATGTAGTAGGTAAAATTCCAGAAGTAATCCTTGATAATACAGACCGTAACCGTACGTCGCCATTTGCATTTACAGGGAATAAATTTGAATTACGTGCCGTAGGTTCTACCGCAAACTGTGCAAATCCTATGACCGTTCTTAACGCGATAGTTGCAAAACAATTAATCGAGTTTAAGGAAGAAGTAGACGCACTTATTAAGGATAAAAAGCTCAAAAAAGATGAGGCTATCTTTAACGTATTACGTGAGTACATTAAGCAATCTAAGAAAATACGTTTTGAAGGAGATGGCTATGGAGAAGCATGGGAAAAAGAAGCAGAAAAACGAGGACTAAGCAACAATAAAACGACTCCTACCGCTCTTAAAGCAAAAGTTTCTGAGAAAACTATAAAGCTTTATGAAGACCTAAACATCATGAGTAAGGTAGAGACAGAATCTCGTTATGAAATTGAAGTAGAAGAATACGCGATGCGCATCCAGATAGAAGGACGTATCTTAGGCGATATCGCTCGTAATCATGTGATTCCTACTGCCGTTAAATATCAAAATAGATTGATAGAAAACGTAGTAGGTTTAAAAGAAATCTATGGTAAAGACTTTAAAAAGTATGCAAAAGAGCAAATGATGCTTATTGAAGATATCTCAGAACACATTGAGAAAATCAACAAGGGAATTACAGAAATGACTGATGCTCGTAAAAAAGCAAACAAAGCTAAAAATGCTGAAGAAACTGCTGCTCAATACTGCGATAACGTAAAACCTTACTTTGACGTGATACGTTACAGCTGCGATAAACTAGAATTATTAGTAGACGATGAATTATGGCCACTTACTAAGTATCGTGAGTTATTATTTACTCGTTAATCAACTAGTTAATAAATGATTTAAAAGCCTCTAATTTAATTGTTAGAGGCTTTTTTATGTTTCGCTTTCGCGAAAGCGGGAACGAAAAAACAATAATCAAAATAAGAAGTCAGACCATAAAATCAGACTATAAATACGATAGAAAAAGGTGAAGTATGTCTCATCTACTTTGTTAGCTTTAAAAATAGCTGCAATATTTTGAGTGGATGTTCTTTAAATTTTTGAAATAGCACCATCTGACTGGCATATTTCTTAACAACCTATTCATACTTTTTATTTAATACTTAAAAGTTAATAGCTCTTAATTGCTTGTAAATAGTAAATTTGCCATATGAGCCAAGACATTTCTAAAAGATATGCGCAGCGTGGTGTAAGCGCTGGCAAAGAAGACGTACATAACGCGATAAAAAACGTAGATAAAGGACTGTTTCCACAGGCTTTTTGTAAAATAGTACCAGATTCTCTAACAGGATCTGAAGATCACTGCCTCATTATGCATGCAGACGGTGCAGGGACTAAATCCAGTCTAGCCTACATGTACTGGAAAGAAACTGGAGACATATCGGTCTGGAAAGGAATCGCTCAAGATGCTTTAATAATGAATGTAGACGACTTACTTTGTGTAGGCGCAACAGATAATATTCTACTTTCTAGCACTATAGGAAGAAACAAAAACCTCATTACAGGAGAAGTAATTAGCGCTATTATAAACGGTACAGAAGAACTTATAGCCGATTTAAAATCACACGGCGTAGAAATTATTTCTACCGGTGGAGAAACGGCCGATGTCGGTGACCTAGTAAGAACCATTATCGTAGACTCTACCGTTACCGCACGCATGAAACGCAGCGATGTAGTAGATAACGCAAACATAAAAGCAGGTGACGTTATTGTAGGACTTTCTAGTTCTGGACAGGCTACTTATGAAAATGAGTATAACGGCGGCATGGGATCTAACGGTCTTACCAGCGCTAGACACGATGTTTTTAATAAAACCCTTAAAGATAAATTTCCTGCAAGTTATGATGCAGCCGTTCCAGAAGATCTAGTTTATTCTGGTTCAAAAAACCTAACTGACGCTGTAGAAGGTAGCCCGCTAGATGCTGGTAAATTAGTCCTATCTCCTACTCGTACCTATGCGCCTATCATTAAAAAAATATTAAGCAGTGTAAATCGAGTAGACTTGCACGGCATGGTACACTGCTCTGGTGGTGCTCAAACTAAAATTTTACATTTTGTAAAAGACCTGCACATCATTAAGGACAACATGTTTAAATTACCACCTCTTTTTAAAATGATACAAGAAGAGTCTGGTACTGACTGGAAAGAGATGTATCAGGTTTTCAACATGGGACACCGTATGGAACTTTATGTAAATGAATCTATTGCACAAGAAATTATAGATATTTCAAAATCATTTAATGTAGACGCAAAAATCATAGGTCGTGTAGAAACTGCAAACTCTAAGAAACTTACTATCGATAGTGAGTTTGGGGTTTTTGAGTATTAAAAAAATCACTCTATACGTTTGAAACATTCTCAAATACAGACTGTCTTGAGCTTGTCGATAGGCTCTAACTGACATCATTCGGTGTCAGTTAGAGCGCAGTCGAGAACGATTACTAGTCTAAAAGCTTTATTGATGAAATACTACCATCTTTACATCTTGAATGCTCTGATGGCTTGTTATACACAGAAATGACTAATAATCTTGAGAGACGTCTGGAAGAACACCATATGGGTAAAAACCCTAGATCCTTCACTTTGCAAAGAAGGCCACTAAAACTGATTTATAGAGAGCGTTTTATAGATGTACGGTATTGCATTTATTACGAAAAGAAAATCAAGAAATGGAGTGCTGCAAAAAAACGAGCATTAGCTAACAGAGAATTTGACACCATACAAATTCTTGCAGAATGCAGGAATATGACTCAACACAAGTATCAACCCACAAAGCATGAAATCGACACCGCTATTAAGGAGTTTTAGGTCTTTCTTTAATTAGTAACAACTCTTTATTAAATCATTCTCGACTGCGCTCGAATTGACTATCGACCTGTCTATTTATTTGCGCATCTCCATAATCCTTCAATACCTCCACCACGATTTTCAACTTCGGCTCAATATATCGTTTACAAAACGGTGCTTCCGGTCTCGTTTTGTAATAATTCTGTATCGATTCTCGCGAGGCTTTAAAAGATGAAAACGGAATTATATGAGTAATGTATTTTTCGTTCCGCTTTCGCGAAAGCGAGATCATAATATCCTCTATCCTACTTTTCATATCATCATCAAAATAATAAATAGCACTGCGATAATCGTCACGTCTACTATGTTCCTTACTGGAAGAATGGGTCTGTAAATGTATATCGATTAACATCTCTAGATTCACAGAATCAGTAAGATGCGCGATTACTGCTTCACTTTTTGTTTCAAAAGGCGCCATACTAGAAATATAACCTTGTTCTACTCTTATCACACCAGCAACAGATTGAAAAACAGCTTCTGTGCACCAATGACAGCCACCGCCCAGACCTAATTTTACTATTGATTTCATAAGCGAGATTATAGTTTAAAATTACGAGCAAATTCCGTATTTTCGCGACACTTGAAATAGACCATGATAGATAAATTAAATATTGTAAAAAATCGTTTTGACGAGGTAAACGACCTAATCATTCAACCAGATATTATATCTGACCAAAAACGATACGTGCAACTGACTAAAGAATATAAAGATCTTAAAAATCTCATGGATAAACGTGAGATTTATATAGAATTAACTGCAAATCTTGAAGAGGCAAAAGAAATCATAGCAGACGGTAGCGATGCTGATATGGTTGAAATGGCACAGATGCAACTGGATGAAGCAAAAGAAGCTATTCCTGCTCTTGAAGAAGAAATACGCATGATGCTGGTCCCTAAAGATCCAGAAGATGCAAAGAATGCAGTAATGGAAATACGTGCTGGTGCTGGTGGTGATGAGGCGAGTATTTTTGCTGGTGATTTATTTAGAATGTATGAAAAATACTGTTCTAGTAAAGGCTGGAGTACGAGTGTTGTTGATACCAGTCATGGTACTAGTGGTGGTTATAAAGAAATTATTCTAGAAGTAAATGGTGAAGATGTGTATGGAACACTCAAGTTTGAAGCTGGAGTGCACCGTGTACAACGTGTACCACAGACTGAAACTCAAGGTCGTGTACACACGAGTGCCGCTACGGTAATGGTACTTCCTGAGGCCGAAGAATTTGACGTAGAACTGGACATGACAGAAGTACGTATAGAACGTACTACTTCTACAGGTCCTGGTGGACAGTCGGTAAACACTACTTATAGTGCGATAAAATTACACCACGAGCCTACTGGTATGATCGTGAGTTGTCAAGATCAAAAATCGTCGCATAAAAACCTGGAAAAAGCCTTAAAGGTTTTACGTTCTCGTTTATATGAAATGGAGCTTGCAAAGAAAATGGAAGCCGATTCTGAAAAGCGTAAAAGCATGGTGAGTTCTGGTGACCGTAGTGCTAAAATTAGAACTTATAACTACTCACAAGGCCGTGTTACAGATCACCGTATCAACCTTACTTTATATGATCTAGATAACATTATCAATGGTGATATTCAAAAAATCATCGACGAGCTTCAACTGGTAGATAATACCGAGAAGTTAAAAATGACTGATGAAGGTTTATAACGGCGCATGCCATGCGCCGAAACATATTTTCAGTTCATATATACCAATATTGACGCATCGCATCCATCAAACTCAGTAAAGGGCGGATCGCATCTGCCGAAATAACTACCTCTATGACCATAGATAAACTTCATTCTCAAATCAATAAAAAGAAATCCTTTTTATGTGTAGGCCTAGATGTTGATCTGGAAAAAATACCAGCTCATTTACTGCAAGAGGAAGATCCTATTTTTGCCTTTTCTAAAGCAGTTATAGATGCTACTCATGATCTTTGTGTTGCTTATAAACCCAACACGGCTTTCTTTGAAGCTTATGGAGTTAAAGGGTGGATCGCGTTAGAAAAAACCATCCGTTACCTCAACGAGAATTATCCAGATCATTTCACAATAGCCGATGCTAAACGTGGTGATATAGGAAACACTTCTACTAGATATGCTAAGGCTTTTTATGAAGACTTGAATTTTGATAGTGTAACGATTGCTCCTTACATGGGAAAAGATTCTGTAGAGCCGTTTCTGGCCTTTAATGATAAGTTTGCTATTTTACTAGCGCTTACTTCTAATCAAGGTGCTTTTGATTTTCAGACCAAAACTATAGATGGAAAACCTCTATATCAAGAGGTTCTTAAAACAGCTTCTCAATACGAGAATAGTGATAGATTAATGTATGTAGTAGGTGCTACAAAAGCAGAATATCTAGCAGACATCAGAAAAATAGTTCCAGATTCTTTTTTACTGGTTCCTGGAGTAGGCGCTCAAGGTGGATCTCTAGAAGAAGTTGTAAAATATGGAAAAAATGATCAAGTAGGACTACTCGTTAACTCTTCTCGTGGTATTATTTATGCTTCTAATGGTAGTGACTTTGCTGATGCTGCAAGAGCAAAAGCTCTCGATTTACAGCAACAAATGGCTGATTTGATATAGGAAATAGTCTTATAAAAAATTCCAACATTGCATAATCCCTTATTTAATTCGGTTAAGAATTAAATATAGGGATTATGTAATGCGTTTATAATTGAATTAACCTCTAACTTCAGTTTATATTTTTAAAAATCATAATCAATCGATCTGAAGATTCTTGATCGTAATCTTCTAACTGGTAATTACCATACACATCTATTAACTCTACTCCTGCGGCTGCAAAATAACTTTGAAAATCTTCTAAGGTTAATGCACTTACTCGCTCAGTAAAATGGTAATCATGATCGTTATCTCTAAATTTTATGTCTTTGTAAATAAAGCCATTTTCAAAACGTCTTGAATTATGAAAGGTGATTCCTTCTTCTGTTTTAGAGTTTTCTTTTACCAGGTTTTTTACTACATAATGTGCGTTCATAAAATCGATAACCGCATATCCACCTGGTTTTAAGTTGGACTTAATGGCCTCTATCGTTTTTAAATTATCTGTCGCGTCATCAAAATACCCAAAACTGGTAAATAGATTAAAAACAGCATCAAAAGTCTGGTCATAAGGAACGGTCATGTTGTGCACATGAAACTCGATACGAGATGCGTCTATGGGGTTTAAATTTTTATTTTCTTCATTAATAGAAGGTGTAGAAGTGGTTTTTCTTAATTCCGCTTTCGCGAAAGCGATACTACTATCACTCAAATCTACACCAGTTACACGGTATCCTAATTTATTAAGATACATACTATGTCGTCCACGACCACAGGCTAAGTCCATGATATGAGCGTCTTTACTCAACTTTAAACGCTGTGTAAGTCGCTGCATAAACTGTCCAGCCTCTGTGTAATCGCGATCTCTATATAAGATGTGATAATACGGTGTGTCGAACCAACTAGCGAACCATTGATCTGATGTGTTTACATTGCTCATAGACCGCAAAAATACCTTAATTTTGCCGTTCAAATCTCACGAAAATGTCTCAAAATTTTAAGATGATTGCCAAAACGCTTTTTGGCCTAGAAGAAGTACTTGAAAAAGAGTTGCGTCAACTAGGTGCCATGAATATAAAGCGTGGTGTCCGTATGGTAGAATTTACTGGTGACCAGGGTTTTATGTACAAAGCAAACATGATGTTGCGTACCGCTATTAGAATCTTAAAACCTATTTATAGTTTTAGAGCGCGTAATGAGGTAGATCTTTATGACGGTATTTATCAATACGACTGGTCTAAACATTTAACACATCATGACACGATTGCTGTTCATGGTACAATAGCGTCACAGTATTTTAACCACAGTCAGTATGTGGCTTTAAAGACTAAAGATGCTATAGTAGATCAAATACGTCGCAATACAGGACAACGTCCAGATGTAGATACTAAGCATCCTGATTTAAGAATTTCTGTGCATATAAATGACCAAAACGTAGATGTATCTCTAGATACAAGTGGCGATCCTTTATACAAGCGTGGTTATAGAAATATGACTAACGAGGCACCGATTAATGAAGTGCTAGCGGCTGGTATTATATTATTAAGTAACTGGGATCAACGTTCTACTTTTATAGACCCTATGTGTGGTAGTGGTACGATCGCTATCGAGGCTGCTATGATAGGGGCTAATATTGCGCCTAATATAAACCGTCCTGAATTTGGTTTTGAAAAATGGCCAGATTACAATAATGAGTTGTTTGAGAACATTCAAGAAAGCTGTTTAAAGAAAATGCGCGAGTTCGATGGTAAAATAATCGCTCGTGATGCAGATGGTTACACGGTAGAAAAAGCTATAGAGAACGTAAAAAATGCAAATTTAAGCGATTTTATAACGGTAGAGAAGGGAGATTTTTTTAGAGATCATCAAAGTGCGAGTGCTTTTATTTTATTTAATCCACCGTATGATGAGCGTATATCTGTAGATGTTGAAGAGTTTTACAAAGAAATAGGTGATACTTTAAAGCAACGTTATGCTGGGTCTACCGCATGGATGATTACTGGTAATATGGAGGCTCTTAAATTTGTAGGGTTGCGTCCATCTCGTAAAATCCAATTGTATAACGGTAAAATCGAGGCAAGACTAGTTAAATATGAGATGTATAAAGGGACTAAGAAAATACATAAATTAAAAGATAAAGAGGAATAGGAATAGTTTTAAAACCTCTACAGCTTTAATTATTTAAATTGATAAAGTAATTGAAACTGTATTTCAATCTGTTTTGTAAAATATAATGAATTTACTTTTACCTTTTCTCGGTGTATTAATCGGTTTTGTGGCTGCTTTATTAATAAAAGCAAAGTCTAGAAACCGTATGAAGTTACTTCTCGCTTTTTCTGGTGCTTTTTTACTAAGTGCTGTAGCTAGCGAGTTTTTACCTGAGATATATGAAGGTGGTGAGAGCAGGTACGGTGCTTATCTACTGGGTGGTGTGTTTTTACAAATTATTTTAGAGTTCTTTTCTAAGGGTGCAGAGCATGGACATTTACATATTAATAAAGAAATGCCTGTGTTTCCTTATTTGCTTTTCGGGAGTTTGTGTTTGCACGCATTTCTAGAAGGAATGCCTTTACAAGGAGAGAATAGTATGATATATGGTATTTCTATTCATAAAATACCGATTGCTTTTATTTTTACTTCCTTTCTATTATCTAGTAATTATAATAAAGTCAAAGCCGTTATCATACTTTTATTTTTTGCAGCAATGTCTCCATTAGGAAGTATTGCTGCTGGAAATATAGAGTTTCTACAAGATTTTATGTTACCCATTAAGGCGATAGTTGCTGGTATTGTGCTACATGTTTCTACGACACTTATTCTAGAGGCTAGTGAGGCGCATAAATTTAATCTAGCAAAAATAGTGGTGATGCTACTAGGTGCGGTTTTAGGGTTTTTACTTTAAGGTAATTATTTAATATAAACTTCTATAATTTTTGCAGACTTTGTGTTTACAGATACATTTGTTGAATTTGCAGGGATTAAAACTGTTTCTCCTACACTTATCATTTCTGTGTGATTATTAATAGTGATCTCAAAAGATCCTTCTACACACATATAAATCACAAACGAATCCTTGTTAGTATAATCCATTTGCGTCGCTGTGTTTACATTTAAAATAGTAGATGTAAAATAGGTGCAGTCTGCTAATACGTTTGTGTCTGACTTAAAATCTATATGATTGCTTAAAATAGTATTTCTTCTTTTTACAGCTCTCATAGATTGATCCATGTGTAGCTCTCTTTCATTACCTAAATGATCTACTCTATCCCAGTCATAAACTCTGTATGTTATATCAGACGTTTGTTGAATCTCTGCAGCTAGAATACCTGCTCCTATAGCGTGTACCTTACCAGCTGGTATGAAGAATGAATCACCTTTACTTACCTTCTCAGTATTTAGTATTTGTTCTACATTATTTATAGTAATTTCTTTAAGTGAAGAAGTCGTTATTTTTTCATCTTTAAATCCATTAATGACGTATGCATCTTCTTCATGATCCATGATGTACCACATTTCTGTTTTACCCTTAGAATCATGCTCTGCCTGTGCCATTTGATCATCTGGATGTACTTGAACAGAAAGATTTGTTCTTGCATCTAGATATTTAATTAATAGTGGAAATTCATTACCAAAGTGGCGGTAATTCTTCATTCCTACAAATTGTTCTTTATGATTTTCTATAAGATCTACAATAGAAAGCCCCTTATATGCACCATTACTTACTACAGATATGTTATTCTGTACACCAGATATTTCCCAACTTTCTCCTGTAGAATCACTTGTGACTTTTTTATTTAAAACTGTTCTTAGTTTAGAACCGCCCCATATTTTTTCTTGAAGTATAGGAACGAATTTGATAGGATATACTTTCATAATAAATAATTTTAAAGAGTAGAAATTTATGCTGCTATAGAATATTCACTCGATGCATTGCTAACTGTAAAAGAATTGTTGTGAATTTCTCTTGCTGAGTTATCTGTGTTCCATAAATTATAATTAAACCATATTTGAGTTAACTTACCAGGGATGATTAAAGCATCTTTAGTACCTAATTTAGAATCGTCTACATGTATCCATCTCATTAATGGTTGCTCTGTAATTCTATTCATCACATTATCTTTACCTAGGTGTTTTTTAAGTCTTAAAAAGATCTCTACATCAAACAGCCACTTGCTTAAAAAAGCTTCTTGATATACGACTGGTACTATATCTTTAGTAAAAACTTTTGCACCACATTGAGTATCTCTTATAGGCATACCTAGAATCAATAGAATAAATTGCTTTATGAACTTAGAGAATACATTTCTCATAAAGTTCCTTTCTATCTTGCTTTTCCCACCAGAGTTTCTAGAACCGAAAACCATGATCTTATTTTCTTTTTTCATAGTTTTTACCAGATCTTTAAAATCTCTAAAATCTGTAGAAAGGTCAGCGTCCATAAAACCTATAGAAGAGATATAGGACTCATTATATAAAAATCTCGCTCCTGCTCTTACCGCTGTTGCTTTTCCAGAATTCTTTTTTACGTCTACTATACTTATAGCGTCTGGTGCTTGCTCTTTCATCTTGTATAGAACATCTAGCGTGTTGTCTTTACTGCCATCATTTACAAAACATAAATGGTAGTCTTCATTTTGAGATATAAAAGAAACAAATGCTTCTTGGTCCAGTCTCTTTTCTTCGTTATAACAAGGGATAATAATTCCAGTTTTCATACTTGTAAAATTTAGGTTTTTCATTAATTACACTACAAACATAGTGAGGTAAATAGTTAAAAATCAGGTGTTTTCGATGAGTGACGGTTAAGCATAGACAGAAACCACTCATCGATAGACGGACCATTTATCGAAAGATTTATCTTTACATCGTAGAAAGAATGACTATTTTTCAAGTTCATAATGCAGACTTCAAAAACCAATAAATATTTAATCACCGCAGTCTTACTAGGAATTATATTCCATGGTAGCTCTATGTTCTTTACTATAGAAAAGACATATGACGCATTGATTCATTTATTCTTTGCAAATCATTATGCTACCAGCTGGTTTGAGCCATGGAGTTATAGCTGGTATACCGGCTTTACTGTTATGGGATATCCTCCACTAGTCCATCAAACTATAGGAGTGCTTTCTTTAATAGGTGGTTTAAAATTTGGAATGTTTACCATAGCATTAATAGGTGTAGTTCTATTTATTACCGGTGTTTATAGGTTTACCAAAGTTCTTATTCCTAATGAAAAGGTTGCTGGTTATGCAGCTATCATGGCGGTATTCTCATCTTGCTTTGTAGAAACGTTACACATATTTGGTCAGTTACCTAGTGTTATAGGTATCTCCATTCTCATGCATGCGCTGCCAGAGATCTATAAATGGTTAAAAACTGGTAAGAAAATATATCTTTTCAAGTCTTTGGGATTACTGGCTATTACAGTCACATCTCACCATGTAACACCTATTTTTGGAATGGTGTTTTTCATTTTCCCTTTAATAGGTACGGTATTGATGGATGCCGCTAGAGAAAAAGTTGATAACAATAATGAGGTTACTATTTTCGCTTTCGCGAAAGCGTTATGGACTCACTTAAAACGCATTATTCTATTCGGTATATGTTCTTTAATACTAATAATAGTCTGTATTTTACCCTACTGGATCAATACAAAAAACAATCCTATAACCCAAGTACCCATACCGCATGGATCCAGAGATAGTTTTATAGAAGTGACATCTTCTGGACTGGTATTCTTTATTATTCCATGGGGAATTTTATTGTTACTACTTCCTTATTTCTTCTATCGTTATTACAGTAAAAGGCTTTTGTTTTTTGGAATCTCATTTAGCATTTTATTTGTTTTAGGAACCGGTGGTACGACGCCTATTCCTTTACTGATTTTGGGAGAAAATGCTTTTAACATTATTACCCTAGACAGATTTACTTTATGGGCATCGATAATGGCTCTACCGGCATTTGGCGAGTTTTGTTATCGATTTACCGATGGAGATTATAAGGAGTTATTACAGAAAAAATGGGGCGCGGTCATTCATAGAGCTAGTGGCGGTTTTCTAGCCGTTACTTTTATATTTATAGCTATTTTTACCATGACGCTAGGTAAATTTAGACCTAGCCAGCCAGACCCTATAAAAATGCAACCTATTGTAAACTTCTTAAATGAAGATGATCATGATAAGTGGCGTTACCTACCACTAGGTTTTGGAGATCAAATGGCATGGCTGTCTGCACAAACTAAGGCCACTACAGTAGACGGTAACTATCACTCTGCACGTAGATTACCAGAGCTTACTTCTAGGGCTGTAGAACGTCTAGAAAACTCAAAATACAGAGGCATAGAAGGTCTGGGATCTTTACAGCAGTTTCTTACCGTACCAGAAAAATTTCATTTAAAGTATGTCTTCTCAAATGATAAGTTTTATGATCCACTACTCTATTTTACAGGGTGGCATAGACTTAGTTTATTAGAAAACGGCATAACTGTCTGGGAACGCTCTGGTATCGCTCCTTTACCTAGTATTTTACCTAAAGATGATGTTCCATTATTTCAAAAATTGATGTGGGGTATCATTCCGTTTTCTACAGTAATTATAGCCATATTGCTTTACCTAGGTAGTATGTGGTTCAATTCTTATAAGGATACTAAAGAAAAACAACGCATTTACTTTACAGTAAGACCTACCTCGCAATTAGTCTTAAAATTATTATACGGTATTTCACTTTTATGGATAGGTGTTATGCTATTTTTTATCGCGTATATGGTTTACGGTTTTTACCTGAAGAAATCTGCACAAATAAGTCCAGAAAGTGTGGTAACTGCCTATTATGACGCACTAGATTTTAAAGAATTTGAAAGAGCACATTCTTATATAGATCCATCGAGTAAAAAAGAAATCTCGCAATTTATGTTAGAAATTTCTGTGACAGACGGTCTTTTAAGCTCTTATGCAAAAATGGATAGTATATCGGTAAATGTCATGGATCAAACTAACTTTACTGCGACAGGTGTGGCATCTATAAGCTGGATTACACCACTTAAAGAGATTAAAACTAGAGACACTCTTTCTATTAAAAAAGAGAAAGGCAAATGGTACATAATACCTAAAAACGTAGATCCTGACATCCCGCCAGATCAATTAATGTTCGAGAGCGGTACGCGATTTTTTAATCATGGAAAACGCAAAATAACATCAGAGCAAACTTTTCATGAAGATGTTTTAAAACAGCCAGTGGTAGAGGTCGTTAATGCATCACTTATTCAAAGAGATACTACTTTTTATATAGTTGGGTCTATCCAGAATGTAGATAATATTCCAGCAGACATTGCTGTAACTGGTGCTATTTATAATAAATTCAATGAAGAAATTGCTAGATACAATGCACAAGATATTGTAAAACACAAATTACTGGCCAAAGAGACTACTCCATTTTTAATCGAATTTAATAGTAGTAATGATCCTGACAGGCCATTTGAAATGCCAGAAATTTTTGAAATACAAGTTAAAGCAAATGTCGCGACCACCGATTTATATCAGGCTGTTGCTCTGTCTCAAATACATATAAATAACAGCAAACTGACAGGTTTTTTATTTAATCCTAGTATAGAAGCAGCAACCATACCTCAACTACTTATAAGTTATTATAATGAATCTAAAGAAATGCTATGGACAGATGCCGTTTATGTAGATGAAAGTGTGCGCCCACAACGCAAGAGGTCCTTTAGCATACAACTACCAGATATGGAACAGCCATTACTTTTATCTTCAAATCTTTTAAATGTGTCCGTAAATGGATTGCCTAATAAAAGTATTGCTGTAAAGGTAAACCCTAATAGGAATACAGCTGGAACTGATGAGTTTTTAATACCTGTAACTGGCTTATCATATTCATACATTTCTATAAGTACTAACGCATATATAGGTAATCCACGATGATAAAAAGAAATCTACACGTCCCTATTTTTATAGTCACGGTTCTTATAGCTCTACTTTTTTCTTGCTCTACAGCTACTCAAAAAGAAGAAGAAAAAAGGATTACGACTTATAATTGCAGTATCAAAGCGCCAGTAGATCAAGTAGTAACTAATGCTGGAATAGTAGTTCATTTCACATCTTTTGTACGCGATATCGTGGAGCAACTGGAGTTTATTATTTCAGGTACTTATGGTACAACCGTGCTACCTATTCAATTAGATAACGAACAATTTAAAATTAATATCCCAAAAGAAATCACTCAACATGCAGGTCGTATTAACTGGCAACTTATTGCTGGTGGTAAGACCATACAGAAAGGCGATTTTAAATTATTTTCAAACACAAATGCCTTAAAAACGGTAGAAAATTATTTGGGACCACGCAGTATTATTGCTAACAATAGAGACTACACCATGCTAGTAAGCATACCGGTAGACAGTCTGGATAATTTATTACCTGACGGCACAAATGTATCTATGCGACATCAATTTAAAGGAGTTATACAGCAAGAGATACACAGAGTAACGGCAGGTTTTACATGGCACAAAATCAACTCTCCATTAATTACTGGCAGGTTGATCACTGGTAGTACGTTAAATAATATCTCTTCAACAGAACTAGTTGCAGATGTTTTTCCTGATATCGCAAGACCTTTTAAAATATATGAAGATAGCAACCACAACTATGCAGACGGTAACGAAATCATAAGTATTAAAACGGATCAAATTAAAGACCCTAATGGTAATGTTATGAGTGACGGTACTATAGTGACCTTTTTTATGACCGATAATTTTAATCAAAGATGGACTACTACGGCAAGTACTGTTAATGGTTACGCTTTCGCGAAAGCGTTACATCCAGAAAAACCTTCTACATGGACAGTAAGAGGAGTCATTACCGGCATGGTAGAAAGTCCAGAAATAGAAATAAAGTTCCAATCCATTTTAAAAGAAATAACCATACAACCACAAGAAAGTAACACTATAATTGTAGGTCCTTTAACTAGTTATCTAGGACAAGTAGTACCAGATGGCATACAAGTATCTCTTAAATTAAATGACAAAGAAATTATCTTAAAGACTAAAAAAGGAATAGTCTCTCATACCTATGACTCAAAAACTATACTGCCAGGGACCTATGAGTTAAAAGTGGCGTCTCTAGGAGTTACTGCATTAAAAGCTATAGATCTCAAGTGAAAAAAAATAAAATCCTATACCGCATTTTTATTATCACTGTGTTTATTTTTTTAAACGCTGGTGTTATTTATGGAATAAGCCAGGTTATTGCTTACCTCAACACTGGTGCAGATAGTTCTAAGATGTTGCATCTAGATGTGGCACGTACAGATTATTATCTACCAGATGTAACCTGGGTATCTATTAATAACCCTGGTAGACCTATGGAGGCTGCAAACCAACAAAAAATAGAACAAGATTATCTGGACGCATGGTATGTTAAGAATCTAGCTCTAGAAAACAACAACATAGATGGTATTTATGATCATTATACAGAAACTGCTCGTAAAAAAGTAAATGCGTTAATTGAGTACAACGCTGCTCAAAAAATATCGATACAGTCTACCACGTTGAGCCATCACATTACTCTCAATTTTTATAGTACAGACGGTACGGTGGCAGTTCTTACTGACAGACAGGTCACTGGAGTAGAAAAAATATACAAAGATCATGTGTTTCTAACACAAAGAGAATTTAATGATGACTATAGAATCATTTTATTATTAGAAGATGGTTTCTGGCGTGTGAGACATTTTGAAAAACTTGCCGCACATCAAAACACATCCATTGCACAAATCGCACCTGTAGGTATAGAAAAAATGCAAGGGCTTAATTATTATCCAGAAAAACACCCTTGGGACACTTTTAATGATTCTATAAAAAAAGAAACCCTTAAGGCCGATTTTGAGATAATCAAAGACTTAAAGTTAAATACGATTAGAATATTTATAGGTTATGAAGATTTAGGAAAAGCAGCTATAGATAATCTTAAATTAAAGAGGTTAAAAACTCTTCTAGACCAGGCTCAAAAAGCCGACTTAAAAGTTATGATCACTCTTTTTGATTTCTATGGAGATTATGACATGAACAACTGGACGTTAACAAATAGGCATCTTAAAAGTATTGTTAATTCTTTAAAAGATCATCCAGCGGTTCTCTGTTGGGATATTAAGAACGAGCCCGATCTTGATTTTGAAAACCGTGGTAAGGATCGTGTGCTTTCTTGGTTATCCCAAACCATTAAGGCTGTAAAACAACTGGACTCCTTACATCCTGTAACTATAGGATGGTCCACTCATAAAGCTGCTCTCCATTTAAAAGAAGATGTAGATTTTATATCTTATCATTATTATCAAGATCTAGAAGATTTGAGCAAAGCTCATAATTCACTAAAAAAGACTACTTTAAAACCGATAGTTTTACAAGAAATAGGACTGCCTAGTTATGACGGTTTCTGGACATTTAATGGAAATGATAAGGAAGACCAGGCTCTTTTTTACAAGCAATTTTTAGAAACCCAAAAAAGAGATAGCATTAACTATCTCTTATGGACTCTTTATGATTTTGATACTATTCCCCAAGATGTCGCAGGATCGCTTCCATGGCGTAGAAACAAACAGGCTTACTTTGGGATTATGGACTCTACAGGTATAAAGCCTGCTTACAATGTCATTAAAAATAGATCTTCTAGACTGCCATAGGCATTTGATAATCTGTCACTTTTTTTTCAATACCAAATTCGTTTAAGTACATTCTAGTTATTACAGACATAGGTAATGCGGTGGCCGCTTTATAATTTGCTTGTGCTAGCTCTTTTCTATATCTTGTATCTAGCACTAACTTCTCAATAGCATTGGCTAGACTTTCTACACTTTCTGGCTCAAAGAACTCTCCTTTGTAACCTTCTTCTTTTACTAATATACTTAGATCTCCTAAGTCTGGCATTACTACCGCTTTACCATAACTACCAGCCTGGTGCAATACACCTGAGCTACCTGTAGTAGAAGTGTATGGAAATACAACCATCGCACTTTCTGAAAATATAGTAGGCACATCTTGCTCAGCCACATAACCAGTAAAAGTAATTTTAGGCACTTCTTTGTATTGTTCTCTTACATTATCTAGGTATCCTATCGTGTTAGGGTTATCTGTACCAGCAATAACTATTTCTAGATCTTGACCTGTACGAGTTCTCACTTGCTCTACCGCTTCTATTAAATTCTCCACCTTTTTATATGTACCGAATTTACCAAAAGTCATTATCTTAAGAGATCCACTAGGTAAGTCATAAGAAGGCTCTTCAGGTATTTCAAATGTACCATGTGGTATCAACACACAATTATCTGCTTGATACTTTTCTTCTAAGATATCTACATATTTACTTATGGTTAGTACAACTTTATCCGCTTTAAGAATAACACGAGTTAGAGACTCTCCTATAAAATTAAAAATTCCTTTTTTGATTTTATTGGTTGTAAAACCTGCGCTCTCAAGGTCTACCGTTTCCATAATATTATGAAGTAGTACCGTAGTTTTTACTTTCATTAATTTAGTTAACCATGGAGAGAATAAACCTAATGCAGCTGGTATTTTCTTATCTCCAAATTTCATGAATTGTAAATTGTACAATACCATATCTGGCTGGATAGCTTTTACTGTTTTTGCAATAGAAAATACATTTGCATAACTATTAAATTTCCAGCACGGCTTTACGGTTACTTTACAGCCTACTTCTTTAAAATCAATCACAGCCGCAGCAGCAATATCATCTGTTAAGAGTACCAGTTCTGATACTTCTTTGTGCTGTCTAAAATGTTTTACTAGGTGAAAAGCATATTCATTAAGAGTGACTTTACTAGGTGGATATGCGGTAACGATTGCTAATTTCATAATAATTGATTTTAAAGGAGGTAGAATCCTGTTAGGTTAATTAAGCTGCTGCATTATAAAAATTAATTGGGTTATTAATCTCGCTGTATAATTGGACAGCCTCTTTTTGAGTTGCTCCATAAAAAATAAATTCTTGATCTTCATCTATACTCTCTTTAAAGAATTTTAGTTCTTTAAAAAAGTAATCTTGACCATCTTGTAATCCACAAAGATTTACAACTACTCTTTTATCTATTCTTAATAATGATTTAAAAAAGTTCAATACCTCTGGAGTATGAGAACTAGAAACTGTTCCTTTTAAACAAATTACTCCTTCTATGTTTTTAATTTCTAACGCCATAATTTTTGTTTTAAAATGTTATTACTTTTTGTTTACACTACAAATATCTAGTATAGAATACTTAATTTTAAGAAATAACGATCGATCGACATTAAGTGTAGACGAGTGATCATTTACTATCGTTTACGCTTTTTTTGCTCTGTGTTGTTCTTTTGAGAAATAGCAAAGTTGTGCTATAAGTAATCCTGCCATAACATATACTTGGTCCATCACCACCTGTAAAAGGCTGTCATGAAATAATATAATAGTCCCTACTTGTAATGCTCCAAAAATGGCCGTTATTACTATAGGCATGTAGTGATCTAATGATAGGAAGTAATAGGCAAAAATATTTGCCAATGCAAAGAATGAAGTAGCCAGAGCATACCAGCCTAAAAAAGGAGCTATACTCACGTATTCTTCTCCAAAAAGCAAATACACAGCTGTGGTAGGAAAAATAAAAGTAAAACTTACTATCGCTAGAGAAAGTGCTGTAATATATCCCAAATACTTTTTAAGCACAGGAATAGCATCTTTTCCTTCTTTACGATTTTGAAGAACCTTAGGAAGAAGTAACATAACAAACATCCATGTAACAAAGTAGACCACTCTACCTATTAGCGCTAGTGATGCATATAAACCAGCATCATAAGATAGAAAATAATGTTTTACTAATAATATATCACTGTTATTACATACTATTTGAGTAAGCTCATAACAGGCCGTAAGAATAAAAAACAATAAGATCCTTTTTTGTTCTGTCTTAGAAATTATGGCAGACAGACTATTATAATTAAATTTTTTCTTAAAAGGAAAAAGCCCTGCAATAAAAGAAAGGCCTATTGCTATAGAAACAGCATACTCTGATGGTAAGTCTACTAGTAGAAGTAATGAAAATGTAAGCAATAACCTGCAAAGCATTTCTCCCTGATAAGAAATGGATAATAGAGTGAAATTATTCTGACCTTGTAAAATACCGCGATTTACACTCATTATAAAATATAAAGGTATTGCCATACCAAATGCGATAAACATACCTGACGATTGTGTCTGAAAAACACTTTTAAGCCCACTAGCAAATACTACCGTTATCATCCCTAAAAAAAGCCCAGTACCTATCGCATATTTATAAATCTTTGCTATCATACCCTTTTTTTGCTCTGTAGTAAAATCTACCATCACCTTAGTCATCGTTAATTGATAAGTCATGGCTATAAATGATAGTACTAACAGTAGCGTTATTAAAATAGCAGCATCTGCAAATTGAGTGGGTCCTAAATAACGCCCTAACATGAGGTTATAAAGATAGTTACCGCCATTTACTATAAATGCGCTGAGCATAAAAAGCTGCTCTTGAGTAATATTGTTTCTTAAACGTTGAGTAATGGCTAGCATAGATTTAAAGTGTAGAAGTGATTAATTGTATAACAGGTTTATCTACCTTTTTATGTACTACGGTTAATTGATAGTTCTTTGAACTCACTCTACCGTTATGTACGATTCTCATTGCGTTGTCATTCTTTATAAGTGTAAGTTGCATAACTGTGTTGTTTTAAATTATGATACAAATATGCACTCTCTATAGTGTGTAAAAGGCTCAAATTCGACCAGTAGAAAAATGCTGTAGACGAATGGTAAGTATCGATCTTTAAAAGAATTTGAGAGGTTAGTGGTGTTCTGCTTTCGCGAAAGCGGAACAAACACATACTATACAGAGCAGTAATAAGCTATCTAAAAAACTCTCTTTTTAAGTGTTGCTAGTAATAAACCGTCGCAGGTAGAAATGGAATGTCTTTGAATCGACAAAATATGTAGACCAGTTGCAAGTAACCGCAGATTAAAACTGTGGTACGTAGTGATAACTTGCAGGTATAAATAATCGAACTATGAAAAATCTGGGTCTATTTTTAATTTTATTAATAAGTACACTGTGCTATGGTCAGGATATGAAGGCTGGTTTTGGCTTTTTAGAAACTGGTAAATATACTGAAGCACAAACCTTTTTTAAAGAAGTACTTAACGATTACCCTACTAATAAGACAGCAAGATTATGCTATGGTCGTGCTCTAGGTCTTAATGGTCACACAACAGCTGCAAAAGAACTTTTTACAGATCTTAAAGCAACCTACCCTACTGATTTTGAGATTTTATTGAATTATGCCGAGTCTTTATTATGGAATAAAGATTTTAACGAGGCAAAATGTATGTATAAAGATCTTGTTAAAAAAGACAGTACTAGTTTTCCTGCAACACTAGGATATGCAAACACACTATCTAATCTAAAAGAATATAACGCTGCTTTGTTATATGTAAATAAAGCTCTTGATATTTTACCTGGTAACCAGAATGCAGTAGTTTCAAAAAAATATATGAGACTAGGTAAAGCGTCTCAATCATTAACCGCACAGGACTACCCTACTTCTATAAGTTTACTAGAAGAAAACCTTGTTGATTTTCCTAACGATACAGACTCTATGGGTGCGCTGGCAAACGTTTACATTACCACTTCTAATTTTGAAAAAGCAAACCACATTTACAATAAAATAGAAGACCGTAGTAATGCACTAGTAGGCTTATCACTAGTTGCACACTTAGATAGTAAGAATAAAAAAGCATTACAGTTTGCAAAAGAGGCTACAACACTAGCAAATACCGACTCACTTAAAATTATGACCACTCAAGAGCGTTATATACAAGCGCTTATATGGAATGGCAAATATAAAAATGCAGCCCTTGCTATAGACTCGTTAACTAACCTATTAGGTTCTAGTAATAGAATAAATGCTCTAAGTGCTTCTATGTCTATGTATACCGGAAAAATAAATAAAGGTATAGCGTATTATAGGACTATTCTAGAAAAGGACAGCACCTCTTTCAGTGGTAATTTAGGAATTGCAAATGCATACCGTGGTCAGGGAAATTTAAAGAAAGCATATGCCTATGCTCAAAAAACTCTAGAATATTATCCAGAACAAAAAGATGCTAAATCTTTAATAGCAGCAATTGATAATTCATTAAGTCCTACGGTAAACACAAATGTTGCATACACCAGAGATAATGGTGATAATGAAGCTTATGGAGCAAGTATAAATGCTACGGTTCCTTTTTCAGATCGTTTTACGGCTAGCTTTAATTACTCTTATAGAACTACAGAAAATATGACACTGGGTAATATGGCAAATAATACAAATATCTCATTAGGTACTAAATACAGAATCAAAAATAACACATGGGTAGAAAGCACACTAGGTTTTACAGAAGCAAATGCAGACGTAAATAGTTATACAGACGTAAATGGTTCCTTGTTTTTAAAAACGAGACCATTTGCTCTACAAAATCTAGAGATAGGCTACAGTCGTACGTTACAAAATTTTAATGCTGCTCTAATAGACGAGAAGATATTCTTAAATAATTATATGCTTAATTATAATATGGGTACAACTTTTAATCTAGGCTGGTACACCGGTTTAACACACACACAGCAAACTGATGGTAATTCTAGAAACTTATTATTTACCTCTCTTTATTACACATTTACTAAAGCGCCAGCGATTAAGGCTGGTTTAAACTATCAGTATTTAAGTTATAAGCAACAGATTCCTAATCAATATTTTAGCCCTAGTATCTATCAGGCTGCAGAGGCTTTTATAGATCTTAATGGTAACAGTGGTAAATGGACATATCTAGCAAATGTAGCTGGTGGATATCAATTTGTAGAACAAGACGAGGCTACAACTCTATTAAGAGCTGAGGTAAAATTAATATACAGTTTCTCTCCTAGATTACAAGCAGGTGCATATGGAAAATACAGTAATATAGCTAGTGCAACAGCAACAGGGTTTGAATTTACAGAGGTAGGTTGTACTATTAGACTACAAGTTACTAAAGGAAAGTTGTTTAAATTCTAGACTCTATTATAATCTAGTGCTTTTATAATAGTACCGCTATTTTACTTTATAAAAGTGAGATGACGGTATTTTTATGCGATTCTATTTCTCAGCCAGTGATACTAGACTGGTCGCTACCATTTGATTAAACAATCGGTCTATCTATGCTGTTGTGCGATTTGCCTTGTCCTTTTCTACGTGTTCCATATAATCTGCGCTGATTTTATCAACATTAAAGAGAAGAACGTTATTTTTTTTTTTTAAAATCATCTTTAATGGAAAGTGCTTTTTGTTTCCCAACAGGTAGTTGATCAACTTTATCATCTACATCTAGTTTTAAATAGTAGGCTGTCATTTGAGCCGTATTACTATATGCACTTAGTGCATTAATGAGGTTATTACCCAACAGTAATAGATTTTCTAAGTTAAAACTTCTATTGTAGAAAATAATGATGTAACAGTGCATAACAAAAACATCTTATCAAATCAACACCATTTGCGTTCATATAATTAAAGAGCATATCATTATTACTCTAGATTTAATAGTAAATCAGGTATTAAAACTCTTGTATTACACTTAAAATGATCTAAAGCCGCATTTTACATAAATTAACGAGAATACCATTCAATAATTTCAATAAAAACTCCTAACCACATGCTTTTTTAAGAGGTTCATTGAATCGCTAGAGTTGCTGTTCTATTAGTTAAGATCTTTGGTTTTGTGTTGTTTACAATAGGTAGCTATATTGAGATATTTGTTTATGATATTAAAAATTAAAAACAAGATATGGTTTTAAAAACCAGTTACTCCTTATTATAAATCGCTATATTCTAAAAAAAGATTTTATAAAATAAAAAGACTGTTACACTTAACCCTAGATCACACTTACTTTATTTACAACAAATTAAGTCTGCGCATTAATTCTGGTCTATTAGACCTACTTATAGGAATTACATTTTTTGCGATAAGTACACTATTATCTTCTATATCTATTATTTTCTTAAAATTAATAATATAAGATCTGTGAACCTTTAAGAATAAGGCATCTGGTAATTTTTCTACAATTTTCTTGAGTGTAGAATGAACCGTATAATTTTTCTTTTCTGTTTTAATGAGTATGTAATCCCCTTTGGCTTCTATTAAATAAATATCTTCAAAAAGAATTTTAACCAGCCTGCGATCTATATTTACATACAGTTCTTTTTCTACTAGCGTGGTGGTTTCTTTTAGAATAGGTGCTGGTGCAACAGGTGGTGTAACCTTCTCTTTTTGGGCTTTTTGAACTGATTTTAAAAAACGAGTAAAAGTAATAGGCTTTAATAAATAATCAACAATACAATCATAGCCAAAAGCTTCTATAGCAAAATTTTTATCAGATGTTGTAAGAACAATTTTAGGTGGATTTTTAAGTGTCTCTATAAAATCAAAACCGCTAAAATCTGGCATATGAAGATCTAGAAATATAAGGTCTATGTCATTTCTATTAAGAAACTTCATTGCACTTATGGCATTAGGAAATTCTTCTATAACATCCAGATTATCTACCTGACTGCACAGGTGTGCTACTATAGTTCTCGCAGCCGCTTCGTCATCAATTATTATACAATTCAAAAGGTTCTAGGTTTAGGTTATAGAGCAATTTACATATTATAAATCATTTATAAAATGATTACATGCAACAAGTATCGATTCAAATTCAGTTTTAAGACTGCTTTTTCCTAATTTCAATTCTTCTTCATAAGCAATAGCCGTCTCGTACCCAGCGACTAGTCCTAAAATTCCTAGTTTGTGTTTTAATTTATGTACGTTTTGTGCCGCTTTCGCGAAAGCGGAACTATTCATATTACTATGATAAATTTCTATTTCATCTGGTAATTCATTCTTTACCACAGTGATTAATTTATGTTTAAAAACCTCATCTCCTGCAGCAAGGTCATTGATATAACTTAAATTAGGTTGTTCCATACTATTATGATTTAGGTAATGTGAAGAAAAACGACGTCCCTTTTCCTAGCTCGCTATCCAGCCATATTTCACCGTCATAGTAATTAATTATTTTCTTTACGATGGAGAGTCCTATACCGGTGCTTTTAGAATCATTTTCTAGCTTTTGAAAGATTTGAAAAATTTTATCAAAGTATGCGGCATTTATTCCTTTACCGTTATCCTTAATTTCAAACTGATATTTTGCATCTAATTCTCTGGAAATAATATCTATGCGTCCATTTTCTTTATCCATATTACTTACGGCATTATCTACAAGATTTTGAAATACCTGTTGTAATTTAATTTGATCTCCTTTTACAGTAGGTAAATGATGTATCTTCACCTTAATACGGTCTGGCACATGCATTAAATCTACTGTTTCTTTTACTAAAAAACTCAGATCTACATCGCGCTCTACGCGAGTATCTTTATCTATAGAAGAGTATTCTAAAATACCAGAAATAAGAGCGTCCATTTTTTCAACGTTTGCTACTATAAGCGCACAATAGCCTCTACCTTCTTCTGTAAAATTAGAGCTATATTCTTCTTTAAGCCAGCTTACTAGTGCCTCTATACTTCTTAATGGAGATTTAAGATCATGTGATACTATGTGTGCATAATCGTTTAATTCTTGATTTTGAAGTGCTAGTTCTTCCAGTAATTTCTCTTGATTTTTATTGACTTTAATCAACTGTTCTGCCTGCTCGCTTATATATTCTGCTATGTTTTTGCTACCATTTATAGAATAATTTTCTTTATCACCATCACTACCTTCTGGTTGTACCGTATTAATTACAGTCTGTAACCTTAAGAGTAAACTGCGCTGCTGTCGTGTTTCTTCTCTAAGAGATTTATTAGCTTCAAACAACTCGTCAGAACTTATTTTCATAGCTCTTTGAGTCATTTTAAACTGGTCATCTAGGTTTTCATAAGAAGCTGCTACAGATTTTAAAAAGTCTTGAACATCTTCCCTATCCTTGACATCATCTGGTAGGTATTTACGTATTTGTCTATTTAACAGCGCATTCATTTATTCACTTATTAAAGTTATAGTCATGGTCTGGTTGTGTAATTTACAGCTACGTTCTCCATAAAAAGGTGCTATTTCTCCATAAGAATACATACCACTTACTACCACATCTTCACCTATTATACCACGTACTTCTTCTATTTCTTCTTCTATTCTTTGATCTAGAACTAGTTTGCGACCTATACAACTTATTAGAAATGCTAACTGTGGAGAATCATTTCTTCCTTCCATGGCTCTTATGGCAGCAGTTTCTGACGCTGCGGCTAGACTATCCATATTAGTCATCATTAACTGTACAGAAGAATTAATAGGCACATCTCCTGCAAGAATCATGGCGTTTTTTTCTTCGTCTATATTGAGAATAGTACGGACAAATGACTGTTCGTTCTCTTCGCTTTTTACGTTTAATGGATATATAAGTGCAGAGGCTGGTAAATGTTTTGCCTTCTCACCTAGGTAGGTTTTATATAGATCTAGTGCTGGTTTTCCATCTATTTCATAGAGTACATTCCCTTCAGACCTTGTGACCAGTCTCTCTGGACCGAATGGCGTCCAGCCTCCATAAATAGAAAAAGAAACCTCAAAACTATCTCCATAAAAACCTATCACAATAATCTCTCCTTCTTTAGGTGCCTCGTTATAAGAAGCAAGTGTTTTTTCAAAACGAGCGTCGTCACCACAAAGCCCACCAGTTATTAAAACCTTGGGTAAGGTTTCTTGCATCCCTTTAGTAAGCGCAGATCCATTTACAGAACTACCTTCTGATATTACAAATATGTGTTTAAGTCCTTCTGGATTAAGTTTACTTACTACTTCCTTTCCTGCTATCTCACTATCACCATGACTTTCTTGTATATTATAAGTTTGAACCTCAAATACTGTGCGTTCAAATTCTATGGCTGTTACCGTTATGTGTTGATCATTTACTTTACTACCTACCAGCTCTCCACAAGAAGAACCGAAAACTAAATGTCCATCAGGAAATAAAGATCTTAATTCATTATAATGTTCTTTATTCTCTAGCATAAACCTATTTCCCATAATAAGAACTAGTGGGTTTTTGAGATTTATTCTATCACTCAGGTATTCCCATTGCTTCCCGCTAGCCTTCTGTAACTGTAGTGTTTTCATAATTTTATTTTTCTATGGTAAAAAAGAAAGTGGTGCCTTTACCTAAAGTACTTTCTAACCAGATACGCCCGTTATATAGATCAACAATTTTCTTTACGATTGATAATCCTATACCTGTAGATTCTTGTCTTTTATGGAGAGAATGAAAAATCTGGAAAATCTTTTGGTGGTACTCTTTATCGATACCTATTCCATTATCTTTTACAGAAAAGGTGTATTCCTTATCACTTTCTTCAAAGTCTATTTCTATGAGACCTTTATTTTTATCACTATAATTAACAGCATTACTTATTAAGTTTTGAAATAATTGCTGGATTTTAACTCGATCTGCTTTAATCTTGGGAAGTGGTTTTACAACCGTACAATGTATGTGGTCAGGAAAGTGTAGTAAAGTTATTATATCATCCATTACTATGTTTAAATCTACATCTGTAAGAGAACTAGAATCTCCTACTATACTCGAGTATTCTAAAACATCTGATATAAGTTGTTCCATTTTTTCAAGAGTAGCCTCTATCATATCAAAGTTAGTTAAGGTGTCTGGAGATAGTTTTCCTTCATTATCATCTTTAATCCAACTTATCAATGCATTTATACTGCGTAATGGAGATTTTAAATCATGAGATACCACATGTGCATACTCTTGTAATTCGTCGTTACTCTTTTCTAGTTTTTTAAGAAGGCTCTGTTTTTGTAATTCTAGGCTTCTTAGTTCTGTTATATCTCTAACGATTCCTTGTGCTGCGATAGGCCTGTTATCGCTATTATAGATCATACTTGCATTAACATGCACAAGACGTATCGCGCCATTTGCTATGCATATTTTGATGTTAAAATCTGTTATAGAACCATTTTTATAGAGTTGTTGAAATCCTGCTGCTAGTCTTTCATGCTCTTCAGCAATTACCAGATTTAATAAATTTATCTTATCATCAACAGTGTAACCTAATAGTTTTACTGCAGCGTCATTCATTTTAAGAACATTACCAGGTATGTCCATTACTACATAAGCGTCTACTATATTTTCAAAAACTCCTTTAAGCTCTGAAGTTTTTTCCTGTACTAGTTCTTCTAGTTTTTTATTAGAAACTTCTAGTTCTTGAGATTTAAAATAAAGCTCTCTAGATTTTTCTTCTAGAATACGCTCTGCTTCATGACGAGCAGCTTTTTCACGAGCAATAGCTCGTTTATACATGTTGACTTTATCTTCATTCATGAATTTCAATACTGAATTTTACTTCTGTACCATTTTCTTTTATATTCTCTAATAATAAGGTTGCTTTGGCATTAAAATGTTCTAAGGTTTTATGCATAAGACCTTTACCGAATGATGACATCGCCCTACTAGAACTATAAATCATTACAAGCGTTTTTTCAGTTTTTTCTACTACAGTAAAAGTAGGTAGTTCTGCATCAGGATATATCTTGCGCACCTCTACGTGTATGTGATTTTCTATAGAAGATAGCATTTCTATAGGGTCTGTATATTCCTCTAAAAATGTAGGATAACTTCTTTTTACTACACCAAAAAAATGTTCTCCATAAACAAGAAGTAAGTCGTTAATAGGCACTCCAGTCTCCTTATTTAAATTAGTTAACAGACTCAACATTTCTGAAAAACTATAAGTTCCTACAGCAGTGTACACTCCATTTGAAGGTAACTGTGCATTAGTCAGTATGGTGTCTACCATTTCAAAACCAAATTTATGTTCTACTAATTCTAAAAATTCTGTAAAAACTATTCCTTTCATTATGCTTTTATTAATTCATTCATACTCCAGTACTGTAAAGCTACTTCAATTTTCTTTACGTAATCGTCATATTTTAGAGGTTTTATTACATAGCCGGCAACGCCTGTTTCATAACATGATAAAACATCTTTACGGTTATTAGAAGTAGTTAACATGACTGTAGGGATGTATTTTAAAACATCATCTTTTCTAAGTATTTTTAAAAATTCCAGCCCATTTATCTTAGGCATATTAAGGTCTAGAAAAATTACATCTGGAACCACTTTATCATCTCTTAGTTTAAGAAGTGCTTCTTCTCCATTCTTTGCTTCTATAAGTTCATGATCTAATTCTAGTTTCTTTATTGCTCGTTTTAATTTCATTACTTCTATAGCATCATCTTCAATAAGAAGAATTTTAAGCTTTGTATTTTCCAACCGTTCTATTTTAGAGTATTGCCAAATATGATCATAAATTATTCATTTTTTGAATAAAGTTAGATCAAATGCTATTTTAGTATAGACGAGTGACCGATAAGTGTCGACGAGGCTAGTTATCGATAAATTATTTTTGTCTCGCTTTTGCGAAAGCGGAATTATAAAAAGAAACTCAAAGCACTGATTAGCTACTTTGTATTATACTCCATACCATGGCGGCATGACTGAGACTACCGCCTAAAACGAAAACATGCCAGATTACGTGATTAAAGTAAAGCTTATTCCAAGCGTAAAAAATAATCCCTACTGTAAAGAAAACACCTCCGGCTATTAGAAGATTCATCTGTAAAGCTGTAAATACATCGTTAAGAGCTTGTAAATCAAAAACAATCATCCACCCCATTACTAAGTACAAGATGCTAGAAAAAGCTTCAAATTTACCTGTAAAAAAAAGTTTCCAGATAATTCCAAATACAGCAATTCCCCAAACTGCGGCAAGTATATACCAGCCACTAGATTGTTCTAAAGTAATTAGGCATACTGGTGTATAGGTACCTGCTATAGAACAATAAATAGAGATATGATCTAATTTTCTCAGTTTAAACTTTAATTTGCCAGGCGCTACTTTGTGATAAGCTGTAGAAGAATAATATAAAAACAATTGAGATAATACGTAAACCAGAATAGCCGGCAGCATGTAATCTACAAGCCAGTTAGCTTCATAAAATAACCCTATGGTAATCGCTATAAATAAAAGAAAACCAAAACCATGAGTTATTACATTCCACTTTTCTTCTATTGCTGTTTGAACTCTAGACATTTAATGAAAGATTAGATATTTTTTTTCTAGCTTCTTCAAATTCTGTGACCATATCCTCAACCACTTGTGCTGCAGGAATGATATCGTTTATTTGCGCAGCGACTTGCCCTATCTCTAACTCTCCTTCAATTAAATCACCTTCAAACATTCCTTTCTTTGCTCTCGCTCTACCTAAAAGCTCTTTCAAATCTTCTACAGACGGTGCTTTTTTATAAAGTTCTTGAACATCATTCCAGAACTTATTACGCATTAATCGTACTGGTGCTAATTCTTTTAAGGTCAAATGAGTTGCTCCTTCTCCTGCTTCTATCACTGCTTTTTTAAAATTGATATGACTGCTCGCCTCATGGGTTGCTACAAATCTACTACCTACCTGTACCGCATTTGCTCCTAGTGTCATGGCTGCTAGCATGGCACGACCTGTAGCTATACCACCTGCAGCAATTAATGGGATATCAATAGCTTGTGCTACTTGAGGTATAAGAGTTAATGTTGTAGATTCTTCTCTACCATTATGTCCTCCAGCTTCAAAACCTTCGGCAACCACTGCGTCTACACCAGCTTCTTGAGATTTTAAAGCAAATTTTACAGAACTCACTACATGAACCACCGTTATTCCTGCTGCTTTTAAACGCTTTGTGTAGGTTTTAGGGTTTCCTGCACTTGTAAAAACTATAGGTACTTTTTCTTCTATGATAATCTCTAGTATTTCTTCTAGATCTGTATAAAGTAATGGAACGTTTACACCAAAGGGCTTATCTGTTCCTTCTTTTGTTTTTTGAATATGTTCTCTCAAAACATTAGGATACATAGAACCAGCACCTATTAACCCTAGACCACCAGCATTACTTACAGCAGTAACTAGTTGATGACCACTTGCCCATATCATACCACCTTGAATAATAGGGTATTTAATTTTAAAAAGCTTAGTAATTGCGTTTTGAGACATAGAGTTTGTTACTTAAATTAAATACTACTGCAAATTTAAGGAAGTATTCACTTAATGAAGGTTAAATAAGAGTGGGCTCATATCTATAGATGTTAAAATAAATAGCAGTAAACCTTATGAACCAAGAGACAGGTTAAACTAAGGTTTAAAAAACCTGCATCTAATTACCACCTATATTTCACATGTCATAAAACAAATGAAAAATACTCCATTTTAAAAAAATCATAGTGATTCAAATTTTAGACCATTATCTTTTTAGATATTCATAGAACTAAATACCTGTGTGCTTTATCTAATAAAAAGTAAATAGATAAAAAAGTTTCAATTACCTAACTATCAACTTATAAGCAACATCGCTTTCATTTATAGTAAAAAGATACAATCCACTAGATACTTGGTTAAGATCTATAAAACCATCTTGTGTTGTCGCTTTTTTAATGACTTGTTGCCCTTGTAAGTTAAAGAGCTGGAAAGAAGTTACGTTTTTGCCTTGAGCGGTATTAAAAAACAAAATTTTATCTTTCACGTAGTAATTAAAATCTTGTGTAGTAAAAGGAGCAGAACTTAATGTCTGTTGTGCTGCGCCAAAATCTGGTATCCCATAACCTAATAAATTATCTGGCAACATGGACTGGTCGCTACTAGCGCGCACGGCATCTATAATTTGTTGTGGCGTGAGATTAGGAAATGCTTGCATGAGACATACCATCGCACCACTTATCAAAGGTGCACTGAAGGATGTACCACTAGTGGTTACAAGACTACCAGACTCATCTATACTAGCTGTCGCACTACCTTGTGCTGCTATATCTGGACGTATGCGCCCATCTACGGTAGGTCCTATGCTCGAAAAACTAGATTTTGCTCTGGTGTCGGTTACCGACCCTATGGCAAATGCTCCTAACGCGTCGGCAGGAGATGCAATGTAAGGATGCGTGGTGCTGTTACCAGAATTCCCTGCACTAGTCACTACTATCATCCCTTTTTCAAAGGCAACATTAGTCCCTTGAGAGATAAAAGATATGACACCATTCATGTCTTGATAATCGAGACTTGCTGCCGTGTTATCAAAGCCTAAATAGCCCAAAGAAACATTAATAACGTCTACTCCTAGAGAATCTGCACGCTCTGCAGCCTGCACCCAGTAGGACATTTCTGCCGGTGTTTCTTGCGCTCCTTCTTCTGTACGGAATAAGTAATAACCGGCGTCTGGTGCGGTACCTTCAAAATTATTAGGATCATTTCCTGCCATGACACTCAGTACTCTAGAGCCATGAAAATTATCTTCATAAATAGAATTATCTCGTTGTACAAAATCCCAAGTTCCTTTAATACCATCATTATCGCGCAAGTGTGTAAAACCGGTATTTATGTCTACGTTAGGAAAACCAGAGTCCGTTACTGCTATTAACATTCCTGCACCGGTGTTTCCTGTATTGTGTAAATCATCTAGACCTATCATTTCTATCTGATTTCTTGCTGTACCATAAACCAGTGGTGTGGTAACCATGTTTGCAAATTTATCACGATTGCTTACAGACGCACTTTTTGTAGGGTCTGTATAATCTATACTAGAAACAAAAGGCAAACTAGCAAGCGCATCGATAGCTGTCGTAGTACCTACCACATGTACACAGTTAAACCACTTAGACTGCGCTTTATAACTTATACCTGGCTGGCTTTTTAGTTGTGTAACATATGCTTGATTCATGGGCACATCGCGGTCATCTATCGCGATGTTATGTCTCATTTTACGCTCTATAGATCTTTGAGACAGTATACTCTGTGGATTTGCTAACGACGTCCCCACATGAGGCTTATCTACAAGATAAATTAATGCATGAAAATCTTGTGCATTTGTAGCAATAGAAATAAATGCAAAAAGAATACATATTATTTTTTTCATAGAAGTAAATTTACACTTATTCTATCACAATTTGCGTGATACTAAGCTATTACCCCAGATCCTAAACAATCATTATCTTGATACCATGCTACAAACTGGCCTGGAGAGATCGCACTTTGCTCGTTATTAAAAATAACATAAAGACCTTCTTCTGTGCGGTGCAAAGTTGCTGGCTCTAAAGTCTGTCTGTATCTTATACGCGCCATAACATCTAGAGTCTCTCCTACTGCTATTTCTAGATCTTCTCTTATCCAGTGAGTCTCTGCAGCTGTTACAAATAATCCACGACGGTATAAACCTGGGTGCTGTTTTCCCTGACCTACATAAATAGTATTGGTATTTACATCTGTCTCAATTACAAAAAGTGGTTCTGGAGTACCTCCTACGGCTAGTCCTTTGCGCTGTCCACGAGTAAAATAATGAGCTCCTTGATGTACTCCTACTTTTTCCCCGTCTGTAGGTTGATATTTACGCTTTCGCGAAAGCGTAACCAGTTCATCCACCTCGCTAGAATCTATTGTAGCATCCACTTCTAGCATTTTATCACGACTGGTTTGAGCATCTATTTCTACGATGTCACCAGTCTTTGCTTGCAACTTCTGTTGTAAAAAATCTGGTAATCTCACTTTACCTATAAAACACAATCCTTGAGAATCTTTTTTTCCTGCGGTAATTAAGTCTTGCGCAGCAGCAATTTCTCTTACCTCTGGTTTTTGAAGATGACCTATTGGAAAAAGAGTTTTGGCTAGTTGTTTTTGAGACACCTGACAAAGAAAATAACTTTGATCTTTATTAGCGTCTGCTCCACCTATTAAGTGATGTACTTCTTTACCATTTTCTATAGTGGTTTTTTTCTGGCAGTAATGTCCCGTTGCAACATAATCTGCCCCAAGTTCTAGTGCTATATCCAGAAATACATCAAACTTAATCTCGCGATTACACAACACGTCTGGATTAGGGGTGCGCCCACTCGCATACTCGTCAAACATGTAATCTACTATGCGCTCTTTATATTGCTCACTTAAATCTACAGTCTGAAAAGGGATACCTAGCTTATCTGCAACCAGCATTGCGTCGTTAGAATCTTCTAACCATGGGCACTCATCACTTATAGTAACGGTGTCATCGTGCCAGTTTTTCATAAAGAGACCTATCACCTCATGACCTTGTTCTTTTAATAAATGTGCCGCTACACTTGAGTCTACACCACCAGAAAGTCCTACTACTACTTTTGCCATGATGCAAAAATACAATAAGAGTCAACTATAAGAGTTCTTAAAATGTTAGATTTTTCTTATCGCTACAAGTATTTTATTTATTAAAAATAACGAGAGTTTCAACTTACAACTAGTAATATAAATGCTTTGATTTTGTTATTTTGCAAGCTGAAAAAGAATATTGAAAATGATGAATACTTTTAAGAAATACACCTTAGCTATTTTTGCTACGGTAGCTATATTATTTACCGCTTGTGAAGATGCAGATGATAATGGTAATGTAATACCTGGTGTCAACTCGATACTCAATCAGACAGAAAACAATGCAGATCTAAGCATGTTAAACGCTGCACTTATAAGAACAGGTTTAAATACTACCTTTAACTCTTCTGCCACTTTTACTTTATTTGCTCCTAATAACACTGCTTTTACAAATTACTTGACTGCAAACGGTATCGCTAGTATAGATGATATTCCTGTGGCAGACTTAAGAGATATACTTCAATACCACACGTTAACGACCGAGGTAACTACAGATGTAATGACTACCGATTATATAAAAACACTAGGTAAAGATGACGAGATAGAGTCTCTAGATTTATTTATTGAAACAGGCACTTCTATCCTTTTAAACGGTAATGTAACTATTATAGAGGCCGATAGCGATGCTGATAATGGGGTCGTACACATAGTTAACGCTGTAATAGAGTTACCAACTGTTTTTTCTTTAATTGCTGCAAATCCAGAATTCAGTGAACTGACGGCAGCTTTACAAATAAATGGATTAGAAACCGACCTTTCTAATACAGATGGTACTTTAATGGATCCTTATACTATTTTTGCCCCTAACGACGCTGCTTTTCAGGCACTAGTAGATTTAGACGCTACAGACGAGTTTGATTCTATTGCAGACATAACGAGTGAGACAGACATAACCGAAGATTTATTATACCACGTAGTAGGTAATGACCGTTTACGTTCTGGAGACCTTAGTACAGGTTTAATAGTAAACACCCTAAGACCTAGCACATCTTTTACCGTAGATGTAATAAGTGCTGGCGCGGTTATCACAGACGCCACAATGAACACGGCAAATGTTTCTACTACAGACATTACCGCTATTAATGGTGTTGTACATAGTATTGATTTATTTATACGCAGTAATTAATCGTCCATTATTCCTATTTTAAAAGTCTCGTCTTGCCACGAGACTTTTTTTTTATTCTATATTTACTTTTATATGAATACTATCGATTTTCCTGAATTTAAAAAAGCTATCAACACTTACTGTCTAGAAACTGTAGGTCAACGATTAACCATCATAAAAAAAAATCTAGATTCTTTAATGGATGCAAAGCGCAATGAAACTAAAAGTAGCGCAGGTGATAAGTATGAGACAGGAAGAGCTATGATTCAAAATGAAGAAGAACTCTATAAAAGGCAACGTGCCGAAACATCTATTATCCTAGACCAACTACTGCGCATAGATCCTGATAAAGAATGCTCCTTTATAGAACCTGGAGCACTTGTTGTACTACCTTCTGGTTATTTTTATATAGCCGCAGGTATGGGAAAACTAGTGGTTAATGGTATGGATTGCTTTGCAGTATCTCTATCTTCTCCTATAGGACAGGCTTTAAAAAGTAAAAAAAAGGGCGATACTATTATTTTTCAGAATCGGGAAGTAATGATACTTAACGTGTTTTAATTATAACTTATCTCTCTATTATGTCAGATCAATTATATCAACAATTAACTGAAATCAAATCCTATATTCATAAAGGAGACCTTGTAAATAATAAGATCTCTAAAAAAGGAACTTACTGGCACATAGATCATACTTTACAGATATTAAACTCCATATGCGAGGTATTAGAACACTCTAACCCTAGAGATTATCAACCTATATTTTCTTTTACCAAATTCATAATAATGAAAACCGGTTACATACCTAGGGGTAAAGGCCGTGCGCCTCAACAAACTTTACCATTAAATATAAAGACTAATGAAGAACTATTAATAGAACTCGATAAAGCTGAAAAGGCTATAAAGGACCTTAATACTTTACCTAGTAATAAGACTTTTAAGCATCCGCTTTTTAGATGGTTAAACCTGGAAGATACTATTAAATTTATGGGGATACATACCCACCATCATATTAAAATAATGAGAGATATTATCAAATAGTCTTTAAAACTACCATTCATACATCTGATTATCAAATATTTATATATAAATAAACATCGATTCATCAAAGTATAAAACAAAAAAAACTGCCTCCAATAAATGAGACAGCTTCCTTAAATTCGTATAATTGAAAAAAATTATTCTTCCTCTTCGTCTTTCTTCTTTACTTTAGGAACAAATAAAGCAGCACGTTGCAATAATTTTTCTGACACTTTAAACACTCCACTGAATTGATAATCAGCATCTTCTCTAGCAAACTGAAAATAAGCGGTCTTTGCCCATCTTAAATCGGTTGCTTTTTTTAGAAACTGATCGTGAGTAAGAACTTGCTCTACTTCATCTTTTTTCCAAACCAGAACTTTGTACATTCCTACACCATTTTTCATACTTCTTTCTATCACCTCTCTAAAGGATTCTGATGGAAAAAGGTGCACGCCATCTTCAGTGACTTTATGGTCTAGGTCTTTGAATAAGATGTCTGTAAGGAATTGTTCTAAGGTCATTATCTATTTAATTTCTAATTGCAAAGGTACTGTTATCATCTCTCAAATTGATTAAAGAAATAGGTAATTAATTGAGGTGGATGTAGATTCCGCTTTCGCGAAAGCGAAACACAAATATTACTGCATGTTCTCTAATGGATTTAATGGATCATAACCAGGTTGAAACTGGGCCTGAACATGAGGTTTATTTAAATCTAAAATAGTAAATATTCCTAAGACAATACCTAGAACACCGGTAATACAGTTGATAACAGCTATTGCAAAAATGAAGTTGTAATTACGTCTTTCTTTTATGTACTTGCTAGCTAGCAAGGTTAAAACCCCAATAGTTACTGTGATTAAAAACCCTATACCTCCTATAATGACAAAGATATTACCTGGGTGAATAGGCATATCTACATCTTCATTCATAGGTGCAAATGTCATTACCGTACCTATAATCATGTATAATAAAAAGAATAATGAAAACAGTATGGTTAAAATACCTTTTACTAGATGCAATGTGGCAAATGTGTTTAAATTATCTGTAGGCATGTAATTATAATAACGCTGCTGGCTCTGTTGTGAGGCAGAGTGTTGCGCAAATTGTTGTTGATTCTTTTGATTAGTCTCCATTAAGGTAGCTTTTTTATTATAAGTAGCTGCTATACTCATATTGTTACAACTATAAGTTAGTGACTAAGAATTTATCCATATTGATCCTTAAAGTATAAAAAGAAGAATGTAAAATGATAGAACAAAATCCTACCTTTGCAACATGTCAGAAACTACAGGAATACGTATTAATAAATACCTAAGTGAGCAAGGTTTTTGCTCTCGTCGTGCTGCAGATAAGTTAATCGAGCAAGAACGTGTGACTATCAATGGTAAAGTACCAGAAATGGGAACTAAAGTATTACCTAACGATGCGGTTGCTGTAGATGGTGAATCTATTTCTAAAAAGAAAGAAAAGCCTGTTTACATTGCTTTTAACAAGCCTGTAGGAATAGTGTGTACTACAGACACACGTGTAGAAAAAGACAATATTATAGATTTTATAAACTATCCTACTCGTATTTTTCCTATAGGTAGACTAGATAAAATGAGTGAAGGATTAATTTTACTTACTAACGATGGCGACATAGTGAATAAAATATTACGCTCTCGTAACAACCACGGTAAGGAATACATAGTTACCGTAGACCGCACGATTAATGAGGATTTTATTAGAAAAATGGCTTCAGGAATCCCTATTCTAGACACGGTTACTAAGGAATGTGAAGTAGAACAAATAGGTCGCAAGACTTTTAAAATAATTCTAACACAGGGACTTAATAGACAGATACGTCGCATGTGTGAATATCTAGACTATCGCGTGACTAAATTAAAACGTGTACGTATCATGAACATACCTCTAGATGTGGCGCATGGTACTTACAGAGACCTGACTAAAGAAGAGTTAAATAAACTTAATGAACTAACTAGTGAGAGTTCTAAAGAATACCATAAATATAAAGCTCAAAAAAACAACTAGCCGGTTAACCAGCTAGTTATAAATTCTCTGGCACTATAGCCAGGCTATTAAATAATCGAGCTTTTGAGCCCAATAATTTCATGCCTACTTCTAGTTTTTTAAGACTGGCCTCTATTAATTTAGTTTCTCTAGAGTTAATTAAAAATAGAGAACTATCTCCTAATTCAAATTTACGCTCCTCTGCGGTGAGCATGAGTCTAGAGTCTTGTTCTATCTCTTGAGTGATTTCATTTTGTAAGACATAAGAATCTATCTCACTGAATATACCTTTTATTTTATTATCTATTGCTAGACTAGAAGACAGTATATCATATTGTGCATCCTGCAATTTAATTTGAGCTAGTTTTAAATCACCTCGTTCTTTCCTTAAAAATAAAGGAATAGAAAATTTCACACCAGCTTTATAGTCACTCAACTTATAAGAATTTGCGTTGTTCCAATCTGGGGATAAAACATCATATTTTGCTTCAATTTTAGGCAATAGCTTATTTGCTTTGAGTTTTTTATCTACCTCTAACTGGTTCATTTTAAGATTTAATGCTAGAATTTTAGGATGATTATCGATGGTAAAAAGATCTAGAGACTGTCCCATAATTTCTAGTGCAGCATCTATTTGAGAGATAAGCTCTTCTTCTGGAAAAACATTTTCTTGCAATTCTACTGGTATGTCATCTATCCATAGGTAATTTGATAATTCTAGGCTATTCTTTAAGAAATCTATCTTTGCTTGCTCATAACCTAAGAGTCTTTTTTTAACCGCAATACGCGCTTCTACAGAATCTATAACGGCCTTATCTCCAGTTTCAACACTTCGTTTTATACCTCTTAATCTAGTTTGTGCATTTTTTAAAATACCTTTAAATAAATCTATTTCTTGTGAGGCTTGCCACCATTTAAAATAAACTTGTGTTGCATCATAAATAACAGCGTTAACAAGTAAATTCTTTTCTGCTTGAGTTTGCTGTTTAAATAGTTTAGCTTTTCTCAAGGTAGCCATACGCTCATTGATCCATAATCCCTGACCTAATTGCACGCTAACACCAGCGCTGTAAAGCCCATCTTCTGGAACAGTAAGTGATGGATCAAGAAACTCACCTTCATTACGCTCTGCACCTGCTTTAAATTCTACACCGTACCATGTAGGAATTTTAAAAGCACCGCTCAACTCGTCATAATATTCAGTACCCTTAAAATCTTTACGATTATAATCTACCTCTATTTTAGGGTCAAAACCACCACGAGCTTTTAATAGTTGCGCCTGACCTTCGTCTATTAAAAGATTTGCCTGTTTCACTACTGGATGATGCTTTTTTACGTAGCCTAAAAACTCTCTAAGACTCATTATGGTAGTATCTAGAGTTATAGTTTCTGGAGGTTGTTGTAGGTCTCGCTTTTGCGAAAGCGGAACCGCCATCACACTTAAAGAAACCAATAATAACACTATCGTAAAGCAAACAGAGAATGATTTATTTCTTCCCATTCTGATCTTTTTTAGTAGTTTGAGGTGTATAATAATTAGGTGGAAAACCGTTGAGTTTACGCCACATTTCATACCAGATAGGTACGTCTTCTAATAAGGCAATGGTACGCGCTCCAGAGCCTGGACGTAGTGCTTCTGGCCATTCATGGTCCTGCTGGTCTGGAGCAAGTAGTACACGATATTTTCCATTATCGCTTATGAAAGTCTCTACAGCAACAACTCTTGCACCATAAGTACCATAAGAAACGTTGGGCCATCCTGAAAAAATGATCGCTGGCCAGCCATCAAATTGTACACGCACCTCTTCTCCTACGTGCATAAGTGGCAGGTCTATAGGTGATATAAATGTCTCTACAGCTAGGTCATAATTAGTAGGCATGATGTTGATAAGCGCCTCTCCATCTTTAAAGGTCTCTCCTATACCACCTTTTATTGCTTTATTTATAAAACCATCTTGTGGTGCTGTTACAAAATACAGGTCGTTTCTTATTTGATAATTAGTACGATCTGTCTCTAGTTTACTAACTTGTGCTTCTACATCTAACTGACTCGATTGTGCAGTAAACTGGTCACTTCTTGCCTTTGCTATCTTCTCTGCATATTCTTGCCTTATACGGTTAAGCTCTATCTCTGCATTAATTAATGCATTTCTACTTTGCAATAATTTTTGTTGCTGCGATATGGTTTTAGAAGTGGTGGTTCTAGCTTTCAGGTTTTTCTCTTCTACGTCTGCTTGAGATTTAAAACCTTCTTTTTCTAGAGTCTCGGTACGTATTAATTGTGTTTGTGCAATTTTCTCGTCGTTTTTAACCGCTTCTAAATCAGTACTGTCTTGTATAATTTTAAGTCGTGACTGGATCAATTTATTTTTTGCCTGATCTAGTTTTAACTCGCGTTCTCTACGTATAGCAGCTATCTGATTATCTAGAGCGGCTATTTTAAATCGATAGGATTCTACACTGGCAGATTTTGCGTCTATTTGTTGTCCCGTACGGTCTACCAGATTAGGGTCAAAGTATTCACTTTTTACCTCGCTTATTTTCAAGATAGTATCACCTTTTATAACTCTATCACCTTCTTTTACATACCATTCTACGATACGACCTGCGATAGGAGACTGCAGCGTTAATGGTCTTTGATCTGGTGTTAACGTGGTTATGTAACCGTTGCTACTCACGTTTTGAGTCCAAGGGAAAAACATTAAAATGATGGCAAATATGGCAAAACCACCTAGAAACCTATTGAAGAATTTATAATGCTTGCGCTTCAATACTCTTCTACCAGACTTAAAATTGTTCAGGTCTAACTGTTCAGAAAGTTTATTTTTAGAAATATTAAGCATACTTATTGATCTAAGATTAATTTACCATTATGTAATGTGATCATCCTACCACATCTTTTCATCCATTCTCTATTTTGACTAACCACTACGATGGACCAGCCGTTAGCTTTATCAGTTAAGAAGTCCATAATTCTAGCAGACTCTTCACTTTCAAATTGATCTAATGGGTCTTTAAGAATAAGCATTTTAGGGTGTCTAACTACACTACGCGCCAAAACAATTTTCTTTGCAACCGTGTAACTTAACTGTTTACCTTCTGGAAAAATGATAGTATCTAGCCCTTTAGGTAATTTCTTAAGGTAGTTTACTAGTCCTAACTTTTCTAAAACCCAGTATATACGCTCGTCACTGACTGAACTATCGCCAAAGGTTATATTATCTCTTAAAGTACCTTCAAAGGGACTTTCTTCACCCAGTGACTGACCTAGATTTGCTCTATAGTAATTTAGATCTAAACCTCTCAAGTCTGAATTATTTACATGAATACTACCTTGTGTAGGTTCTATAATACCAGCGATTAATCTTAAAAGAGTGGCTTTACCGCTACCATTTGCTCCATTTAATAAAATGGTACAATTTTCAGATATTTTTAAAGATATATTATCGAGAATAGGTTGTGTTCTTTCTGGAACTGTAAAAGTTACATGATCCAACTCTACACTAAAACTTTGATCTTGAGTAAAAGGATGTTCTCCAGATTGTGGTTCTAGCTCTTTATCCACTACTTCACCTAGTTTTTCTAAAGAAGTAAGCATATCGTAAAACGATTCTAGACCAGAAATTATTTTTTCCACAGCACCTATTATGATTAAAATAATAAGTTCTGCCGCGACAAATTGTCCAATATTCATCTCTCTACTTAAAACTAATAAACCACCTATTAAAAGTAGACCAGCTGTAATTAGAACTTTAAACCCTATTAGTTGAATAGCCTGTCTTACTAATACTTTAAAATGTTGTTCTCTATAATTGAGATAGTTAGACACTAATGCATCATTTTTTTCTACCGCATGATTAGTTACTCCAGAAAGTTTAAAACTTACTAATGATCTTGCAATTTCTTGTAACCAGTGTGCTACTCTATACTTACTTTTAGACTCTAAAATACTGGTTTCTAAACCTTTTTCTGCTGTGAATTTAAACAATATATAAGCTAAAACTACTAATAAGACACCATAAACTATAAAGAAAGGGTGATAAAAAGATAGTAAAAGTAGCCCCAACATAATTTGTAATAATGCGGTAGGATAGTCTACTAATAATTTAGAAAGACTTTTCTGAATGGTAAGGGTATCAAAAAACCGGTTAGCCAGTTCTGGCGGATACGTACCACGCAACTCACTCATTTTAATCTTAGGAAATCTGAAAGCAAAATCAAAGGAGGATCTCGTAAATATTTTTTGCTGTATATTTTCTGTTATTCTTATTTGCATTATTTGTAACACACCACCAAAGGCAACACCAGCAGTTACGAGAATTACCAGTAGTATCCATGAGGTACTTATTTGAGCACCTTGTATAAGGTTTATAATAGCCTGTATTCCCAACGGTAAGGATAACCCAACTACTCCAGCAAAAATGGCATAGTAAAATATCTGTCTAATATCTTTTTTATCAACCTCTAACATACGTATTAAACGCTGCCATGCTGTGAGTATATTTTTATCTTTTTTCATTTGTGATAATAAGTTGATTAATTAAATTTAAAAAGTAATGGGTAGGTGTCGTATTGCTACTGCAATCTGTGATTGCTGAAAAGTGATCTTTTAAAAAATGTTGATGCAAAGCTCCATCTACAATCATACTGCTTAAAGAAGAAGGGTATTTATAAGTCCCATCTACCGATATGATTAAATCTTTGAGTCGTAAAACTAGACGTTTATAAATAGCAAAGAAACCTTCTTTATTTTCTTGATCTACAGATTTTGTTAAATATGATTTTGAGAACTCTGAAATGATTATTTTATTTAAAAGCACTTCATTAATATGACTAAAATTTGAGTCCTGAGAAATTTCTTGGGTTAAAATTTCTACTGCTTTAGTTAACTTATCCTCGTGAGTAGTCATAACCATGGTTTCTAAAATTACCTGGTATTCTATCCAGCTCCAGTACCATGAAGTGAGATACAATAAGAGTTTATGCTTACTCTCAAAATATCTATATATAGAACTCTCGTTAGATTTTATAACCGTACCTAACTTCTTAAATGTAAAGTTTTCAAAACCTAAGTCATAAATCATCTCTATGCTGTGACTAACTATGCGTTTACCTAGATCAGAGCTTTCTGGATCTTTAAGATAAAGCTTATCGTTAATCTCAACTTTAAGATTTTTTAAAAGTGAATGCATACCTATCAATTATGAGACAAACATAATAGTAATACTATTAACTTAAATTAGTTTATATATTAATTAACACTATGTAAATATCTTAACTCAATAAATCCAGTTAGTTAATTTAAAGCAAATTATTATTCTCCTCAATAACGTAATATTATTTTTACTTGATGACTGAGACATTATTAAAACTTCAAAAAGCTGAAGAAAAGGCGGCGGTTTTATTTCAAGAAATTGAAATTAAAGGAATTATAAAGCCAGGTAAAACTGAAAAGCAAATTAACAATGAGGTTTTTGAACTAGCATTTGAAATGTTCGGAATCAAAAAATACTGGCACAAACGTATCGTCAGGGCAGGTAAGAACACACTGCATCCTTATGATGAAAATCCAGAAAATCTAACTGTCAGAGAAAACGATATACTATTTATAGACTTTGGTCCTATTATAGAAGACTGGGAAGCTGACTATGGTAGAACATATGTAGTGGGTAACGACTTACAAAAGATAAAAATAATGCATGATGCAGAAAGTATATGGAAAAATGCTAACGATTACTTTATTAAAAACCCAGACATCACTGGTGCACAACTTTACCAGTACTGTACCATTCTAGCACTAAACAATGGATGGGAATATGGAGGTCCCATCGCCGGACATCTAATAGGGCATTTCCCCCACGAACAACTAGAGAGTGAGGATAAGACAAATTACATACATCCAGAAAATCACCTACCTATGAATCAAAAAGACATGAGTGGAAAAAATCGATACTGGATTATAGAGATTCACCTGATTGATAAAAAAAATGAAATTGGCGCTTTTTATGAGCAACTAGCAGGTTTTTAAAACCGATACTGAAGTTACAGCACACAAAATGCCTGCTTACGGCAGGCATTTTTTATGTTTTTATTCAATTAGAATAAAAAGGGGAAAGCAAAATCTTTATTGAATCTCTGCGGTTAGTCCAGCTTCTAATAAGGCTGTACACCGTGGTTTTAAATCTTCATAACCGCCAGTTTTAACATTACATTTTCCTTTATAGTGTACTATAAGAGAACATTGCTCTGCCTGTACAGGCGTATGATCACAGGCTGCTACTAGCATATCTATAACGTGATCAAAGGTGTTTACTTCGTCATTAAAAAGGACTATTTTATTTTCCTTTTGCTCCAAGACTTCCAATTCTAGTTCTGGAAGAACCTGATCTTGTGTGCTCATTTTCATAGGGTAAATTTAAGCAAATACATTAAAATATCTATACTTTTAAAGATTAAATTATGATTTTATCATTTTTGCAGCTATCCAGTTATCATTTTCAAGGTGATAGTCGTAAACAATTCCATTTTCCTTACACTTATTTGTAATTGGAACTAAGTCATCTTCATAAAAACCACTGAAAAGTATGGTACCGCCTTTCTTAAGGCTTTTTGCATATACGGGAATATCTTGAAGTAATATATTTCTATTAATATTTGCAATTATAAAATCATAAGTTTTACCTTCTAGCTGCTCTGCTCCACCTAAAATAACAGCTACCTTATCTGTTTTATTACGTTCTACATTTTCAAGTGCATTTTCATAACACCAGGTATCTATATCTATTGCATCTACTTTTACAGCACCTCTCATTTGTGCCAGAATACCCAACACTCCAGTACCACTACCCATATCTAAGACCTCTAGATTCTCTACATTTTCATTAAGTAAATGCTCGATCATCATATGTGTGGTTTGATGGTGTCCTGTACCGAAACTCATCTTAGGTTCTATAACTATATCATATTCTACGCCGCTAGGTTCATGAAAAGGTGCGCGCACTTCACATCTATTATTAACTGTGATTGGGTTAAAATTTTTTTCCCATTCTGCATTCCAATTAGTTGGTGGTATATCCGCTTTCGCGAAAGCGATATCACACAAATCATTATTCATAATATCTACAGTGTTTAGAATAATCGGAGTGTCTGTGATTTTTAGAACATATGCTTTGATCCCGGTTTCAGTCTCTATAAAACTCTCAAAACCTACCTCTCCTAATTGCGCCATGAGAACATCATTCCATGGTAATTGCGGTGTAACTGTAAAGTTATACTCTACATAAATCTGGTCGGTAGTATTATTTTCCATAACGGTAATGTCCTGTAATTTTTAAATTAAAAAGGCAGTCTTCTAGCACTTGCCTTGCTCCTATATGATGTACTATTAGGTACCTTTTTTGATCTTTTAATTTGGTTTTAGAAACCATGCTTCATCTGTTTTACTACATTTCATAAAGTCCGACTTACTGTGTAATCAAGTAAACAATCTTTTACATAGTGCGTTGCTGCAGTCCTAGCTCCTTTAAATGTAAAGAAACAAGGTAAATTAGAGTCTCTTCTATGATATAGATAGGTGCTTTTTTTCAATCCCTAGATATTTGAGTATAGAAAGAAATATGAGTTTATATACATATGCTCTTCTTTCTAGTAAATCTAGGATCTAGTGTTATGCAACTTCTTAAAAAGCATTTGCTATATCAAGAAAAGATGATCCATCTAGAGATGCACCACCTACTAGTCCACCATCTACATCTGGTTTTGCAAAAATCTCAGCTGCATTTGCAGGTTTTACACTACCACCATAAAGGATACTGGTATTATTTGCCGTTTCTTTACCGAATTTAGTTTCTATAAAGGAACGTAAATGCGCATGCATTTCTTGTGCTTGCTCTGGACTTGCAGTTTCTCCTGTACCTATAGCCCATACAGGTTCATATGCTACTACTACATTTTCCATTTGTGCAGCTGTTAGGTTAAAAAGGCCTAATTCTATTTGTTTAGTTACCGTATCAAAATGGTTACCAGCTTTACGATCTTCTAGATGTTCTCCACAACAAAAAATAACACGCAATCCTTTTTCTAGAGACGCTTTAGTTTTGGCAGCAATTAATTGATCCGTTTCTCCATAGGTATCTCTGCGCTCAGAATGACCTAAAATTACTGTCTTAATACCTATACTTTGTAACATAGGTACAGAGATCTCTCCTGTGTAAGCACCACTGTCGGCTTCACAAACATTTTGTGCTACAACCTCTATTACAGTATCACAAGTACTATTAAAAGCATTGTATAAAAAGGGATGAGATGGGGCTATCATTAATTCGCAATTAACGTCATTAACTAGAGCTTTTTTTAAATCTGTTATTAAGGCTTGTGTTTGTGCTAGATCACAATTCATTTTCCAGTTTCCGGCTACTATATTTTTTCTCATCGTGTTTATTTTAAGGTCGTTAATGTTTCCATAGTATCAAAATTGATTTTTTCAATACTCTTATGTAAGCAACTGCAAAGGTATTGCCTTTTAATTATTCTGTAAAGTTTGTGTACAGATGTTTATTAAGAAGACAATAAGAATTTATAATTTACTCTAATTTCACTCTAGGGTCTAACCACACATAAATTAAATCTACCGCTATATTAATAAAAATAAACAACGTCGCTATGACTAGAACAGCCCCAGTAATAACCGGTAAATCTTGTGTGTGTAGCGCCTCTACTATTTCTTTACCTATACCATTCCAGTTAAATATGTATTCTACAAAAACTGCTCCTGCTAGCATGCTCGCAAACCAGCCGCTTACTGCTGTAATTACAGGGTTAAGCGCGTTTTTAAAAGCATGTCTTTTTATCACTTGCAGTGTGGTAAGTCCTTTAGAATAAGCAGTAGTAATGTATTCTTGCACCATTACTTCTAGAAGACTATTTCTCATTAATTGAGAAATAACTGCGAGCGGTCTTATTCCTAAGACTAATGCTGGTAATATAAGATTGCGCCATTGTAAATGCATCGCTTCTCCATAATCATCCATTTCATAAAGACTACCACTCATTTTAAGTCCTGTAAATTCATGAAGCACGTAACCGAAGATAAAGGCAAAAATAATAGCACTAAAAAAGCTGGGCACACTCATACCCATAGTACTTACTACCTGTATGAATTGATCTATCCAGCTGTTTTTATACCATGCAGAAATAACTCCTAAAATCAACCCTAGAATTAGAGCTAGACTTATTGCTGCCAGTGCTAGAATCATGGTATTAGGCAAGGTCTCTCCTATTATATAACTTACTTTTTTACCAGTTTTCTGAAATGATTCTCTTAAATAAGGCCATTTAATATAAGTAGATGTAGTCCCTATAGTAAAGAGATCTACACCAATATATTTACCGCTGTCATAAGTAAAATCACTCGCACGAGTACTGTGAAAAGAGACTGGAGAGAGGTCGTTTAAAAAATACATATACTGAGTACCTATAGATTTATCTAATCCATATTTGGCCCGCACATTTGCCAGCTGTTCTTCAGACTCGTTTTGCCCCAACATCATTTGTGCAGGGTCGCCAGGTAAGAGGTAAAACAACAAGAATATAACGGTTACTACTCCATAAAGCGTCAGTAATGCATATCCTATTTTTTTAAGCACATAGCTTATCATAGAGATAAACTCTCTAAATCATTCCAGTGAGATTTACCTGCAATTACTCCTTTTTTAATAGTCATAACCGCCGGTGTAGAACGTACAGCAGTTTTTAATTGCGTTCCATCTGTCGTGTAAAATGGAATACTAAAATCATAAGATTCCATTAATGGTTCTAGTTGCTGGATACCATTTGCGCTTAAACCTATAACCTCATAACCAGCAACTTGTGCTCTCGTGATAAAACTAGCTAGCTTTTCCATACCACCTTCTTCCACTTTTGACACATCATAGATCATTACAAAGGCAACTTTTTCCTTATCTAGAATCTCTTGGGTATAATCTTTACCATCTTTTTCTATAGAAAAGTCATGAATTTTAGGAAGTGCTGCCTCTTGAATAATACGTGTCTCTACTTTATCATAACCTGGACGGCCTTCTGGGACCTGACCATCTGTGGTAATTATCTCTTCTTTACCATCTACAATGTAATACCAGTCATAACCATAAATATCTGGTTGACTAGGATCTTCTTGCATGGCCACCTCTATATCGGTCCCTACCTTATAAGCTCTAAAATCTAAAATCGGTAAATGCATTAATACATAGTAAGCGATTATAAAACAAATGATAGTAGAAACGAGAATGATTATGGAGGACTTCGCTTTCGCGAAAGCGGGCTTCCATTTATCCATATTGAAAAACAAAATCAATATCATCACTAATAGCACCACATCTTTTGCAAAGGATTCCCAAGGTACTAGTGGTATCGCGTCACCAAAACAGCCGCAGTCCGTTACTTTATCAAAATAAGCAGAATAAAAAGTTAGGAACGTGAAGAAACCTATCATCAATAAAAGTGACCAGATTGTAAATTTTCTTTGAAATCCTATTAATAACATGATTCCTAAAACTACCTCAAAGATTACTAAAAAGATGGCCAGTGGTAATGCAAAAGGCTGTAAGAATTCTAACCCTAAAACCGCTGCACTAAAATATTCATCTAGTTTATAAGAGAATCCTAAGGGGTCATTTAACTTAATTAAGCCACTAAATATAAATAATACTCCAACGAACCAACGGCAAAATGTAACTAATCCTTTCATGCTTTTTTCTTTGTTGAGACAAATATAAGTATTAGGCATGAGGCATGTGGTATTAGAATAAGGTATTAGGTGTAGGATTTTTGGGCTTAGGTTATTGATTATAGGAATAACTAAATGTATTTCCCTTTTCCCAAGGTTTTATGCTGAGCTTGTCGAAGTAGAAAACAGGCTGACCAAGGTCTCAGCAAAACCTAGTGAGCGATCAAAAGGGTTTTACGGTTGTTATAAATAGCTTTTAAGATCAAAAAAAAACTTCGTTCCACATACCTCATCCCACATATACCTAATGTCTAAACACAAAAAAGCCCTATTCCAGAAAGAATAGGACTTTAAAAATATAATTTAAGGACAATTACTTTACAGCAACTAGCTCTACATCAAATACTAATGTTGCATCTGGCGGTATAACACCACCTGCACCAGCACTACCATAAGCGATATGCGATGGTATAACTAGACGTGCTTTATCACCTACTTTAAGTAAAGCGATACCTTCATCCCAACCAGCGATTACCTGTCCCATACCTAGAGCAAAGTCTATAGGTTGCTTGCGATCAAAACTAGAATCAAAAACTTTACCGTTAGGCAGCATTCCTTTATAATGTACGCTTACTGTTTTTCCTTTTTCAGCTTTTACTCCATCACCTTCTTGAATGATTTTGTAACGTAAACCACTTTCTGTTTTATCAAAGCCCATTGCGATCTCGTCGATCTCTTGGTCTGCTTGTTTTCTTGCCTGTTCTTCACGTAGTTTTCCAGCTCCTTCAAACTGACGGAATTCCTCCACAGCATTAAATGCTTTTGCAGCATCACCTTCTCTTACTATAGTAACCGTTTTTATCTCGTCACCTTGTGCAATAGCATCTACCACATCCTGTCCTTCTATAACTTTACCGAAAACTGTATGCTTGTCATCTAGCCAATCTGTAGCGATATGCGTTATGAAAAACTGAGATCCATTTGTTCCAGGTCCAGCATTTGCCATACTTAAAACACCAGGTCCATCGTGACGTAATTCTGGGTGAAACTCATCATCAAAGTTATAACCAGGACCACCAGCACCAGTTCCTTGTGGGTCACCACCTTGGATCATGAAATCTGGAATTACTCTGTGAAACTTAAGACCATTATAATAAGGTGTTCCTTGATCTTTTGCTTTGTTCTCTAAATTACCTTCAGCTAGTGCTATAAAGTTACCTACAGTTCCAGGTGTTTTATCATGATGAAGTTGAACCAGGATCTCTCCTTTACTTGTATCAAATTTTGCGTAAATTCCTTCTTGCATTTTTATAGTTTTTTTTAAGGCCGCAAAGATAATTCATTAGAATTCAGTCTTCAGAATCATGTTATAGTTTTTTTTACCTGTTATATGTTTAGTCTTTATCTCAAAACGCATCATAAAAACCTATCCCTACCATGATATGATAAGGACATTTTTTTTGTAAAAAAAGACGTACAATAAAACCTGATAAGCGAACTAAGAAACCGCAAGGCAGGTTCTCCGTGCCACCATGTGCAATATATCAATACAGTACATCATAAATTTTATAAAACAGAGATCTAGAATCTTAACAGCCAGATGACTTTTTTCAACAGAAAATTAAAGCTTAAGATATTCTTTAATTAGCTACTTCACTGATAAAGCGCAATCTATAAAGTCGTATTTCTTCTTCTTCATAATCACCATCAAATTCTTCTACAGCAGCATCTATTTTATCAGACTCTGACTCTATAAAGTATTCATGTAATTCTTCTTGTTGTTCTTCGTCCAGCATTTCATCTATCCAGTAACCTAAATTGAGTTTAGTACCGCTATAAACGATGCTCTCTAACTCATTTATTAACTGATCCATGTCCATTCCTTTTGCACTGGCCATATCGTCAAAACTAAGTTTGCGATCTATACTAGTAATAAAATAAAGTTTATTACCAGATTTTGCCCCAGTACTTTTTATGACCAAATCATCTGGTCTAATAATGTCATTATCTTCTACATAGCGGGATATCAATTCAACAAAAGACTTTCCATATTTCTTTGCTTTACTTTCTCCTACTCCATGAATACTTGCCATTTCTTCCATATTCACAGGATACTTAGTAGCCATATCTTCTAGAGATGGATCTTGAAATACGATATACGGAGGTACGTTCTTTTGTTTAGCTACTTTTTTACGTAGATCTTTCAAGAATTTAACCAGTTGTGCATCTACTGCACCACCTTTTGCAGCGCCTACTATTTGATCTGAAGACGCGTTATACGTATGATCATCGCTCATCATAAACGTCTTTCCTGCTTTAATAAACTCACGACCAGCATCTAGCACTTTTAAAGTACCATAAGTTTCTATATCTTTTTTAATGAGTCTAGCCACTAGAACCTGACGTATTAAGGCGGTCCAGTAGGCTTTGTCTTTATTCTTACCACTACCGAAATACTCTTGTTGATCTACCTTATGGCTAGAAATCATGGCGTTATTTTTTCCCATCAGGATACTAACTATGTCCTTTGATTTATAACGCTCACCTGCATCACCTATTAATTGTATTAGTTTTTTGACCTCTTCTACTGCTTCTTTTTGTGGTTTAGGATTGCGCATATTGTCATCCATATCACCACCAGCACCTGTAGCTGGGTCAAATTTCTCACCAAAATAATGCAAGATATACTGTCTACGACTCATACTTGTTTCAGAATACCCTACCATTTCTTGTAGTAAAGCATGACCTATCTCTTGCTCTGCAATAGGTTTACCAGACATAAATTTCTCTAATTTTTCAATGTCTTTATAAGCATAGTAAGCTAGACAGTGCCCTTCACCACCGTCACGACCAGCACGACCAGTTTCTTGATAATAAGACTCGATACTTTTAGGTATATCATGGTGTATTACAAAACGCACGTCAGGCTTATCTATTCCCATACCGAATGCGATAGTCGCTACCACCACATCTGTATCTTCCATCAAGAACATATCTTGATGAAGGACTCTGGTTTTAGAATCTAGCCCTGCATGATAAGGAACAGCTTTTATTCCATTTACTTGTAAGACTTGTGCTAGTTCTTCTACGCGTTTACGTGATAAACAATATACGATACCAGATTTACCATCGTTTTGTTTGATAAAACGAGTAATATCTGCATCTACCGTAGCTGTTTTAGGACGTACTTCATAAAAAAGGTTAGGTCTATTAAAGGAGGCTTTAAACGTAGTAGCGTCAGTAATCTGTAAGTTTTTAAGAATATCTTCTTGCACCTTAGGCGTTGCAGTTGCAGTAAGACCTATGATAGGTATGTCTTTACCTATACGGTCTATAATCCTGCGCAAGTTTCTATATTCAGGACGGAAATCGTGTCCCCATTCACTAATACAGTGCGCCTCATCCACAGCAAGGAAAGAAATCTTTTGTTCTTTTAAGAAATCTACATATTCTTCCTTAGTGAGGGATTCTGGTGCTACGTATAGCAGTTTTGTGACTCCACTAGTTATGTCATCCTTTACTCGCTGTACATCACCCTTTGATAAAGAAGAGTTTAATACATGAGCAACACCATCGTGATCAGAAACACCACGTATAGCATCTACCTGATTCTTCATTAATGCTATAAGAGGTGAAACCACAATAGCGGTACCTTCTTGCATTAACGCTGGTAGTTGATAACATAGTGATTTACCACCACCGGTGGGCATAATCACAAACACATCTTCCTTATTTAATAAGGAGGTTATCACTTTTTTTTGCAATCCTCTAAATTGCCCAAATCCAAAATATTTCTTTAGATTTTCTTCTAATCCTATCTGCTTATCTGCCATGCGGCTGCTGCGTTTTTGTTTATCTTTGTAAGCTAAATTTACGATATAATTTGTTTATCGCAAATTATAGTTAAAAGTAATCAAGTTTGAATCAAGAAAATAAAGTACTAGAAGTTGCGAGGAGAACCGTTCGCATTGAAGCACAGGCTATTACAGATCTTGTAGATGGAATCGATTCCGCTTTCGCGAAAGCGGTACTGCACATACACCACTCAAAAGGTCGAGTAATTATCACAGGAATAGGTAAAAGTGCCATAATTGCACAGAAAATAGTTGCCACTATGAACTCTACTGGCACACCTGCGATTTTCATGCATGCTGCAGATGCTATTCATGGAGATTTAGGCATTGTACAGGATAATGATGTGGTGATCTGTATCTCAAAGAGTGGAAACACTCCAGAGATTAAGGTTTTAGTGCCGCTCATTAAAAACTTTAATAATAAATTAATTGCTATTACTAGTCATAGAGATTCTTTTCTAGGCCTAGAGGCAGACTATGTGTTACATGCTCCTATTAAAGAAGAAGCCTGTCCTAATGGTCTTGCACCTACTACCAGTACGACAGCACAACTAGTTATAGGTGATGCACTATCGGTAAGTCTATTAGAATTAAAAGGTTTTACTGATAAAGATTTTGCAAAGTACCACCCAGGTGGCGCGTTAGGTAAAAAACTGTACTTAAGAGTGCAAGGAATTATAGACGGTAATAAAAAACCAGAGGTAAGTGCCAGTACGTCTTTAAGAGATGTTATCGTAAACATATCAGAAAACATGCTGGGTATGACTGTGGTTACAGAAAATAATAATGCTATAGGTATTATTACAGATGGTGATTTAAGACGCATGCTTTCTAGCGGTAAAAATATCGATGACCTAGTAGCGAGCGACATCATGAGCCGTACTCCTAAAACCATTACTGCAGACTCCATGGCGGTGCAGGCTCGCGAACTAATGGAAGAAAAAAACATCTCCCAACTTATCGCTATAGATGATAATGGTTATGCTGGCGTCGTGCATATACATGATTTAATTAGAGAAGGAATCGTATAGGCATGGCTCGTAAAAATGTAGACCCTAATAACATGTCTTTTTTAGACCACGTAGAAGAACTGCGATGGTGTTTGATACGTTCTATAGTCGGTATTCTTGCAGGTGCCATAGTAGCTGGAGTTTTTACTGACTTTATTTTTGACACGATCATCTTTGGTCCTAAGAGAGGTACGTTTGTTACTTATGAATACTTTTGTGAATTCGGAAGACTCTTTGGTGTGGTGAGTGATTTTTGCGATGTGAACTTTAACTTTAAAGTACAATCCAAAGAAATGTCTGACGAGTTCTCTACTCATATATGGACTTCTATTCTGGTAGGTTTTGTGGTTGCTTTTCCATGGGTACTTTATCAAGTGTGGAAATTTATCTCACCTGGATTAAAACCTAGTGAAAAGAAATACAGCAGTGGTTTTATAATCATTTGTTCTTTACTCTTCTTTTTAGGAGTGACTTTTGGTTATTTTGTTATTGCCCCATTATCTGTTCATTTTATGATGACGTATAATCTAAGTCCAGAAATATCTACAGAGCCTAGTTTATCTAGTTATATAGGTTACATAAGAGCTTCTATTCTAGCATCTGGACTGCTATTTGAACTACCGGTGATAATTTATTTCCTTACTAAAATAGGACTAGCAACACCTGCAGGATTAAGAAAAAATAGAAAATTTGCTCTAGTCATAGTCCTTATAGTTGCTGCCGTAATAACACCACCAGATGTGGCTAGTCAAATAATAGTTGCCATACCTGTGTTAATTTTATATGAAATGAGTATTTTCATATCTAAATTTGTCCTCTACCGTCAGGAAAAAAGAAAAAAGAAATTAGGTACCCCTTAAAATTATGAGCAATCAAGTAGAAGAATTCAATGCGTATCGTGAGAAAATGAACGATGCTATTCTTGAAGACAACAATAAAATCATTAAACGCATCTTTAATTTAGATACAAATGCTTTTACAGCAGGAAAGTTAGATAAAAGAACAAAAGAATTACTAGGCCTAGTGGCCAGCACCGTTTTAAGGTGTGATGACTGTGTAAAGTACCATCTAGAAGCTAGTCATAAAGAAGGTATTTCTAAAGAAGAAGTGGTAGAGGCTCTCTCTATAGCTACTCTAGTAGGTGGAACAATTGTGATACCTCACCTGCGTCGTGCCTATGAATACTGGGATGCTGTAGAAGAAAAAGCTGCCTCAGAGAAAGCTTAACTTCATTATTACGTGTAGATAACTATGTTAGATCGTTTTAATTCCTAAAAAGATCTAACATAGTTTTTTTTGTACTAAACTTAGGCGCTCTTATAAATGTTAACTAGATTATTTATATAACGCTTGCTCCCATAATTATCAATCACATGATTATGAAACTGTGCAGCGTACTGCTCTCTCTGTATTTTATCTTTAATCAACTTTAAAAGAGCTGCAGACAGTAATTGAGCATTTTCTGATTCTACTACTATTCCATAATCAGCAACGACTTCTCTACACGCTCCTACATCGGTAACTACCACTGGTAAATGATGTAAACCATATTCTAATAACGCTACCGGTAAACCTTCTGATCGAGAAGAAAGCACAGCAATATCACAAGAATTTAAAACAGCTCCTACATCTGCTCGAGAACCTAAAATAAACACATTATCCTTAAGACCTTTTTGCTCTATTTCTTGCTTTATACTTAAAGAATAGTCGTCATTAAAATCTTTACCACATAAATGTAAGCTCCACTCAGGAAACTGATTATGTACTATTTCAAAAGCTTTTAATAAATTTAAATGATCTTTTTGTTCTCTTAGGTTGGCCAGACAGACGATTCTTTTATTATCTCTACCAGCTAGTTGTGTTTGCAATTCTTGATTAAAAGTAGCCGTTGCAAAATTTTCTAAATACGTTACCGACTCACATTTCAACTCTTTTATAGCCCAAGCTTTTAAAAGCTTATTTACACTTATCACCTGATTAAAATAACCTGATAAAAACCTCAATACTTTTAACGGTCGGGCTTCTAGTTGATTTGCTTTACCATAATGATCGTGCCAGATTAATTTAGGTTTACTTTTCAATAAAAAAAGTACTACTACTGCAGTAAATGCCGATGTACTGTGGGCATGAACTACTTCTATTTGATGTTCTTTAATATATCTTTTCAGCTTACTTAAAGCTGTCCAACCTAGTTTACCCTTTTTTTCTATAAATATATATCCGACTTCTTTGCTTATAGCCGTTTTAAGCAGACCTTCCTTTCTGGTAACACATAAATGAGATTCATATCCAGCAGCTTGTAATTCGTTTGCAATATTAACTGCCATACGCTCTGCACCGCCAGCATCTAGACTATCTATGATTTGAAGTACTTTCATGAATGGACCAGTTTAACTATCTCACGTTCAAATTTTTCAATGGTATAATCCTGAGACCAGGCTACCGCATTTTGAGACATCTTTTTTAATGCCGCAGTAGTACTTATTAGTTTTTTAATATCAAAAATGGCCTGCTCTTTATTTTTAAAAATCAATCCTCTAGAACCTATATGTTCTAAAGTGTTTTTTTGTTTTTTATATTCTTCATTTACTCCAAGCATCCATGGTACGCAGCTTACTGATGTCGCGATAGGAATACATCCATACCACATAGATTCTGCCACGGCTTTAGGCCAGCCTTCACTTTGAGATGCTAGAAAAGAAAAATGAGCCTTTTTATAAGCCGACTTAAGAACCTCGCTATTTTGGTTCCCATAAAAATAACAAGGTGTAGAATTAAAAGCGGCCATCGTTTTTAAATCTTCCATCATAGGACCATCACCATAAAAATGAGCTTGTACCTCAACCCCTTCTTTATGTAATTGCTCCATAAGTTCTACTAACAATTGCGGATTCTTATTTTGAGATAGTGTTCCTACAAAAATGAATTGGTACGGTTCATTAAATTCTTTTAAAAAACTACCTTTATCGCTTTCTGAATAAGTAGCTGTAAAAAATGGTTTTATATTTTTAGTCTGTTCTGGCCACTCACCATAAACTAGAACATCTATATTTTTAGTTAACGCAGTGTTGGAGAGTATTTTCTTCTGCCATCTGTAAGATAATGGTTGTGAGGCATGGGGATCAAAATTACCAGCATATTTAACTGTTTTACGCTTTCGCGGAAGCGTAATCTGCATCAAACAAGCAAGCAAAGCAAGATTACCTGGACATCTTAAATGAATATGATCTGCCTTGCGCATCGCATTCCATAATACAATGGCCTGGTATGGAATGGTGATTAACGATATGAATGCCGAAAGTAATGTGTGAAACTCTAATCGCCTAAGAGAAGTTACTTTAAAATCTTGTTTTTTAAAAGGTTGTGTTAACAGTTTGCGATCGTACTTTGTAGGACATACAAAGGAAACATCACTGGAGTGTTGCATCCATAAATCCATTTCTTTTACATAAGGTGCATATGCTTCTTTATCCTCAGATTTGCTTAAAATAGGTGCGTCTGATATAATAAGTAATTTCATAAAATATAGTCTGCAGAATTATTATCACTTATTTTAATGGCTGGTACACCTACTACAGTAGTTCCTGCAACCACATCCTTAACTACAAGACTATTTGCACCTATCACGGCTTTATCACCTATTTTTATCTTTCCCGCTACAGTGGCATTTGCTCCTATATAAACTTGATCTCCTATTACTGGTGTACCACGTTTATCTCTACGACCACTTACCCCTATGGTTACTCCTTGAGATATATTACAGTTCTTACCTATCACAACATTTGCGTTGATAATAATACCAGAATGATGGCCTATATAAAATCCTTCTCCTATGGTAGCACTGTATGGAATAGTTATTCCTGTTAATACTTCTATACCTTTTAATTTAAGAACTCCTATAGATAATAAAGGCCATTTTAATATTTTAGGTAATCTAGATGTATATATTTTATTAAAGAAACGATAGTGGAATAACGCCCATAAACCTTGTTGTGTAAGCAACATAAGCACAGCAGGTTTACCACTGTAATCGGTATATCGCTTGATGTCTTTTAAGAACTTCATTATCTAGGTTTATTAAATAACAGACTCATAATTCCTACGGTTCTTCCTATCGATTCTGTAAATGCTTCTTTGCGCTCGCTCGTAGTAAAGATATTGATAAATCTAATACCAGTAAGCAAGATGGTGATTTGATACCACTTGAGCTTATTTTTAAAAGATGGTTGAGGATGTTTTACTCTCCATACGTACCAGCCATTACGCACTACCATTTTACCATAAGTATATTTATTAGGTCTTCCTGCTGCATCGTGATGGTGTTCTAGTTGCGCAGCAGTATTCACATATAAATCTCCTATGTGAGATAATCGCAAAGTAAAATCTGCATCCTCATAAAGACCATAACCTTCAAAATATTCAGAAAACTTATGTTCTCGTAATACAGCAAGTGGAAAACTAGAAACACCACCCATTAATTGTTCTACTTTATAAATTTTTCCTGAAGGTGGCAAGAAACTTATAGATCTACCATGACCAAACTCAGGATATATAGCTGGTTGTGTCGTTTGTGCTAGTCTTAATTTCCTTCTTAATTTGTAACGACTGCTCTCGTTTCTTCTATAACCATCGTAATAATAATGGTTCAAATCATCAATTTGTTCTTGTGCTGTACTCTCCCAAGACACCTCATTAATAATGTAGCCACCTACACCCATTGCCGTAGGAAAATGAATATATGTACCTAGCAATTTCTTAAAGTAATCTGGATAAAGAATCGTATCGTCATCTAGGAAAGCGACAATATCCATATCTGCCGCCACTTTATTTATTCCAAAATTGCGTTGTCTAGTCAGTCCACGCTCTTCTGGTGGTACTTTGTGATAGTGTATGATGTTGTTTTCGCTTTCGCGAAAGCGAGCACCGGTTTCATCATTTATAGAACCATCAATTATCAATACCTCATCTGGTAATCGCTCTTGTAACATGACACTCTCCATAAGCCTAGATAAAGGTTCTGGACGCATATAGGTGCAAATGATAAGAGACATTTTCATATTACAATATCGATTTTAAAATAGAATGAATTTCACAAAGATAAGCGTGTCTATTTAGGTATCTCTCATATAAACTACGATTGCTATTTTGTAATTCTATAAACGATTCACGATCATGAGAATAATGAAATCTAGTTATCGCATCTGTAAGGTTTTCTTCTGTACTGACACGACATATATGTTTATCCCAATTTATGATTCCTTCTAGCGGTAATTGCACGTCAGTATCTATTAATATAGGTATTCTTCCCAATGCAAGGGATTCAAAAAATCGAACTGAAAAATTACCTGCACCACGCAAGCAAAAAGTATACGGAGAGCTATTTAAATTTTCAAAAAACTCACGAGTAGATTTTTCTCTTTGTTCTACTGTTATTGAACCAGCACGGTATTTATCTCTGTGGATAAAATCAGTTTTTATATCTGTAGACCTTTCCAGCATTTGAAGATAGCTGAATCTATTACCAGCTGCATTGTACACTTTTTGGTAGTCGCTATCTTCTTGTTTAAACAGTCTCTTGATGTTACTTTTTAACGTTGATAAATTGATTCTAACCTGCTCTTTAAAGCTAGCCGTTGCAAAACCGGTAAATGAAACGTGTGGAACTTTTTCATATTCTAATAATTTAAAATCTAGGAAGCCCTTTTCTAATGGATCGTTCATAAAAGCAGGTAGAATAAGTGTATTTTCATCGTTAGACCTCTTAAAACCAGCATTGCGCCATGTAATAATATTGGAGTCATTAAATGTTTTACCATAATCTCCTCCTGTATACACTAAGATTTTTTTATTCTGTTTTTGGGCTAATGCAATCAATAGCTCGTAAGATTTTCTCAAATTAGAAACTCCTTTAGATAAATAGTTCAAAGGAAAAATAATCGCGTCTGCTTTCTCAATTGTATCTACTAGTTGATACTTCTCAAAAACAATTTGAGGTGTATGCTCATAGTAATGCAAATCAAATATTAATGGATGAGCGTGTTTTCTATTTTCTGGAAGTAAAAGAGAATAGTCTGTATATAATTTAATCATAGCTCTTTTGCATAACGTTCACTAAGGCTCCATGCCTTTTTAAAATGATTAAAATACTGTATTGGATGCTTAGTTCCAGAATTCTTATACCATTTAAAGAAGTGAATCATCTTATAACCTAACAACTGCTTATGTGTGTAATTCTTTTTACGATGGTACATAATTTGTGGCGAAGGCTTAGGCTGCACTGCATCTTTCTTCCATGGGAAGACATGTGGTTTTCTAAAACCACCTACGGGCGCTTTTAAATGCACCAACTGTATTTGCGGTGCATAGATCACATCATGTCCAGCGTTACGTATTTGCATACCGTAATCCACATCTTCCCCATAACCGTGCTCTAGCGACATATCAAAACTACATTTTTCTATAACCTCTCTATGTACCATAGAACATCCAGAACCGAAGGATTCCCATTGTTTAAAGACTTGCATCTTTTCTATTTCTCCTTTTTGTAAACAAGCAAATGTAACCGCAGTTGCACTGGTCTTATTTAACAAAGTGTTTGTCTCAAGAGAAAAATTTCTTGGCACACGAACATCATCATCAAAAAGTAATACCCATGGCGATGTAGTTAAATTGATCGCTTCATTACGCGCTCGACAAGCTCCTGTTATGTGTGTGAATATATGTTTTATCTCAAATCTCCATGCAGCCTTTTTTAAAAAATCTAATTCTGTATCAGCATTCTCATCTTCATTCTGTTCTACTATTATAATGGAACGCGGTACTATTTCTTGTGCATTTAAATCTTCTAGTACATTTTTTAAATAGCCTGCTCTACCCATCGTAGGTATCACTACGTCGTATATCAAAGACTCTTGAGCAACAGCTTTTATGGGTTCTTGAAGGGCTTGAATGTCTAAATCAAGTGAAAGTGATTTTGAGAATATCGCTTTCGCGAAAGCGTACAAAGGAATACGTTTCTCATACCACATATGACAAATAAGCAAGATAAAAATCCACCGTGTTTTATAATGTTGTTTTACAAAACGATACAATGTCGTTGTATCAAATTGATCTTCTTGTGATACATAAATAGGAATTTGATAACTTAAAATCCCGAGAGGTCTTGCTAATTTACTAATGGAATTAATCCAATACAGCAAGTTAATTTTCTCATTTAACTGATCTTTTAATTGATTAATTAAAGAGGCGTGAATAGTAAATATCGCGGCGCTTTTTATCCACGTGGGATAGGTAACAGTATTAGAAACATTAATGAATGGTGAGTCTTCCACATAACCTAAATCGTTATGCAATCGAGTGTGAGAAGACACAATAATATAAGGCAGCAATAAATTTTTTATAGCATCTTTAAACGGAGTAACATCGATACCTTTCTTAGATATAACTATGGAATGATTTGGATTTTTTTGAGCGATTTTTACAATAGCTGTAATGGCTCTTTCTCCATTATGAAGTAAACTAGTTACTCTATTATTCTCGTGTTCGATGAAGATCATAAGTTGCAAACCTAATAATAGAATTTATTAAATATGGTGATGAAGCACTTTAATTTGCGGTGCAGTTGCGATGCGCTCGTTTATAAAATCAACATCTCTTATAAATATAGTGTTGAATTGGTTTTTATCATATTTATCTAAAGGATTCAGTTTTCTCGTAAATGGCAAATATCTATATGGTAAAAAGCCCAGTGCTATTAAGAAATTTGAAATTTCATCATCTTCAATATTGTAATTTTTTCCAGATCCATTTAACTCAACAATAACAACCTTTAAAGTTGCGCTATTTAATGTTCTAACAGCACCTTTAAGCGCTTGTAATTCAAAACCTTCTACATCTATTTTCATAGCTGTCACACTAGTTCTGTTTACCAGTTGATCTATCGTTTGAACATTTATAGCAGTAGCTTTGGGATGACATACATCAACTATTTTATTCATCACACCTTTATCATTACTAAGAAACAAGGTCCCAGCCTCACTAGAAACACCACAATTATGAGCTTGTACAAGTGCATCTAGTTTATTAAGAATTACCTGTTCTTGTAATCTATTAAATGTAGTTTTTAATGGCTCTACACAAATAGTCTTATTACCTACAGAGCCTGAGGTAAGAATACTGAAGTGTCCCATATTTGCTCCTACATCTAGAAAGCAATCTTCTCTTCTCAAAAAATGCAGTAAAAACAATGATTCTCTAAACTCATATAACCCATAATATATGTTCCCTACTAATCCAGCATCACCTTTTTGAATAGATAATTTCAGACCATTTACCCATTGATGTATAACACGAGTTTTATAACTAAATTGCAAGTTTGTGTTTATGTATCGCCTTAGAGCTTGTCGTGGCTTATTAGCTGTTAACTCATGGCATTTAAACATCCTGAAACGCTTTTTATTTTTGGCTATAATGGCGTTTAAACTAATCATTAATTACAGATTTATAAAAGGATAAATTTTGATTCACAATTTGTTTTTTTGAAAAATTAGACTCTAGATGCATACGCGCATTTTTTCCACATTGCATTGCAAATTCTTTATCAGTTAGCATTTTTTTTAATGCCTGAAAAAATAGCTCGCTATCATCTGGTTGCATAGTTGAGCCTGTAGTTCCATCTATCATAATTTCATTTGCCCAGCCTATATTACTTGTCACTAGTGGTTTTTCTAATGCCATTGCCTCTAGCCATGTCATAGGAAAAGCCTCGGCATAGCTAGGTAGACATACTACAGCTGCTTTATTAATGTATTGATTTACTTCGTCGTAAGGTACTTGCTCTATAAAACTTACTCGTTTTTGAAAACAAGGATCTATCTCATTTAAGATAAGTGTGGATGTCATAGTCCCTGTTAAGGCATCTCTTATATCTTTACCTAAATATTTAAGTTCTACGTCTGGTAAATTACCAGCGAGATTGTTAAAAGCTTTTCCCAGCGCAATAACACCTTTTTTCCTTATTACAGAACCAAAGTTTAAAATATATCTAGATTCTGCTATCGATGCTAATGGAATAAAATTCTCCAGAAGGATTATGTTATGAATGACGGTTATTTGTTTTTTAAGTCGAAATAGCTCCTGCGTTTTTTGAGCGGTAAATACGCTCACACTAGTTATAGCTTTTGCTCTTTTAAGTGCCCATTTTTCAAATAAATAATTCTTCTTTTTTTGAGGTCGATTTTCTAAATGACAAAAATAAGTATCACTGCCATGTAGTCTTATTACAAGAGGCTTTTTAAAATTCATAAAAGCAGTTATGCCTGTCCAGTCTGGTGCTTCTAACACATCTATTTGTGCACTATGCGCATTAATAAATTTTTGAACATATTTTCTATAAAAATAAAAGCCACCTAGCTTGTATTCTTTTTGTTTAATCAAATGAAAGTTAATTTGATGCTCTACAAATGTCAAGTGTTTTTTCTGACCATAAATAAATAGTGTAACCTGATGACCTTCTTCTACAAGTGCTGTCGCGAGGTTTTTAATGCTAGTTCCTATTCCTGCACTATGACGAACTGCTGGATGTGGATACTCTGAAGTGAGAAAGGCGATGTGCATAAGTTAATTCAAAAGTAAATCTTGTGTCAATATTCGAGTAAAGGATTTCGCTCCTTTATTATTTAAGTAACCACAATCTGCAAAATACATCTCTTTATCATCAAAAATATTTATAAAACTCGTGACACTTGGGTATTTATCTTTCAAATCCTTAATCATGAGATCTCTATTAATAGCTTCTTTACAATATGGTGCAGTGAAAAAAACTAGATTTTTAGGTTCTAGCTCCTGCATCCATAGAATACCGCTATTATTCTCTTTAATAGAGCTAGGTAATTCACCTTTAATATCTACTCCTATACCATCTCTACCGTCATATCCATTTGTTAAATCTTGTCTACTTGGTTTCCCATAATACTGAAGAATCACTTCTCTGAATCCTACAATTTTATCATTAGTAGCATACTGTAAAAAAGGTAATTTAGTGGATTTTGTTAATTCTAGTTTTGACAACAAATTAATTTTAACATTATCATCATTCACAAATGGCATTAGCGAAGAAAGGAAAGCAGGTGAAAAACCATCGGAATTAACTGAATAATCTAATTGGTAAAAAACTTTTTTATAAGAAATATCGTTATCTTTTAAAATCTGTAATAGTGATGCGGAATCATTAACTCTACTTCCTTGCAAACCTAAATTTAAACAAGATTTACCTGTTAATTCAGTGATTAACTCACAATCAATATGATTTTCTACTCTAGAACTACCTAAAAATATATAATCAATATGACTCTCCTTAAGTTGTACAGCATATTGGGTCTTATTCCTTGCAAACCCTGTGTGAAAGGCAGCCGTATATACCGTATCTAAAATAAATACACCAATAATTAGAACTAAAAGCAATCCATATATATATTTAAAAAAAATCTTCATTAAAATTGGAAATAGATAAAATCTTGATGATTAGAATACACCCCTAAAGTAAGTAACATTAAGATAACAGTCCCTATTTTCAGCCATTTTAACCTCCCATTAAAAGGATGTTCTTCTTCTCTATGAAACCATTCATACATTATGAAAATAAATAGTATCAACAACATTTCTATGTTATAACGCTCAATGTTTAGGTACTGTATTTTAAATCCAGTATCTGTAATTATATTTTTTAAGTATTGAAAAGCCTCTGCAATGTTAGAAGCTCTAAAGAAAACCCAAGCTATACAGGCCAGTAGAAAAGTCACCGTCATCTGAAAAAACTCCTTTAATGAAGGTAATATCTTGCCCTGCGCTACTTGATCTAAATTATTTCTGTTTTTATCCAGTAGTAATATCGGAATAAAAAAGAGTGCATGAAGAAATCCCCAAAATACAAAAGTCCAGTTAGCTCCATGCCATAAACCACTCACCATAAATATAATAAACACATTGCGCAGTTGCATCCATTTAGAACCTCTAGATCCACCCAGTGGTATGTATAAATAATCTCTAAACCACGTGGACAGTGAAATGTGCCAGCGTCGCCAAAACTCTGCCATGTCTCTAGAAAAATATGGGTAATTAAAATTACGCATTAAATCAAAGCCTAATAAACGTGCCGTACCGATTGCAATATTTGAATACCCTGCAAAGTCACCATAAATTTGAAAAGCAAAATAGACAGCGCCAAGGATAAGACTCAGGCTGTTCATACTTTCATAAGTATCAAAAATACTATTTACATAAGGTGCGCAACTATCTGCTATGACCACTTTTTGAAATAAACCCCATAGAATGAGGTTAATTCCAGAAATGGCTTGTTCTTCATTAAAGATGCGTTTCTTAGAGAATTGTGGTAATAAATTAGTCGCTCTTTCTATAGGACCTGCAACTAGTTGAGGAAAAAAGGCAACATAAGCTGCAAAATTGATCAAGTTTTTAGAAGGTTCTAATTTCTCACGATAGACATCTATAGTATAACTTAAAGTCTGGAAAGTGTAAAAAGAAATACCTACAGGTAAGATAATATTTAAAGTACTCGCTTGCATCTCATAACCTAGAGAGTTAAAAGCATCTATCCAGGAGTCTATGAAGAAATTAAAGTACTTAAAAAAACCTAGTAAACTAAGATTAACCACTAGAGATATAAAAAGCAACCACTTCTTACTAGACTTTATTTCTGATTTATTAATAGCTATACCTAATGAATAATCTATAATTGTACTAAAGGCTATTAGACCCAAAAAACGATAATCCCACCAGCCATAAAAGAAATAACTCGCCACAAGAATAAGAGCATTTTGCAATTTCAAATTGCGATTCACTACAAACCAATACAGGATAAAACACAGTGGCAGGAAAATTAAAAATTCTATTGAGTTGAAAAGCATGTTTTATTTCTTAAAAAATCTTCGGCGAGTAGTTTAGTAAATGCTAACGCACCTTTATTGTTTAAATGTCCACAATCATAAAAATAATCCAGAGAATCATCAAAAATGTCGTAATAGTTTTTGAAACGGTAGTTCTCTTTTAAAGAGAACCCAAAATCATCTCGATTTTCCGCTTTAGGGCAATTAGGACTGGTATAAAAGTGAACTCTTATGCCATATTCCTTAGCCAATTTCAAGATTTTATTCATGGCAATATTAGACTCCATCGACTTTGGCCATTTACCTTTTAGCCCAGTACCACAACCCAATAGTGGCTTAAATTGCAAAGAAAAATCTTGCTCTGACTTTTTATTGATTACTTTTAAGAAAAACTCTCTAAAACCTATAGGCTTATCGTTTTTCATAAATAAAGTAAATGGCACTCTTACTGACGAAATTTGACCTATTTCAATAGCATGACTTTCTAAAGTTTCGTCATTTAAAAAAGGAACTATTTCAGCGAACATATTTGCTGAGTGCTTGGTTATATTATGCGTGTAATCCAGCTGAATCCAGCACTCACTTAATTTATTATTATTCTTTAATAACGAATAAAACACAGCATAAGAATCGTGTAATGTAGACCGTTCCATTCCTGCATTTATAACTTTTAGATTTGTTATATTTTCAAAAACACTATCCACCACATGAGATTCAGTTCTAGACGATCCCAAAAAAAGGATATCAAATTTATCGTTCTTATGTAGTAAAAGTTCCTGCCTCTTATTTCTAACAATACCATTTCTAAAAGAATAAGAATATATTTCATTTAGAATGAACATAGAACTAATTACCAGTGTTAAAATAATAGCTAGGTAAGAAAAAACTTTTTTCATGTTTTTAATAATTTACTAACCGCTTCCCAGATACGCTCACTAGCTTTTTCAGGTTGCTCTGGTTTATTTACGATTCCAAACCACTTTTTTGTGACAGGCACTGGGTTAAGACTACCATTAAGTAAGCCTTTAATTCCATCATAAATCTCATCTTTATTCATTGCCCAAGTAACGCTAGTATCATAATCTGGCATCGATCGGAAATGAACGTATTTATAATTTTGTCCTATATCACGTATTCCTTTTTTAAGTTGCGGTTGCTCATAGTTTGGGTAAATCGTGGGTTTCTCGTGCGCCACAAAGTCAAAGACCATACTCGAGCATATATTTACCACAAGCTCGCTATGGTAGCACGTATTTACGAGCAAAGCAAAATCCTCCTTAGTAGGCATTACTTGATTCCACTGGCTCCCCATAGGTTTCCATAATGGATCTATAGATGTAATAACATCACTATAGTTAGTTAAAACCTCATCATATCGCCCAGAAAAGTCAATAGGTACTTTTCTATAAATAATCGCTACATCTTTACCTTCTTCTCGCAATTTACGTACAGCGATGGCCGTGTCTTCCAGATAGTATTGATCTAGTGGCGATGTGGTTTGATCATCACCAGAGAAACATATGTATTTTGTGTTCTCATTTAAATTATGTGCTGCACAATACTGTTTACGTGAAAGCAATAAAGAGCTATCATAATGCGGTTCAAATTGTGGTGTTCCTGTTACAAAGATTTGCTTTTCTCTAGTTTTAGGATAATACTCTAGTAGTTGCGCTTTCATCAACTCAGACCACACAAAGTAATAATCTGTTTCTATGGTGGTCATTCCCTTAGGTAGGTTATCCCAACTGTATATCCAGCACGCGGTTTTAATTCCTAGATCTCTGGCAGCAAGAATAGGTGCAATAGCTTGTGTTGCTCGTTGCGTTGTACAAAAAACTAGATCTGGCCGGTGTTCTTCTAATTGTGCTTTTACTTCTTGATAACGACTAGTAGAACGCTCTGCAGCGTTCATTTTATTCATTAATGACTGCCATCCCTTAGGTGTTGCTCTATATTTTTCATAGAAGCTAACAAAAGAGCTTTTCACTATATTTTTTAAACTATTCCATTTTAAAGGAAATCGATAGGTAGGATACACATGGTCCTTGGTTCGCTTTCGCGAAAGCGATAACTCCACTCTTTTACGAGCATGATTCAAGACCGGTGTTTTAGGGTGAATTTTAGTACTCGTTATTTTTAATTCTGGATAATTTAATTCTTTTTTCAGATCAAAAACAGTGTTGTTCCAGTAGGTGATATCAAAGCCTTGTTGCTCACCTATTTCTTTAAAATGTGTAAATGCAAAATTGCGCAATCCTACTCCATCAGGAAAAAGAATGAAAACTTTGGGTTGGTTATTTTTAGAATCAGACATCTATATTTTTAAATCGTTCTCGATCTAGTTTTTTAATTAAGCAGACTATTACACACCTTTATCATCAAAATACTTTTTAAAAAAGTGTCCTACTAAGCTTGTCGAAGTAGCGTTAAAATCTGATAAGATCGTGATTAATAACACGCATTCGACAGGCTCTGGCCAGACATTATATTTTTCTATATTTCAATTTATCGCGTTGTACTTGCTCAATAGGAAGTATATCGGTCGCTTTATAATCTAGTGCTTCATGAACTGCTTTTAAATCACGTGCTAGTTTTCTCATTCCTGCAGGCTCTAGAGATGCGCTATGATCGGTTCCTTTCCAGGTGCGATCTAGTGTATAATGGCGCTCTACGACATTTGCTCCCAGTGTATAAGCAGCAATATCTACAGCTATACCTAGATGGTGTCCAGAAAAACCTATAGTTTTTACACGGTCGCTGTACTTTTGAATCATAGTTGTGATATCTAGTAAACAAACGTCTGGAAATGGTACTGGATAACCAGATGTACAATTGTAAAGAACTAGATCTTTGGCTCTGTTATGCTTTTCAAAAAATTTAACTAGCTCTTCTATCTCATCCTTAGTAGTCATTCCTGTAGAACAGTGAATTTCTCCTTTATAATTCTCGCACAACCAGCCTAGCATTTCATAGTGGTTATTGCAAGCACTAGGGATTTTTATGAATTCTGGATTTAGTCCAGCGATCTCCTTTGCACTAGTCGTGTCCCATACACTGGTAGAATAAGTAATTCCTACTTCTTCACAATATGCTTTTAACTCTGCATGCTGTTTTACATCAAATTCTAAAAATTCTCTATGCGCACCATAGGTATCTCCATAAGAGTTTACAGGGTTAGGATGTGGCGCCTCGTACTGTTCTTTAGTTAACAACTCTATATTATGTCGTTTTTGAAACTTTACAGCATCTACTTTACAAAAAATGGCAGCTACTTTAATTAATTCTTTGGCGATTTCCATATCTCCTTTATGGTTTCCACCTATCTCTGCAATGGTGTATGGTTTTTTATAATGACTCATAACGGTTGTTGTATTTTATTATAAATTCTGTCGCCTCACGGATTGCTCCTTCGGCGCTATTATTTTGCAGTATAACATCTGCATGATTTTTTATAGGTTGTGTAGCATTTGCAGGTGTAAATGACCAGCCAGCAGCACAAATATTTGCCATGTCATTTACATCATCACCTATGTAGGCGATGTTAGAAAATGATAGATTCCTATCGGATATTATTCTTGTTAACAAACTATATTTATCTTTTACTCCTAGATAAACGTCCTTAATTTTTAATTTTTTCATGCGGCTAGCGACTATCTGAGAATCTTCTGAAGTCATAACCATAACTTCTACTCCATACTGACGTAATATTTCTAATCCCATACCGTCACGCATGTCAAATTTTTTCATCAACTCACCATCTGCTCCATAGTAGATGCATCCATCGGTAAATACTCCATCTACATCGAGTATTAAATGAGTTATGTGATCGCTTTGTTTCTTTGCCTTTAATCGAGACGCTAGTAATTCTTCTACAATTTTCCAATCGGTTAAGGAATCTATCTCGGTAAGACTGTCCTCAGGCATAGTTACTGTTGCTATATTACCGCTTATTCTATTATTACTTTCACGCAAAGCAGACTCTGTGGTAACGTAGCAAGCACCGTTTTCAATTAAAAGCCCTTCAAAATCTTGTCTTCTAGGTCTATTAAAGATGTCATAATTCTTAGGGGTACCGTCTGCATGCCATGTAAAACGATGTGAATTAACAACAGTTAACGCGCTATCGTAATTTTTACCATTTTTAACTACCTCTAGACATTTATTTATATCTACTGCTGTCGTGAATGGAGAGGTGGCTTGCAATAGACAGAATAAGTCAAACTTAGATTCTAATCCATCTATAAACTCCATCATCGCTAGCTCTGTACTTGCTGTGTCCGTTGCGCTTGCGTCACTGCGCTTTACTGCTTTTACCTTATCTGTCCAGTGGTATTCTTTTTCTATAAATGAAAGAATATCCAGATCATCTGTATAAATGTAAACTTTGTCCAGATTAGAAGCAATCGCTTCTCCTAGTGTCCAGCAAAAAAGAGGTCTTCCTAGAAGTTTCTTTTTGTTTTTTCCAGGAATACCTTTGGAACCTGCACGTAAGGGAATAAATCCTATGGATTTCATAATTATAGCGTTGTAGACAAATTTAAGGAAATTTGAATGAAAATGATTTAAAAAACAAACTTTACAAAATTCTAAGTTTAATCTCTAATTTTTTTCTTTAAAATCTTTTTAAAATTATTCCAATTAAGTTTAACAAATTCCATTCTTACCCTTACATCTATCAGGCCGTTTATCACAGCAAGATCATACAATTCACCGTTTAAAACATTTTTTTTTCTAGTAAATTTTAAAAACGCTATATATCTAGAGATCTTCACATTGTAAATCTGTTCATTAAAAACAGAACTAAAACTTTCATAATTTCCTTGAATCTTTAGTGCAAGTTGAGTTCGCAAACATTTATCACAGCCCGAACAATTGATAAGACCTTGATCTATAACTTTAAAAGGGTCAACACATACGTCTAAATGCTGCTGCGGGATTTTTTGTTCACTTATAATATAAGTCCTTTGAAATCTAGTTAAAGTACCTAACGAGGTTTTAATTTTTAAACGGCCGCTACTCAATGCTGGGGTGAGGAAATTATTAATATAAATAAAGTCTAGTTCGTGACGATCTAAATAATCATTTTTTTGCCCAGTACTATAATGGTAAACATTGCAAATACCGCAGAGCAAGTGCGCACAAGACAGTTGTAAAAATGCATGATTATCTTGAAATTTTGCTTTAGTAAAATTGCTTAAATTAGAGGTGACTGTGTACAATGGCATTTTTAATTTACTAGCAACAAGTTCTACATTAGAAAACCGATGTTGTCTAATAGAATCTGTTTTTTGTTGAAAATTTTTACCATGAGAGCCAGCATCAAAAAAAGTAAGAGCGCTTAACTCTTTTTGTTTAGAGAATATTGTAGCAAAGCTATCTACCCCACATGATAAGCCAGTAGCTGTTTGATTATTCATCAAACATGGTGAAAAATGTTGTGATTCCACATCTAGAAGAGGAGTAAAATCAGTTGTATAGGCTTGTTTCATTACTGGAAAAAGTTCATTAATCAACCCATCCTTTAATGTTTCATCAATAATACCATTTGATTTAATGTTCCAATTATTCTCAAATGAAAGTGGTAATAAAGCAATGATCGCAGCATTCCAAAGGTCACTCTCTATAATCTTATCTAATTTAAAATTGGTTTGATAATATAGGTTTTCCAACTTATCATTTAGAGAAACTTGTACTTCTACACGTCCTGACTCGCTAAATTCCTCAACTATAATATCTCTAATTACAATCATCTATGATAATTTTTTAAATCATCTAAACTCGCATAAGTTTTGAGGACTTCTTTCTTAATCACTTTATAATCTAATTGTTCATGCGCCAATATTTGATTATACTTAAAAGCTTTTTGAATCATTTGAGTATCAATCACTGCTTGCTGAATAAGTGCCGCAATATCTTCTGTGTCAAGTGGATCTTCTATAAGAAGTCCATTTATCTCGTGGCTTATAATTTCTGCTGTTGCTCCTCCTGGATTAGACTGTATAGGAAATGCTCCCATAGATATGGCCTCGAGTAAAGTATTAGGCATACCATCTGAAACACTGTTTCCTATGTAAATCAAAGACTTGCCCATTAATTCCATGATATTATCATGGGATATGGAAGGTAAAAAAGAGATGTTTTTACAATGTGTTTTGTGCTCTAAAACAAAGTTGTTTTCACATCCAAATAGTATAATTTGTATTTCTTCAGAAAAATTAATTAAGTCTAAAGCTTTTAAAACTATAGAAGCTTTTGCTAATTCATTCTCATAACCTTTAACTAGTAATAGCTTTCTATCTTTAATAGGATTTCTAAATGGCAAAAACTGTTCTAACTTAAATCCACCACCACCAGGAAAGACACCTAGATGATTCCCTTTAAAGCCCATTCTAACAGCTATTCCTTGATCTCGTTTACAATCTGTTATGAGATAATCTACACGCTTCAATACAGATGAAACTTCAATATTATAATTGGGTTTATTTGATCTGTTAAACAAATCACTTCCCCAACTTGAATACAACCAATTAATGTTTTGGTTTTCATTCATGACATCGATAATAGGCAAGCATGAAGTGTAAAGCGCAAAACTATGAACTAGATCTGGTTGAATTTCTCGTATCGTTTTTGCAAAAGCGTCTTCTACTGTCGTATCATATTTATGAACTAGAGCATTAAAAAGTTTAGGTAGTCTAGTTTTAATAAAAGTACGTCCTCGTTTTTTTAAAAATCCTTTTTTCCATCCTGTAATTTGAGTCATCCAACTCATAGATGGGGCATATCCTTGATCTAATATATCAAACCAGTACACCTCATGACCACTATCCCGCAACTGCTCTGACCAGCGACGGAAGTGTATAGAGTTCATGGAAACTAGTAGGATTTTCATTAGCGATTAATTAAATTAACAGTCCACTGAATAAACTTATTTGAACGATCGAACTTAAACGTATATGGGGAGTTGTGGTAGCTTTTTATTATAGCTTCCAATAGAATTTCATTTACCTTTTCTAAGTTTATAAAATTTGGAACTTTTTTTCCAGTTGCTTTTTTCATTAGCGACTTTAAAGATTTAACTTGAGGATGTTCAACTACTTTTAGATGTACAACTTGAGATATTTCTACATCATTTAAATAGAATAAAAATGCTAGTAATTCTTCTTGAGTAGCATAAATTTCAAAACTTTGAGAAGGTTTCTCTAGTGCTTTATAACACTTGGAATGAAAAGGTAAACCCCATAATTTAAAGTTATTTGCTTTTACCTTTTGCGTCTTTTTACTAATAGAAAAATAATTAAAATTTACACGCTCCTGATTTGAATGAAATGGTAATCTGCTACTTGAACTACGATATGATTTTTCATGCCACTGATGTTTGAAAAATATTTTGCTTTCGCAAAAGCGGACTTCATAACCAGCATTTTTCAAACGCATATGTACATCTGTATCTTCACTACCCCAACCGTGATAAAACTCATCAAAACCATTTATATTAACGAGTTGTTCTGTAGGAAAAATAGAGATTCCAGTTGCCTCGTGATCTGTTTGAAATTTAATTTTGTAATCTTCAAAAGACTTTTCTAAGGAACTTTCTTCTTCGGTCATTATACCTACTGTAAAATAAACGGTATCGTTTTGAGAAAACGATTTTACTTGACTTTTTATAAATTCAGGATGCCATATCATATCCATGTCAGACACCATTAAATGAGTGGTCTTACAGGATTTTAACACCATGTTGATACATCTAGACTTATTCCATAACTGTCCTTGTGTAGGACATTTTACAAGCTCTACTTGATCATGTGTTTTTAATAACTGTTCCAGCGCTGCTTGATAAGACTTTTCACTACCATAATCTACAATTACCAACTGCGTAGACTCATCAAGTTGCGGTATAATAGAACTCACACTACGTTGAACCGTTTTAAGGTCACGATTGCGATTAGGAATCACTATGGTTAAAGAATTATTCATGATGGGACTTTATTACGTCAATAATTTTAGCAACCGCATTTCCATCTCCGTAAGGATTTAAGGCAGCAGCCATTTTATCATAATGATTTTTATCATTTATTAATCGACGTGTCTCTTTAATAATTCTTTCTTTATTATTTCCTACTAATAGTACCGCTCCACTTTCTACTGCTTCTTGTCTTTCAGTAAATTCTCGCATAACTATTACAGGCTTATTAAGAGATGGTGCTTCTTCTTGAATTCCTCCACTATCTGTAATTATCAAATAACTACGTTGCATCATCCATATGAACAACTCGTAATCCAGTGGCTTAAGAAGTTTTACATTATTAATTCCATCTAGTTCTTTGTGAACAGGTTTTAGGATTTTAGGGTTAAGGTGTACTGGAAAAATAATTTGAGTATCAGGAAATTCTTCTGCTATAATTTTAAGCGCTTTACAAATTTCTAAAATACCAACACCTTGATTCTCTCTGCGATGACTAGTTACTAAAATAACTTTTGAATTGCCTATCGATTTTTTAAAATCGAGTAATCTTTGTGATGGCGATTCCTTAACAATTTGTAAACCTAGAAATAGTGAATCTATCACAGTATTTCCAGTTACCGTAATGGCTGGCACCTCTATATTTTCATCTAATAATTCTTTTTGACATCGCACTGTAGGTGCCATATGCAATGAGGCAAGTCTAGATATGATCTGTCGATTTGCTTCTTCAGGGAATGGTGAATAGATATTATGCGTGCGTAAACCTGCTTCAACGTGAACAATTTTCTTTTGAGAATAAAAAGATGAAAGTGCTGCTACCATTGCCGTAGTTGTATCTCCATGTACAAAAACATAATCTGGATTAAAACTATCTATAACGGAAGAAATCCCTTCCATTAATTTACTCGATAAAGTGGTTAAACTTTGATCAGGACGCATTAAGTTTAAATCACTATCTGACTTCAAATCGAAGAAGTGCATTACCTGATCCAGCATTTCTCTATGCTGAGCAGTGAGACAAAGGTGTAGATCAAAATAATCTGGCTGTGCTAAAAAACCTTTTATTAAAGGAGCCATTTTAATAGCTTCGGGACGCGTACCTATGACGATTAATATCTTTTTCATAAAAAAAATTTAAGAAATCTTTGCTCTAATTATATCCATGGCTAGATTTATACTGGAACTTTCAAAGTATGTAGTCAAATCATCGATTTCCAAAGTTGATTGACCCTTTTTTTCTTTCCAATCTAGATAAAGTATGGAAATATGTTTTTTAATGGTCTCTACATCGTAAATCTCACTCCAATAAGGATAGTCAATTCCTAAAATGCGCTTAGTCTCACTGTAATAAGGACCTAACACTAGTATAGGTTTATTTGCTGTAACACAGTGTGGAACTTTGCCTGGTAAGAATGGACTTGCTGGGCCTTTTGCCTCTAGAACTACGTTTACTGCAGCTTGCTGCTGCATATTATAAGCAATTTGAAATGGTTCTTTCTTTGGACTTATTAATAATTGTGAATTTAAACTAGCGAGAGATTTCATTTTTTTATCAAATATAGAATCGCCAGAAACTATTACTAGTCGTGCATGATCTTGCTTATCAAGTCCATCTCCATCACTTATAAACTCTAAAAAAGCCTGTACTAAAGCCATAGGGTTACGAGCACTCATTAAAGCACCAGCATACAATATATTGAATTTTGAAGGGTCAAAATAGGGTGGATATACTCTACTATCCTTTAAGCTGTCAACTATTAAATGAGGTATAACAACAGATTTATCTTTACCAGTAGGGTAATAGCTTTCCATCCATTCACCTAACATTTTACTAGGATATAAAATAGCCTTTGCGGCAGTATACATAGAAACAAAGAAATCTCTTTTTTTCTGATGTCCAGGTTCAACCCAATCATAAGGTCTAGGATAACTATGCATGGGAAACGGATCATGAACGTAGGGTAAAAACTTATGATGCCACTCTGATAATTCTAAAATAGCCTTATGAGCCCTAAAGCTACTAGCATAACTTAATGCAACGATATAGTCATAATCCTGAGGTCTTTCCTTTTTAATAGCTGCTTTTATACTTTTCACATCATAGTTATGTGTATAAGAAAAACCGTTCCTGGCTTCTACCCAATTGTTTATATTGCGTCCCGTAGCTCGTTGAAAAACGACTTGCATTTTTGCTGTGATATAAGACCAACTTGATTTTTTTTCTGGTATACTAATTGTATCAGTACCGTCAAAGTTTATATCTTCTCTGGAATAATGTAATATTTTAAGGTCATATCGCTGCTCTATGAAACCTTGTACTAAGGCGTTACTTGCCTTTCCTCCACTGGTTTTAGTGGTAAGGACATCTGCAACGATAAGAATTTTCAAAGGTCTTTTCATTACTGTCTTTAATGGTATCTGATATAATTAATATAACTACGTCTAGCTTTATACAAAGCCATTTTAATTTTTTGAAAACTATTTTTAAAAACTATTATCTCTTGTTTTTTTTGTGATTCAATCACTAGCTGTTCCCACTTTTTGTCTAGCCAAGTATCAAAATAAGAAGGTGATAATTTTTTTAAAAACCATTGCTCAACTTTTGGTAATAATCCCGTATTATAAATATGAAATGCAGGATAATGAGTATCTACATAAATAGGGAAACCTAACACCTCTGCTCTGGTACAAATGTGTCGGTCTTCACCGCCATAAGGTATGTTCTTAATCTTAGAAAAATTCACACCTTTATTCAATGCTTTTGTACTCAACAATGTACAAGCGCCACCAGCTCCTACTTGATAGGTTCCAGGTTCTTTTAATTTAAGAATAGATTGAGCATTATAGTAATCCCATGAATGTACATCCCAGCAGTTAGGTTTGGCAAAAGTTTGATCTGTGAAAACTGTCCAAAATATTTCAAAAACAAAATCCTTTTGAAGACCTACGAGATGTTGTAAAGTCTTTGGGTTTAATACCAAATCTGAATCTACTAGAAAAATAGCATCATACTCTTTTTCTTGAGTTATTTCTAGTGCTCTATTTTTTATATAAATAATACGTTCTACAGATTCTTGAGTCCAATTATGTTTACTATAGGAAGATGTATTTTTAAACCAGTCACTAATCACTGTGACTTTGCTATGCTTTTGACCAAAGTCATTAGTAAATTCTATTGCGCTTTGATCCTTATTATCATTATACAATAGGATATCATAAACAAAATCATCATTTTCTTGAGCTATCCATGAAGGTAAAGTTACCTCTAAAATAGATTTAGGCTTACATAATGATGAGAATAAAAGGATTTTTTTCAACAGATTTTATTTATAGTATTTATGAGCCCATTTCTTATTGATACCACATTTATTTAAATATGCATTATAGAAATTAAAGTAGCTTAATAGTTTTTTAAAAATACGATTTTTTAAATAAAATCTAAAAGTAGACTTTTTTAAACTTTTCATTTTAGGCCAGTTTACAATTCTTTTTTTCTGTTGTTGAATTCTATTAAATTCTTCTTGCATCCATGGTTCGAATTTATTCCCCAAATGGTAAGCATGATTCTGAGCTGTAGATAATCTATATCCATTTGATTGAATTGAAGGTAAATCTAAGTACATTTTCTCACTGTCACCACCTAGTGTAAATTTAGTTGATTTTAAAGGGGAAAATTTAAAAACATCTCTTCGATAGGTAGTACAAAAATGACTACAACCTACTACAGCTTCTGTTCCATTTTTTGCCTTTAATGTTAAGATTTCTAATTTTTGATGCTCGTTGAGATGCGGCCACCCTATACTTTGCACAAATCGCTCAAGTGCTTCAGGATTTTTCGTTTTTGCGAAAGCAATATTGTCAGAAAAAAGGTAATCAAACCAAATGTTAGACACAAATTGATTAAACGTCTTATGTATAGGTACTGGTGCAACCGCAGTGGCTTTAGGAAATGAATTAAACACTTGAGCTACTGATGCATCCCAGTCCTTTAAAAATAAAACATCTCCATCTGTTATAGTTAAAAATTCTTCTTCACTCGCGAGTATGGCTTTACGTATACTATTTACCTTACCTATCTGTGCTGTCTCTACTATCAGTTCGTTAATAAATTGATTTGAAACTAAATTTAGTAATTTTTGATGAACTTCTTGACTGCAGCCATTTGCTATTACCGTTATAGGTGTTAACGCTGTTGAGGAATTTCCTATACTTTTAATACAAAGTTCAAAGATTTTAAAAGCATCAGAATAGTATTCATTTTCATGAGGTATATAAAGCGGAATAATAACTCTATGTTGTGCGACAGAGTTCTTTATAGGCTGATGTCTGGTTGCATTAAATCCTTTTCTCATTTTATTACCTATTAATGATTGATAATAATCTATCATCCTTAATTTGAAGTGGGTAAACAGATAATAACCCTTCTTGAAGGTTTCTCACATTTGAGGGACAAGGTAAGTGAAAATCTATGTTAGGACTCAATGATTCTAAGGTAAAACCTCTACAATCTATTTTTTCTGAAACCATATCTAGTGATTCTAGATAATCATAAAACTTAGTCCCATCACCACTTAAATTTTCAGATAATTGAATCCATCTTGCCGGTATACCGTATGCATGTGCAATTATTAATCCATGTAACGAGGTTGATATGACTGCCTTACATTCTAAGAGTTTATTTATTACAGGTTCTATTTCATCTGTAAGTAATGAAATTATGGTAGTATTACTTGCGTTACCTCTAAGTTCAATTGCAAGTTGTTCATCTACGTAATGTGGTATGATCCCTAATTCATATTTCACTTCCTTCTTTGGTTTATAAATTAATGGTAGTAATAACGCAGGGTCTCCTACAATATTAGGGACTGGATAACCTAATTCTCGTAACCTCTTTTGAGTCCTAGGTCCTCGTACAGCAAGGAATGTGGCTTCTTTTATAGGTTGAGATTTACTAATAATACCTGATCCCCAAATAACACTTTTTTTAGTAGCAAAGGTAATTATACTTCCTACCATAAGATAGTGTTTAAAAATAGTGGCAAATTGACTTTTCAACTCAAAGAACAACACCTCCTGTTTTGATATTTTATTTACCAAATATGGAGTGAGTATATCGCCAAAATTTTCTTTAGGTAATCCATTCCTATATTTGATAGACCACCAAAACACTAATGGTCTTGATCCAAAGGTAAATTGAATGAGTTTTTTAATCTTCTTGAAGTATGAATTCATCTAACGATTTTTTTAATGATTTTTTTGATAGGAAGATAACCCATCTTTATTATCTGTGAAACATAGAAAAGTGGCAATCCAAAAGTCTTTTTTAAAAAATAAATCTTACTCTCCTCAATTTTACCTTTTACAAAAAGACTTAGATTCCCAGAAGATTCACCTCCTAGATGAACAATTTGGGCTGCAGGCAATAAAACACTTTTACACCCATTCTTATTATACCGCCAACCTAGCTCCATATCTTCAAAATAAAGAAAGAATTTAGGATCAAATAATCCATTCTTTATAATTTCATCTCTTTTTAGTATAATTCCTGCAGCACCTAAGTAATCTACCTCAGTCGGTGAATCAACATCACAAACTTTATAAGTACTATATTTGGAATAATTATTTTTTGAAATCGGAAAAACACCCATATCGCTAAGATATTTACGGAAACTGAGTAAGTTACCGTATGCATAGTTTTTAGTACCATCAGCTTTTAAAAAGTTAGGGCCTACTATTCCTACCTTATCATTTTTACTTAAGTAATCTATCATTAGACGTACACTTTGCTCATCAATTAGATACGCATCTGAATTAAGAAGTAGAACGTACTTACCTATTGAATTTTCAAAACCTAAATTATTTGCTCGTCCAAATCCTATATTATCTGTAGATTCGATCAATTTTAAATTATGAAAATTCTTAAACTCTTCTGTGATTTTACCTGTTGTACTGCCGTTATCAACAACTATTATCTCAAACTCTTGATTATTAATAAATTTATAACATGAATTAACGGCTTGAATTGTTAACTCAGGCGTATTAAAGTTGACTATTATAATAGATAATTTCACTTTATGTCTTTGTGTATATTTTCATTTATCATTTTACAAAAAGTTTCAAAATCTACAAGCCCAAGCGTTTCTTTTCTATTTTCTGACATAATAAAGTATTCAAAATAAGGGTTTACAACTTTTGAAACGTTTACCAATTTAGTAGTTTTACTTATAATCCCTATTCCCCAGTCTGTATCAATACAACAACTATGTACATTTAAATCTTTTCTATATTTCGCAAAAGCTTTCCAAGTAGTTCCATTCCAAGCTCCTTGTGAAGGTGATAACATATAATCATATGTTTCTGACGCATGAAATTCAGTAGGTGGATTACAGTCATGCAACACTATAAATCCGTTTTCTGACAAGTGTTTTAAAGAATTACTGATATCTCGTTCTACTTGATCAGCGAGATGAAGTCCATCTATAAAAATTACATCAAATTTCACTTCCTTACCCAAAATATCGCCACTAGATAGTTTTTCAAAAAAAACATCACTTGTCATTTTAAATTTAACTGGATTAGATCCAAATTCTAAGCCAGGATCCACTCCATATTTTTGTTTACAAGTTACTTTATTGTAATTATGATCTGGATTTCTAACTCCAATTTCAAGATAGGTTGGTGTGTCAAAAAAATTTAGTAAATAATTAATAACATCTGTTCTTTTTACAACTGATTCCTTTTGTGCCTTATTTTTTATGTCACCATTGATAAAATACTTATCCTTTAATACCTTTTCCCCAAATCTATAAGTGGACAAAGCATTTCGTTTAATGAAAGCTAACCTAATGAGTTTAGCAATGTTTAAAATTTTCTTATTCATTATTTTTTTCAATAAAATGATTTAAATTCTCAGAACACAATTTAGGACTTAAAGCAATAACTTTATCTATGTCCCAATCCCACCATGCCATTTTATTTAAGCATTCAATTTCACGATCTGTAAATCGTTTCTTTATTAACCTTGCTGGATTACCTCCCCATATTTGATAAGGACCTACATCCTTAGTTAACAATGAATTAGCAGCTATCACAGATCCATTACCAATTGTAACACCTGACATAATAGTTGCTCCAAATCCTATCCAAACATCGTTACCTATATTTACATCACCCTTAGTTGAAGGATGGCCTTTCAAATTATTACAATGTTCTGAAAAAAATGAGATATCATTGAAAGGATATGTAGTTACCCAATCTACTCTATGGTTACCTCCTAAAAAAATATTAACGCCAGAGGATATAGAACAAAACTTACCTATTCTCAAATTAGAATCAGGATGAGGGAAACGAATATTTGGTTTACCATAACTATAATCGCCTATTACGTACGAAGAATTTTTAAAATAATCTTTGGTAAAAAAAGGTGGTGAAATAAGTTTTGGTTTATACAAACCTAACTTGATTAATATAAACTTTATATTTTTTTTTAAACTCATGTATTAACCATTTACAACTTCTACGATGTTCCAATCTAACTTGGGTCTAACAATTCCTGGCCAACTATTAGTTAGGTTATAATTACCTTTTACTACATCTGGACTATTTATCACCCTAAAAGAAAGGGATTCCTTATCGATAAAATGTACTAAATTAGGATTATAGCTACCTAAAGCTATTAAAACTGTATATGAACCTTCTTTTAAAAGGTAAGACGGAATGGTACAAGTACTAATAAAAGTAGCTTTTCTAGACTTAGTTTTTCCCCAATTTTCATTTTCAAAATCATTACTTGCAAAAATGGTTTCGCTTCTTTCATTTAAAATATGAATAATTCCTGTTACACGTGAACTAAATGATCCTGAATCAATATATTTTAATTCTATTTTTATGTTCTCACTTACTTCAAAATTATTAACTATTTCATTTTGGTTATTCATAATTTTGGCCTCCATTATAGTAGCAAACTCATTTCCAGAATTCTCTGTATACTTAATGAAGTTTGTCCCTGAAAGACTGTTTTTGAGATATAAATTTATGGTTTCATTAGTAGGACCTATAGATTTTACCATTCCATTTTCTAACAACACACATCTACTTGTTAATTTCTCCATGGCTTTCATATCATGACTCACAAATAATACCGTCCTACCGCCAGTATTAGAAATATCCTGCATTTTACCTATGGCTTTTTTCTGAAACTCTGCATCTCCTACGGCCAGCACCTCATCTACCACTAGAATATCTGGCTCGAGAAATGCAGCTACCGCAAACCCTAATCGCACGCGCATACCACTAGAATAACGCTTTACAGGTGTATCGATGTACATCTGGCAACCAGAGAACTCAACTATCTCATCTATCTTACTTGCTATCTCGGCTTTAGTCATTCCTAAAATAGCACCATTGAGATATACATTTTCTCTACCTGTAAGTTCTGGATGCATACCAGTACCTACTTCTAGTAAACTCGCGATACGTCCTTTAGTTTTTATGGAACCTGTTGTCGGGCTAGTTACTCTAGAAAGTATCTTTAATAAAGTAGATTTACCAGCTCCGTTTTTACCTATAATACCTAGTATTTCTCCACGTTTTACCTCAAAGTTGATATCTTTTATAGCCCATACGTAATCGCTACTAGCCGCAGCACTGCGATCATTTACAGCTCCTATCTTGAGGTAAGGATCTTCTTTACCTCTTATCCTAGCCCAAAATCTATTTAAATCATGGCTTAAGGTACCAGTACCTACGGTTCCTAAACGATATTGTTTAGAAACATTTACAGCTTTTAAAATAACATCATCACTCATCTATCGTAGTTTTAAAAGGACACACGGCTAGTAAGCCTTTCTGTAATTTATGAATTACCTGTTGAGACGGTAAGGAACTCTCGTGATTATTAATGACGGTCACTGCTTTATCTATATCCTCCTCATTCTCTATAAATTCTGGCAGATAAGTGTTTAAACCTACAGACAATAAATAATCGTGATACTTCACTCCATCTCCAAAAATATGATCTGAAAACTTAACCTGTACAGCCGGTATTTGATAAGCATGCGCAACGATAACACCATGTAATGAAGAAGATAAAATTTGCTCACAACTTAGTATTTCACTAGTTGTTTCTTCTATATCATTGGTATTGAAATCTATAATTTTGACACCATTACGATGTCCATAAAGTTTCTTTGCTATTTCTAAGTCAGTGATATGTGGTATAATCCCTAATGCGTGTTTTTTTACTACTTTAGGCTTATAATATAACGGTAATAATAGTGCCGGATCTCCATAAACCATTGGACACTCATAACCTAGTTCTAGAATTCGCTTTCGCGAAAGCGGACCTCTTACAGACAAAAATCTAGCACTAGCTATAGATTCATCTTTATGGTTAATACCGCTGCCCCATACAGTACAGTATTTATTAATATGAGCAAGCACGCTGCCTATAGTGACGTATAAAGGACTGTATAGATTTCTAATATTAAATTTTTGAGCACGTACCCAAGTCACTTTTTTACCAGAAATTTTTTCCACTAGATATTTACCTAATAGATCGCCATAGTTTTCTTTCTGTTTTTTCTGGATAAAGATCTCGCTCCACCAGTATAGTCTTACTGCTGCCATTATACGGTGTCGATAAAAGTTTTTTCAGTTCTATTAAAAATAACAAGTCCTATTAAAAAAGCAATAATAGCAATGGAAGAACTGATTCCTAAACCTGTGAAAGAAATATCACCAGTACCTAACAATAAGTTTCTATATAATTCTATCACCTGCGCTAGCGGATTTGTTTCTATAATCCATGCCCAATCTGGGCTCTTAATTTTTGCCTCACTCAATGGATACATGACAGCACTTAAATACATTAATAAGTTGATACCAAAGGAAACTAATATAGTCAGGTCTCGATATTTGGTAGTCATAGAACTTAAAATCATACCTAGACCTAGTCCTAGCAAAGCCATATTAAGTATAGTTAATGGAAATATCCAAACATATATAGACGGTGCTATACTGACGTCTTTTACAAAAATGAAATACAGGTAAAAGATAGTAAATATAAATAATTGTATCCCATACTTAAATAATCCTGATAGTACCTTAGAAGCTGGTACTATAAATCTAGGAAAATACACTTTACCAAATAAACTGGCATTTGCGGTAAATGTAGAACTAGAAGAGGTTAAACATTCTTTAAAATAATTCCACAAGGTGATACCAGCTAGATTAAATAGAAATGGAGGTACTCCATCTGTCTTAATATCGGCAAATGTATTGAAAACCAGTGTAAAAACCACGCTAGTAAACAATGGCTGTATCAAAAACCATAAAGGTCCCAAAACGGTTTGTTTATAAACAGTGACAATATCACGTTTTACAAATAGCACAAGAAGATCTCTATAACGCCATATCTCCTTAAGATTGAGGTCTATTAATTTTCCTTTGGGCTTAATTTCATAAAGCCAATCGTTATCTGACATAAATTAGGCTTTAGAATTAAATTTAGATTGTATAGCTCTTTTAATTTTAGTTAAAAAACCATCTTTCACATCATTTTCATGATAACCATTACCGTAAGCTCCATAACCGTAGCCATAGCCATAGCCATAACCGTAGCCGTAGCCGTATGTTCCTTTATCACTGAAGTGATTAAATATAAAACTCAAGTTTTTTATTTCATCTCTTTTATACTTTTCATTTACCACATCTAGCATCCCTCTTTTAGTATAGCCCTGACGTACCATATAGAGACTAGCATCTGCATGCTTTGCTATTTCTAGAGCATCTGCCACTAGACCTAATGGTGGTGTATCTAGAATGATGTAATCGTAATTCTTTTTAAACTCTTCTATCATCTCTCCAGCACGCTTAGACATAATAAGTTCACTAGGGTTAGGAGGTACTGGACCAGAAAGTGCTATATCTAGATTTTCTACTCCTGCAGATCTAATAATATCATTTAAAGAACAATCGTTTACTAAATAGTTAGAAACTCCTAGATCGTTATCGATCTCAAAATCATCAAATATCTTAGGCTTTCTTAAATCTAATCCTACTAGCAGTGTACGTTTACCACTTAAGGCAAAGACCGTAGCAAGATTGATACTAGTAAATGTTTTTCCTTCTCCACTCACACTACTAGTTACCATAATCGTACGGGAATCGTGTTGCGATTCTTGATCATATATAAAATGTAAACTAGAACGTATACCTCTAAAAGATTCTGCTATCGTAGATTTAGGTTTATCTCGTACTATTAAATTAGTAGGATGATCCATTTTACCCACAACACCTAATACAGAAACAGGGCTTAGTTTTTCAAGATCTTTAGGACTATGCACATAATTATCTAAAACAGTAAGCACAAAGGCAACTGATATAGGAACTGCAAATGCCATTAATAAAGCGATTAAATAATTTATGTTAGAGTCCTTGCGCTGTCCACCTCTACCTATATTTTTTGCTGCATCTATGACATAAATATCAGATACGTTTGCTGCTTTTACTAACTCTGCCTCTGCTCTTCTAGCTAGAAAAATATTATAAGCGTTTTGCCTTAAATCAAACTTACGTTGTATTTTAAGAAATTCTTGTTGTTCTCTAGGTAAGGTTTTAATCTGAGCTTCTATTTTATAAATTTCAGAATTGAGTTGTTTTAACTCAACATTAAGCTGAAGTTTTGAACTAGAAATATTTTCAAAAATAACATCTTTAATAGCATTTATATCACGATCTATTTCCTTAAAAATAGGCGCATCTTCTCTCATGGCAAACTGCCTGCGTTTACGTTCTTCAGATAATTGTATCAATCTAGCCACACTTTCTACGACACTACCTTCTGTAATACCCACTACTGTAGGCGCCTGTATGGCCGTATAATCTGTTTTATCTCTTAAGTAGTTACGTAGGTTATTATAGTAGTCCAGTTTATTTTGAAGGTTACTGCGTTGAAATTCAAAATCAGTAAGCTTTGTGTTAAAATCACTATTTTGAACAGTTGCGTCTACTAGCTGACTCTTAGATTGAAAATCTTCTAATTCATTTTCAGACTCTTTAATCGCCTCGGCCTGTGCGATAAGACTACTATCTATGTATTTAATAGTACTTACAGCAAATTTATTCTTACGTTCTAGTTCGCCTTTTTCTAGGACAATAGAACTAGAATTGATATAATCTACTAATCTCTCTTTATTAGAACCTCTTAAAGAAAGTTGTACGATAGAAGAACCAGTAGGTTTTTGAAGAATAGAAATATTTTTATAACGACTTACCGTACCCCAGTAATCACCAAAATTAAATAACCATGTCCCTTTTTGAGTTTTACTACTCGTCTTTTCTATAGTCACATGTAAAAAAGGTAAGTCTATAGGTTTACCAAATTCAAATTTCTGTTTCCATTCTCCCTGTGGAGTAGTTACATTACCAGTTTGTTTAGTGAAATAATTAAAGGCGCCAGCACTATTAGAATTAAAATTTGCGGTTAATTCAAATTCTTTATCGTTTAACACATTAATACGAATGGAATTCCCTCTTATTTGTAAAGCATCCTCTACCGCATAAATAAAGAAAGGAGTTTGCTTATAAGCGTCTACATTATAATATTCCCCTTCTTTTATGTAATTTATATAAAACTGCAGTTCGTCCACCACTTTTTCTGCATGAGAACGTGATTTAAACTGAGTAATCGCTGTAGTTACCTTATCTGTTGTACCACCCCAGTTAAAAGTAAGACTGGTATTACTCGTAAATAAAGGATTAGAATTATCCTTTATACTAATTAAGGAATCCATGTCATAATAAGTCTGGATAAACTGGTTCTTATAATAAGCATAACCTGTACCTATACCTAGGCAAAGTAATAACAACCACCATAAACGCAACAGTTTAAACAAAAACTGTCTCACGTCAAATATGCCCGCTAAGCTATTAACATCATTTTCTTCTTCCATGGTTAATTAGAGATATTGTTAATCAATAATACAGTTCCTACTAAGGCCGTAAACACAGATAGTATAGTCGTAAAAGAAGATAATCCTGTTGTACCTGTACCTAGCGCCTTTTGTGGTTTAGGATTCACCACGATCATATCATTAGGTTGAATATTATAATAAGGAGAGTACACCACATCTATACTAGTTAAATCTAATTCATGCGTTTTTACACCGTCGGGATATTGTCTTACAATTTTCACAGCGGTTAAATCACCTGTAATAGGCACGCCGCCACCGTCTGCAATGGCCTCTATAATACTTACCTGATCTCTAAAAATCGTTTTCTGTCCCGTACCGTTTACCTCTCCGACCATCGTATATCGCAAACCATCTAATTTTACGGTAACAAATAGATTTGCATTTTCTTTAAAATATTCAGTCAGAAGTCTTTTTTCTATCAACTCACGCAGCCCTTCTACCGTCATCCCTATTGCTTTTATTTTACCCAATTGTGGCACACGTATATCTCCATGTTGATCTATCGTGTAACCAGTAAAATATAAACTTCTACCTTGACTAGAATTATTATTTCCCTCATCACCTTGAACGTTAAACATCTTTACTAGATCTGGATCTATAGGTGCCTTTACTTGAATAGAAAGTATATCATTAATTTGTAAACGATATGGCGGTTGTATTTTTCTAATAATAATTAAAGAGTCATTTACAGTTTTATTAGACTCTTGTAAATAAGTAATCTTAGATGTAGGTATGCAAGAACTTACTATCAATAATAAAAAAAGTAACAAAACGCCTAACAGCTTTCTCATGTATAGAAAATAAATTAAGCTGCAAATATAGAATTATTGAAGTAAAAAACTCTTTTTGATCCTATTCATTAGCATATAATCGATACATACGTTAAAATGTATTTTATAATCTCGCTTTCGCGAAAGCGGAACAAACATAAAAATAATGGAGACCATACCAGCCTATCTCGCACAAAATTAAATAAACCTACTACAAGATCACTACCTGAAAAGAGGTCAAATTTTATGAGATCACCACCCTATTCTAACACTTAACACCGTAATATTGCATTTCTTAATTTAAGCAGGATTACCATGAATTATATAACTGTAGAAAACGTTTCAAGAGCATTTGCCGACAAAGTTCTTTTTAAAGACCTATCGTTAGGTATTAACCAGGGACAGAAAATAGGCTTTGTAGCAAAAAACGGTTATGGTAAATCTACTTTACTTAATATAATAACTCGTGCCGAAGAACCTGACAGCGGTAACGTAGCTTATAGAACAGACCTAAGAATGGCGTTCTTACCTCAAGAACCTAATCTTAATCCAGAAATGACTATCGAAGAAGTAATTCTAGATAGTGACGTACCTACCATGAAAATCATAGCAGATTATGAGCACTCCATGGCAAATCCTGATGATGCTGACATGATGCAAAAAGCACTGGATGCAATGGATGCGGCAAACGCCTGGGATTTTGAAACTAAATACCGTCAGATCCTTTCTAAATTAAAACTGGATGACCTGACGCAAAAAGTAGGTAAATTAAGTGGTGGACAAAAAAAACGTATCGCGATGGCTATGGCCTTACTGTCAGATCCACAACTTTTAATCATGGATGAGCCTACTAACCACCTAGATCTAGAAATGATCGAGTGGCTAGAAGCCTACTTTAAACAAGAAGATTATACCATACTTATGGTAACACACGACCGTTATTTCTTAGATCGTGTGTGTAATGAAATCATAGAATTAGATCAAGGTCAACTTTATACCTATAAAGGAAATTACTCTTACTATGTAGAGAAGAAGCAAGAACGCATAGAAATACAGCAAACTAATCAAGAAAAAGCGCAACAACTCTATAAAAAAGAATTGACCTGGATGCGTCGCCAGCCTAAAGCACGTCGCACAAAATCTAAATCTCGTATAGACGATTTTTATCAAATCAAAGAAGCGGCTAGTAACCGTCGCAAAGATCACCAGATAGAACTAGAGATAAGCATGCAGCGATTAGGCACAAAGGTAGTTGAGCTGCATAAAATTAGTAAATCCTTTGGTGATAAGCATTTGATTAATGATTTCTCTTACAACTTTCTACGTGGAGAACGTCTGGGTATTATAGGTAAAAACGGTACTGGTAAATCTACTTTCTTAAACATGATTACCGGTGCTCTAGCACCTGATACTGGAAAGGTAGTCACTGGTGAAACGGTTAAAGTAGGCTATTACACACAAGGTGGAATAGATGCAAAACCTGGAATGAAGGTTATCGATGTGGTTAAACAATTTGGAGACTACATACCTCTTAATAAAGGTAAAATAATAAGCGCTAGTCAGCTTTTAGAACGTTTCTTATTTGATAATAAAAAGAAACATGACTTTGTAGAAAAATTAAGTGGTGGTGAACGCAAGAGATTGTATTTATGTACCGTACTTATTCAAAACCCTAACTTCTTAATTCTAGATGAACCCACAAATGATCTAGACATACCTACACTTAACGTACTAGAAAATTTCTTAATGGATTTTCCTGGTTGTATTATAGTAGTAAGTCACGACCGTTACTTTATGGATAAGATAGTAGATCATCTATTTGTATTTAATCAGTCTGGTAACATTACAGACTTTCCTGGTAATTACAGTGATTTCAGAGCTTATGTAGGTAATACAGACATTGCACTAGACAAAGATATCACCGAAGATGTAAAACCTATAGCAGTAAAAAAAGTAGATACTACCCCTGCTGCCCCTACATCTGGACCGACTAGAGAGCAACAGAAAATGCTTTCTAGAATGGAAAATAAAATTAAACAACTAGAAGAGTTAAAGAAAAAACTACAAGACAGTTTCTTAGATCCCAACATTCATGCAGATCAAATGACCGAAAACTCTATACAACTAGAAAAGACTAAAGAGCAACAAGAAGAACTAGAAATGGAATGGCTAGAACTAAGCGAGCAAATTGCTAAAAACTAATTTTATCAATTCTATCCTACATATTTAAACAGGCTGTCTCATTAATTTGAGGCAGTTTTTTTTTGTTTCTGTTCTCCCATACGAAATTTTCAATCTGTTTCTGTTCCCCAGCCCTAAAGGGTGCAGAAACAAAGGCTTTTTGCTGTTTTTTTTGTTTCCATTCCCCAATCCTAAAGGGTGCAGAAACAAACGTTTTTAACTGTTAGAGAAATAATATAAAAAAGGACTGGTAACTTTCCCTTTATGCAATAAGGGGTTTTAAGGTTCTAGAAGTTCTCTAAAATCTTTTAATCTGGTTCTGTTCCCGACACAAAATTTTTACTTTGTTTCTGTTCCCCAGCCCTAAAGGGTGCAGAAACAAAGGCTTTTAGCTGTTTTTTTGTTTCCATTCCCCAGCCCTAAAGGGTGCAGAAACAAATGTTTTTAAATGTTAGACAATTAATATAAAAAAGGACTAGTAACTTACCCTTTATGCAATAAGAGGTTTTAAGGTTCTAGAAGTTTTCTAAAATCTTTTAATCTGGTTCTGTTCCCGACACAAAATTTTTAATCTGTTTCTATTCCCCAGCCCTAAAGGGTGCAGAAACAAAGGCTTTTTGCTGTTTTTTTTGTTTCCATTCCCCAGCCCTAAAGGGTGCAGAAACAATTCATATCCACAAAAAAAGGAACAGAATAAATTCTGTTCCTTTTTTATATAAATTATTTAATATCTATGGATATAGCTATAAACTTATTTCTCATCTATCGGTACGGCAAAGAGGTCAAAATCTTCTGCCTCTGTGATTTTTACGTTCACAAAAGAACCAACTGATAAATAATGCTTCTCTGCATCGATAAGCACCTCGTTATCCACATCTGGACTATCAAATTCTGTACGACCCACAAAGTGATTACCACGCTTGCGATCTATCATTACCTTAAATTCTTTACCTATTTTTTGCTGATTCAGCTCCCAAGAGATTTGAGACTGTATCTCCATAATTTGGTTGGCACGTTCTTGTTTAACATCTGCTGGGACATCATCTTCTAGCTTATAAGCATGTGTATCTTCTTCATGAGAATAAGTAAAACATCCCATACGTTCAAAACGCTGGTCTTTTACCCATTGCTTTAAGATCTCAAAATCTTCTTCAGTCTCACCAGGATAACCTACTATAAGAGTCGTACGTATGGCCATCTCAGGAACCAGCGTTCTGAACTTTTCTAGAAGCGCATTAGTCTTTTCAAAGGTAGTACCACGACGCATCGATTTAAGAACTGGTGTAGAAATGTGCTGTAAAGGAATGTCTAAGTAAAAACACACCTTAGGCTCATTTTTCATTACATCGAGTACATCTAGCGGGAAACCAGTAGGAAATGCATAATGCATACGTATCCACTCTATTCCTTCTACTTTTGCTAGCTCACGTAATAACTCTGCCAGTCTTCTTTCTTTATATAAATCAAGACCATAATAAGTAAGATCTTGAGCGATAAGAATCAATTCTTTAACACCTTTTGCGGCTAGCTTTTCAGCCTCAGTAATTAGGTCTTCAATAGGCGTACTTTTATGTCCACCACGCATTAAAGGAATCGCGCAAAAAGAGCAGGGTCTGTCACAACCTTCGGCTATTTTAAAATACGCATAGTTTTTAGGCGTGGTTGTAACACGCTCACCTATCAACTCGTGCTTATAGTCTGCGCCTAGCGCTTTTAAAAGAGACGGTAATTCTGTAGTACCAAAATACTGGTCCACATCTGGGATTTCATTTTGAAGATCTGGTTTATAACGCTCAGACAGACATCCAGAAACAAAAACCTGATCTACCTCTCCATTTTGCTTACGTTCTACAAAATCCAGAATCGTATTCACCGACTCCTCTTTTGCATTATCTATAAAACCGCAAGTATTAATCACGACTATATTACCTTCTTCTTCATGCACAACGTCCTTGCCACTAGCCTTTAACTGGCCCATCAACACCTCACTATCGTACACATTCTTAGAACAACCTAAAGTTATTACGTTGATCTTATTCTTTTTTCTTGTTTTTGTTCTCATAAGCGGCTGCAAATTTACGACTTAGCCCACTACTATATACGTTTAATGGTTGTTTTTATCTCGCTTTCGCGAAAGCGGAATTTCTATCCAACATAAGAACTAAAACAAAGCTTCTTTTCTTTATCTAACTTTACGGCAAGATTGCACTGTAACCCAACACAAAGAATGGAGAATAATGAGAATGTATCGTACTACAATAAAATCGCAAAAACTTATGACAGCTCTCGATTTAACAATTCTTACGGCGCTTTTATTCACCGTCAAGAACTTGCTTTTTTGGATAAATATGTAGGAAAGCAAGACCTGAGTAAGCATCTAGATTTAGGTTGCGGCACAGGAAGATTTCTAGATTATGCACATTATGGTATCGACCCCAGTGACCAGATGCTAGCTCTAGCAATAAAAAAACATCCAGAAAAAGAATTAAAAGTTACTGATGGAACTGCTACAGGATTTACAGATCAACAATTTGAGAAAATCTATTCCTTTCATGTAATGATGCATCTGGATCGTGAAGTGATAAGGGACATTATCAAAGAATCCCACCGACTTTTAAAACCTGGTGGCGCACTCATATTTGACTATCCATCACACAAAAGACGCCGTTTAATCCATTACAATGCAGCCAGCTGGCATGGTGCGACCAGTATGGATTTAAAAGATATAAAAAAGTTAACAGGAGAATTATTTACAGTAACCTATTCTCGTGGTTTTCTATTCTTACCTATTCATAAATTCCCTATAAAAATACGATCGTGGTTTTATGGAATGGACCAATTGCTATGCAGCAGTTTTTTAAAATACTACAGCAGTTATATAGCCGTAATTTTGAAGAAAAAATGATACGTAACCTAATCCCTAAATCGCTAAAAATCAAATGGCAACTCTATAAAAGAAATCAAAAAGATAGCAGTAGTGGTTTTTTAAATAAAATTGCAATCACAAGATCCTCCACATGGGATTTAAAACACCGACTTACCATAACACAACCGATTAAAAAAAATGCAGGAGCTGCAAATAAAATTCACAACATCCAGCTTGCGTTTCAACATATAGATGGTTTAATTATCCAACCTGGAGAAACATTTTCTTACTGGAACAGTATTCCTGCGCCTATCGCAAAAAATGGATTTAAAAAAGGTCGTAATCTACTCGCAGGAAAATTACAAGAAGACTACGGTGGCGGTTTATGCCAGCTGTCCGGCATGTTATACATTGCTCTGTTGCGAGCGGGAATAGAAATCGTAGAACGCCATCATCATTCTATAGATATTTATACAGAAGAGACGCGTTACACACCATTAGGCAGTGATGCAACAGTTGTCTACGGTTACAAAGATTTGCGATTTAGAAACAATCTGAATCAACATATAGCTTTTCAAATTGAATTTAAAGAAAGAAAGCTAGATCTACATTTACTAAGCGATCACCCTATAAATGAACAAGAAATCACGTGGCGACTCATCTCTACAGATTCTCATAAAATAGTGGAAACTAAGAATGGTGATGGAGAAGTTTTGGCCGTATCTAGGTATAAGGTTTAGCTTTAAGTTTAAGTTTAAGTTTAAGTTTAAGTTTAAAATACCTTTTCTGTAATCAAAAGCAGCTATCCACTCATTCTTTCTTTAAAAAAGTTATTGTTCTTCTTATGTTTGAGTAACTTAACTAATTTATGAAACCAGCACTACTCTAATTCTTATTATTTGTTACCAGTTTTTGCTTTTCACAAAGGACGATTACTGGGACAGTTAGTGATACAGATAGGGAACCCATTTATAATACTATTATTTTAGTAAAAAGAACAAGCGTTTTTACTCAAACAGATTTTAATGGAAAGTATTCTATTCAGGCGAATCCAGAAGATGTTTTGGTTTTTTCTTATAGTGGTTATGATACTCAGGAGTCAAAAGTTTTAGAGTTGACAACGATAGATATATTTTTAAAACCTGCTTTAGACATTGTATTATTTTATCATTGTTTCCCTTATTCTAACCGATTGTATACTATACAAGGCCTTAATTACAACACTTACGGTTTGTCATTTGAGAATGATTATAATCTATTACCTCATCATTTCAATTTTGACTTATTATATTCTACAGATTTTAAAAACAATTCAAACTTTAATTTTGGACTTGAAAAGGATGTTCGATTTTCAGATTCATTCTATCTAAACCTTAGAGCTAGTTTTGAAACTGCAAATTTCAATAATTTACAATACCATAGTTATAAATTAAACTTAGAGAAATCAGTTCATTTATTTACAAAAACTGATTATGAAGAAATACAAATCATATCTGGACACATCAATTATGATGGGTTATCTAAAAATAAAGACTTTGGATATGGAGCAGGTTTTAAAAAATCTATAGTACGAAATGTTAAATTAGGCACTAGCTTCATCCACTGGCAAAAATTTAATGAATTCAATGTAAATGCTTCTTATAATTGGAGAAGATGGAATATTTCAGACAATTACAAACACCTCGCTAATTATGAAGAATTTCAACTAGGATTAGGATATTCCTTCTATTTCTAAAACTTCCTAAAACTCTTAAAACCTTTTTTAACACCTGCCGTTACTTCTAGAGGCAAATAATTCTCTGCAGAAGGAATTGGGCATGAAAACCGATTACTATAAGCACAATAAGGATTATACGTATTATTGAAATTAAGAACTACTCTTTCACTTAATGGAGATCTCAATTCCATATAACGTCCTACAACATAAGAACCTTTATCGTTAGTCATATCAGTAAAAAAAACCGATAGGTAATTGTAGTACTCTGGATCATCTTTTAAACTAGGGTTAGATAAAACTAGTAATTTACATTTCTTCCCTTTTAAGGTAAAGTATAAATAGCCATACTTTACATAAGAAGCAATGCGAGAGGTAGATGTTGCTAGCTTCACCTCTTCTGTATTATTTATTTTTTCAAATCGAGCCTCAACAACAAATTCAGGATCAAAATCATAGAAATTCAAATAGCCGAAGGTTCTTCTTTCTTTGGCTGTTAATACATTATTCTCTCCCGACTTATATTCGGCAGATAAATTCTTGCGGTAGTCTAATGATTCTTGCTCATAATCTTGCGCCGATAATCCTAAACTGAAAACTAATACTAAAAAGGTGAAAGTGATTTTCATAAGATCATTTAATAAAATGGTGTCGCACTTATATTCCAAATATACTCTGCTATTTCATTGTAATAAAATCGAGACAGCGTGACGATTAATACTGCAATTACAGTCACTACCCAATGGTAGTTTTTAAATAAAACGCTAGCACCGGTTAGTATCAATACTATCAAATGAATAGCCGCCATTAAATAAAGTGGATAGTAAGCATTTGATGGAGCGAGTGGATTATCCCACAACGGATTAGTGAAAATTTGCACAATGACAACACATAAATAAAACGCAGCATAAATAGCAATCACTTTAGTTACAGTCGCGATACTCTTACTATTCCATAAAGGAGGTCTTGTTTCTTCCAATTTCTATGCTATTATAAATTATTAAATAGAGGTAGTCACTTAATTACTTACTAATTCTGATTGATTCATCCTGTCATGTTTCACCATCTTTATCATTAGATT
>NZ_CANLXZ010000010.1 GCF_947495285.1 uncultured Nonlabens sp. | reverse complement strand
ATGGGAGAACTGAAAAAATGGTTGCACACAACAGTAGTTGGTATGAGTAGCCAGACCATAAAATCAATAACTAGTAACCATCATTATAAAAATGCTTTCATAGAGACTTTTCAAAAGTAAATTGGTATTATTCTTGCATGAAAAACTACAAAAATATAAACCTCGGGCAAAGGTGTCAAATATAACATGAAGAATTCTTTAAGGTTAATGAGTGATAAGTTTTACCTTGTAAACGCTGTTATTATAACACTAAATGATGAACTTAAAAATATCTATGAAATAGAACATTCTAGACACAAAAGCCGTCTTGTAATTTTTTCTCAACTATAGCTGCAGTTCTTATAGCATATAGCTTCTTGGCTAAAAAATCTTCTATTAAAAATCAAACAGTAAAGTCCAATCAATTGACTTTTTATTAATCGAACTCAGGTTAAAAAGTTAAGGTGTACTTTTTTCACATTATAGAAAACGACAAGAAAATAAGTAATCATCAACGCTGGAGTAAAAAAACAGAATAACGACTCTATGAATTATATTTTTTTAGAGTCTTAGGTATATTTAAAATTTAAACTGCAATACCAGGTAAAACAGCATTTTTTCTATTTTTATGTAAACACAAAAATATGTAAATCAAATAATTGCGTATTCTATGAATGTACCTAATTGAACTATTACTCGATAGTATATTCTACTTCAAAAACTTCTGATATTCTAAAATACCCAAATGGATAACGAGTGGAATCCATAATATTTATAATATTACCTCTCACTACAGCAGGTTGTGCAGCAAATGGATTGCCACCATCCTCAGCCTGTTGCAATAATACGTTATAAAAATTATAGCATCTCTGGTCTATTCCTATTATTCTTAAAGTAGCAACGGTGCCAGGTACAGCATTTTCTACGAAGAAAATGGTATCGCCATTATTGCCGTCTATAAATTCATCATTTCCTATGTCTATTTGATCATTATCTATATCGTCATACTTAAATAGATAAAAATCGCCTAGCCCTTCAGGATCATCAAAAGACGCCGTTATTTGTAAAAATTCGTCATCAAAACCGTTAAAAGATTCTTGTTCTACACCAGTAAATGTAGAGGTGCGCTCTAGTTGCTCACTACTGGTATAGGTTTCTCCTTGATCTATAATGGTTAGCGTGTAGATGTTATTATCCTGTAGGTTTATAGTGTTGTTTGTGTAAATACCCAGATTACCTGTGGTTGTAAAGTTGTGTACCGTACCGTTATCTTCGGTTATAAAAACGGTTGCATCAGTAACGCTAGGGTTTTCTTCTACATAAAAGTCTGCCGTGCGAGTTAACTTAATAATAGAACTTGTAGTACCGTCTTCTAGTAGTTCTAGTCTAGCATCTATAACCAGTCTAGGGTCTGAACTATTAAGATCTAATTCTACCACATCAGAGCAGGATAGTAGAAAAAGTAGTGCGATAATTAGGTAAGGTAACTTTTTCATTTACTTAAAATTTAAAATTATAGGTAACCGCAGGGACTATACCAAATATGGATAGACGTGTTGCTTCATTTCTGTTAGTATCTTCATTTTCGGCAAATGATATACTTACCGCATTGCGTCTATTATAGGCATTATATAAACTGAAAACCCAGCTAGATCGCCATCCTTTTTTCTTATCAGGTTGAGGTACGTACGTTGCCGAAAAGTCTAGTCTATGGATAACAGGCAGTCTACTACTGTTTCTGGATTCAAACGTGGGAACAAATAGTCCATTAAATTCATACTGTCCATTTGGGTACGTTACAGGCTGTCCTGTTTGTAAGGTAAAGTTAGCGCCTAGATCCCATTTTTTATTCAGCTCATAATTTGCTGTTATGGTAAGGTCATGGGTTTTGTCCCATGCAGCATCATACCACTCTCCATTATTTATACCAGGTTCTACAGCTGTTCTTCCAGGCGTGCGTTGTTCACTTTTAGAAAGTGTGTAAGCTATCCACCCTTGTAATTTACCTTCGTTTTTTCTTAATAAAAATTCTAGACCATACGCTCTCGCTTCACCTTCTAATAGTATTTGTTCTACAGCATCGTTTGCAATAAGGTCAGCACCATCTATATAGTCCAGTCTGTTTTTTACGGTTTTAAAGAAAACCTCTGTTTCTATAGAATAATCACCTCTGTTTTTAAAAAAACCAGCAGCTACTTGGTTTCCTTTCTGTGGTTTTATAAATGTACCACTAGGCGCATATAAATCAAATGGAGTAGGAGCGTTAGTGTTAGAAATTAAATGTATGTATTGATTAATACGCTGGTAACTGGCTTTAAAACTGGTATCGTCATCTATAGAATAAGCTATAGAAAATCTAGGTTCTAGATTAATAAAAGACTCTAGTGTTTCACTGCGGCTGCTAGAAAATGTATCTATAGCATCTTCACTTTCATAGATTTCTAATTCTTCATTATAAGTAAGAGCTTCATTATTCTCATAAATGTTTAAACTATCCTGTCCTAATCTATTAAAACTGCTTATTCTTAGTCCTGCGTTGATATTGATTTTATCGCTTAGGGTAAACTCACCGTCTGCATAAATGCCGTTTTCCCATGCATATTTCTTAACGAGTTGTCTTTCATTGATACCACTAGAAGAGCTACTAGGTTTTATTTTTCCAGGATCAAATTCATAATAAATGCTATTGATTCCATACCTCATTTTTACCTTATCATTTACAAAATGGGTGAGGTCGTACTTTACATTAAGATTAGAAATACCGCTGTCAAAGGTAAATTGCACAAAATCCAGTTCTAGTCCGTAATTATAATCACTATAGATAATCGATGCATTAGAAAACCATTTATCATTAAAAAGATGGTTCCATCTCAGGTTTACAAAACTATTACCGAAGGTGTTGCTGAAAAGTTTATCCACATTAAAAACGTCACGACCGAAATAACTAGACATGTATAAACGATTATTGTCGTCTAGATTAAAACTAGCCTTAGCATTTAAATCATAGAAGTAAGCGACATTATCTACGTCAATTAGAGGTAAGAATAAATGAGCATAACTACTACGTCCACCTATTAAAAAGGATGCCTTTTCCTTAATAATAGGACCTTCTAACAGCAACCTGCTTGCCACTAGTCCTATACCGCCAGTACCGCTCAATTTATTTTTATTACCATCGCGTTGATAGATGTCCAGCACACTAGAAACACGCCCGCCATAACGGGCAGGTATGCCACCTTTATACAGTTTAAGATCTTTAATTGCATCTGGATTAAATACAGAGAAAAAACCAAATAAATGATCACTTCCATAAAGTGTAGCCTCATCAAGTAGAACCAGGTTCTGGTCTGCAGCGCCACCTCGTACATTAAAGCCACTGGCGCCCTCGCCAGCATTAGTAACACCAGGTAATAAAGTAAGAGACTTTATTAAGTCTGTCTCTCCTAGCACGACAGGTGTTTTTTTTATGGTTTCTATAGAAAGAGCATTCACGCTCATTTGAGGTGATTTTATATTCAGTTTTTCTACGTCGTTTGTGAGTATTATCGCATCGAGTTCTTCCTCTTGTTCTTTAAGAGAGACGTTTAATTTGAGATTCTCTTTTAATAAGACCTTACGTTCTATCGTAGCATAACCTAGACTGGTAAATTGAATGTTGTAGCTTCCTACAGGTAGGGTGATAGAGTAGTAGCCGTATTCATTTGTTATCGTACCAGTTTTTAAATCTGTGATAATAATATTTACGTTAAGCATGGTTTCTCCAGACACTTTTTCAGTAATTGTTCCTGATAGAGTTGCTTTTTGTGAGTACGCTTTCGCGAAAGCGAGAACAATAAAAGCACTTAATAGTATTAACTTTTTCAATGGCTAGGTGTTATAATTTTTAAAATAACGTATGTGCAATCAATTTGTTACAAATGTAATGTCTATTGAGATTAATTCACACAGTACTAAGTTTTTTAAAGATGTTTTTAAATTGTTGTGCACACATAGTAATACTTTGTTAACTTTGATAAAAACTATTTTTATGACCACCTCACACCTTACAAATAAACTATCATTGCCAGTTGTGGCAGCACCTATGTTTTTAATTTCTGGACCAGAATTAGTTATTTCATGCTGTAAAAATGGAATAGTGGGTACATTTCCAGCGCTCAATCAGCGTTCTAGTGAAGGTTTTGAAGAATGGTTGATACAGATTAAAGAAGAGCTGTCTCGATGGGAAAAAGAAACAGGAAAGACGGCGGCACCTTTTGGTGTTAACCTTATTGTTCATAAGAGTAACCCAAGATTAGAAGCAGATTTAAGACTGTGTGCAAAACATAAAGTACCACTTATTATCACCTCATTAGGTGCTGTGAGCGATGTGGTAGATGCTGTACATAGTTATGGAGGAATTGTATTTCATGATGTAATTAAGAAACGCCATGCTCAAAAAGCTCAAGAAGCTGGTGTGGATGGGTTAATACTAGTTTGTGCAGGAGCAGGTGGTCATGCTGGGACTAATAATCCTATGCCTTTTATAAGAGAGACTAAAGAATTTTTTAAAGGGACTATTTTACTTTCTGGCGCAATGAGTTCTGGTCAGGATGTGGCTAGTGCATTACAAATGGGTGCAGATCTCGCTTACATGGGTACACGTTTTATTAATACAGATGAGTCTAAGGCGACAGATGATTATCGCGAGATGATAATAGACGCTGGTTGTAGCGATATAGTTTATACAGCTGCTATTTCTGGAGTTAGCGCAAACTTTTTAGGTGCTAGTTTAAATGCAGCTGGTATTACAGAAGAACAAATGAAGGCCAAGGTTAAAATTGATTTTGGTAAAGAAATGAATACCGAGGCCAAAGCGTGGAAAACCATATGGAGCGCAGGACAAGGTAGTGCTACTATTAAAGATTCTGTACCAGTATCTGACTTACTCAATAGAATGAAAACAGAGTTTAAAACTGCCATAGAATCACAAATAGAAAACTTAAAGAAGTACAGTAAGTAAACCTATGAACCATTTTCATAAAAGCCTTTTTCATACTTATGGAAAAGGCTTTTTTTCATTTATATGTTTTCCTTTTATTGGTATATTCTCTATTACCTTTGTACCATGAGCAAACTTGTGCAAATTTCTGTTTTACCGCATCATCTTGAAGACGAAGACCATATACTACATAAGGTTTTTGAAAAATTAAGCCTGCGTATGGATGACGTTCAAAAATGGAAGGTTAGAAAAAGATCTATAGATGCCAGACAGAAGAGAGTAAAGTACAACTTGCAAATAGAATTATGGCTTACAGGAGAAGAAATCCCTGAAAGAAATGTCTATAAAATACAAGACGTGTCTGCTGCCACTGAAGTAGCTATAATAGGTGCAGGACCAGCTGGATTATATGCCGCTTTAAGAGCTGTAGAAGGTGGTCTTAAACCTATAGTTTATGAAAGAGGCAAAGATGTACGCTCTAGAAGACGTGATCTTGCTGCTATTAATAAAGATCATGCTGTTAATCCAGAATCAAATTACTGTTTTGGAGAAGGTGGTGCAGGTACTTATAGTGATGGTAAACTGTATACTAGATCAAAGAAACGTGGTAACGTTCTCAAAGCGCTAGAATGGTTTGTAGATTTTGGTGCGACGCCCGATATTTTAGTAGATGCCCATCCACATATAGGGACTAATAAGCTGCCGCAAATAATAACCTCCATGAGAGAGGCTATTCTTGAGGCTGGTGGAGAGGTGTATTTTAATTCTAAGATGACCGACCTACGTCATGAGAATAATCATATGAAAGCAATACAAATAAATAATACAGAGTGGAAGGAGTACGATAACGTAATTCTAGCCACTGGACACTCTGCTAGAGATGTATTTAATTTATTGCATAAAAGAGATGTAAAGATACTCGCAAAACCATTTGCAATAGGAGTAAGAATAGAACATCAACAAGAGCTCATAGACCAGATTCAATATCATGGAGACGATCAAAACCCATATCTACCACCAGCTAGTTACAGCCTAGTAGAACAGGTGGACGGTATGGGTGTTTACTCTTTTTGTATGTGTCCCGGCGGTATAATTGCACCCTGCGCTACAGATACAGAAGAGGTAGTTACTAATGGATGGAGCCCTAGTAAACGTAATAATCCATATTCTAACAGTGGGATAGTGGTAAGCGTCTCTCCAGGAGATCTTCCTAATTATGACCCTAATAACCCTAACGATCCTTTTGTATCATTAGATTTTCAAAAAAAAGTAGAATACGATTGTTGGGTTGCTGCAGGGAAAACGCAACGCGTACCAGCGCAGCGTATGATGGATTTTGTAGAGGGAAAGGTGTCTGTAAATTTTCCTAAAACTTCTTATCATCCTGGATTAACTAGTGTAGATTTAAATAAAGTATTACCAGAAATGCTAGCCAGTCGTTTAAGGGTTGCTTTCCTAGCATTTGGTAAAAAAATGAAAGGATATTATACTAATAATGCTGTATTACACGCTCCAGAAAGTAGAACCAGTTCACCTATCAATATACCTAGAGACCCTATAACCCTCGAGCATGTGGATATTAAAGGGTTGTATCCCTGTGCAGAAGGTGCAGGATATGCCGGTGGTATTATTAGTGCTGGTATAGATGGGATTAACTGTATGGATCGTGTTATCGATAAAAATCGATCACGATACTATTAAATGTTAGTTTATAACTATTTTTTGGAATAGATATATTCGGTAAGGATGTTAATGTTTATTTTGCATTAATAAACCAACCTATCTATGTCACGAATTTTATATCATAATCTAGATTATGGTGAGCTTTTTATATTTAAAAATTATGTAATAGCTCAAATAAATGAAGGAGTAGTTCTTAACCCTGAAAATAATGACGAGATGAGAGATATTATCTTGAATTACTTTACAGATAGAAAATGGGTGTACATTTCTAATCGTACGCTGGACTACAATGTAAATCCTATAACCTACTTTGAAACTTCAAAAATTGATAATCTTATAGGAGTTTGTATTATCACGACTTCTGTAATAGGTAAGAAAACAGCTCTTTTTGAGAGTGAATTCTATTCAAAGAGATTCATGGTGGTATCTACTGTTTTAGAAGCTATCGATTGGGCATCAGAAGTGTTAGATGAATAGAGTTGGATTTATTCTCGCTTTCGCGAAAGCGGAAACCTCATAAACTTAATGAATCGCAAAAAGTTTATACTACCGTGACATTTCCTTTATACTCTTCTTTTACTTTTAAATCAAAAGAAAAGATATGAATATTTTAAAGATAATTCTATGTTACGCATTTTTAGTCGCAGTTGTAGCAACGTCCACAGCACAAACGCGTACAAATCCATCTAATCAACCTACAGAATTGGGTAAAGTTTCATGGTATAGAGATTATGATCAGGCTCTTAAGAGTTCTAAAAAGTCTGGTAAGCCGGTTTTAATTTTATTTCAAGAGGTGCCAGGCTGTTCTACTTGTAAAAATTATGGTAAAAATGTATTGAGTCATCCCTTAATGACAGAAGTTATTGAGAACGAGTTTGTGCCACTTGCGATTTACAACAATAAAGGAGGTAAGGATCGTATTATTCTAGAAAAATATACTGAAAGTGCCTGGAATAATCCCGTGGTTAATATTGTAAATGACAAAGGTGATAAAATGGTAAAACGTGTAGCAGGTAATTATACGGCACAAGGACTTTACACAGCTATGGAAGAAGCGCTAGTTACTTATAAGAAAAAAATACCTGCTTATATGAAACTGTTAGGAGAAGAGTTGCATGCAGGTAATTCTAGTCAACAAGATCGCTATTACAGCATGTACTGTTTCTGGACTGGAGAAAAAGAGCTAGGTTCACAAATAGGTGTGTTGAATACAGAGGCTGGTTTTATGAAGGGGCATGAGGTTGTAAAGGTAACTTATGATAAAACCGTGACTAGTAATAAGCAACTAGATCAATTTGCTATCCATAATGACATGAAACAGATAGATGCCGATAAGTCTTATTATGCATCGAGTAAAGATGAAGATTATTACCTTAAACATAGTAATTATAAATACTTACCGTTAAGTAAATTGCAGCGTACTAAAATTAATAGCGCATTAGGAATGAATAAGAGCGGCGCACAGTTTTTAAGCCCTAAACAAATAAAGAGATTTAATAGTTTAAAAACTTTACAGCACAAAGTAGTTTTATTTGATAAAGATTTTAAGTCTAGCTGGAACAGGTTAGTTTCTTATTAGTTCACATAAGCACGATTTAAGGAATCCACCACTTTAATTTTGAGCTGTGAGATACGAGGTAAATAGAAAAGGAATAGTTTGTTATTTCTTTGTGATTTAACGATTTAAATCTATAATTATCATAATAAGGTTTAATGAGTAAACTTTTATATCGCAAATCAATAGGGTCCTTAATGATCAAAAAGAGAATGTGTTTTTGTTCCTTAAAGTTATATTTTTAAGGAGTAAAATAAAACTAAAACCCTTTTTTATGTCTAAAATAACGTTGTTTTCTCAGGTACCTCTTAAATGAGACAGTCCTGCATTAAAAAAAAACTGGTTAAGATTAAACAGTCCGATAAGCATCAGAAGGGATTTAATAGTGTAATGATCTAGTTTCAATGTTACTGTGTCAGTTTGTTACTAAGCATATAACATGCAAATCTCATTATCGAACTATATAAAGCATGATGGATATTGATTTTTTTTAGGGATATAAAAACAACGGCTTCATATCTCATCATTAATAGGTACAAGTAAAAAAATGCGGTAATGATAGAGATAGGGTGGGCATTGATACCTATTCTTTTTTAAAAGCCTTAAATTCAATAGCACTATATAAACGGTATGTACCCAATCTAGTAGTTTTTATGAGACTAAACTTATTTGTGAAAATTTATTTAGAATAATGGCTCGATCGTCCTTTTATAGAGGGACTGCCATCACAAAATCAATACATACACAAGAAGTTCTATTTTAATAATCAATCTAAAATGTCTCAAAGTAGACTGAAGAGGAAGGACTTTTTATGTCGTAAATTTAATTAGGACAGGATTGATTTTAAATTACAAAGTTTATAGCGTTTTTTAAAACCCTTAGGTAGTGCAGTACTCAAGTTAGTTCTCAATACTGTAAAATAGAGTTTACGTTAGGGTTTTTTAAAAGATTCCTACCGTTTAAAAAATCCAGTTCTATTATAAAACTATATCCTATGGTTGTAGCACCAGTTTGTTCTATTAAAGAAGAGGCAGCAGCTGCAGTGCCACCTGTAGCAAGTACATCATCATGAATTAAGACATAGTCCTGTGATGACAGGCTGTCTTTTTGAATTTCTAGAGTGTCAGTACCGTATTCCAGTTGATATTCTTGGGATATGATCTTACCTGGTAATTTGCCAGGTTTGCGCATCATTACAAATTTTGCATTCAGAGCATCGGCCATTAACATCCCAAATAGAAAACCTCTAGACTCTATTCCTATAACCACATCTATATTTTTATCTTTAAATGGAGCAATAAGAGATTGAGTCATCGATTCTCTTGCTTCTTTTGAAGCTAGAAGCGGAGAAATATCTTTAAAAGTAATTCCTTTTTTAGGAAAGTCAGGTATGTCTTTAATAAATTTAGAGAGTGTAGTATTATTCATGAGCTAAATATAAAAAAGGGTTTCTAATAAAGGTTATAAAGTGGTGTTTAAATTAGAGATAGTAAAGATTATTGATAGTTTTATTTTTTTTATTTTTTTTCTTGAAAAGGCTTGGCACATTTTAAAATTAAACTATATTTGCAACCGCTAACAGAATAATGATTAATAGCACAGGTTATAAGTTTCATACTTATTTTAAATTACTACCTTAAAGTAATATAGATTGGCCTCGTGGCGCAACTGAATAGCGCACTTGATTACGGCTCAAGAGGTTACAGGTTTGAATCCTGTCGAGGTCACTAAACGGGAATTTTCAATATTATTTTGAAAGTTCCCGTTTTTATTTGCTCCTAACTTATCTGATATACAGGCGATTTGAGCAAAAATAGAGTTGACTCTAAAAGTTTGAACTCTCTTGTTTTGGAAGTCATACCCTAAACCGTCTGGAAAGACCATATATTGAAGTTTTCTTTTAACTTCAATATCCCCGGAACTCCACAATAACGGTAGGTTAAGCGCATACTTCAACGCAATATTTATCGACTTCTTAAGGTTTGAACTATCGAAGCTATGTTTTAATAAATTTTTCTTTTTCTGATTAACTTCTGCTACTAACTTCGTCCTGAATCTGTCGTATTGAGACTTATTTATTTCTTCAAAAACGTAACGTTCTTCTAAACGATCTAGTTTCATTTCAAGAGCAACTATACCAGTTGATAGTTCTTTAGTTTCCTTAATAGCTTCTTCATTCATACTAACAAAGGTGTCATAGACCATTTCTTTTAATGGTGCTACAAACTTCTTATCCTTTAGCTTGTAAGTCTCTAAAAGCTCTAAAAACTCTCGGTGCAGTTTTTTCGCACTTCTATTTTCCTTACTTCCCTTACGACGGTTTTTGTAGTAGTAAAGTCCTTTTTTCTTTACTATAAATCCTGTGTATGGAGTACCACAAGTCGTGGATTTCAAGAATGTTTTTAGAGGCAAGTTTTCGTCATCCACACAGTATTTTCTGGTTTCAGTTCCTGTATTCAATAGGTTGTGAATTTTAAGAAATAGTTCTTTAGTTATCATAGGCTGATGAATACCTTCAATAACTTCTCCTGGTATTAAGCTATTTACAATAAGTCCACAATAGAATGGATTTCTAAATAGAACGCTCAATCTCTTATCGTTTATTTTAAGCCCTTTTTCTTGTAGCTTATTTGCAATTTCAACGTGAGACATATTGCTGTTTGCTTTCCACAAAAAGGCCTGCTTCAATAGCTTTCCTTCTTTAGTAATAACAAATTTTGGAGTTTTTCCTTTTCCTGGATTAGCATTAGTATATCCAAATGGATATGCACCTGTCCAATGCCCTTTGCGAAGCTTCTCTTGCATTCCAGATACAGATTTGTCTCGCCTCAATTCATTGTCAAATTGAGAAAACATATAGTAAAGGTTCTGTTGGAATGATCCTGCACTCGTGGAAGTGTCGACCTCTTGGGTGGCTGATATTGTTACAATTCCTTGTCTTTTGAGCTGATCACTTATATAAGCACCGTTTGCACCAGTTCTCGAAAATCTATCGTAAGAATAGACAATGATATAGCCTACGTTGCTTCTTCGCTTCACATAGTTAAGCATCTTTTGAAATTCCTTACGTTCATCACTCTTAGCTGACTCATAGGTTCCGCCAAAATACTCGCTTACTTCAAGTCCTTTTTTATTTGCAAGTTCCTTACAGTATTTTAACTGAGTTTCTAAACTAGCGTTGTTCTCCGCTTGCTCTTTTGTTGATACCCTAGTGTATATTACAGCCTTACCGTCTGTTCGCAATTTCTGTCCTTTGCCTTTTTTGGCAAACTGATCAAATATCGTTTGGTCTTTCATACGCTTAACTACTATTTTGAAGATGCTCGCAAAGTATTTTTGCAAATTCTTCTAATTTATATATTGTCTCTTCGACCTTCTTATCTGAGTAATCTTCAAAGCCATCAAACTTTTGAAGCCATTCAGCATCATATTTCTTAAAAATAGGTTTTTCTTCTACTGCAATTGAATTAGACATCTTAATTTTCTTATCAATCGCTCCAATACTTCTTGGTTACAATTGAATCTGAAATAATGATCCTTATGATCTTGTAGCATAGCTTCGGTATTTTCGATGACTATACTCAGTTGCTCTAATTGGTTTATTTAACCTTTGTTTTTACTGTCCTATTAATCAAGACGATTCTGCCATCGCTCTGCTTAATTTCAATATTCTGATAATCGTGTTGTTTAAGGATATCTACTATTTTAGTTCTGTCCTCAATTCGCTCAACTCCTTCAATCATATCAATTCGACCGTCACGTTTTATAATTCTCAATGATTGAAACTTTTGATTTCTTGTCATTTCAATTAACTGAAGTTCTTCTGGACTAAAATCATCTAATGACTTTGAATCCTTTTGTTCTATAATTAAGCTCATTTCCTTTCATTTAATAGCTCTCTCAATAAATCCACTTCTCTTTTAAGGGAAATATCTAATTTATCGCGCGTTTGTTTGAGTTCCTCTCTTAACTCTCCCATTTCTTCTTTAAATGAAATACGCATTTCTTTTATCTCTTCTGATTTCTCAATTAAAATACGTTCTAATTTTTCAGATGAAGATTTGCTCTCCACTTGTATTTTGGAAATGATAGTCAAGAATTGCTTAACTCGTTCACCATCCATTTGAGATATAAAGTTGTTAATCATTGTATTGACTTCCACAACTTCTACTAAGGTGTTTTTTGAGCCAGCCTCCGCATTGTTAATGCCTTTTATCTTTCCATTACCTGCGTGAATGTTAGTAGTATTATTTCCTGTACTGCTAATTCCGTTTTTCTTTACAGTAATATTTGTGATAGTAGGTGGCTGATATTGTAATGGCGTTTCATTATAGAAGTAATTCATATCCACATTAAAACGCTTAGCAAAATTGATAATGGCTAAATGCGGAATATGTTTCGATCTGCTTCTTACTGCAGAAACAATACTTCTATTAGTTGGATAAACCTCTTTACCTATTGAGCTGTCATTGTTAGGTTTAATGCCTAATTCAGAATTTACAGCGATCACTTCATCTACTGCTTTTACAAATTTGAGATCTATCTCGTCATACTGGGGATTTTCTTTCATCTATATCTATCTATTTATCAATATGTTATTAATATTATCGATTTTAAAACAACATTATTTAAGATTATTATGTTAATTGAAATGCAATATTAAGTATATTTGGCATCAAATAAAGTGTAAATGATGTTTTATTTGTATTTTATTTACAATATGTTGTCAATTAATTTACTAAATATTTAATTAATGTACCTAACAGAAGATATTAAAAAGGTGGTGCTCAGGATGGAAAAACTCTATGATAGTCCCGTTAACGTCATAAAAAGCAAAACACAGTTATCACGCCCCACGATTACTAAGTTTTTTAGACTACAATCTATTAGACCCAGTAGTGTTGAAATTATTTATGAATTGTGTCTTGACCTTATAGAAGAAAAAGAAGAAAAAAGATCTTCTATTAAGAAGCGAACAGAGATGCTATTCAACGAGGCTTAAATATTAAGATGCTTAAACGGGCACTTCATTCAAATTACCAGTACAGACAGCAAAAAAGCTGATTACTGGCTATTGTCTAAACAATGGCCATCATTCAATACTCAACTGCATTTAATGCCTTAGAAGGTTACGTAAACCAGCATAATGCAAGTACAAAAGACCTTTCTTCCCATATAAGACAGGCTATGATCTTGACCACTCAAGAGATCATCAAGATTTATTCTATATCCTTATTGAAGGCAAACAGTATAGCTGCTATAGATTTACAAAATCTACCTCCATTAAAGACTAACAATGTGCAACTGGCAAAACGTGCCAAAGCAAGCACCAGAACCATACAGAGACACCTCAAACGTCTTATGGAAGCTAATATTATCACTAAGAAGATATGGCACGGTTCCAACTCTGGTTATGAGCTTTTCATCAACCCAAACATATTGTTAATAGGTGGTGTAAAAGCCGTTAATAAGCCTCAAAAAGAGCTTCAATCCGAAAAATTAAAACCTACTGATAATCAGTTTTTTAAAAATTTTAGAACGACAACTTGTCCTCATACAGATACTAGTAACAATTACATAAATAATATAATAATAGGCGTTGATAAGTTGAAGACTAAAGCGAGTTCGTTACCACTCACAAACGGTTATGAGTCACGCAACGCTACTAGTAACACTTTTACAGGATACACAGGAAAAATAGACCCCACAAAAAAAAATGATGCAGGGGAAATAGAGCGGAAATCACGAGCCACAGATCAAACCAGCGCCGAAATTTCGGAGGTTGATCAGGCTCGTTCCGCTTCCCTATCATTTTACGTAAAATCCCTTTGGAAACTGGCAAGAAACACTATTTACAAGGAGCATTATCTCACTCAAAGCCAAGAAAAAACAGCGCTAAAACTGCTTCACCTTTGGTACGAACCTGTTTCAGACAGACAACTGCAAAACGTCCACGAGGTTTATGTAAGTCGATTAGGAATTGTCCTGAAATACATCGCCAAAGACCCAACGAAGCGTTATGTCCAGCTCCCAGACAAATACTTCGATCCTAAAAATCCATCAGGTTTTACGGGAACGAGAATCTGGTACCAAAAGCAGAAAAAAAGAGAATATGAGGTTCGCTTAAAACTAATTTTACAAGCTCAAATTCGTCGTTTTCTCAATAATGAGAAAAAAGAAACTGCAAAGCAAAAACCTCGCCTTGAATTATTTAGGTCTTGCGAAACCAGAATAGGCAAACTAGGCCAGCCAGAACTACTTAATGCTTTTCACGCATCTGTTTTGAATCACTCCACACATACATATTTACAATTTAACACCTAAAAAAATGAACCCATTTAAAAAAAATGATAAGTCTTTGAGCAAAAAACTCAAAGGTGCATTAACCGATTTGACGGTTGATATTTTCGGCTACGAAAAGATGGTTACTAAAAATATTACTAACCGCACCAACTACATTTCCTATAGACTTCAAATACCGAAGGATCGTCTCTACATCAGGATTTTTCAAAAAGATCATATCATTCGCTCATTTCTGTATAACCAGAGCAAGCCTGTAAGTGCCATACCTACAGAAGAGCTCACGTATTTTTTTATGGAAGAACAAATGGCACAACTAGGAAGTGTACAAAACAAGATTGCCTTCAGCATCAAGCAATACCTCAAGGAATTTGCAGAAGCCAATCGCATTGACGAAGAAAGCGTCCGTATTTGGATACATCTCAAAGAAGATAAAGTTCAGGTTAGAGCCTTTCAAAATGAAGATTTTATCAAACAAATACCACTTAATTCACTAATTAAATATTTCAAATAATGGCACAAAGCAAAGGATGGAAACTAGGACAAGATTCATTTACAAAAATGATTGTCTGGTTTAAAGACGGTAATGTAAGAACAATGTACTCTATAGACTGGAAGCACAAATTATCAAGAACGCGTAGCAAAGAAACTGGAATGGAACGTTTCAGAAAAAAAATAAAACAATATGGTCCACTGGCTGGTACCATTGAGATTTATGACAAAGCAACCGGACAGCGCATCGCAAAGTTTTATGAAGGCATTGAAAAATCACTTGAAACTACTTCGTAATGAGAACAATCAAAGAATTACAAGCTAGGCTCAACCCTAAAAATAGCTTTGAGCAACGATATAATATTGAGGCAGATGATAAGATTCATCTGCTTTATGTGAGTCCTAAACTTAATGCAACAGGCTATTACAGGTCTATTATTCCAGCATTAGAAATCAATAAATCGATTACTCATAAAGCGATTATTACCAGTATTGAAACAAATGATTTCTCTAGGAAACTCTCTGATTTTGTAAATCAACTGGATGAACGATTAATAGCCTGGGCAGATTACATCATTTTCCCTCCGCTGTTTAGTGATGTGACTTATTTGATACAAGCCATTAAAACACTCAATCCTGCAGTTCAATTAGTAATGGACTTAGATAGAAATTATTTTGCGGTACCCGTTTCGATTCCGCTTTCGCGAAAGCTGACTAACGATAAACTAAAGTGTCTGGAAAATAATTTGGGCTTAATGGATATGGTGATTGTGGCAAATGAAGCATTACAAAAGTTTCTCCAACGATTCATAGACGACCGTTTAGAAAACGCACATACGTTTGTGCAATACCTACCTGTTTTAGTCTCCAGATATGGATACGAAGAAATGCCACCACTTACGAGAAACGCTTCAGATAAATTACGAGTAGGATTCATAAAACCAACGGAGGAAGATTTGCTATCTCTTAAGGAAGTACTTTTTAAAATGCGTGCTGCTTTGAAAGATAAAATACAATTTGTATGTCTCGGTAAGCCCCATTCTTCTAAGGAAGGAGATTTACTCCTTGAGGAAATAGATTGTGAAATACACGACTCCGTTTCCTTCCTGGACTATTTTGAAAAACTAAATAACTTACAACTTGATATAGTTTTGCTTCCTGCTAAGGATGGACTTTTTAACAGGCATCAAAATAGCAAGTTGTTTTTAGAACTTTCTGTTTTTGGGATTCCAGTAGTAGCTTCTATTCATCATCCAGCAAAAGCATTTATCAAGGATGGAGAAACGGGATTTATTGCTAGTGAAGTTCCAGAGTGGTTGGACATCATAACAACAATTTCAAATGAGGATGTGGAATACAAATCTCTTTTGTCTTCATTTATCGTCAAAAGCATCTGGAAAAGCCATAGCTATTCGCTGACTAATATTGAAAACCTAAAAGACACTTTTATTTAAACAATTCCCTGAATCGAGTATTAAATTTTCGGTTTAGGGGTTCCATAAAGTACCGCTATAATCTCTTTAATTTACCCCACCCATAAATTCAAAACCCTTACCATTACTAGAATTCCCCATTTTCAACTTAATTACAAAATAATCCCAACGTACCGAAGTACATTTCCGTAAGGTCATTCACGCGCCTCTCAAATCTATATTTATCCTAAATCAAATAGAAAACGACCCTCCTAAGGAAGTAGTTTTTGAGGTTAAGGACAAATGGAACTATCAATTACACATAACGAAAACAAGAAAGGAATAGAGCTTCTCTTTAGCGAGAAGTTACCTGAAAAGTTAATGACCTTCCTTAGAGAACTGGGCTTTAAGGAGTCATTAAAGGATAAAAATACGTGGTATGCAGATGCGCATCCAGCCTACAAAAGTTTTGCTACTTCCTTAAGAGATGCGTTTTCTCGTGGCGATCATTGGGAAACCGTTGCGGTGTACCCATCGTTTCAACCTTCCTTAGAAAACATTGATAAAAGCAAATTCAGTTTTGTTTCTATTTCCTATCGCGGTGCCGAAAAAGCCGAAACTAAAGACTATGTTTTATTCGATCCCTATAAGAAGGTCGCTACAGAAATTGCAAATCAATATGCCATTACCAAGTATGGTGATGACTTGCAAAACATAGAAGTCTCTCCCAGAAACTATAAGCGTAAAGCCCGCATTCTATATGACAATAGGCAAATTATAAATCGTATTAAGGTGGATGAGAAAACGGAAAAAGAAAACGAACCTGCTAAGGAAGTAGAAAACGAACTTCCTATAGAAGACAGCAAAACTAAAATCGAAGAACCTACTGAAGAAGTTGCTACAGAAAATGACTCTGGTTACAAAACGGATAAAGAACGACAAATTTCTACTCGTGAGATTTTAAATGAAGTAATTGGCAAGCTTGCGATTTTAGAAGACAGACTTGAAGGCGAAGATGAAACCATTATAGCTACCACTATTTTAGATTTAGAAGATGCTGCGGAACAATCCAGTAATCTCCGTTTTAAAAACGAACTTTTAAAAGCGCTCCAAAATTTTAAAGACTGGATTTTTGATTTGACCTTTTCCACACGCACAATGGCTTTAATGGAAATCAATCGCTTGAATCAATCACTCGAATTACCATTTTTCTATCTCAAAGAGGATGTTCCTAAAACGCTATCCGTATCTAAAGATATTTTTAATCGGGATCATATCGTGCCTAATGTTTTAGTACCATCCAAAGCTGGCGAGCCTTTTCAATCTGGCGGACTCAATTTGAGTGACGCCAATTTTGTGAGAATGAAGTTTAAGCGACTTTACAACATCACAGATGAGACTATTGACCAGGCCTCGGGATTAGATTTATTCCGCTTGTCACAAATGGCACACCCAAATGATTATGGAATAAACGTCAATCGTTCTGCAGTACTTCGTGAATGGGAAAGTCGCGGTAGTGAGGCGTTTGAGGAAATTGGTTATCCCACAGATTTGGATTATCCCTTTGTAAACGTTCACGTTGGTTACAAAAGTGTTTCCACTTTAGCTTCTCAAATAGGTGCTTATGATGATAGGCATCAATGGTGGTCTGCAGTAGAACATTCTAGACCTATTGCAGATTTAGCGAAAGGCATTGTGATTATAGATTCCTTATTAATGGAATTGGTTGAAAAGAAACTCGAATTAGTAAATCCAAAAACAAACAAGCCTAAGACTGATAAGAAGTCTAAAGAAGCTTTCAATGATATTGAATGGGAAATTAGCCGATTGGAAAGATCTAAACTGGTCATTCAGGATTATATGAACAAGGATTTAGAGGCTGAAGAATCACTTCCAGAACCAAAACCTCAAAAAGAAAAGAATAAACAACCTAATGACTATCTCGATAAGGTCATCGCTATTATGCATACCGCTTTCGCGAAAGCGGAACGCCTATCAAAAAAGAAAATTGAAAAGCTTAAAGAAGAGACGAACGCACCAACTATGGGCGCACTTTGGGAAGCAGTAGAACTGAGCTGGCTACTATGGTACAAAATGCTCTATAGAGAACCGATTCCTTTTGAAGCACGACTCAAAAAGATGGTGCTATTCTGGAATAAAGCACAACCAACGTATGCCTATTCAGACAGTAGCAAAGAACTTTATAAGCAATATTCCACGCCTTGTCCTATTGGGGCAATCGTCGCACAATACACAGGAATGGACGAAGCTGAATTCATTTTTGAACCGAGTGCTGGAAACGGATTATTACTCGTAGGAGCTAATCCCAGAATCACACACGTCAACGAGATTGACAAAAGCCGAAAGCAATCGTTGGAGCATCAAGGATTCGGTAGGATCACTTCTGACAACGCTGCAGAACCTTTTCCTGAAATGATGCACAAAGTTCACGATGTCGTGGTAACTAATCCGCCATTTGCGAGTTGGGATGATACGAAGTTTGATAAAGAACGAATCATTCAGAAATACTTCAACAAGCATCGTGGATTGGCTAATCATATTCGCCTGGAACATTTAATGGCTGGATTGGCATTATATACTATGAAAGATGATGGTAAAGCAGCTATTATCATTATGGGCCACGTTTATTTTGGTGAAGATGGACTCTTTGCAAAATATCGTCCATTTTTCAATTGGTTGTATCGTCATTACAAGGTGGACGACGTAATCAATATGAACAGTTACAAACTCTACAACAAACAAGGCGCGGTCACAAAAACGATGCTTATTCTCATAGGCGGTCGTAAATCTAAACCTTCTGGAGTAGCACCAAATAAAAGCGAACAACCACATTTAGAAGATATGGTGGAGACCTTTGAAGATCTCTGGGAGCAAACAAAATCACACATCAAACCAAATATCGACACCATTATAAAACAGCTTAAAACCGCACGTACAAAATGATCTATTTCAACAATCAACTAATGACAAACGACACGAGTGCAAAGCTCTTTATGGTTACAAATACCAAACCTTTTGAACGCTATGAAGATCACGAAGCTGCGCTTTACATTCAACTACATCAACTGGTGGAGCACGCTTTCGCGAAAGGTGAAAACCCAATTGCTCTTATTGAGGATTATCTGGAGTTGGTCTATACCGAAGGGAAAACGGTAGCAGAAATCGCCGACTTCTTAGCCAATACGGACAAGATGCAACTCGCACTCTGGACACTCAAAGAGAGCTGGGATAAAATGGACGATAGCGCACCTCAAGATTCTCTACTTTATGGAAGTGGAATGGACAAAGAAGAAGCGATTCAACTGTATTCAGAAATCACATTACGAACCTATTTAGAGGCATTAGCCCAACATAAGAATGAGTAATCAAGAATTAGAAATAGAACAGGCAGACTTTAAACAAGATGCAGAAGAAGTTGCAAAACTGGCCACACAAGAAAGTGCTTTAGTTGAATACGTTCCAAAATCAAAAGCACCGTACCGAATGAACACGCTCATTCCGCGCAATATGGCTTTTGAGGTTCAAAAGTCGCTGAACAGTATTGTGAAGTCAAAAGGCAATATTGACAACTATGTGCGAAATAAGCTGAAGTACGAATCCACTAAGCAATTGTGGAATGGCTTAGGTGCTGAACAGGTAGATGCGGTTGGTTTGTATCTCAAACAATTTGAGAATGAGCAAGGCATTATTATAGCAGATCAGACAGGAATAGGAAAAGGTCGGCAAGCTGCTGCGGTGATACGACACGCGGTTATGAACGATTATATTCCTGTCTTTTTTACTAAGAAGCCAGACTTGTTTACAGATATGTATCGCGATTTAAAGGCGATAGGTTTTGAAAATATCAGACCCTTTATTGTGAACACAGATACCAATGCAAAGATTAAAGATGCAGACGGGAATGTGATTTTTAGTCCGCTGAGCAGTTCTGCTCAAGCTGACTTGATTTCAAACGAAATTGAATTCCCTACTGAAAGTCCAGAGTCTATAGAGTACCATAAAAAGATAGGCAAGAAATTGCCAGATCCAGACAAAGTACCGACGATTAAAATACCACTCACATTAGATCATTTACCACTCGGTTACGATATGATTTTTGCGACTTATTCTCAGGTACAATCGGCACATCCATACAAACGTATGTGGATTGAAAAAATGGTAACTAACGGAATTGATGGAAGTAAAAAATACAAGAAGCTCATCTTCATTCTCGATGAGTCGCATATGGCTGGCGGTTTCGATTCCATCATCGGTACCTGGATGCGTCAAGTATTACCAGAAACTAGAGCCTGTTGTTTCCTAAGCGCCACGTTTGCAAAATATCCAGAGGTGATGCCTTTCTATGCCAAGAAAACCGCTATTGCTGAAACTGGTTTAACTGATTCCAACTTTGTACGTTCAATGACAAGTGGTGGATTAGCATTGCAAGAAATTGTAGCGTCAAATCTTTCAGAAAGTGGTCAGCTCATTAGACGTCAGCGTTCTAATGAAGGTATCAATGTGGATTACATCACACTCGATGCTGAACCACAAAGAAGCAAAAGTCGTGAGAGCGTTAACCGCATTATTAGTTTAATGAATGATGTCGTGGCTTTTGAACAGGAGTTTGTTGCGCCATTATTAGCAGATGTTCACGCTTCTGCGAAAGCGCAAGGCGAGCATATGTCCTCTAAGCCAAGAGGTCTTGGTGTGAAACAATCGCCATATTTCTCTCGAGTGTTCAACATTATTGACCAGATGCTATTTGCTTTAAAGGTTAAAGATGTAGTAGCACATACTATCAAATTACTCAAGGAAGATAAAAAAGTAGTGATTGCTTTTAAGTCTACAATGGGTGCGTTCTTGAAAGATTTGAATTTAGTAAGTGGCGATGTGATTCCTAAAGAACAACTGGACTTTGTTAGGACTTTAGTCAAAGGACTCGATGGAATTTTCAATTACAACTATGTAGCGATTGATGGTGAAAAAACCAGAGAGCGAATCCAGTTGGAAGAATTACCTCAAAATGGAATTGAGAAGTACAACGATATTAAAAAACGAATGTTATTAGAAAGTTCTGGACTTTCTATTTCGCCTATTGACGAGTTGATTCATTTATTACAAACGGAAAAGAAACCCAAGCACTTAGGTGGTCATTCGGATATGTTTTTCAAAGTTGCTGAAGTGACAGGTCGTAACCAACGTATTGATTTAACAGAAGATGAAGCGGTTGTAGAATCTTTCCGAAGTAATACAGAAAAGTCTTTTAGATTGTTCAATAGTGGCAATTATGATGTGTTGCTTATCAATCAAAGCGGTAGTACGGGATCTTCTGCTCACGCAAGTAAAGATTTTAAAGACCAACGTCAACGAGCAATGATTGTACATCAGTTTGAATTGGACATCAATACCGAAGTTCAAAAACGTGGACGAATCAATCGTACAGGTCAAGTGAACTTGCCAGAGTACTACTATATCACAAGCGACATTCCTACGGAAAAGCGACTGATGACAATGCTTAAAGCCAAATTAAAATCGCTGGATGCCAATACAACAGGCTCTCAAAAAACCAATGACGATACCTTAAAAAGCGCAGACTTCTTAAACAAATATGGAGACATTGCAGCGTGGAATTGGGTTGATGAGAATCAGGAAATGATGGAGCAATTAGGCTATCCTACCTATCAAAAGAAAACAGATAAACGTGGATTCATATCTTATGAACGTAATGGTTTTAAAGAAGGCGCTATCCGTCAATTAACAGGAAGAGCTGGATTACTTAAAGTGGAAGACCAAGATGCTTTGTATGATGATTTATTAGAACGTTATGACCATCAAATCAAGTTAGAAAAGCAACAAGGCACGTACGATTTGGAAACCGAATTCCTACCGCTCGATGCGGAAGTAAAAAAGCGATTCTTATTCCAAAAAGGTCAAGGTGGTCGCACACCATTTGGTAAAGACACCGTGCGTGATATTACCATAGTGAATAACTTGAAACGTCCGTTTACCAAACAGGATATTGATGAACGCATTCAAGATGCGCTTGATGGAGAAAAGCCAGTTCAAGTGCGTTTGAAGTTAGAAGATCAAATCAATGAGGCTTATCCTAAATTGTTAGAAGACCGAAAAGCAAAGCGCTTTAAAGTCATTGAAAAGCTAAAAGAAGATCGTGAACTACTACCACAACGCGGAAGTGGAGAAACTGAAGAAGAAAACGAAAAGATTCTATCGGACTGGAACAAGTTGGAAGCGCTTATCAATCAAAAAACTTCGCAGCTCGCTACTTATATCGCTGGTCTAGAAAACATTCAAGGCATCATTCTGCGCTACATCAATATGTGGAATATTGGTGATGTTATTCGTGTGCCTTTTATTGGTACGACCATTAAACCATCTTGGGGAATCTTCTTAGGTGTGAGCATTGGAAAATCTGGAAAGAACCCATACACCTTAAGTAATATCAGTTTAAAATTTGGCGTTACGGATTCCCGTAAGATTTTAACCTACAGTTTACAGCCTGCCGAACAGAGTTTCATTAGCCAAGTGTTTACAGAGAGTCGTGGCATTACCGATGCCGATGTGCAAATGGTGAATCTGGAATGGAACGAACTCATTAAAAAAGCATCTTCCAAAAGAGAACGACGTCATATTTTGACCGAAAACATCGTAGGTGCTTCAGGTCAGATTGGTACTCAAAACAAGTTGATCAAGTACAACACCAAAGAAGGAACTATTAAAAACGGAATCTTATTACATCGCGACTTTGGTAAAGAAGGCGAAGCAGATTCGGCATTGCTACCTGTTTCTGAAGCCTATCCAATTATTAGTAAATTAGATTTAGACGACTTCTTTGCAGATCATAAATTGAGTTTTCGCGCAAAGCGAATAAGTGATAATTACTTCCAAGTCTATCTTGATAAGCGAGATCTCTATCCAGCGGTCATTGATGAAAAGCTGCGCTCGCTATTGAGACGTGAATCTGGACAGTCGCAAGATGAATTGCCAGACTTTGTACAAAATGCTGGAGATATGACTGGCGCATTACATTTGGAAAATTTACAACCGTTTTTAAATCGACTGGATGCTTTTCAAGTGCAGTATATGGGTAAAGCGCGTGAGTTAGAAGATTGGGAAATTGAAAATGAAACCGATTGGAAAGCACAAACCAAACAGAAAAAAGGAAACTTCAAATATCAGTTAGGTCGTGCGTATGGCCAAGGAAGTAATCCTACCATCGGTTTTGTTAGTTATGAAGAACCGACTGCAGATTATGAGTTTGGTCTCGTGATTTACAACCGTCCATTAACGGATAAGGAGAAATACAATTACTCGCTGATTCCGATTTTTAAGAACGTTGAAGAACCTTACCAAGATTGGAAAACGACTATCCTTCAGACAGGAATTAAAGATGATTTTAATGCCGTTATTGAAGAAGTGAGAGATCAACCATTACACGAAGCAATTGAGACAATGGGGTATTTTATGTTGAATAATCTACACGAAGATGGTAATGCTGAATTTGTCTTTGGTTATTATACAGCACAAGATCTCGGACGAGTATTTTATGAAGATACGATAACACCAATAGAAGCCATCGATAGACTTATTAATCAACTACAATTAGCAACTGCATAATGAACAATAGAAAATTAGATATCCCAGAAGTACAGCAGATTCCGCAGTTTATGAAAATTATGGATGATTTGAGTGTTGGAAACAATCCATACTTAGTTGGAAGTGCCGGAACAGGAAAAACTACGATAGGCGAGAAAATAGCTTATGCGATAAAAGGACGTGCCGAAAATGATGGTCAGGAATTACCATTCACTATTGTAAACTGCAATCAGTGGACCTCTCCTATTGATATTAAAGGTGGTCAAACTATTTCTGGTTACAAAGAAGGTGCTCTTATCGAAGCTTGGCGTGATGGAAAAGTTTTAATCCTGGACGAAATGCCAAAGCTTGATGCTAATACCGCTGGATTATTAAATGATGCCTTAGCAAAAAGTGCGCGTGAAGATGCTATCATCTTTAATGGAAATAATGAGCCTATTAAGAAACATAGAAACTTTGGTTGCATTGCAACTGGGAATGTTATTGGTAAAGGTGCAAGTGGAAACTATGTTGGGAATAACAAACAAGATGCGTCTTTGCTTGACCGTTTTAGCGGTTGTATTTATCGCATTGGTTTTAATGAAACCTTGGAACGACAACTTGTTTATCCAGCAGTTGTAGATATCTGTTTGACTATTAGAAAGGCTATCCTCAAATATGAAGGAAAAGAAGCTGGAGACGACGATACAGAAGATATTATGACACTTCGTACAATGCTCAACTTTGAACGTGCCTATGAGCTTGAAATGAAGCGAGAAACAGGAATGAAAGATGAGTTTGGAAAAACCTATCGCAAGATGCCTAATGGTAAAACGCTCAAAGACTCTTTACACAGTTATTTCATTGCAATGACCAAAGAAAAAGCAGAACACATTAAGGCTGAAATCAACCTTGAAGGATTCTTGAATTCTTATAAAAGTAGTGGGATGAAGCAGGCTTTTATTGTTGAGTTTAAGAGGCGGATTGGGTAAGTTATTCAATATTCTCAAAAGGGCTATTTCCGCCAGAACCATCTTCTGCCATATTAAACCTAATATCAAGAAATTCTTTGATTGCTTCAAAATTTGGGTATTTAGAAGGAATTACCAATCCGAAAGACTCTAATATTATTGGAATAGTATGCTTCATTTGAAAAGCAAACTCATCGGAAGTGAATGCTTCAATAGGAAACTCAATATAAAAATCATTTTCATCTTGCTCTCGTATCTCATTAAATATTTCTTGTTTTTTACTACGATATTCTTCTTCTGATTTAAATGTGTAATCTTCTAATTTTTTGTTCGATTTATAGTCTAATATAAAATTATTGATACTCAAGAAAATATGCCAGTCTTGCCAACCTTGAATTCTCAAATCCTTCACAAGCTTAATAAAGACATCATTTTTAAGCAACTTTGAGATTGTAATATGACTGTTTTTATGTAATCGCTTAAATCGTAAATCTATCTGCGATGTAAATAAGGCTTTGTCATATTTAGCACTAATTGAATCATCCCATTTCATAAATTGGTTAGTTGCTGGTAGGTCAACATTATCCAGAGACACAGAATCAAAATGCTCTCTTTGCAAACTATCAAACTTAGCCCTTGGCAATATTGATCTATACATTCTCTGATAAAGACCTACCTGAAGTGTTTTTCCTGATAGATCTGTTTTTTCAAATAATTGAATGAATGCAGTACTATACTCTTCATATTCCAAAAGACTGAGATTACTCAAAATAGTTCTCATAGCTGTTACACAGAAAGAGGTATTCATTACTATTTCAGCTTTTTCAGTAGTATCCAGCTCTTTCACGTAAACCGTCCATTCAATCTTTTCATTAGAGGGTTGTAGCTTTGGGGCTTTAAAAACATCACTCATTTCCAGATTTATAGAAACTCCACCTCGTATTAAATGAAAATCAGTTTTTGAAAGCGCCACTTCTGCCAGTACAATTTGCATTACTCCACAGAATTCCTCTGAAACCGCGTTCATCTCAAATGTATTTGAGAATTGTATTTCCCATCGAATACCCAAAGCATTAAAACAGATATTACGAATAGATCCGACATCGTTAATTGGACTATCCGTCAATTTATTAACTAAACTATTATTAATAGCATCATTGTCTGGAAGTAAGGTTTCAAGTTGGGTTAATACTTCAGGTACAAAGCCTTCTGCAATTTTACTCGTCAATCCTTTATGATACGTTATTAGCACATCGAGATTTGGTTCAATTTTTGGCACTACATAAAATATAAATGCTAAATCTTGCATAGCCTTAAATGGCATTATATCAATTTCAGCATCTAATTCTGATGCTCTAAACTCATTTCTGGCATTTAAGTAATCTGCAAAAGATAGTATTGCACTCATCCAAGAGCCTTGTTTGAAGTCTGAATGAAAGACTATGGATAGTGAATCTGCTATACGTTTTAGCATTTTACTATCGCCTTTATGAGCACTTGCCCATAATGCGCTAATGGCATAGTATTTTGCTGCCATATTTAGTCCTATGGAAGCGTAAAGTTGAGCAATATTAATAAGTGCAAGTACGTAACCTTCAAAACTCTCTTCAAGATACCAAAGTGATTTGGCTTTATGAAACGAATTCAATGCCTTTAAAGAAAAATTAGGATTTGTACTTTTAAGGTATTCTATACCTTTCTGGATTTCAACTTTTGCAGAACCATACGCACCATAACGTTGCGATACTATAGGCTCTATTTTCTCTATAAAATGTTCTAATGCCTCAATTATCCCCTCGTTTTTTTCACTTTCATTCTGAATTAACAATTTAATGTAGGTGTTGAGGCGATTGTTTAAAGAAGTGATATTGTAGAGTTGGGCATCATCGATATGAGACAATATTTTATAAAGAGGTTTTGTAAGTATTGATAGTTCATTTTCCACAAGATTACCGGCTTCAAGAAACAGGTAGTGCGTTGCTAAATTTTCTAAAAGATGACATAATTGGTTTGGGTCTTGGGCTTCGTCCAGACGTTTTAAAATGATCTTCTCGATGTCATCAAACCATTGTTTTACAACTTCCATAGTCAAGTCCGATTTATCGAAGGCTGTGGCTGCAAAAGCAATATTTATAAGGCTTTGAGCATCTTCTATCTCTTGAGAGGACTGAAAAATTTCAAAATCTTGAAAGTAAAAATCGAAGTAATCATTCATTCCTTTGACGCTACCTTCTGGAATAGTATTGTAATCTATAGGCTTTAGATTGAGCCATAATAATTCATATACTGCATTTCTTTTCAATTGATCATCGATGTTGGGAAGCTCAATATATTGAGTGAGTAGTCTGGCCCATTCATTAGAATGATTTAAGAGTACAGGATTATGTCTACAAAATCGTATGGCATCAATAATTTCAAAGAACTCGCCAGTAACTAAAGAATCAATTTTGACAGCATCCTTCCATTTATAGTAGCATTCCCAATACCATTTAAAATCTTCTTCTGCGATTTTCACAAGCAGTTCAGTCAGACTTTCTGAGGTTAGTTTTTTATTCACTGGATTAGTCTCTGAGGCTTTATCCCAAGCCTTAGCGATAAGTAATCCAAAAGCAGCAGTAACGTTTGACTTATCTATTTGAAATGGCAATTGTAGTAGTAATGTTTCAATATTACTTTTTGTATTGATAAATTCGCTTTCAGGATCTATGTTCTTAAAATCCCATTTAATAAGCTTTGTGAAATTCACCCAATCGTTTTCCGTTAAGGCATCAAATATTTCGGTAGCTTCTTCTAAAACTGAGTCTTCTACTTTATCTTCCAGAGCCTTAGTCCGCTTTGTAATATAGTCTGAAACTATACTTTTCACTTTTGCGGCACATCTATTTTGTAACTCTTCAGAGAAACTATCTTGATGCTCATACCATTCTCTTAAAAGCTCTGCATCATTATCGCCTTTTTTTTGAGCCACATTTGTATTCGCTTCAAACACAAAGGATTTATCATAATCTTGATAATCAGTTTTAGCGTGAAGCATAAAAAAGTGAGCGATACACTTATTTACTTCTTCACTGGAGAATGAAAAATTTTTTGAGTAAAGCTTGATCTGGCGAAATTTAGCTTCTTTAGCGATAGTATCTTTTTCAAAAATATCTTCTTCAAAATCGCAATAAATCTCATCATCTTTTTTTAGTAGAAAATTCTCTACCCAACTTTCTACTGTTTTTAATATTTGATAATTATATCCTCTCAATGATGCAGTTGCATCCGTATTGGTCTCAAATATGTGTAACTTTTCTATTCTCAAAATATTTTTCCTTTGGGATAAAAGTAGTTAGATATCTTATTAAATAAAAAAGTCTTAATTTTTTTGTGACATTCTACGTCCCAAACTACAATCTCATACCGCAACTTACATCACCTCAAAATTTACTTTTATGAGCATACGTGAGCGCACCGAAACAACATACCCTTAAAAGTCCTGATGGCAAATACAACTATCTTTTATTTGATAGTGTCTTTGCTTTCAATGCTTTTGTAGATGATGAGACTAAAAATCTATCGTCTGCAAATCAGTCGCGTTGGACTTTTATTAAAGAAAGTACCGATAGCCAACTACAAAGCGGAACAGATTGGTACGGCACACCAACACCCAAAACGGTTAAGGAACTTAACGAACATCGTACCTTTTTAGGGATGCCTCTGATTGCTAAGATTCAACCAAAAATCAAGGAAAAGCTCACACATTATTTGCAGTATCTCAACGATTCTGTAATGCCAAAACCAAAGATGGCTTATAACGATCGTGGTCTTGGCGTATTTTCTTTTGAGCGTGCTGCGATGGGAATGTATCAACAGTTTCCTATCAATACCACTTCGCCACTTAACACTTCTGTAAGCCAGATGAATATTGAGTTGGGCAACAAGAAAGTGATGACCTCTGTAAAGAGCGTGTTTGCCTATTTCAAGGATAAACAAATGTCTTATCAGTCGCTTCAATTATACATTATGGCTGGTGCAAATGCGCACGTAAAGGGTAACGATTTGCTTTATGTAGGTCTCGCTTGTGCAGAGCTTGTGGAGTTTATGGAATTGCGTGGCGTTTCGGTTGAAGTGAATGTGATGTTGGGTACTTCTTTCAATAATCAGGTCACGATGGGTTGTGTACGCGTGAAACGCTTTCAGGATAAACTGGATAAAAACCAATTGCTATTGATGAGTAGTGATCCTCGTTATTTCAGATTTCGTGGTTTTAAATCGTTAGTGGCGATGAGCAACTATTTCGGTCTTACGATTCCTTCTGGTTTGGGAACTATTTCAGCTAGTATGGGTACCGCTTTCGCGAAAGCAATCAACCCAAAAGGTTTCGTGTTTGAACAAAGTTATTCGATGGATTCGGCAGTAAAAGAAGTGTCACAAATCATTACTAATTATAAAACCCAGTTGCAGCCAAATGGATAAAAAAAACTTGAAGCAAAGTGTCATTCACAAGATAATGGACAGAGCGATTGAAATCAATAAGGCCTGTAAAGAACGATGTACAGATTTTCAGATTATGCTTTCGCGAAAGCGTAAAAACACTTTAATCCTGCGCTGGACAACCATTGATATTTCAAACGAAGATAATCCTGTGCAATGCTACCGTTATGAGTGTTTTAAAACTGATGGAACATCGCAATTGTGTTCCATTCATTATGCAGACCAAGAGGAAGCCAATGATTTTATCTGGTCGCTGGAACCGCTGTACCATCAACAATATGCCATCGATCATAAATTATAGAAAATGTATAAAACTAAGAATATAACCAAGGAAGCGCTAAAGGCGTTGAAGATTAAAAATCAAGATGAAATTGTAGATCTCACAGGCAGTAAACTTGATCCTGTAAAGGCTTGGGAAGTTATAAAATCAACTTCTGAAGATTTCAGCAAATCTGATGCAAAAGCCCAAGAAGCAGATGCGCTTTTATATGAGATGCTACATCCTAAAATGAAGCAGAATGATAACCGTAGCGATGCTAAAGAGATCATACGCCTTCAAGAAAAAGAACGTGCAAGAGCATTAGACCTCTTGGAACTAGAATTACTAATCGCAGCTTAAAAATAAACGATGACCATACAAAAATTACAAGCGCTCGATATGAGCAACGTACAACCTGAAGCGTTACAAACTGCTGTGCAGGACATACTGGATGACTACAAAGAAACCAATGATAAAAAGGCTTTTGAAGAAATAGCCAAAGAGAACATTGAAAAGGTTTTTTTGTTAGTAGAACGTCTTGCACCTAATGCTATAAAAGCTGAGAAATCAGAAAAGAAAGAAGCAAAAGAGTCTTCCAAAAAGGAATCTTCTGAATCTAAAAAGGATGCTCCAAAAAAGGACAAAGAACCAACTACAACAGTCAAAAAAGAACTGGATAGTTTGAGTAAAGACATAAAGGCGTGTCGGTTAAAAATCAAACGATTTAATGAAGAAAAACGCAAGAATGAGCCTAAGAAGCCCAAGCCAATGCGCCATACCAAAATCAAGAATCATTTTATCGCGATTGCTAATTTGATTCCGCCAGCGCACAAGGATAATGTGAAGATGCAGAAGGAAGCCGAAAAGATTCTGCTCCGCGCACACAGAGGTATTATGAACACCTATGGAATCAACTTTGTACGTGCCGAAGCTGGAGAACTTGCCATTAAGGAGAAGTATGACAAAATGGAAGAAAAAGCCACCAAATAACTATGAATAAAAAAGTATTAATCATTACAGGTGCTGGTCTAGCCATAGGTGTTGCAGAAGCGCTTATCTATTATAATTTAGGTAAGAACGCGAACAAAGAAAAATTTGCATTTCAAATCCCAAGAGGTGCCGAATTATTGAAAACAACCGGCATTATCATCGCGACGTCTCTCGCAACTGCTGCGCTATCAAATATCATTGAAAATGCAATGGTAGAAAACGAACAACTTATCCCAATAACAGCATAACACTATGAAGAAAATTGAACATAAAATAGTCCTTAAAAACAACAAACTTGATACAAAGCTCTTACTTCAACCCATTCAAGAAAAAATTGAAATCTTTGATAGAATGCACAAACTGTTAGAAACGGTTTCAGATTGTGAAAAAGGAAATCTATTGGAGCAACTTGAATCTCTTGATTTAGAAATCTTAGAAGATATAGACGAAGAATACGCCGATAAACTGGAGTTTAATGATATTGAAGAAGTTCTTGAAGATGAACCTAAACTTGAAAAAGTCACAACAGAGAAATCAAATAAACTAACTCAAAAAACAACTGACGAGACTATACTAGACGAACTTGTAAAAATGGGACGGACACAAGATATCGGGCGTTCTACCTTTAAGGATTTGGGAATTAAGACTATCTTGGGTTGGGAAACGGTTATTGGAAAGTATTGTGTCACTCGGACTAGTGTTTTCAGGTATCAGTATGAGGTTAAAATCTTAAAGTAATAGTGTTCATTATAATTGACTGTTCATTGTCACTTAACAGTCAATTATAATGAACGATTTAGACCCTTAACGCTCTGAATCTACATTAAACCAAGGCTTACCTTTACCAATAGCAAGATCCTCTGCAAAGAATCGATTTCCTAAACCGTCTAATGGTATATACGAAACTCGGATTCTGTCTCTAATAAAATCTAATCCAAGATTAGTTGGTTGGGTATTTCCACTAAGTAAATGCTCAATACCGCTTCTTAATTGACAGGACGTTGTAGATTTATATGGACTTGTTTTGTCTTCTGGCACTTCCCAATTAAAAGTTTTTAGTTTTAAGTGTTGCGCCAATCTGCTCTTAAACGTAGTTGTTTTGCCGACATAAACTAATATGCTTTTTTCATTCACATTCCAGTCCCAAGTAAATGGGTAAAGCTCGTTACCTGGTCCTTTTATTTCTAATAACCTATTAAGTTTCTCTACATCACGATCATTATTCAGCAACCAAAAAGCATAGAGTCCCTTTTTCTCTTTAGGAACCTTAGTGTACCTTATCTTATTTCCATTAAAAGTAACATAGTGAGACAAGGGCTTTGAAGTGTTGAAATCTAATAATTGATTTACAGTTTCATTTATTAAATTGTCATTCATAGACTACACTACTTTTTTATACCGTTCGCATATATCCATCATTTGAGCATTTTCAGGGAATTTACATAGACACGCAGGATAACGGTATCTTGTTATTTTGAAAATCAAAATTTTTATTCTGTTGCAATATGTTAATTCTGAGTTACTCAAATATCCAATCTGACTTTTCGCCAACACCTGTAATCATTAGCGTTTGAATTGCTCTTGAAAAAACTACATAGTAAAGAGATTTCTCTTGCTTAAGATATTCCTTTTTCTGGATATCTGAATAAACATCAAAACCAGGATGTCTAAATGGCACATAGTCCTTACTAAAACCTCTAACAAATAAATGTTTGAACTCGTGTCCTTTCAAATTGTGAAAGGTTGATACTATTATTGATTCACTTGGTCTTATTGTAGCCTTTATATCTGTGTACTTTTGTTGAATCTCGTTAAGCATTTTTTTGCTTTCATCAACTAATCGATTTGTTCTGCTTGCGATACAGATGTCACTTGGGTTAACATTATCATTACTTAGTAACTTTTCTATCTGTTCAGAAATATACTGATCTTCCTCTTCGGGACTTGAGAAAACTTGATACGTAGGATCTGAACCGTGCATTAGACTAACGTATCCTGTATTCGTTTCCTTCTCTCCATCAAAATCATCATACTGTGTATCTAATAATATGCTAACAGCCTTCTTTTTTATTTCTTCGGTAGTTCGATAGTTCACTTTTAATTTTCTTGATCTACGACCACGGATGTGAATACCTGACTTAGAGAAATTAATTTTTCTTCCATAAATGTTTTGAAATGGGTCACCAACCAAAAACAAATCATTCTCTTTCTCATTTACTAATACTCTTAATAGTGATAATTCAAGGTTTGAAAAGTCTTGAATTTCGTCGCAAATAATGTGAGAGAAAGGTTTTTCAACAGTACTTCTGAAATGTGCGATTAATAAATTACATAACTCAAACTTAGTGTAATTAGACTCTTTTGTTTTGACAAACTCTTCGCAAAGCTCCCAAATTTGAGTCTTGTCTTGACGACCAATTCTAACAGAACGACCAACTCTCGACGTTTTGTAGTATTCCTTAACTGATTTTACGGAATTTGCTAAAATCACATCATTATACTCATTTTGCAGAAAGTTTTCGTCAAATGTAGAGGGATTAAATTCAATAATCTCTTTCCATAGTTCTAGCTCTTGAGTGCTATTAATCATTCCTGACGTTTCATCTATCACTTTAAAATCACGAGCTAATTCAAAAATTAATTTGTCAATATTTGAAATTACTATTTCACTATCAGGTATGCTAAATTTTTCAGTTACGGTACTTAGATATTGCGTTAAGCTTTTTGTGAATGTTGTAAAAAGTATTGGCTTGTCAAATGATTCTAATTTTTGCGATAAGTACTTGGCTCTGTGTAATGCACAAACAGTTTTACCTGTACCTGCACTTCCCGTAACTTTTAATGGTCCTTTAAATTCTCCATAAGCTATAGAACGTTGAGAAGGATGAAGGAATAACTTCCATTTTTCAAAGTCTCCAGACAAAATATTTTCAAGCTCACTATCGTCAGTAAGTACATATACATTCTTTTGAGCATTAGGACTCAGTGTTTCGTTATCAGCAACTTTACCAGCTTCTATTTCTTCTAATATATCATCAATAGAAATACCTTCAGATAGATAGTATAGATATTCATAAACGTCTGATGGAAGATTAGACGCATAGCTTTCTAAGTGATCTACACGCTCAATACTTTTCACTAATTCAATAAGGTCGTTAGGTACACCTATACTTGTTAATTGATCGTCTGAATATGATGTATAAAGTAGCGTGGAATCCTTTACTTTAATGTCAGAAGATACAGACTTAGGTTGAGTTTTAGGACGGTCATACATTTGAAATGACTGCGTACTGGCATTCCATTCAAAAACTTTATTCTCAGCCCAATCCATTGCTTCATCGTGATTGTCTACCCAAAGTAAATGAAACCCATTACCTTCTTCTGGAGCTTGAATAATAGCACGGTATTTTTGATCTATTCTGACTGTTCTAAGTGATTGATCTTTGAATGTATTTATTTTCTCATAGTTGATAGCACTTGACTTAGGGTCTTCTTTGAATTTCTTCATAAACTCCCTAGTTTTCTTCTGTATCTTTCGAGGAAGAACAGAGAAAGCATCAAAAAATGAGTCGTGTATAAACAGTTTTATGGCGTGATTCATCTTATTTTTCTAATTTAAAATTGTCAGGAGTAAAAACCTGATATCCATTTTTTATAAATATTTCTTCTGATTCTGAGTCAAATGGGTTCACAACTAATTTTTTATCGTGAGAGCCTAATTCGGCAGATGCTAAAATGACATCATTATCCATCAAATCAAAATCTGTGTCTGCATTAAAATCAAAACCATTCTTAGCAAGTAGCTTGACTATATCGTGTAATTCTTCGGAGAAGTTAAGCAGTATCTTTTCGCTTACAGCACCTTCTGATATTGGCGTCTCTTTTTTGGTTTCTTTATCAAAAGAATGCACCTGTAGATTATGAAATTGCGTTAAATTGTAGAACCTCCAGAATAAAGCCCAATTATCTTTATCCCAAAACGGAACTGTTTTGTAATAACCATAGCCTTTCAGTTCAAAGTCTTTAGGGCGAATAAACAGGCCAAAAGTAGCTTCATCTTTTAGTAATATGCTATCAGCATAAACATAATTTGATAAATTAGGCTCATCCGTGTTTATGTCATTTAAACTCTTATTCTCTATTATTTTTTCAAGACTAGTCATTGAATAAAAATCATTTAAACTTCCACTTTTAGGAGCCAAAACAACTAAACTTGACCAGTTTTTATTATCAACTATTGTGACTGGATTTATAACGAGCTGAAAAAACCGTGTAGCATTGTTGTTGTAATAAAAGTCTTTTAAATCATAGCCTTTAAACTTAGGATGTTTTAGGAAAAACTTCTCTTTAATAAACTTCTCGTTTTGCCTTAAATCAGTTGCGCCTTTGCTAATAAAATTTAAACCTATGGCATCCTTATCATTAAAAATAGACTCTGTAAAATCGCTCCAAGTAAATATCCATTGATTATATCTACCAGACTTTATAATGCTGTTTCTAATTTCTAAATCTTTGGGGAATCGCTCGCTATTATTTTTACTTGCGTGATACTCATAACCATCAAGATAGATTACAATATCCTTGATGGTTTCGATTTCATCTAATGTAGACTTCTTTCCATCCTTAGTGAGTCCCACACATTTTAAAACAAAATCAGGACGTGTTTTCTTATCGATTCCAAAAAGCCACCTTTGTAAGTTTTGGGGATATACTTTATAGACAATTTCGCTACCATAGTAAACGAGTTTAAGTTTATAAATTTTAAGCCCCATTTCGTTATCTGGCTTAAAAGATGATCCTGGAAATTTATTCGCAAAATCTTCAAGAAGCGTTACAAACTTCCATTCTAAATCAGACTCTTCATTATTGCCGAATGTACTTACATTTTGAAGGCTTTCTATACTATTCCATTCATCCGTTTTTTCTAAGATATTAGAGAATAGTTCTTCAGCTTCAGAACGACTTAAAATGGTTCTCTCATATTGATTTCCGTAAGTGTAAATACACCTATAACAACCATCTTTCCCTTCCTGCTTACAAGAACAGAAAGCAATACGTTCATACGCTTTTTCTAAAATTTTTGTAAAAACAGTGGTATCAAAAAGCTTAGATAGATATCCTGTTCCTCCAGGAATAGTTTCATAGAAAACGAGGTATCTATCCTTTCTATTTGTCGTTTTATTGAATATCTCATTTTCTCTAATTAAGATATGATCTGGACGACCTTTAAAGTATTCTTTTAAACCTAATTGAAGACCTGCTTTAAATAAGGCAATACGTTCTTCAGATCTAAAATCTTCAATGGGAAGAAGAATAGATAAGGCTTCGGTATTGAATTTACGATACAAATAAATCTCATTAAAAACATCATCGATTGCATCCTCATAAAGCGCTTCTCGATTAGAACAATACGGAAAATGATAGGCTCTGTCTCTATTGTTTATCTCCCTTGCTGTTAATGGGCGTTCTGTTGATTTTCCACAGGTCTTACATACGACAAAACCTACCTGCGGATGCTTTGCTCCATTAATTTCAATCTCTCTGGTACCGAAGAAACCTTCTTCTCTAATACCAGTATTTATTTCTAAGTAGTCTACGTCTTGAAAAAATTCAATTCCAAATGGTACTCTCTTTAAAACGTGAGCACCTTGAGAAGAAGAATGATTAATTTTTATGTGTACCGATTTTTGATAAAATTTACGCTCTCTATCATCTGAAGAGTCTGTGATTTTGGAACGTTCTTTATCGTTAACCGATAAAACTCCTTGAAGTCTAACGAGAAATTTCCTGTTATTTAAACTAGACCAAGAACCGTGACCACAAATAGGACATTGGGTTTGTTGATTTTCTTCTACATCAATCTCTTTCTTCACGTGATCACAATTGCTACAAAAACGATGTTCTTCATAGTCTTCTTGTGATTTAATTTCTAAACCTTCAGATTTTAATTTGTGTCCTTGAGAATAAAAAGTATTCGCTGGAGCAAGCTCTGTCAACGCTGATGAACTAGGTCTAACTATTTCGCTAAAATCCTCATATTTATATTCTGTTTTACCATCAACTTCTTTCTTCCTTTTAATTTGGGCATTTAATGTAACACCAGTTTCAGGGAAAGCATAGTTAGGCAATACGCCTACATTAGTTAGATACTCAATAACATTACGATTATTAATATTATGGATAGCACTAGATAATGCCCTTTTCTCATTCTTTAGAATTATCGTTTCATTACCTGTTTCTGGTAAGTTTTTAAGTCTTTTAGTTACTTGTTTTACCTTGCCAGCATAGTAATCTAATTCGCTTAATAAATCTTTATGAATACGTGTTAGCCTATTAATTAATCGCCCAGAGCTCAAATCTTCAAATATAGATTCAAGACTAAGTGATTTTTCTCCTAACTGATCCTTATACTGATCAACAAACGATTCATATAACACCGTTTTATTGCTTTCTACATACGATGCTATTTTCTGAAACAAGAAATTTGGATCACCTGGTTTTAGTGATTTCAATCTCAACATTCTTATAAGCGGTGGTATTTTGTTTTCCTCTGGATCAAGTGTTGCCCAATTATCAAAACAAAACGCCATAAAGTGTCGTTTTAAAATATCTTTAGCTTCTAAATAGCAAGCTGGAGTTTTAATTTCTCCACTCATCATATCCTGTGGGTCTTGGAAATAATACAAATCGTGAGCATCACGCCCTGCAAGATTTAATATCATTGATGTACCACTTGATCTTCCTGCACGTCCTATACGCTGTAAATAATTTGCAGTTTCTGGTGGTAAGGATGAGTTAAAGGTAACGTTAAGATCACCGATATCAATACCCATTTCTAAAGTAGATGTCGCTACTAATACGTTGGTACTATTTTGTTTGGGTTGTTTTTTAAAGTCATATTCCAGTTTTTCTCGCTCGTTTCTATCAATAAGTCCTGTATGATCTTTTGCAAAAATCCGTAATGAGCGTCCACGATTGTAAACCATACGGTAATAATCTAATGGTGTGTTTTCTGCAACTTTATACTGGCCTTGACATCGGTATTGTAAACATTTCATTCCATCAACTAACGGAGCTTGTACTGCACCTGTATTGATTTGATGACCACATTTAGAGCATCCATAGTGTGCTACTTCTGCACTTAAATAAATACTATCCTCAGATAGTCCATAATTAGTTACTCCAGCTGCAACACGTTTATCTAATATTTTATTTGCGTCTAGATAATCTAATAATTGCGCGTAAAAGTCATTTATTAAAATCGTTTCTTCCTGAATAATCTCTTGAAAGCATTTTTTAAAATAAGCGCTAAACCAATTGTCTTTAGTAGTCGTTTGAACAACATCAAAAGCTTTAGTATTTGTTCCACTTGCAAGAGCTAAAAACTTGGGTAGTCTTGACGATTGCCCAAAATTTTTCATCAAGAAGTATTGTTTGTTAACATTTCCTCTGGTTCCTAAAAGATAGGAACTCGTTTTTTCTGTTCTATATTTTTTCAGGTATTTATGATCTACACCACCTTTCGTTCGTAGCCTGTGTAAGAAACCGTTTAAGAATTTCAAAAAAGGCTCTTTATCAATTGCAGTTCCAAGTTGATTTTCGTCTAACCAATATTTCATTTGGTCATAAACCTCACTCATTAACTCGGTATCAAAATAGGTTGCAGATGCTCCTGTTTTTTCAAGTGTACGACCTATCATCGCACTATATGAGAACTCAGACCATATTTCCCAAGACATTCTATTAGAAAACTCTTTGTCAAAAACACTGCTTAATTTTCCATCCTTATTTTTGTAATCGCTTATTTCTAATCTCGCTTCACAATCTGGCGGAAAAAACTTGTAATAATAGGCTTCTAAATTCCCTGTTCCTTCATCGTCAGAATGTTCTTTCCAGTGTTCTATAAATCTATCATATACCTGTGGTAGTGTAATAGGTTCTTTTACATCTTTTAATATCGCTTGTATCGCGTGACGCATACCGAAACGGAAGTTTCTATTTTCTATAAAACCTGCTTGATGCGCTGCATCTTGAACCCCATTAGTAAAAGCAAGTAATTTACGTTGTCCATCTTTTGTAGGATCTGTCGCTGTGGCAAGTACTTGAGCTGTTGCTATAGATTCTAAGGTTGGCACACCAGTTCCTATAAGTGCAAGTGTATTACGAGAATTACAATGTGGGCAGATTTTATCTATTCTATTTCCTTCAACAATACGTGTCCCTAATATTTTGAAATACTCATCACTCTCATAATTATCGTAAATACTTAACGAGTGTGGATGTAAATATCCATCTATCGCATCTCCAGAGTGTGTGTAATCAGATGCATAAACTTCTGGATAATCACGTTCTTCAAGACTGCTAATAAAATATAAGTTCTTGTTCTGGCTGTGCGCCATTAATTGTTGGCGTGTTCTGGATAAGTCTTCTTCAAAATGAGCGTTTTGCTCTTTCTTGATTCCTATCCATCCACTACCACCGCATTCTCTACAAAAGTATGGCGGTAAAGCTTTTACTGGATCGTTAGGGTTCATATCGCTTTCCCATTCAAAAACTGCTGTTGGTTGTAGTTTACGTACTATTTTGGATAGACTACGTAACCAGTATGTGATTTGCAGATACAAAAAAGGAAACTGTTTTGAACCAGATTGTTCCTTAGCATACGTTATAAGCGCCAGTAAAGAGCCAAAAAGTAAATGAATCTGTTTATCATCTAATTCAAGGCCTATTTTTTCTTGCCACCTTCTAAGCAGTGGTTTTATTTCAACTACTTTAGATTTTGAAATTTTCAACAGGTCAAAAAACCATTTGTTTTTTTTGAGTGCATCTCCTAAATCTTTAGGAGATAAGCCTGCATAACTCCAAAAAACCAATTGTCTTTCTAAATAGCTATCGTAGGTATCGTTTTCTTCAAAAGTGCAATTTTGAATCTGGGTAACATCAATAATAGGTTCTTCTATATTATCATCAAAAAATTCATCTGGCTCTAAACGCTGTTCTTCTATAACAGCATCAGTGGTAACTTTTACTCCAAATACTTTAGAAAAGAAATCTACCAGTTCTAGCTTCCCTTGATCTCCGCCACCCATTGTTGCAGATGTTCCTATGGGAATAATTTGATCTTTAGGCAGCTTGAGTTTTAGCTTTAAGCGACGTATTAAATTTGCAACATCAGATCCTTTTGCGCCGTCATAGGTGTGGAGTTCATCCAGCACTATAAATTTTAAAAGGTCTGTATTCTTAAAGTTGTGGCTCCATAGGTTATGAAATCTTGATTGCAGTAATGCAAAATCAAGCATCTTAAAATTGGTAAGCAGTATGTCTGGAGGCGACTTTACAAGCGTATCTCTATCTTCAATAATATGGTCTTCTCCCATACGCGTAGCGCGAGTTCCATTTTTATCTTTTCCTTCTCCTATAAAAAGTCCGGCACGTATTTTTCCTTTTAACTCACCATTATTAAAATCATTAATCTCTTCTGCTATCCTACGTGCTTGGTCTGTTGCCAGTGCATTCATAGGATACAGGATAATTGCTTTTATTCCTGGTTTATCTCTATGTTTATAGCAATAATCTAATAATGGAAACAAGAAACTCTCTGTCTTACCAGATCCTGTACCTGTTGTTAGTATTACAGGTTCGGGCTTATGGTCGTTACGTGTAGATAATTTGAGAAAAGATAAAAACTGATGATGATATGGATCAAAAGGTGGTTTTACATATAACGCTTTCGCGAAAGCGTCTCTGTCACCATCTGTAGTAATCTTGTCAAATGGCAGTCTTAACTGCATATATGGCCCTTTAAACATTCCCCTTCTTTCACTTAAAAGGAAATCTTCAAAAGACTGATCCAGTAACGGATCTTCAAAGTTGAAAGTAGATCTTAGATAATCTACCACCGCACGTTTTATTTCGTTTGCTTGTAGTAATGGTAGCATCTATATATTCTTATTAGTTATTTTTATCATTATTTACCCACTCTTTTTACCCACTTTACAAAAGCAGTATTACTTAAACAGCTGACTAACAGCGTTTAATCCTAAAATTATTTACCCACCTGATTTACCCACCTAAAACAACCTGATTAATTGTAAAACCAATGTTTACAGAGGTTTATAAGCAACTCAAATTAATTTATTTACCCACCTGATTCACCCACTTCTGGATTAATATAGTTGAGAATCCATCGTCCACCTTTTGTTCCTTCTCGATTTAGTAAACCTAAATCTTTTAAATATTCCATATTATTATCTAAAGCTGTTGATCCAATATTTGCTAAATCTGCTATTACAGTTTTAGTCATTTTTGGGTTATTGTGAATCGCTCTTAAAATCGTAATACGTGTATCTGTAAGTTGTTCTTTCCATTTATTAATCCATTTTTCAAAATCAAAAGGTCTTGTGAGTGTTACGGTAAACATTCCATCAAAAGAAAATTGTGGTGCTTGTAAATTATTCTCTTTCATAAGGTCTTTAATACGACCTATACCAGAACCTATTTGCTCTACCATACGCATACGTGCAAAAAGTCCAAATACTAATGGATTACGACTGTGGCTACGCTTACCAAAATCTTTAGAAGACACCGCACTTACCAGTCCACCTGGATTAGCAATTTCTACACGATCATCAAAAAGCTCTATGGTAATGGTTGCGCCTCTGTCATAATAATCTCTGTGCGCAAGTGCATTAACGATGACCTCTTTAAAGACTGTTTGTGGTATTTCCCAGACTTCCTCACGTGGCCCAGTGGTACCTTCAATATCATAGCGTACATCTAGTTTGTTTTTTAACCATTGAATCGCTTCTTTATATTGTACGTATAATGGTCCAGTAAATTTTTTATCGTCTACGATGTATCGTTTGTCCTTACCGTCGAAAGCCACACAACGTATCAAGGCAGTATCAATGTATTGCTCTGGAGCATTCCCGAAAAACAAAACCGCTCCGTTTTTAAACGCTTCGTTTTGGTCTTGTAGTTTTAGATTTCTAAATATTTGCTCGTTAGGTACTGCGCTCGATAAATTTGCTTCTGCTTTAAACTCGTTTAAATTTTCTGTATGAATACCTGTCGCAATGTCAAAAGCTGGACACGGAGTTTCATCAAAATAGATACGATCTGCTTGCTGAAAAAAATCACGCATTTCTTCAATCTCCATTACTTTTTGTGAATTAGGACCATTACGCACGTAAATAGCTCCACTAAGTGCATAGGGTTTTTGAGTGCCAGATGGCACTTCTATAACCCAGACTTCTTTCCCGTCTACGTCAACAGCATATACATCACAATTAAGGGTTGGTTTAATTTCTCTAATACTGTTTTGAATGGCAGAACGCTTTGCGTTATCGATTGTAGCGCCTTGTATTACATTATCATCTTCTACACCTATTAATACGGTACCGCCAGATGCGTTAGCAAAAGCGCATATTTCTTCTGTTACTTCTTTTACTTTATTAGGTAAACGTACCTTGAATTCTGCATTGTAACCTTCTCCAGAAGCTGCAATACTTTTTATATCTTTGTCTGTGATCATACTACTGCTTCTTCTGTTTTAAAAATGGCCTCAAAATGTGCCCAAGCTGTTTTATAATCTTCTACGCGGTCGCACTTTGTAAATGGTGCGTGGTAGGTTACTTCTTTATCTAAATACAATTCACTTTTAGTAATGGTATGTTCATAGGTTTGACCAGCTTTCATAGCTGCGATAGTGTTCCAATCGCCTCTGTCTAAACCAACACCTACTAATCCTTTAGAAACCGTAAACACAATGTTGCCTGTGGTATCATACCAAGTGTCATCTTCATTTTGTTGCAAAACAGGAAATTGTACATTATACATTAAAATAAGTTCTTCTAAGGATAAGCCTAATGCCATTGCAGTAATTACATCAATTTCAACAAGTGCTTGTCTACGCTCAAACCAATTGCGTAATGGTGTATCCCATTTCCATTCTTCAGTTAAGGCACTAAAAGGTTTTAATCGAGTGTCTTTTTTGCTCCAAGTTTCTTTTTTAAAATCATCGTTCCAGTTGCGTTCCCATAAATCTGAATATTGATTATTCAAACAATTCAATAAAAGGATACGAGAAGATAAATGATTCAAAAAGATTTCATCTACTCCCATAGGGAATGACCTCAAGGTTCGATCATATAAATTTGATCTACCAATGGATTTTAAATAAAAGTCAAAAATTACAGAAGAAGATATAGCTGCTAATTCAAGTAAAAGACTCTCTGATTTGAAAATTATCGATATAACACCATTAACGTGAGAAGACTCTCTAGCTAAAATCGCACCAGCTAAAGACCTTTCGGTATTAATATCTATCATTTTTCTAAAACCAAGTTTATAATAATCAAACCAACTATCATATTTCGATCTTCCATCCTCATAAGTTCCATTTTTAAAACCAATGATGGAGTGGTGGTAATCTTCGGTTACATTTAATGGGATGTAATTTGTTCTTTGAAAATCTTTAGGTCTCTGGTAAAGAGATAAATCTATAATATCGTAATGAGAATTTTGAGAACAAACTTCCCTTGGCGTTTTATATAAAGGATTGCCAACAAAAAAGTGAGGACCATTATATATCATATCGTATGATTTTGTATCAGGGATTTTAGTCTCTCTCTTTATAAAACCATTGTTAATGTCATTTGTTTCGTGCCAGCACTCACTAGTTTTATGTTTATAATCGTCTACGGTTCTTTTGAATTCTCCTATTTTATCAAAGATTTCGATTAACTCTTGAGAATGAACGCTCACTAGCTTTGTTCCTGCCCAAACATTACTATTCTCAAATGTTTTAGCAAGAATTCTTAATTCTCTTTCCTTAAAATTAATAATACGCGACTTGTGAGGTAATGTATTCCAAGTAAAATTACTTGATATTTCATCTCTTACCTTCATACCGTGCACAAGACCAGTTCCACTATGAGAAAATGAGGATGTAATAGTTGAAGGATGAAAAAGGTTGTTTATTGCATAAAAATCTGGTGTTTTCTGGATATTTCCATAAATACAAATTCCGTAGAATCTAGTATGAGATACTTCTGAAAAAAGCATTAGTTCATTACGGAAGTTAAAATAATACCTTAATCTTTTATTAGCCTTCTCTCTAAATCTTTCTCCTTTTGGATCATTAAAAATATCTACAGGATGAATGATTCCTAAAAAACCGTTACTGGAAATCATACCAAAATTATTTTCAAGGATGCATTTATAAAGATTAGTTTGCTGACCTTTCAACAAAGGGTAGTTTTGAAACCCATTCATAAAATTAGCAGCAGATTCTATTGCAATATATTCAGAGAAATAAGCTTCTTTTTGAATTTCATTATTCAGAAATTCCTCCTGCAGCTTTCTAACTTTAGGTGCAGCAACTTTTCGTATCTCTAACTCAGGAAATGATTCACCCATTATTCCTTTTTCTTCAAACTGTAGTTTTAACCAAGGTGGATTGCCAACGATAACGTCAAAACCGCCACGGTCATAGAAGACTTCTATAAACTCAATCTCGTTATGAAAAAAGCGATGCTGTTGTGCTAGCTGTTCAATATTCTCAATGCGGTCGCTATTGTCAAATAGGGTTCCTGCTTTTGCTTTTTTACGTATTTGGTCTTTGATGTCTTGTGCAGCCCCATCAGCCAACAGCTCGTTACTGTCTATTTGTAATATAGATTCTACCTCGTTATACCATTCTGTACGATTAGGTAACAATCTAATATCGCGCACATCCCAAAACCATAAACTACACCAGTAGTCTAAAATCATTTTTAACTTAAAGTAAGGAGCAGAACGGTCTTTACGAGAATCTGTTAATCGCTCTTTTTCGTCATAGCCTTTAGTGGTCGTTTGAGGATTAGGCTGCCCATATACTTGGTACACAGATGCAGTATCTTTAACCATACCCATTTGCTGTTTGTAATGTTCTTCCAGTAAATAATCTATAACATTACTTATCTTTTCTAGTCGATTTAACTCAACTCTGGTTAATGGTTTTTTAAAGTCATTACGCCAGTCTTTAAAAGCAATTATTTCAACTTCGGTTAATTCATTTTTTAATAATTTGATACCATAACTCGGCACCATATTATCATCTGGTAATAGAAAATGATAGATTTGGTTTTGCTTTCGCGAAAGCGTACCCTTTTTATTCCACGTTACACGTTTAGGCGCTTTATCCCACCATTGTTTAGAGATAGGTTTCTTTGCTATTTTACCATTTGCTAATACAGGAAATTCTTCTAAACAATCTTTACTGTTATAAACCTTTAACCAAGCACCAACAACTGCGTTACCAGCACCAAGGCGGTGTGCAAAGAATGGTGTTTCCATATGCTGATGCATACAGTTAAGCCATAAAGAGAGTTTACCCAGCTCTACTGCAGTTGGGTTTAAATCAACACCATAGACATTATTTGCAGCGATGTATGCTTTTACCTTTTGCAACTCGTCTTTATAAACACCTGGTGTAATGCGCTTGCGACCAGCTGCTTGTTCTTCATTTTCTTTTAACTCTAAATATGCAACTGCTAGTTGGTTAATTACCTCATTATGGAAGGCTGCTGCTCCCATTGCTGGTTCCAGGATTTTAAGTTTTAAAATCTCATCGGCACAAGCCTCACCTGTAATTGTGCCATCTACAATAGCTTGAGTAGATTTAAGACGCTCAATAATACCTTTAAGTGTATATTTTACGGTAGTTTGTGTGAGTACTTCTGGCGTATAATACGAGGCTGAGTTTTTACGGTCACGACCATTAAGGCGATATACAAAATGTCCTTTAGGTATGATAATGTCTTGATCTGGATATTCTTCGTGCTTTAAAATCTCTGATTCCTTGAAATCATCACGTCTGATTTTAGGTACTAAGAATGTGCCCTCAGAGCCGTTTTTATCTTTTGCATTTTTAACTTCAATGAGATCTTCTCTTGCAAAGAAACCAGAGTACGATAGTAAACTTTCGTACACACTACCCAACTGGTTAATACCCAGATTAGAGTAGGATATTCTACCACGTCCTTTATTTTTTGTGCGTTCAGAAAGTGATAACCGCACCACAATTTCTTGTAATATCTTATTGCGAAATTGTATCCCTTTTAACTGCTTTAAAGATGAATTATCAAACAATGGAGAATCTAATGGTCGCATCTGGAAACCATCTTTTAAGTCTGATCCTGTATGCAGAAAATCAAAGAGTTTCCATAAACTTTCTGAAAAGAAATAACCATTACGAGACGAGTCTGTAGTTAAGGCTACCATTTCAAGATCGCGTAACATTTCTAGACTGTACCCTTTTTGATACGTGCTATCTTTTATAGGCAATATCTCAAGATCTGCTCGGGACTCTGCATAGAATAAGAACAGGAGACGATACACCATTTCTAGGCATTCATCTTTAAGCTCTCTGGCAAAGTTCTCATTGTCGAGTAACGTAACGATTTCCTTTTTTGCTTCTAGGGTTTTGGCTTGTGATGACTTGTAATAAATAGCTTCGTTTGCCAGTTCTTCTACCGCATAGATTACGGCACTTTTTAAGGTAACAGTAACGCCATAACTCGCTTTATGTGCATCTTCTTCAAGACCAACGAGTATGCTTTCGGTTTCTGAAATGAATTGCTTCTTGGCTAATAGCGCATAGAATAAGGCTAATAAATTTCTGTTTGAAGCTGTTTTAGTTACTGTAAAAAGCTCTTCTAAGTCAAAAAGTAAATAACTATCAAACTTCCACTTTTCATACTGAATCAAAAATATTTTAGGTCCAGCAAGCATTATCAAATACACAGGACGTTCTTCTTCTGGAAGTAAAAACAGTTCTGAAAGCGCTTCTTTTATAACCTCTGGTCGTATGTCATAACCATCCCAAGAGTCAGGAAGAACTTTCTCCCAATCGTCCTTCATATAGCTTTGCTCATACAATCCGTCTGCATCTACATCACCTACTTGAATCATAGGTTGCATCTCCATTATGTACAGGTAAGGCTTGTCGTTCTTGTTGAATCTGTAACGTACTGGAATGATTTTTTTATCGTCCATTACTACAGGTTCATCATAAGCACGCACGCCATTAATGTAGCCCAATGCTTGTAACAGTTCTGTATGGAAATCGTGGGTTCTTTTTACTTTATCCTTGGTTCTACGTAGGTTTAAGTAGTCGTTCTTAAACTTGTAATACTTCTCACTTAAAGGGGCCACCTTGCTAGTGAACTCTTTAATGTGGTCTGCGCTATAACCAGATTTATCAAACACTTTCTTTGGAAAATCTTCATCAAAGAAATGCTGGGAAAAGTAATCGCCTATATTTTCTAAAAATTCTATCATTACTCGTTATGCATTATAAAATACTGCTAGTACTCTTAAAAAAGGTTCGTTTTCTAATTGGAAAAACTCATTGTAGAATTCGTCCATTTGCTCTTTAACATAATTTACCTCGCGTTGTCGTTTTTTCTTATGGAAAGAGCTGCCACCTGTATCTTCATCACCAAATTTGATTTCCATCTGTGCTTCTGAAGCTGTGAGCCAAGTTTTTAATTTATTTTGATAGGTCTCTAATTTCTCTTCCATTTCATCTTCAAGCCCACCTTGAATTTTGAAATCATAAAACTGCTTTGCACTTTTAACCGCTTCTGGAAGTAGATCTTTGATTTGGTCAAGTTGTGCTGCGGTAGTTTCTAGCTCAGGTAATGTGTCTTTGAGACGGAACTGATTTAAGAACTCTTCAAAATCTTCAAGACTTCCCACGCTAACACCATCAAAAGATTTTCCGATGACATAGGTTTTTGAAAAAATAGGTTTTCCTTGCTGGTTAGAAGTGATGCCTTGAAACACAAACCAAGCAGTGTTTTTAGGTAGTGGTTCTCGTAATCTTGCAACAAGCGCCTTACCTCGATCTACTTGACCTAATAATTTGTACTGCATCCATTTTGCAATAGGATTCAAGTCGTATAACAACTGGAAATTAGGCCATTCATTCTGTTTCTTTCTAGCTCTTATAATAGCTTGCTCAACAATTTCGGGATCTGTTGTTAAGTTGAACGTTTCGTTCTTTTTTGGAAATGCTTCTTTAGGCATATCGTATAAAACACCCTTAGAAGACAATTCTTCAAATTGCTCAATCTCTACAACTTTATCGGCTCTATCAATAGTGATGCACGGTATTAATCGCTCATCTTCTGCTTTTAATTCATCAATTAGAGTAGCGTAATAACTAAAGTCGTCTTGGTAAAATGAAGCAAAACCTTCATCTATTTTATAAGAAGCTTTAGTTGTTGCACTATCTTCTGTAAGTCCTGCAAGCCAGTCGTCGTCAATCGCATCTTCATCCTTAGTATCTAAAATGGTAGCGTCACCAGTTGCTAATGCTTTTTCTACCAACTTCGTTTCTTGTTGTTGGTCATAGAAACCCATTACACTACCTGCATCTCCTAAGCTCTTGTGAACTTCCTCTTCTTTCTCTTTTAGTTTTTCTACAATTCTAATATCGCCTTGCACGTCTTCACTTTTTGAATCTGAAATCAAGTAGTATATAAATGGCGTTTCTGTTTGACCAAAACGGTCAATACGTCCATTACGCTGGTCTAATGTGATGATAGACCAAGGGATATCATAATTAAACATTTGATTACAGAAATAATGAAGGTTTACACCTTGACTACCTGCATCTGAAGCTAAGAACAAACGAATCTCACTGTCTTCTTTTGAGAAGTCTTCTAGTATATCTTGTTGCTGCGTATCGGTCAAACTTCCATTAAACTGAACAACTGCTTTTGGTTTTAATCCAAAGTCCTCCGTTAAATTCTTTTCCAGTTCGTTTAAGGTTGCACGACGTTCTGCAAAAATGATGATACGTTCATCATTCTTTCTTCCTTTCCAACCCATCTGATCCAACTTGAATTTGAGCTGATTATATTTAGAATCGCTTTTTTCGTCTACAATATTTTGAAGAATTTCTCTTAAATCATCGAGGTGTTCAAGAACGCCTTCTTCATCACGATTTTTTTCTATTCTATTGATAACTGTTTCCAAACAAGCTTTAGGCGAAGACATATAGGCTTTAAATAGACCTATCGAAAATAAAAGTGCTCCAAAAGTGGAATTCCCATTACTTTCTTCTTGAGCCACTTTTTTGAAATCTTGAATGATTCTAAGCGCTTCCTCTTCATCTTGATGTAATGGGCAGTCTATTTTACTCGTGATACGATCTCTAAAGGCATCGCCAACTTCATCTTCAATATCTTTTTTAAATCTACGAACATATAAAGGTTGGATATCTTCTTTGGTAAACTCACCATCAAATGGAATCGCTGTTGGATCTAACATACCAATAAGGTTTGCAAAATTCTCTCGCTTACCATTGTGAGGTGTTGCAGATGTTAAAACCATAGCTTCTGTTCGTTCCGACAAGAACTTTGCTAAACCACCACGTTGAGACGCTACGTTTGCAACTGTGTGGCATTCATCAATAGCAACTATATCCCATTTTACACGCTCTAAATAATGCCTAAACTTTGCATTGTTTTTAAGGGTGTCAATCGACACAATTACTTTATCATAATAATCAAATGGATTTTTGTTAGATGGAATCTCTGTTTTGATTCTAGCAATTCCTTGACTATCTAATCGTACTAATGGAATTGCAAAACGTGCCCATATCTCTTGTTGAAATTGAGCCAAGATAGATTTAGGTGTTACTACTAATACTTTCTTTCCTTTTCCGCGTCTTATCAATTCTGCAAGAAAGATTCCTACTTGTACCGTTTTACCCAAACCTACTGCATCAGCAATTAGAATTTTAGGTTGTGGTAATTTGAGTGCTTTTATAGTTGATTCATATTGATAGCTTGCGCCACGAATGGCTGCTTTATGAGCGATTTCAATATGTTCTGAATAATGTGACGAATTTCTAAAGGTCGTTTCAAGAAACAGTTTTGTTTGTCTATAATGCGTAGAGGTATCTGCTTTTAATTCAGTCTCCTCTGGCTGGATGACTTTATAGTTTTTTTCTAATCTTAGATCAAACTTGAAGCTTTGACCATAGACTAATTCAGAAATCCCTTCGACATCAATAATGTCGCGTTCCCTATTTGTCACAATAAAGTCTTCTCCTCTTAAGCTAATCCTAATTCCTGGAGTAACTTTTTTGGTTTGTTGGGTTAGTGTATCGTTATTCAAATTATACTTTATTGGTCGTTATACATTTTCAATAGCAAGTCTCAATGCCTCCTTAGAGAACTTTTCACTTCCTACCGTTTTCAAAATCTTGTCTGCCAGCCACATTGTAATTAGTTCTTTCTTGGACTGTTTAAAGATTTTTGCCAGCGTATCTATGTCCTCTCTTCTAAAAGAGCGTTCACCGCGTTCCATCTTACTCAATAGCGCTTGATCGATATCTAGCTTTGCAGCAAGTTGCCGCAGCAGGATATCATTAGCTTCTCTCAGTGTTCGTATATGTTCACCTATCATTTTCAGGGAGTTTTACATTAAAAGACTTGACAAATATTGGACAATTTAAGGAATAAGTGGGAGATTATTTCTATTTTGTGGTCTTAAAGTTTTCAATTTCAATAAATGAAAACTAATTACGGTTTTCCTCAATGATGCTAAAAATAAATGTCTCATTTTTGAAATATATACTATGCTAACCAACCCAATATGCAGATAGACAGTTATTTTACACAGCAAACAGATGTAAAAAGTATCATATTAGAACATTTAGATAATGCCGAGGATATTGTATTTGTTGCGGTTGCCTGGTTTACAGATACCAAGCTTTTTAAAAAGTTAATAGAGATACAAGCAAGAGGAGTGCGTGTAGAAGTTATTATCACTAATCACGAGTTCAATCATAATTCAAGAAACAATTATTCTCAAATTGATACAAATGGTGGTTACTTTTCTATGGTAGGAAACGATATTAAGTTAATGCATATGAAATTTTGCATTATTGACTTTAATACAGTTGTCAGTGGTAGTGCAAATTGGTCTAAAAAAGCATTTTCCACTAATAATGAAGAGGTCACAATCGTGATAGATAATTTGCAAAGAGCAAATGAATTTGTAGCTGAATTCAAGCGACTCAAAGAACTTTCTAGTAAGACAGATGATGCTAAAGAGGCGCTTACTTTACAAGAAATTTATAAGCATTTTAAACTTATAAAAGCATTTTTAGACATAGGAGAACCTCTTAAAATGCAACCCTATATCTATAAACTTGAAGACCATCCTGATGTTGCTCATATCCTAGAACTTTTAAAAGCTGCTGATTATGAGAAGGCTGTAGATAAAATGAATGCTTTTGAAAAAGAGCGCACTGTATTAGTAGACATTACAGCAATTGAGAAACAACAATTACTTAATCAAATCAACTTAATTTCTTTTCAATTAGAATCATTAGAGGTTAAAAAAGCTGATGTTGAACGCGTATTAGAGCAATTTAATCACAGATACATTCTAGAACTCAATCCCTTGATCTCTAAAATTTTACAATTAAAGCGTAAGATTTATAAAAAGCTAGAACGATTTGGTTTTATAGATGAGAATTTTAAAAATGTAGATGAGGCGTTTCATCAAACAAATGAAGACTATGAACGAGAAAAGGAAATCAATATACCAGATCTAAATGAAGCTGATACACGCAGTATTAAGGAGCTTTATAGAGATGCTTCAAAATATTGTCATCCAGATTCTTTAAAATGTGTTTTTGATGATAAGGACGAAGCTTCTGTCGCTTTTACAGCCTTAACAGATGCCTACAAGAATAATGATTTAGATGCAGTACGCAGCATTCACGATGACCTTACTTCTAAGAACCCTAGTTTTAATCTTTCTGCCGAAAATGAATTAGAGAAGTTAAGACTGCGTTTTGAATCTCTAAAAGAAAAGTACACACGTCTTAAAGATGAATTAGCAATTATACTTTGTTCTGAGCAATACAATATGATCATCGCAATAGAAGATTGGGATATTTATTTTGAAGAACAAAAAACACATTTAAAGGAAGAATATAAATCACTAGAAAAAGAATATACAGAAGATGAGTAATAAATTACAAAAAGCACAAGGTGCGACTCCTAAAACTACCGCCAAAATTGATTTGTCGAAAATTAATACTAGTGCGCTTACAGCCGGACTTTCTAAGCTAACTATTCCGCGACTTTTTTATCAACTTGTAGTTTTTGTTATGGACGGCTCTGGTTCTATGACTTATCCAGGTAAAACTGGTTTGAGCAAAGGAGAAGAATTAAGCGAAGCATTAAAAGAGTCTTTAAAACGCCTTCAATCGAGTAAAAATAAAAATTGTTTTGACGTTTCTATGTATGCGTATGCTAATGAAAGTGTAAACGTTATCAAAGAAACGTCTGTAAAAGATTTAGATTTAGAAAAAGATTACAATCCTCGTAATTTCATTACTCATTATGACTCAACGATGCTTGCCGAAACGATGGAAGCAGTTAAGCAGGAATGTTCTGCATATTTAAGAGTTAATGGAGATAAAAATGCGCAAGCACTTATAATTGTTCTAAGTGATGGTGTTGTGTTTGATTATGAATTAACCTTGAAAAAATGTAATGAGCTAAAGCTTAATAATAAAATTACCATTTCGTCTATCTTTTTTGAAAGTACAAGTTGGCAAGAAGGTTTTGATACAGATGATTTAGATGACTACAAGGAAAGTATGAAAATGCTTGCTTCAGACGAATCTTTATTTACCTCTACACTTAATCCTGACGAAATAAGAAATCATATGATTAAAAGCATATCAACCGTTTCTAAAATTAATCATTAATATGTTTTTAAGCGCAGCACATATTGATGTTAAGCTTCATCAAGATTATGCAGATTTCTTTATTGATGAAGAAAACAATCAAAAAGGACTAATAATTTGCGATGGTATTGGCGAGTTTAAGGATTCTGGTATCGTAGCGAGGACAGTTGCAGAGCTATTTATTGATAAACGAATGCTTAAAACTGAAAATATAATTCTAAGTAATGAGCTAAAAGGTCTTAAAGAGAAAGGGATAACAGGAGGTACAACGCTTATAAGTTTAGTTACCGATTTAAAAAACAATAAAACTAATATTCAATATCTCGGTAATGGTGGGATTATTCAATGTAGAGGAGACTTTGCTGTAAATGCAAATTCTGGAATTTCTTATCGCTATTCAGATATTATGATTCCGCATATTTCCCCAGAAGGAGCACTTACCAAGCATATCTCAAATCATAGTGGCAAGCAAGAATTAAAGGCGTCAGAAATTGAATTAAAATTAATATCAGAAGTAGGAGATGTTTTGTTGTTGTTTTCAGACGGTATTGGTTCTTTAGAAAATAATTTCATATTAAGGGATGATGAAGAAAGGTATTGGCGGTATGAGAATTCGGTTATTCAGCTTATTTTGGAAGGTCTTGATTCTCTTTTAATTAAAAATCAAGATGCTGAAACTTTTGAGGAGGAACTGATTATGTTCAATAAAGAAATTTTAAGACAACTGAAATCTGAAAGTAGATTAGAAGATGATGCTGCATTAGGTATCTTAATATCTCCAGAAGTTTTGCACTATTATAAATCTAAGATTAATGGTTAGAACAATAACAAAAATCAGAGACCTATCCATTTTAGATCAGGGTAATGCTAACAACATAAAGTCTATAAATACCGTTGATTTTGACGAATCAGAAATGGGTGCAGGCGGTTTTGGTAAGATACATTCAATCAAAAGTATTAATGGAGTACAAAGTGATCTGTATGTAATCAAAATTTTTTCTGATAAAGAAAATGAATCTCACGGATACGATACTATTGAAAAGCTCCATATCAAACTAAAGAAGAATGAACTTAAAAATGGCATACCTACTTACATAGAACGTCCCGAATTATTGGGTCTGCCTTTTGCAGCCTTTAAAGGTTATGATGAGATTGAGGAAATTGAGGTTGTTGCTTTTATAATGTATAATCTCAATACTTTAGGTTTTACAGACTACGGCGCAGAGAATACCGATAACTCAAAATATCGTCAATTAGAAATACCTGATAAGGTATTTATCAGTCATCAATTAGCACATACAGTTTCCTTTTTTCATTCTTTAAAATTTATACATTCTGACTTAAAAGAAGCAGCTATTTGGTATCATCCACAAAAGAAACAGCTAGCTATTATTGATTATGATAGCGGATATCATTTTGACACACAAGAAAAACCTTCAACTTTAGGGGCAATAGGTCACTGGATGTCTGGAGGATGGAAAAAACTAATAAATACTGACGACGCAAATAAAGTAAGTTCTGTTAAAGATAGACTGAGGGAAGAATATTGGGTTCTCGCTAACGCTATTTTTGAATTGGTTTTTGACGTAATGCCTTATTTTTTTCTGAAAGATTCAGACGATGCTACTAAAAAGAAATACCTTAAAAAGAATGAATGGCCAGCAATAGATTATGAATCAACAGAGTTTTTAACTGAAAACAAAACGGTTCATAACAATCTTCTTGCAGTTATGTCAAGCCTAAGTGATGCTGGATTAAAAGAACTTATCGATAATTTTTCTAAAGTGTTCAATGCTGGTTATTCTAATAGTTCCGTTAGAATTTCTCCAGATCAGTGGGCTTCATTCTTAATGATGTTAACAGATTCCTTGGGGACATTACCACAAATTGAAAGTATTGAATCTGATAAAAAAACAATATCAGAGAAAAATGAAATCGTTACTATCACTTTTAAAACTGAGTATTGCAGATATATAATAATCGATCAAAGTTACTATAGTCCAATTTTGCACAAAACCGCAGAAGTAAAATGCAGAACAAAAGAGAACAATTTTGATATAGTTGCTTATAACCTCATTGGTAACAGTAAAGAGCTTTTAGAAATTAATGCATTACAGCGCGAGCCCATACTTAAAAATTTTAAAGTTAATAAGTATTTAAGAGATACGCTGGAACCACTAGTGCTTTCTTGGGATACGGAGAACGTTAAGAAAGTAAATATATCTAACGTTGAAGGCGATTTTTCTGGTAATACCCAAATTAATATCCTACCTAAAACAAAACTCATTTATAAGATAAGTGCTTACGGTTATTTTGATGAGCTTATAGAACAAGAATTAACTGTAGATGTTATTAAACCAAGAATTAAAAGGTTTGATTGGGAAATCAACTTGAATGAAGGTATTGATAATATTGATTTAATTTGGGAAACAGAAAACACAAAAGAGGTTCAAATAACACCAAAAGTAGGAGTTCAAGATCCTAATGGCTTAATGCACGTCCGCATAAGAGAAGAAACCATCTTTACAATTTTGGCAGTGGGATTATTTTCTACTACAACAGAAGAATTAAAAGGACATCCATTTCCAGCGCCTGTTATTAAACAACTCTTTGTGGAAATACCTAAAATGAATTTAAGCACCCAAATAGAATCTGTTGATTTAAAAAGCTTTAAATCTTTAGAGATTCATTTGGAAAAATTAAATGCAGGTATTTCTTCGTTACAACACTTAGAATTACCAAAATTTGAAACAAAGAATAGTTTGATTGAAAGTTTTGACGAGATTGAACAGCCCTCGAAAGATTTCGCTATTCACACGATATTTAAAAGAATTAAAAACATAATCCACCAGTCATAATGAGTATTATTAATAACATAAAGAGAGTGCTAAATAAGCCATTCAGAAGTATCAATAACCTTTTTCTTTGGGCCTCTGGAGCAGATCTAGATATTTTGAAACAAGCGCCAACCGATAACAATAAATATTTTGGAATAGGTGGTACTATATTATTTACTGCATTGATGGCTTCTTTTGCTGGAGGCTATGCTTTTTTTACTGCTTTTAAGAATCCAACCTTAGCAATTGTTTTTGGATTGTTTTGGGGTGCACTAATATTTAACCTTGATAGATACATAGTCTCTACGTTTGGAGTTGGAGATGGTAAGAAGACTATTTCTAGACAAGAGCTTCTTGAAGCTGCTCCTAGACTTTTTATGGCGATGATATTAGGCTTCGTAATAGCGACTCCATTAGAATTAAAGTTATTTGAAAGTGAAATTAAAGCAGAAATAGCTCGTGAAAATCTTATTACAACTCAAGAGCAAAATACCAATGCAATTGAAGTTGCTCAATTTCAAAATGCACAGGATCTACAGGAAATTACTACGTTAAGAAGGATAACTAAAGAACACGAAGAGGAAATTGCTAGTCTTAAAATAAAAAGAGACGAAGCTTACAATAAATATATGTGTGAGCTAAACGGTACTTGTGGAACAGGAAAGCCAGGAGAAGGACCAGTGTTTAGAGAGGCAAAAGCGGCATACACACAACTCAATGAGGAATTCACCCAGCTCAATTCTGAATATTCAGAAAAAAGAAGAGCTGATTATAAGCGTATTGAAGAACTAAATGAAAAAGCAGAAGCTAATTTAAAAAATGCTAAAGAAGCTGTAGCTAGAACTGAAACAGATATGCAAGGTCGTAACGGCTTGTTAGCTCAATTATCAGCAATAAGTAGTTTAAGTTATGAAGAAAAAGCAGTTATGAAAATTGATGATGAAGGAAACCAAGTTATAAGTCATTACGAGACTCAAAAAACTACAGTTTGGTATGCAAAATGGCTCATTACTATCCTATTTATTTTTATTGAAATAGCCCCTATTTTGTTTAAAATGATGACGGAACGTGGTACTTACGATGATATTTTAGATAGGATTAAACACGAAGCAAAAGTTAAGCAACTCTTACTACAGAGTAATATAAATCAAGAGATTAATTCATCTGTAAAAGTACATACAGCTATGAATGAATTAAAAATTGAAGAAGAACTTAAAGCTAACGACGATTTAATAAAAAATATAGCAAAAGCTCAAGCTGAAGTTGCTGCAATAGCAATTGAACAATGGAAGGAAGAGCAAATGGAATTAGTAAGGAATGGGAAGAAAAAGATTATTGAATAATGAGAAAGCCAAAAAGTAATCTAGAAAAAGGACTTAATTATATTTCAAAACTATCTAGTTCCAAAAAGGAAAAACTGATGGCTACTTTGAAGAAAGTGAAAGAAGTTCAGTCTTCAGACCTTACAACCAAGCAAAAAGCAAAAGAAATAAAGCGAATTATGTGGAGTGATCAATCCACCAGCAATAAGCTTTTTATTGGAGCTTTTTTAGGTGCGATTACAGGCTTATTTATATTTGGAACTGGTGGTATTGGGATTGCAGCTTTAGGAACAGGTGTTGGTGTTTGGGGCTGGCTTGCAACTGCTGCTGGTGGTAGTTTTATAGCTTCTTTAATTCAGAATTACGAGAATAAGGAAAAGAATGACAAATAATTCAATAGACCTCATTACCCTAGCCATCAAAAACTTCGACATAGCTTCTCTAAAAGAACTACTCGAAGATGACAAAACATATCAGGACGTGTCAAAAGAATTTTTTCTTGAAAAACTGGAAAAGAAGTTCAATCAAGCTAAGCGTGACGATTGCTATTCATTTGATGATGTGTTTTTTGGTATTTGTGGTTCTTGTAACAAAGGTTGCGAAGGGATGACTTTTCTATCTAATTCTGGATACTACCTAGACCTTTTTATAGAGAGCAAAGACGGTGAAATTGCTGATGATATCTACGTTTGTAATAAGTTGACGAACTTTAGAGATCTTGATAAATCAATGGATTTAGGTTTTAGTTTTGGAAAAGATGAATATTATGATTTTAAACCAAATCAAGAATACACACTTTTACAAGAACAATACGAGAATTTATTTAAGGAAGTTACCTCTATCAAAAATATAGTCAAAGTAGACGATTTTAAGAGTTGGTACAGCAACTTTAATTACCTAAGCAATACTATTAGAGGTTTCGGTCCTTTTGAGTGCTTTGCATATAAACTATACAATAAAGCTTACAATTTAACTTCTCAAGTAGAACGTGTTTTTGAGATATCTTTAGCAACAGAACAAGCATCTGAAGGTCTAATTGATTACCAATCTTGTTCTTCAGAAAGTGAAAAGTTGATTTGGTTCTTTAAAAATCAAAAAAATCATTATGGGTCTATCTATTATGAGTTTCCAGAGAATTGGAAAACTAATTCACTCATAAATTATAAGCAAGATATCGTTAAGTTGACTTTAGATATTAGTGGTTACGAATATGTAATAGATTACTTTATAACGGTTGATAAACTTTATGATGATTTAATAGAAAAATATCAACCATTACCAGAACATTTTGAAGCTTCTGAGTTTGGTAGTATTGAATATTCCTTAGAGAATTATTTAAGGTTACATAACAAGCACTTAGACGTGATTAAACATTATGGAAGAAAAGGATATTAAATGAGCCTATGAGCATACGACAATTTGAAACAGCACAAGTAAAAGCACCGTTTTTAGGTAAACCTCATTACCCAATATCAGGCCTAGACCAACTAGGATTAAACCTTACAAGTGAGCGTATTTTTGATTTACTATTACCTGGGCTTAACAACGTAACTGGTCGCATACGCTATTATTCTTTTTATTGTTGGTTTTTTGATTGGTATGCTTCTCAGGTTAGAACTACATCCAGAAGCAAACAAAACAGCTATCTAAGAAGAGCAGAGTTTCTATTATCACTAGTAGCAGCTCATAAAGAATTAAGTGGTGTTCCTGGTATTACAAAAGCGTTATCAATTTATGCCGAGAGTGACGAAAATATTGATCTGACAAATGGAACACAAGAAGGATCTAAAAGCGAAGGATCTTATTGGAAAAATCCACGAGGAGTACTGGGTCAGTATTATATCAGTTCTATAAAACAAATGGGTATTCTTGGCGATCAAGGCGATAAGGAAGGTTTGTATGTACGTACCGATTTTCAGCACGAGACTAAAGTTTCTGGCAAGCAACTAGCGGATGCTTTTGGATTAAATATTTCTAATACATCTCACGTTTTCGCGAAAGCGATAGAAAACAACTTTGTTACTAAGACGGACTTAGACATATTGAGTAGTGAATTTAATATGCTTAACATACCTATTGATAGTAAAGAGCAACAGCTATTATGGCAGCTCTTTTCTGGTGTAGACCGTCCTAAAGAAAGTGACGAGACTTATTTTAGAAAAGATACTATTAAGCTTTTACTGTCTAATGTAGATGTGAATGATAGTGATGCGAAATACGAACAACTGAATGTTCCTTTCTCTATTTATAGTAATGGTTGGAATGATGATTACTCTACCTCACAAAAACTTTGGTACTTCTTTATCGTTGAACAGTTTTGGAGTGTATCAAGTACTGGTTGCTTAGATGCTTTTCTCAAAATCTTAGATAAACTGTCTAAAAATAATTGGATAGACGAGATTGATTTAGTTGACCACATTATTTCAAAAGTTCTTGACTTGTTTGAAGGAGATGATATTGGCGAAAATTTAGATTTATTTTTTAAAACGAGCTTCACTGAACAATCAATTCAAGAGTTAGTTTTTTTGTCAAAAAAGGAGCAAAATCCTTATGTCAAAATACAGTATGCCCTTATCGCAATACAGAAATTAGTTATTGAAAATAACACAAGTAGAGATGATTTGTTAGAAATTTCAAATAAGTATAAAATCCTTACTGCCAGTAGCTTTCTTGTTTCTTATGATGACTTTAAGTCAAAACAAGACCTAACAATCAAGGAGTTTGTAAGATATTTTCTTACTCGCAACATAATTAATAGGCATCACTTTGTAGCACTAAGAAAATTAAACGCAACACAGAACAGTGCGAAGTTTTACAGAGAGGATGGTATGATACGTTTAGTAGATCATTTTATGTACGACTACTCCTCGCCAAGAATCCATACACTCGTTGATTTTATGCGCGATTTAAGTATTATAGATGCAGATAGTACTGCACTAACACAAAAAGGTCAAGAACATTTAAAAATGCTTGCCCAATGAAAATAGAAAGATCTAATATTTTAGAACTTATAGGTACAGGAAAGAACAAATATCATAGTTGTGTGATTACAAGCTACAGCATTGACCTTGCTTTTTTTGAACAGCTCATATTACCTAGACTACGAGGTGCAGGGATTACAAACATAAATTTATTTGTAGATGCTTCAATGTTAGAAAAGTATCTCGCGTCACACTTGGGCGATAGTCTTAAAAAGTTCAACGCAAATTATAGTATTACACCTGTCAGTATCTCAGGAGCTTTCCACCCTAAAATGCTTTTCTTAGCAGGAAAAGAGAAAGGATATTTAGCCATAGGAAGTGGTAATATCACTTCGAGTGGTCTGCTCTATAATGATGAAATATGGTCATCGTTTTACACGTCAAAAGAAAGATTAAATGCTCAGCCTATTTTTAAATCTGCTTGGCAGTATATTCAGTCACTATCGTCCCATAGTTTAGGAATCAACCTCACTAAAATTAGTTGGATAGCACAGCATTCGCAATGGATATCAGATTTAGAGGATAGTCAAGACAGTAAAGCTACCATTAAGGATTCTGAGTATAGTTTGTTCTATACGAAAAACTCCAAGTCATTGTATAGCGAGGTTATAAATACGCTTTCGCGAAAGCCAAAAAGCATTATAATAATTGCTCCTTATTACAATAGGTCTGGAGCGTTCTTACAAAAGCTTATTGATGACTTGGCGCCTGAAGAAATACATTGTGTTGTTGATACAAGCAATGGTATTCTACCTGTAGATTTTCAATCAAGTATTTGTCAATTTTCCGACTGGAAAGATGTTATCAATACAGAAAACTCTAAAAGCATACAGCGACTTCACGCAAAGATTATTCAAATCGAATATGATAGTGAAACAGTATTTATTTTAGGAAGCGCAAATGCAACCTTAGAGGCCTATGGAATAAGTAATAGAGCCTTTAAAAACGATGAAGCACTTATTACTATACGAACGGAAAAAGCGAAAGACTTTATAAAAGAATTGGGTATTCAAATTCCAAAAAAAGGAACTCTTGATATTAAAAAGATTGTAAATATAGAATCAGACAATTTAGAAATCACCTCAGACCTATTGAAAATTAAACACGTCGAGTTAAGTGATGGTATCGTTTCCATTTCATTAGGTAAAAAACTTACCAGTAAATGTGTATTAAAAACGTTTGACAGTAATAATACCTTACTTGAGAATATAAATCTATCACTCAATTCTAAAACGATACAGACCTCACTTAAGATTACTGAAAGCATTTTTAAGGTTGCTTTATATAGTTCAGTTACAGAAGAACGTATCTCAACCTTTGGATTGATTCAAAATGTCAACGCCCTTAAAAAGTCTAATCCTGATGAACGTCTTGCGAGGTTACAGAGTTTTGAGCATTTAGATATATTTAGTTCTTTAAATTATGAGCTGGTATTAGATTTCTTAGATCAAGAACAAGTCTTTAAAGATAGCTCGGCATCACAAGCTCCTTTATTGGTAAACAATGAAAATGCCGAAGATGAAGGCGAAGTGATTTCTGAAAATGAATACAATAAAAATGCAAGCCTTAGTCTTGATGAGCGAGTAACAAGCGATAACATAACCTCAATGGTCGAAGAGTTTTTGGACGTTCTTAAAATACGAGAGAATCCAGAAGAACTTTCAGACAATGCAGAAGAACTAGCTACTGAAGCTGGCGATGATGGCATGGATGAGGAAACAAGTTTAAAGCATACCCAATCGTTTATCAATGCGAGTGAAGGTCAACGGATAGCCCGTAAAATTGAGAAAACAATTAAAGCGGTTACTACTCTAATTGATAATCGAAGGATTAATAAAATATCACAGAACAAAAAAAGTCTTAATGCGCTCTTTATTGGCTTTCATATTCTGTTACATTTTTGGGGCGAAGTCTATCTTGAAGAACTATCTCAAGTTAAAGTTCATTATAAACAGCTAGATGATTTACACAAATTGGAGCGTAAGTTTGGGTTGAAACGTTTAGAATCACAAATCAACTCATCAAATTATGAAGTAAGCTATTATGTCGATTACGCCCTGCTAACCACATTTATCCTATTCGTAGAAAATAGTAATAAAGCCTTTAGATTAGTTGATACTCCATCAGAACCTATAACTTTTAGACATTCAATTATATCAAATAAATACATTCAAGATTACACCTCGAAGAGTTGGTTATTTGATTTTATAGATTTAGGCTTGAGTCAAATTATGATTTCATTAAAATCTTTTGAATTTACTGTTGATGAATCACAAAAATTAAAGTTGATAATTCTGAGTAATCAATTAATTAATAAGCTAATATGGAATAGTAAATTTTCCTACTGGAAGGAATTGGTATTACTCAATATCTATGATATTCTCAATCTGTCTGCATTACAAATTGGAAATATAGACCTGCCTAACAAAATGTTGGACTGGAGTTTTTGTAATGAGTATTTAAAATTTGAAGAAATCTTAATTGAAGGCACTTTAAGCGGTACGCAAGTAAATGCTCAATTAGTTAATAGCATTGTTTTCAGTAAAGTAATGGGTTTTGGAATGGTTCGTAAAGTTCTAAAAGATGCGAAATTGGAATTTTATTCGCCGATCTTAAATAGGGACTTAAAAGAAGATGACGGAGGTGTTTATAAAACTGTTTACATATCAAAAAAGGTTAAGGTGTTTAATTAAAAAAAATGAAATTAATTATAGGTACATATATCGATAATATTAAGTGTGAATCCTTTTTAGATAAGAAAACCAATCGAATTCGAGTTCGGCCTTTACCAAATCAAATAGTGCCAGATACAATAGTTATAGAATGCCTAAAAAAATTCAGAGAACAATATAAAGTTGGTACGCACTTTATTGCAGAAAACGTAAAAATCTGTAAAAAAACTAATGGGCACTTATATTTAAGAGCTAAAAATCAATTGCTTACTAAAATTGAATAAGAATCATACAATCACTCGAAAAGAACTTTACGAATTAGTTTGGTCTAAATCAACTACAGCTATTTCCAAAGAGTTCCGAATTTCCACTACTGATTTAAGAAAATTATGCAAATACCATAATGTGCCACAACCCAGCAGTGGGCATTGGCAAAAAATCAAACATAATAAACCTATTACAGTGGTTGATTTACCTGAAAGTGATAAGGAAATAAAAAATGTATATCAACTAATAAAAAGAGGTGAAGGAGATGAAGATATTCCGTTTTTAACGTCTCCATTCCATAAAAGGATTTATGAAATAAAGAAAGATAAATCTTTTGATTTCACAGTTCCGTTGACTTTGAAAAATCCACATCCACTTATTATAAAAACGAAAAGCAGATTACAGGATTATGATAAATTATCAAAAACTGATTATACTGCACAACGAGAGATTTACAATGAAATATTGCCTGTTCATACAGATAAACAATTGAGAAATAGAGCTCTTAGGATTATGAACACAATAATTGTTAATCTTTACAAAAATAATTATTCAGTAAGTTTCAGGAATCGTGAGTGTTTCGTCGAAATGTTTGGACAAACAACAGAAATAAACCTTAGGCAAAAGGTTAATAGAATAAGAGAAAAAGATGATAACGGATATGGAGGAAATCAATGGGTAAAGACAAATAAACTTGAATTTCAAGCAGGACCATCTTATAGTCGTAAAAATTGGGTTGATGGAAAAAACAAAAGAATAGAAGATGTGATTCCTGAGATTCTAGTATGGATCGAACAAAACTGTCAATACTGGCACGATATCAGAAAAAAACAAAGAGAAGAAAAGTGTATTCAAGACATGGAAAATGAAAAAAAACTTAATCAGATTCGGATAATTGAATTGGAAAATGAAAGGTTTGAAAAGCTTATGTCTAATAGCGAAAAATGGAATAAGGCTAATCTTTTAAGAGATTATATTCTGGCTGTTGAGACGAAGGCTAATGAGAATAATCAAATCGATTCAGATACCAATAAATGGATTCAATGGGCGAAGAACAAAGCTGATTCTCTTGACCCGTTAATTGATGATAAACTTTTTGAATAATACTAGAACCATAGATTGACTGTTTTATTAAGTTAATCAAAAAAACAATAACCAAAATAAACAAATGTAAATCTTCTATAAACTTTTTGTAAATAAATTGAAAAACAACTTTTAGTAGTTTGCCTGTCAAACAATTCGGCGATTGCCCAATGAAAAAGACAGCATACGACTACCACGACTTACAGCAAAGTATTGATTCCTTAATTGGGAAGTTCGGACTTCAAAAAACCATTGAGGTTATTGATAGTTTGACTAGCAATACAGAGCTAACCACTCAGGATAAAGAGAAAGTGAAACTCCTTTTAGTCTTTATCATTTCCCAGAGTATTGAGGTCTTTGATTTAAAAGAAGAAAACTTCTACACCAGCAGCGTTCAAGAGTATCGTGAGGCTCGTATGTCCTGTTACTATTTACTCAAAAAATATACTGATTCTAGTTATGCAAAGATTGGCGAAAGCTTTAGCCAGTCCAAGCGTGCCATTCTTTACAATTATCACAAGTGTGATGAGATTCTTTCCATCCCACAATTCTACAAGCCTTTTGTAGAAAAATTCAAAATCCTCGAAAACAACATTATCAATTTTATTGCAAAATTGAACTAAGCCTATGCAAGATAACATCGCAAAAGAGGTGCAAGAAGCCCTTACCGCAAGTCCAGAAGAAATCAATTTTGAACAGCTTCAAAACGAAGATAGTAGCCCGCTCAATCAACCTGTTATTGAAAAAGATATAGGTGGCGAACGTCCTGTTGAAACCGAAGAGGAAAAACAAAAAAGCTGGAACGTCTGGAAACCAGAACAAGAGCATAAAACGCTAGATGAATTAGAACCTGGACGTAGCGGGAATACGCAAACAGATTTTAGAAGTACCGTTGAAGCTAATGTCGAAAAAGAAAAAGCGCAGGAACCACTTGACGCTCCAGAACAAGATATCAATGGAAACGGATTTGATACAGAAGCCGATGAAACGGTAACCGACCAAGATTTTGAAGTTCCACTCGCACAAGCAAATCAAGCTGCAGATGCTATTTTGGGAATGTCTAACAATGTGCTTGCAGTTGGTGGTGGTTACTTCGTTAAAATCAGAAAGCATCAAGAGTTTTATGAATTTGAAGAAATCATTCAAGTTGTAGATCAGCAGAATGATAAGAATGTTGAGTGCATAAAGCTTGACAAAGAAGACCAAGCACTTCTTAGGCCATTACTTGCTCAAGTGCTGCGTAAGAAAGCAAAAAAGCTCACGCCAGAACAGCAATTAATGGGTGCAGTTATTTCCATATTAATGAAAAAAGCACAAGTGGTTATGGAAGTTCGTGCAGAAAATAATCTACTTGAAAATCGTATTCTCGACATCGTTCGTCAAGAAAAAGGAGAGACAGAAATTGATGATATTGAGGAAGATGTCATAGATAATGATGAAAGTGATAGTTCTAATTCCGCTTTCGCGAAATCGAGCGTGCGAGATTCACGACCGCAGAGAGAGCGAAGCGCTAAAGCGGAACCAAAACAAGAGCCAGTTCAAAGAAAAGTAACTAAGAAAGAACCAACCATCCAAGATATAGAAGTTGAAGAAGTCGATGATGACATTCCCATCATAGATGTTGCTGAAGAACCACAAAACAATTCGTAATGTCTGGAAATACATCAAATCGTGGTCGTAAACCGATAAGCTATAAGAAAGAAGATTTAGAGCGTCAACCAATGATTATGTTGGTTTGCGGCGAAACTGGTGTTGGTAAAACCTATCGCAACAAACAAGAGATCAAACATTATATGATGGATCATCTTGTAATGGGAAAGAAAGGTCGTAAAGTACTAGCTTTTGATACGAATGATGATGATTATCCACAATTTAGAACCGTGAGCCCGAATCATTTAAAAGCGCTTACAAAAGTATCTTCAAGACGCATCCGTCCTTTCAATGCAGACGGTTCGCCTATGGATAATGACGAAAAAAAAGAAGTCATCACCAAGATTATGAAGCACTATAAAAATGGTCTCGTCGTTCTGGACGACATTGACCATTATATGACAGGAGCAAAAGGGCAATCTATGATTGGTGCCCTTTGTACTGTGCGTCACAAAGGAATTGATATTGTGCTCACACACCAGTCGGTGGCAAAAATCACAACCTCTGAATGGCAAAACTGCACCTGGTTGCGTTTACATCATCAGGTAGATGACGTGACGCGCTATCGGGAGCGTATTCCTAAGTATCAAATGGTTCGCATAGGTCAGCTTATCGTAGATGAACAATACGAACTATGTTCCAATGCTTTTGCAATGGGCAAGATTACTGAGCTTGAATATAAAATCCAGAAGAGTTTTTTCGTGTATGTAAATATGCGAGAGCAACGCATTAAAGGTTGCAGTCGCGCAGCCTTTATAAGAGCTTGTAAAAAGTTTATCGACCAGGAAGAAAGTAGAAAAGTAAAGATGCTTTTAAACGAACAAGATTTTGATGGAAACAACATTTACAAAACCAAAAATGAAGCTATTGTAAAAATGATTTCTGAGAAGTTACGTTACCACAAGGATGGGTTGAGTAGTCCGATTTAAAATAAACTTTAATCTGGCAGAATATCCCTAAATTTATCTACTAGCAAATCAACTGGAAATTTAAACTTCTGCTCTCGGTAACTTATTGCTGATAAACGATTTGAAATAGCTTTTTGCGCTTGAATTCTACCTTGCAATGGATCTGGATTATTTATTACAGTTACACGGTTCATAGCCTTGTGATGATCTTCAATGATTTCTCTAAAATATTTATCTTTTTTCACTAAATAGGGTGTCCAGTAAATTAGAGTGTCCATATCTATAAAGGTTAATGGTCTAATGAAGTTGGGATTATAAGCATCGCCTAACCGTTCTTTAACTAATTCTGTATACCATTTGTTCAGCTTGTAATTCATTCCTGGGATTTCAAATATGCGGTCACTTACCAATAAAATGGGATAGATAATTACGTTCTTCTTGTTGTTTACGTAATCATCGTATGGGAATTTATTATCTACAATTTGTTTAATTGATGTAATCAACTGTCCTATACCAACGTGCCTATCGCCATCGTGAACAAACTTCTTTTTTAATAGCTTGTCGATTTCGTCAATATCTGAAGAACTTTTAATATCAGCAGCTACAAGAATATCTTTGTTTTCAAATAAATAAACTCTGTTATTGTGTCTTACATAATAATCTGGCTCACTATCATTTGTATCTGCTACTTGTCTTTTCTCTTGGTATTGCCAATGAAAGATCTCATCCAAAACATTTTTCATTACCACATCTTCGGAAAAATGAAGATTGTAATAACTAAAAAAAGAACTGTCATTAAGTTTTAGATTGTGATGCTTTATAAAAGCTGCTTTAAGTGTGAATTTGATACTTTTAAAGAACTTATCTACTACATAAAAATAGTCCACTAAAGAAAAGCGTCCTTCCTCTATTTCATAAATTGGAAAAATTTTCAGATTAGTAAAATCTGCGGAAGGTTCAATTTTTGATGAAGTTAAGCTCTTCAAAAAATTGATGTGATCCTGTCTCTCTGGACTTACGATATAGGCATCTTCGTGTTTTAGTCTTAGTAGTTGAGCCACTAAAGTTTTAACTTGATAATTTAGACCATCTAAATCCTCCTGTCCAAAAGTATCAATCAATGCTTGAGCCATATATGTGTTCTCTTCTCGCTGAACAAATTCTATTAGGTACTCAAATTTAACTAGCATTGCATATAGTACTTTGGCAAACTCTAAATCAACATTCTCATAATTTCCGATATCTCCAGAGGCAAAACCCATTGCCATAAACATATCTGCTATGCGATCTATATTATCTTCTGCACTACCTAGATTCTGTTTCTCATTAGCGTTCTTATTCACTAACAAATATGCCTTGAAGAGATTAAGCTCTTCGTCATCCACATTGCGCTCATCAGTTTCTTTAAGTAGCTCGTCTCTATTAGCTAGGACAATTTCTGCAAACATTAAACTTGCTTCTCTTGAAATAAGAATAGGTCTTTCAGGTAAATTATAAGTTCGCCCATAATCTGCGACTCGTCTGTCAATTTCAGCTTGAGTTTCGAGATTAGAAAATATGTTTGTGTAATTAGGTTGCTCTCTTCGCGTACAGAATCCAATGAATTTGAGTAGAATTTCACGTGAAATATTAACCAAATATTCCATTATCTCTTTAGGCTCTTCTTCTGGAAACACATTATCAAATTCTAGTCGCTGTACTACTCGCATTTTTTTTTCTTACAAGATAATAAAACCTTTTATTCAATCTGTATTCTCCGTCCCAAAGTCCCTTTCTGCACAGCGGTAAAACAGCCATCTCTTCTCAACTTCGCAGTCAATCAAGGTTTAGAGACCTCGCCAAGTAATTCAAAAATGAAATCAATCAATAATTAAACGAATGGCAAATAAGAACGACATCGCCTGGACACCAATTCTATATTGTGTGGGAGCAGGCGTCGCTGGAATCGCATTAGGAACATTTTTAATCGCTCCGATGATGCAAAAAATGAAAGCTAAAAAACTAGCTGAAGCAAAGAAACCAGCAACTGCAAGCCCAACTAAAAAATAGTGTTTAGAGACACTTTTGGGCACCAAAACAAAAGTATCATCCTGTTATTCTAACAGGCAAACAATGAAAACAAATGAAAGATTATAACGACGAATTAATGCGTTACGAAGAAGCTGCTGAGGATCAGTATGACGACTACGATAACGACGAGATGTACGACGATGAAGAAGACGACTTCGATACTGGATTTGAAGGTTTAGAAGACGGTTATGACGAAGAGTACGAAGATGAATATGACGATTACGACGACTACGCTGATGAAGGCGAGTACGACGATGATGCCTATGACGATTATACAAAATCGAGCATCGGCAAGATAGATCCTAACGATAGAACCCTTACGGTAGTCGTGACTAACAAGTCTGGCGCACGTGCCGAGGCAGTCATCTTTGGGGGTAATGCCGAAGCTGCACAACCTAACGGACTAACCGTTGAGATTGAAGAGTCCAGTCACAAGGAAGTGCGTGAAGAGAGTAAATCAAATCCGTTTAAGATTGCGGGAATGAAATACTCTGTGAGTAACGCACTGCAATTTGATAATGTACTTCGTATTGATCGTAGAACCGCTTCTGGGTCTAAAACAACCAGAGTGTATCAACCACGTAATGCGACATCACCTCAAAACTTTACCCAGCAACTTATCGATGACGATAACTTTGAGATGGATGTTACAGGTCAGGATTCCTTACGTGTATCTGTAGAAGATGGTGTAACGGCGGTATTCACATTTACGATTAAAGCCAGAGCAAATCTGGGTAACCTTTTAAAAGGTACAAACGTAGCAGAGCTTTCAAGAGCACCACGAACTACTGGGCTTCCACAGTTAGATTTAATCCGTAGAAAAAGACCAACAGCATTAGGTGTGCGTCCTAGACGTAGAGTGGTGAGACGTCCTACTCGTAGAGTTGTAAAACGTCGTAGACTAGTCAGAAAACCGGTGGCGAGACGTCCAGTTTCTCGATTGGTAAGACGTCGTAGACGATAGTCCTGCAATAAGGAACTCGTCCAGACTTTGTACCTAATACCAGACAGCCAGAGTCGGTTTTCCCCTAAACCATACACTCTGGCTGTTTTTATTAAAATCAAGATGAAAAACTCAAAACAAACACCTTCACTAGCTCAAAATAGAATCGATTATATCGTCTATCACAATACAGATGATGTTGCAAAATTGTTATTTGAGTATGGTTTTGAAGCGCCCGAAGACCCTAAACACCTCGCAGAAGCCATAAAAGAACTTGCTCGCAAAAAAGGTCGGAAGGTTATTAAAGAGCTCATACAATTACATCCCGATAAGGATGCTATTTTAAAGCTTAGTCAACCCAAAGAAGACAATTTTTGTGGTGCTTGTAGCAACGACTCTTACAATACAGAAAGTAATTTCTGCAAAGCGTGTGGGCACTCTAATTATTCAGGCACAGGAGATGAAGACAGTTTTCTCAATCAGTTCGAGAGTTATTCAGATAAAGACTTAGAGCGCTATTACCAGACCATCGTAAAACGATCTAACGCACAAGCTGAGGACAAGAATCTTGCGCAGGAAGTACAAATGGTTTGGAACGAAGTACGCATTCGTAAAGAAGCAAAGAAAAAAGTAGAAGAACCTAAACCACAACCTCATAAATCCTTTAGCGTGACTAAAGATGAACTCCTACTTTTTGGAGTGGTTTTCATCGCAGGCGCATTGGTCGGGCACGGTTTAAAATTCAATATGGCAAATGGCAAATAACAAACAGTCACAATACAATCAGGCAATAAATAACCTTACCTATCTGGTACTGCACTACCCTAAGCCTGTTCAAGAACTACTGGCTCAAAATAATGTATTCTTTCAAGGAAAACCTTCACGAGAACAACTCATTAATGAAGTAGTTGACCTATTAAAAGATGGAGATTCCGCTTTCGCGAAAGCGTTAGAAAATCTAATTGCTCGCTTTTCATCACAGGATAATGATCAGTTTTGGGGAGCGATAGCTAAAGGTGCGGTCGGTATTCTGGGCGGATTATTTAAAAAGAAGAAACGTAGCGGTAGTACTGCAAATAATGGCGCAGCACAAGCAGCTGCACAAGCAGCAGCCGCAAAAAGAGATATGGAAATGCGAATGCAACGTATGCGTGAAGAGCAAGAACGCAAACAACGTGAAGCAGAAGAAAGACGCAGACAGGAAGAAGAGCGCAGACGTATCGAGGAAAAAAAGAAAGCTGAAGCAGCTAAAAAGAAAACCAATATGATGCTGATGATAGGTGGCGGTGTGGTCGTCTTAGGAATCGGAGCGGTAGTATTAATGAAATCGGGACGTCCACCAATGCCTTACGGACAACCACCGATGCCAATGCCGAGATAACAATGACTAATACTTACGCACTTACAGATTATGATGTTTATCAAGAGGAAGACTACGATAACTTCGGAGATAGACGTCGTCGTCGCAGAAAGAAACGTCGTACCAAAAGACTATTAAAACGAAGACGATCTTCTAAGCCAAAGTTGAGTAGACCACCTATGCGCAGTCGTCCTAAAGTAGTTCGTGGTCGCCCTATGAAATTACCACCTATTCGCGTGAAGACGGTTCCTGTGATTCGTAAGAAAACAGTAATCCCGAAAAAAGCAGTCATCAGGACTATAAAGCCTCAAGTAAAAGCAAAGACACCAATAAGCCACTTGATCAAAAAATCAAATCCTACGGTGGTCAAAACTCCATTATCAGCTATTACAAAAGCCGAAGTCAAACAATTGCAAACCGCACAGGTAGAAGCCAGTAAAAAGGCGATGAAGTCTGATAGTAAGGTTAGTAAAGTGGTTAAAGTAATCGCTATCGTGGGAGTCGTAGGAGCTACAGGATTTGGGATTTATAAATTCATTCAAAACAAAAAATTGAAAAATGGACATATTAGCACAAGTAAATGAAATTGATGTAGAACGCCCAGGAGAATTACCTGACGGTTTTTTAGTGGCCTCTATTAAGAATGTTGGCACAGAAAAAGCAACCGTAAACGGAGTTACTCTTGATCCTGGAGAAGCAAAAGGCTATCCTTTTGTAGGCAAAGGTTATAAGCGTATCGCCTACGATACCAGTGGCACTACATTAAGAATAATGCAAATTATCTAATACCCATTTATGATCTTAGGAGAAACAGAAAGTATTTTAAGTCGCCATCTACAAGATGACGATTACGATGACTTTTTTGGAAATAAAAAGAAACGAAAAGCAAAACGTGCAAAGCGAAAAGCGAAACGTGTTGCCAGACGAACTGTGAGAAGATCTGCTCCAAAACGAATTGAACGCAAAGCAAAACGTACAAAGTTCTTTAAGGATGTAGGACAGATTTATAAAGAAGCTGGTGGCGCAACTGCAATAAGTCAAGCAATCGATTCTTTTACGAAGCCAAAACCTTTAGACGCCTATGGTGCAAGCACAGAACTGCCTTCTGACTTTTCAATAGGTTTAGGTGCAGATGCAGAGACTGAAGAAGAGAAAAAAGGTATTCCAACAGTCGTATACATTTTAGGCGGTGTTGTAGTTGTCGGTGTAATCGGACTTGCAGTAATGAGTAGTTCTAAGAATAAGCAATACCAACAATATCCTCAGTGATAACAACCATTCCATCAAATAGAGAACGTTTTCAGTTAAAACTGACCATTATGGCTTTAATGCCATTTGATTTGGGTATTCGTGTGTATGATCCTGAGCATCCTAATAGCTATTATTTTAGGAGAAAAGCCGCTTTCGCGAAAGCGAACTCAAAACGAGAGTTTATTATCGCATTACCTGTCTCTCCTGAAGTGCTGGAAATGGAAGTCTTCGATAAAAACGATGTAGATGATGATGCTTTTGAAATCGTTAATGTGAAAATAGAAAAGATGCCAGCACTTGCTGTCTGGGCAACTGATGATCAACATCGCTTTTTAGAATTTGCGATACAGTTTGCGCAAAAAGCAGGTTATGTGCCTCCTGGTTTTTATGAAAGTAAGGACAACGAATTTCTGTTTCAATATTTAGATAAAATCACTGATCCTTTTGGCGCAGAGCTTATCACACCAGCAAGAACGCATCGGAAAATGCCGAGAGTTCAAATATCGCAACGTTTGTTTAAATCCTACACGATTCCTATTCGTGTGGCAATTTTAGCGCACGAAGGTTGTCATTGGTTTTTAAATACACGTAGCCAAACTACTGCAGATTTATGCGGAATGAAACAATACCTCGATTATGGCTTCCCGACGATTGAAGCTGTTTATGCAGTAACAAAAGTGTTCGGAAAAAACCCAGAAATGGTTGGTGCATCACAAATTGAGCGCACCAAAGATGTCATCAGTTTTATAGAAAATTACAAAGCAAATGAGTAAATCAACATATCATTGGTTAGACAAACAAGCAAGCTTGAAGCGTTTCTATGCACAGCTTCAGAATGATAACGATGTTCTTCAAGTAACGGTTACAAACCATACCAAGGATATTAGAAAAGTATGTCTTTGGGGTGCAATTGCGTGCACACCGCTTACTGATCCTATGTTTATAAATGAAGAAGGTACAAAAAGTGTAGTTGTAGATAAGCAACCACAAGAGCTGATCTATAATCTTGTTACAGACTTATTTTATGTGGTTAATCAATTAGGAGATTCCGTTTCTGTGGTTAATCCTTCTGGAGAACTTGTTACTACTATTGATTTATCACAAGATGATTCTCAAGCTGGAGACTCATTAAGAGTTAGTGAAAGAAGAGCTTATAATCCAACGACTTTAAAAGTTCCTGGAAGTATTAGTCCAGTTGCTTTAGCCGTAAACACATCTACTGATAATGATGAATACGGCGTGATTGCGGTAGCCTGCTCCGTCTCAAATGAAGTCGTTTTTATCAATAGAGATTTTTCAATTTTGAGAAGAGAATCTGTTGGTAATCGTCCCGTTGATATTGTTTATAATCCAGTAGATCAATGTTATTATACAGCAAATTTAGTTTCTGGAACAATTTCTAAAATTTGCATCAATCGCAGAGTAAATAATCTGCCTTTAGTGCCTAGTGCAAGAACACTTGGAGTTGATACCGATTCAGGCGATTTATACATTCATAATATTTTGGATGGCGAGATCAATGTGTATGATATTCAAGGTAATCTAAAAGGAAGTGTAGGTTCTGTAGTGGCAGATATTGTTTCATTCCTCTTTCATCCAGTAACCAAGAATATGTATATGGTGCTTAATAGTTCAAATTCTATTGCTGTTTTAGACACGGTAAGATTTGGAGCCATCACTAAATTAAGGGTTGGAAAAGATCCTGTTGCTATTGCTTATAACCCTCATAATGGCTTAATGTACGTTGGGAATCGAGGCGATCAAACGTTTAGCAGAATTAATTCGAAACATCAAGTAGTAGATACCAATAAAACTGGAAGTTTTGGACTTGGCTTAGCGATTAGTTCTAAAGATGAAATAATAGGTTTAAGTAACGCTTCAGATGATACGGTTAGTATTTCAGGTTTACAATCTGGCCCTACCGTAACCGTAAACGAAGAGTATTATGAAGACCGAGAAGATTTTCAGCATAATCCTGCGATGGTTGGTCACGTGAAGTTAGTCGCTTCGGGAGAAGACCGCATCAATGCACTTCAGATTACAGAAAAGTCTGTAACTGGAACAGAGATTTGTAAAACCATCTCTTTAAGTAATAGTCAGAGTCCGCAAAACTTTGCAAATGTTTCAGAAGTATTTGACTTTGATGGTAATTTGATAGATGGACACGTGACCTGGTGTTTTAAAATCAATCCATTACAACAAGTCAGCTTTTTAATTTATTACAATCAAATCGAGATGTATAATATGCTTCCCGAAAAATCAAGAATATCTACTGGTGTCCAAATGAGTAAGGGCATTCCAGTATCGTGGCTCGATAACCCTAAAGACGAGCCACCTAATGCCACAACTTATTAATATAGCCTTAAGCCAATACGGTGTAACCGAAATTGTAGGCAAAGAGCACAATCCCATTGTTCTAAATTACTTCAAAGAAATAGGACACACTTGGGTCACTACAGATGAAACTGCGTGGTGCTCTGCGTTTATCAATTGGGTAGCGCTCAAGGCGAAAGTAGAACGAAGTAATAAGCTAACCGCTCGTTCTTGGTTACAAGTTGGTACCGAAATCAAAGAACCCAAACTCAACGATGTTGTTGTTTTCTGGCGAAGTAAAAAATCCAGTTGGAAAGGTCACGTAGGACTATTCATTAGCTATTCTGAAGACAAAAAATACATCTATGTCTTGGGTGGTAATCAAAGCAATCAAGTCAACATCAAGAAGTATCCTGTCTATCGCTTATTGGGCTTTAGACGCTTATCAGCTACAAATTCTTAAATCACAATAGATGCAAAAAGTAGATTATCTCATTATACAAAGTACCGACACCAGCGAAGCGAAAGACTTCGGTAAGGAAATTATTATCAATCAACATACGCTCCCTAAAGATAAAGGTGGTTTTGGTTGGAACCGTCCGGGCATTGATTACCTCGTGCTTCAAGATGGTGTTTTACAAACCATCATTAGTGAAGACAGCCCAACAACTACAGATTTATGGGGAATCTCTCACGGAAAAAATGGAATCACAGGAATTGCAAAACACATCGCCTATGTTGGTGGTAGAACTCTTAAAGAAGCTTGGGATAAAGACACACGTACCGATGAACAAAAAGCGGCACTTGAAGCGATTGTAAAGTTCTATATACTGCGCTTTCCAGATATCATTATCGCAGGTTTTAATGAAATCCCTGCCAAAGCTGATGAAGATAGTCCAGGATTTGAAGTAGCAGAATGGCTCAGAGAATTAGACATTCCCGAGCGTAATATTTACAAGAGAAAGTAGATGAAAACGATTTTGACATTAGGTGTTGGTTTTTGGTTGGGTAGGCAGCTGTATATCAATTATGATAAGCGTACCGCTTTAAGAAAAGAAGCACAACTCAAAGCACGTCTTCAGCAATTTTTAGAACAAAACGATTTCAGTAAAACCGATAGTAAAAAACACAGTAATACCATTTTCAGAAGCAATTAATGGCGATACAAGTAAACATAGATAACCGCATTTTTTTGGTTCCAGAAGCAGACGATCCGTGTGACTTCTGGACAAGCTATTTCGCAAAACTTAAAAGCGAATTAGGTCAAGAGAATGCAAAAATGATATGGCTCATTACTTGGAAATCTAATGGTGCAGCATCCTGTACTACAAGTCCAAACTTTAATAAATGGTTGAATCAAAACAACCTTGATGTGTCTAATATGGCCACCAGAACCATTGCCGATTTATCGGAAATAGGTGGCAATATTTTTGGTTTGGGAAAGAATTTGACAAAAGTATTATCCATTGGAGTACCTGTGATATTGGCAGTCGTATTGGTTGGTGTTATCGTACTTCTTAAAAATTCAGCAAAAAACGCAGATGTATCCGATTTGGCAATGCTTACACCTGCAGGTCGTGGCTTAAAATTATTAGGCAAATGAGTATGACGTATAAAATCATAGGCGCAAGTGTGGGAACGCTCTTTATAGGAACGACGTTTTTCTCAATGAGAAAGCGCAGTCGTGACCTACGCACCAGTAAATTGCTAACTGCTATTCAAGCACAGATCCAGCCTATTTCAAGTGGACTAACCTCACAAAATGCTTTTGACATTCATTTTCTGAATAAGGTATTACAAACAGTAAATCGCGAAGTGTTGGTGTTAAAAACAAGTGCTGCTTCTCGCTATGCAGACCAGATTCATAAAGCTTGGGGAAGCTGGTATCAAGGTGGCGATGATGAAGAACAAGTTTATGGTGTGATCCGAAAAATGAAGGATAAAGTTCAGGTGTCACAAGTAGCAAAAGCTTATCAAGAAACCTACTCTAAAAACCTTATTGACACGCTCAAAGATCGCTTTGACAAAGAAGAAATAACCATAGTGCTCAACATTGTAAAAGCACTACCTAATTACAGAACAGCTTAATATGGAAATATCAAAAACAGGATGGTGGATGATAGGTGGCGCAGGACTTGGCGTTGTCGGTATCGGTGTTTTTGTTACGCTTTCGCGAAAGCGTACAAAGCAACAATCTCTACAATCTACAACAACGGCTTCTATAGGAACTGGTGTGCAAGTCACTACTGGAAATGTAGGATCTACCAAGCAAGAGCCAAATTGGAACAGTCCATTTGATATGAACTACCTCACAGATGTGCAGAAATGGGTAGCGCCAAAAAGCATTCAAGTACTTGACGATGCCTCTGCTAAAAAGCTCGCTAAAATCATTAAAGATGCTAAAGGCGCTTTTAATGACGATGAAGAGGTTATAAAAGATGTTTTCGGTAAAAAGCTGCGTGATAAAACACAAATCGCAAGTCTTTCAAAAGCTTATTACCAGCTCTATAAAAAAGATATGTGGCAACACTTAAATAGCTTTTTGAGTCAAAGTGAAATGAAGGAATATGTTTCAAAATATGTACAACGCCTTCCAAATTATCAATCATAAATCGAACCAATGAAACAGAAATCAACAACAGCAAATCCATCATTTATGACGAAAAATAAAGACCTTATAGTGGTAGGTGGTGTTATCGTGGTACTCGCAGGAGCTGCTACTGCGTATTATTTTATGACAAAGAAGAAAGAGAAAAAAGAAGCTGAATTAGCAAGTGCTTCTTCTGGAGTTACAACGGTTGCAAGCGGTTCGTCCAGCTATCAAACACCACCGTTTATTCCAAGTTCTTCAACATCATCAGGTTCAAGTACGAAACCAGTTATTACTAAAACAGGCTATCCTATCAAATATGGAAGCCGTCATCCTGATGTGAAAATATTACAGCGTTACCTGAAAATCTACAAAGAAGATTTAGGTAAAACGGGACCAAAACGAGATGGTGTTGATGGACAGTTTGGTCCTAAAACTTCACGAGCTGCGCAAAAACGATTAAAGAAAACAGTATTCACGCAAGCCGATATCGCAGGAATGCGAAAAGCGTTGTCAAGTCTTGGGAAATAATGAGCGAACAAACGATGCAAAAAGGATTACTTATCGCAGGTGGGCTTTTGGGATTAGGATTATTGGGTTACGTCCTCTTTAGAGATAAAGAAGAAACTGTTGAGGATACTGAATTTACCATTGTTGAGGAATCAAAATCTGAAAACGAAGATAAACCTACACCTGTTAAAAAAGTGATTCCTGTTGTAGAAATAAAGCCTATTGTTTCCTTAGAAAAAGAAAAGAAAGCAATTGTCAATAAGCCCGAAGTACTGCCAGAACCCAATGATGATTTCCCTTTAAAATCAGGAAGCAAAGGAGAACGCGTCTATCAACTACGTGTGTATCTCTTGAAAAATCACGGAGCAGCAAAAGGCATAATTACTGATGAGTTTGATGCCATTACTGAAGAACGTGTTTTAAGACTTTACAAAGTAAAAGAAGTGTCAGAACAGCTATTTAACGAACGAAAAATGGGTAAGATAAAAAAGCAACAAAAAGATGGCAGAAAAGAGAAGCATTAAAGATTTAATAGACGGTCTGGTAGATAAAGATGGTATCAAAACAGAAGTTACAGTCACACTTACCAATCAAACATTAACCAAGATAATTCTTGCGCTATTAGCTTCTGGAGCAACCATAGTTTTAGTAGCACATTTGACTAAGAATCTATTTCCTAATCATCAAATAGTGGCGTTACAAGCAGATATTAAAAGCATAAAATCAACCCTTAAAACACAATTAAAATGATAGAAATTTTAGCACACATATCCAATTATTTAAACAGTCTGGACTGGGCTTATATACTCACCTTTATAGTGATTGCTTATGGTCTCAATCATTACCGCTCAACCAACTTTTTCTATGAAGTCTTTAAGCTCAAAATTGCGACTCGTTATCGTGTGCTCATAATTGGCATTATTTACGGCGTTGCGCTGTTTTTCTTGAGAGGTTATCAAATAAAAATGATTGAGTGTTTATTACAGTCTTTTGCTTTTGCATTGGTCTTTCATAAACTCTTATTAGAGAAGTTTTTGAACAAGCTATTTCAAACGAAACCCAAAGAGTAATGAAGTTTTGGAAACCTTTTTTATTAGTGCTTTGGATTGCAGGGATTATTGTCTTGCTCATCTTTTACATCATTCCGCACGAAGAAGCTTTGAACAATGACACTATTCAGAAATTAGAAGAGGAAAACGAACTACTCTCAATTGAGAATGTAACCCTTGATGAAGAAATAAAAAGGCTAAAAAAGCAAACGGATAGCTTAACTGGTAAAATAGTCTCAAGCCATAAAACGATAGAAAATTTACAAAATGCACTGGATGAAAAAATTAATACTATTGATAGGATGTCTGCTATGGACTTGTATGAGTATTTCTCAGGATTTACAGCCGATAGTACAAGATATAAAGAGTGAAAAATACTTCTGTTTTGATTTGTCACAATCCAAGTATCTGGCAAAGCGATTAGAGTTCAGTGTTTACCAAGATAGTATTATAGACACGCTGCAATTACGGAACTATAGATGGCAGTATCTCACTCAAAAAAAGGATACGATCATATTTAAGTTGGAGCGTAAAGTTGAAAACCTTGTTATCATTCAAGATAATGATGAGTCACATATTCAAGAGCTGAACTTGACCATTAAAAGACAGCACAAACAAATAAAAAGAGGTAAGCTGGAGCGCTGGTTTTTTGGCGGAGGCTTACTCATACTAACCGGAATAATAATAGCACAATAATGAGTATAGTAGGATATCAAAGTAATGTAATAATCAAAACACAACGTGGCGGATTAATAGCAAACACTCAGCGTGAGCTGAGTGTGCCATCTAATCAATTAAATGCAGATATGTTGCACTCACCTGGACGTAATATTTATGCAGTGATTAACGAGAATATCGTCATTGGCAAAGACATTAGATTGCGCTCCAGATCTGGAAGAAAGGAAATTGCGGGCTGGCAGTTGAGTCTACCAGCACCAATCAACAAAAACCAACAAGGCGAGCATACAGGAACACTTTTGAGCCGTCAAGGAAAACCATTTTACTATGCAATAGATGATGACGGTCGTGTATTTGTAAGTGGCATTTTTAACGATCCAGAAGATGAAATCATCTTTAATGTTAACCCTTATGTGGCTGAGCTTCCACTGAAATTCAGACCGTTCTCAGGTGGAATATTTGTATTGCCTCCAGATGTCATCGAGAGAGATGAAATCGAAGAATCTGAGCCAGTAATTGTAAGAAGAACACGAGTTTCTAAAACGCTGTAATAAAAATAATGATGCTTTCGCGAAAACGTAATCTAAAAAGTAATGGATTTAATCAAAATACTTGCAATTGTACTGGGTGCTACTGGGTTTTGGAAACTCATTGAAGTGCTATTGCAATATGGGACGCAAAGACGTCTTAAAAGTGCTGAAATACGTAACCTGAACGTCCAGGCCAATAGTCTTGTAGTGGAAAACTATAAGCTATGGTCTGAGAATATGGAAAAGCGTTTAAAACAACTGGAGAGCAAGAATACCTTGATGAATAAAACGATAACTAAACAACGAGATCGTATCACTGATCTTGAAAAGTATATCGAGCAGTTAGAAGAAGAAATTCAAATTTTTAATAAGCAAAAAAGCAATGAACGTAGATAAAGGAAATAATACATTGAACTATATTTTTGGAGCGTTTATACTATTAAGCGCTGTAAAAATAAGTTCCGACCTATTCTTGAGATACAAGAAAAGCAAAGAGTCTGCAAAAGGATGTGGTTGTGGTAAAAAGTAACAATCAACATATCTATGTTGGATTAGGCACCTTGTCAATTTTGATGATAGGTGCTTTTGTTATTTACAGAAAATCAAAAGTAAAGTCAGTTAAAAATCAAGTGGTACAAATCTATCGACGTCCTATCGACTTGTCGGTTTTTGACAGTCCAGATATTCCTGGTTCTGGTAATTGTATGGATAGGCAATTAATTTTTATGCTTCAGCAACTGGAAGCCAGAACAGGCTATCCCATTTTTCAATGGATCAACTCTGGAGCTCGTAGCCCATCACACAACAAAAAAGTGGGCGGCGTTTCCAGTTCGTCCCATAAAATCCCTACCTGTAAAGCTGTAGATATAAAGGCTCAAACTACATTTATCCGAAATCACTTAGTTTCTGTGGCTCGTGATGTTGGATTTAAACGCATTGGAGTAGGTAGAACCTTTGTACATCTTGATACGGATGATCTTAAGTCGCAGTATGTTGCTTGGGGATATCCAAGTGGGACGCCTGCGGAGGTTAATCCTTTTGTTTGACACTTACCTCTTAAACAACCGTTCCATACTTTTATCCTTTCTTAGGGCGCTTTCTGAACGTTTTAGAACTCTACTTGCTTCCTGAAGTGAACCATAGTTAGATTCAGCCCAGAGAACTAGTTCCTTATTAAAATGAGCAATAATGTGATTATAATCTTTACCATCTATAAAGAAAGTATCACTCGATTTGTTTGGTTGCTGTTTAGTTGACCATTTTTTGAATTCTGAAATAGCCTCCTTTACGGCAACTTTTTGATTCTTATGTGATAAATAAAACGCACCTACAAGTGCTGCAAGTCGTTGTAAATCTCTAAAGTTTCCGAAAAGCTGATCTTCAGCTAAAAACTTATCAAGCGCGGTTGTATTAATCAATTTTAGACCATCATCGCTATTATGAACGCTTTTCCAAGCTTCATTCCAAAATCTTGATAGATCTTCTCTTGACTTTCTAAGTGGCGGTATCTCCACTATAAAACGAGCTATTCTGTCTGTAAAATCTAAATCTAAGTAAGTGTCGTTTAATTCTTGAAAGCTCTTGTTACTAGCAGTAATCAATCTGAATTTGGCGATTTTAGGTTCATTAGATCCTAGAGGATAGTACTGACCAGTTTGTAAAACTTGAATAAGCTGACGTTGTAAAGGTTTTGATAAATCTTGAATTTCATCCAAAAATAGAACACCTCCTTTTTCAAACTCAGCTAATATGCCGTCTTTGTCCTGATTTGCTCCTGTAAATGCGCCTTTGATATATCCAAAAAGTTCTCCTCTAAGTAGTTCTTCGTTAAAAGTTCCGCAAGCCAATTCTTTATAAGGTAAATTAGTATGTAAAGGAGCAATCACCTCTCTGACATAAGTGGACTTTCCTGTTCCACGTTCGCCTAAAAGCATTATAGGAACATTTAATAGATGCGCAAAAACTTCAATACGTTTCTCTGCTTCCCTTCGTAATCCAGATTGAGTGTCATTAGGATTTATTAGCGGAGTAAATACGTCATTAAACCTACGTTTGAGAACTTCACTTAGGTACGTTTTAGGCTTAAATTTTATTTCATTTATTGCATAACTATCATCTGCTTTCGACCATTGACTAGACCATAGTCTAGTGTTCTCTGGAAGATAACCACTCGCATTGAGCATTAGCCATACTACGTGCATTTGAGGTGTTCCTGGAGAAACATTAATATGTAAATTACCTGAATAGGTACTGAAATCAGATTTAAGTAATTGTACCAATCCATCATATATGGATTGGTAATGTGTCACACTTTTTATTGTGATTCCCTTATTTCTGAATATAGGGAACGGTCTTTCTTGTAGTTCAAATTGATCTCTTACCCTTTTTACTTTGGCTAATCTGTCCTTATCAATCAGAATTTTAGCATCTAGCTCTTCTTTGAAGAATACCTTTCTTTCTGCTATGTTTAGATCAGTTAATGGCTGGTTATGCAAATACAAGACTTCATTTATCAAAATATTTTCATTCTCCAATAAACCAAGAATAGTTCTAGCAGTAACAATGAAACCGTGATTGTAGGAATCCCAGGTTAAAAGACAGTTTTTAGTTTCCATAAAGCTCCATATTTTTATATTCAGACCATTTTGAATTAATGTATTGCAGTAGCTCTTCTTTATTTGACTTTACCCAATCGACATTAATAACTGTCTTATTGGTAGCTATCCATTTAATCTCTGATTCTTGAGGTTTCTTTTCTCCCTTCTTCATTTTTGAAGTGTTCACTTTTTTAATCAATACCTTAGAAAGTACTTCGTCAATAGGTTCTAATCTCTCTGATTCGTTTTCTACAAATCCTTTTAATGTAGCGACTTTATCGACTTCTAAATTTTTATGTTTTTCAAAATTATTTGTTCCATTAGTATCCTTAAAAAAAGTAGCTAAGTCTAATAGTTTCGTAATCTCTTTTTTCAGATTGACTTTTTTAGTTTCTGAAATTTTATCAGTTACTAGTGCTTTGTTTTTGAACGTATTGTAGTTGCTAATTTCTTGTACACTTTTTTGAGAGTGAAATGTCAACGGAAAATCCTGTTTCCATTTATTCTGTATTCCTATCAAATCTTTGGTTTGTCTATTACTAAGAAGCATACCAACCTCAAATCCATTATCCATTCCGTGCTTTTCAAAGTTTGCTGTAAAAACATACGCTTCTTTATCGTCCACAATAATACTTTTAGCGTGTATTAATGGATGGCAGAATACTTTTGCGCCAGCTTTTTGTAATTCCGAAATATGATTTACAATAGTTTTTTCTCTTGGTCTACAGAAGATGGTCACTTCAATCCCTGATTTAATTTTACTTAAGATCTCTTTCGCTAACTCGTGCTCAATATCTAAACCAAAAGTTGAAAATGATATACTCTCTTGAGTATTACTAATGCTGGTAATTAACGTGCTCTTTAGATTAGACAAGCCCGCATTTGGAGATGTGCAAAGAATGTGATCTAGTTGTGGTGCTTGGAATTTATTTGCTGGTCGAACTTTATCAAATGTTTCGGTGTCATTCTGCTCATCTGTAGTATGTTCCCAAAAATGATATACAAATAACTTAAATAGCTCATTAGTTTGTATCTCATCAAGTTCAACACCTAATTCTGGGTTTTCTTTAAAAGGCTTTTCATTAAAGTTACCTGTAAATAGAAATCCATTGGCATTGTTTGATTTTGGATCAATCAAAATAAATTTTGCGTGTAGATTTTCTGCTTGACGATGTACAAAATGTCTTCTAAACTTCTTGTTTATCATTTCTTTATACTCATCAGTAATAAAATTATCATCCTCTGGGTAAGCTTGTGTTTTTAATCGTGTCTCTGCAGCATCTAGGATAAAAACCTTAACATCTCTTTGACTTGCTTCAACTAATGCGTCTATGATACTTGTATCTTGAATAAGAAAAGATTGTAAGCAAATCATCTCTTCAGCTTGCTGGATGTGCTCTATGATGTTGTGAAAAAGCACTTGTTTTGGTCCTGATTCAATTACTGATAACTGCTGCTCTTCTGTGCTTTGCCATTGGTTAGTAGTTAGTATAAAGACATTATCAAGAATCTCTTCATTACGGAATGTTTGTTTGAAATTTATAGTATGCATTTGATAGTCTTTAATAATTAAGGTAATTGATGGTGTCTAGTTTTGCTTTGATATAAAAACCAGCGGGCTTGTTATGTAATTTATTTATTAACTCCATTCTGGATATTGAGTTAGTTAAACCTTGCTTATACTCAACAAACTTTTCAGCAATCTCTTTTGTATAAACATTAAACTCTTCATCAGAGAAAAAATAATTTTGAATACGTGAAACTACTAGTGCAGTAAACCATTGTGCTGCTTCCTGATCATCCAATGGACTTATTTGTACAGGTTCTTCGAGTTCAATTTTATTAAAGTAAAGACCGTCATATTGTGGATTATCTATAGAAATATTTCTTTTTAATGAGAGGTCTGTATGGTTAAAAGGCATCCTAATTAATTGTTGTTCTTCATCATAAGCACTCTGGTATTTATTAATCAAAAGTTCTGCTATCACTTTGCTTTTAGAAATTTTAACTGTTTTTGAAAAATCTAGTAGTTGAGATGTATAACTCTCCTCACTGAAATTAAAGGTGTAATCTTGCTCTTTTTCTTCATCAAGAGCATAAGTGTTTTCAATATGTTTTAATTTAAAAGTGCCATTCTTTAAATGCTGACTTTCATTAATGAAATTATTGAATTCGCGTTTAGCATTACTTTTAGTGTTTTCTTGATCTTGAAATTCGTCTTTGCTTAAAGGCTCTAATTTTACGATTATTGGATCTGCATTTTTAGGATAAGCAATGGTCATTGCTATGATACCTCTTTTTTCTTCTTCAATTTTTCCTTCAAGACAAACATTAAGTCCCATTTGGGTTAACTCATAAGACGTCTCATTGTTTGAAAATATCCAGTCATCAGCTTCTTTTTCGATGCTTTTCAAATAATCAAGACTTTCTAATCTAAATAGTAAATTCGATACAGCGTTATTATTTAATGGTTTCAAGAAGTCTTGTAATTCTGAAACATTAAAAACGTCAATCTCTTTGCAAACTTTTAAAATAGAAATAAGTGGCGATTCTTTACTAATTTCTGTATAGTCCGTAAGTACTTGATAGGTTATGGTAGATGTATGTTGTGTAAGTTTCATTGCTTTAGTTTCTTGATTTGTGACTCGTTAATCTTGTATTAATCTCCGTTGCCATCTTTTGGAGAGCTGGAAGACCTGCTCCCTTTTTTAATCGTTCTGGATTGCCAAATAGCACAAGTTTATAACGTGCTCGAGTAATGGCCACATTCAATCGATTAGGGCTGTTATAGTGAGCGCCTGCTGTAGCCTTTGCAAAAGACAATAACACCATATCTGCCTCGTCACCTTGAAATTTATCTACCGTGCACAGGGTTATTTTAATATTTCCTAATGTGAAAAACTTATTTTTTCGATATTGCTTCGTAAGCTCTTTAAGCATTTCTTTTAGTTTAGCAACTTGATCATTGTAGAAAGAAAGTACTGCTACTTCATATACTTGTTCTGACCTCGCTTTCGCGAAAGCGTGAAAAGAAATTAGTTCTTGTTTTATGTGATTTACTTCTTCTGGATTAGTAATACGTTGTTTGCCTTTATTGTTATATTTAATTTGATATCCATTTGGCATCCACATAACAGAATTTTCACTTTTATTATATTCTCTAAGTGGATTATCTCTAATTTGTAATACAGTATTTGCAGTCACTAGGTTATTACCGTCATAAAAATGTTCTCGAGAGTATCTGGCAATATCATCTTCCATACGATGCTGATAGCTTAAGGATTGAAACTTCAATTCTTTCACTTTGGTCATATTGTCAAAACCAGAATAAAGTATTTTCTCTACATTATAAGTTTTACCGTCTTTTGTGGTGCGATCTTTTTCTCCTACACCTATTTGCAAGAGTTCAAGTATAGAAGGCAGGGCGACTCGTCTTAGGCCTTCTACTCTCTGCTCAATAGAAGAAGGAACTAGTATGTCATATTCTATTTTCTTATTCTTTTCTAGCTCTGGCTCAAAACGGTATTGATACATCTGCTCAAGGCTCCTACCTACTAATTCGCCCCAGTTCTGATCTTTATCTAGTTTATAAGAATAGTTGTTAATCCAAGTTTTTCTTCCGTTTTTGACTTTGTGACAATGGTTTTGATGATGGATTAGTAGTGCGTTTTTAGGACTATTACCGTAGAACTTTGCTTTAAATTTTAAGTGTTGAGCAAGGAGCGTTTCATTTTCTATTGAAGGCTGTGCTATTATTACATCTACACTATTTAATAACCAGTGTCCAGAATTAGTTGATAGAGAAGATTTCTGGGCGTCTAAATGAAATACTTCTAAGTTGCTTTCTTTTAAATTACTGAAATGCTCCTGATCTCTTTTAGTAAATAATACATTAACTACTTTTTCTTTGTTTCTCAATTTCAGATCCTTTTGAAGCTCAAAGGTCTCAGCTATAAGATTTTGTTGGTCTTTATCTAGTAATTTATTAAGATGCTCTGTAACAATATCTCCTTCTGTGTATGGGGAGAGTTGATTTACATCACCTACCAAAATCCATTTTTTTGCGTGCAGTGCTGGAACTAGGAAATCTAGAAATGTAACTTTTGAAGCCTCATCTACAATCATTACATCAAAAGGTTTACCTACTCCAGACTTAATTCCAGGATGTTGTAATATTCCAATTGCTGTGCCACCTACCAGATTTGCTGAATCCAATATAATTTGATCGAAGTTAGAACTTGAATCCTTAGAGTTGAGGCTTTCCTTTAGAGCTTTTATTCCAATAGAATCTTGTTTCTTATTCAAGTTACTGAGCATTTCTTTTTTGGTATGCTTGATAAGCTGCTTTAAATGATATGGCTCGACACTTTCTTTTCTTATGACTCCAGGGCTTGATGCTATACGCATAGGACTTACTAAACCTTCTGTATGTTTTTTATACTTGCCTATTATCCTATCAATAACATTATCTACTGCAACGTGTGTAGAGGAAACTAACAACACGCGCTGTCCTTGTAAAACACATTGAATGATTAATTCTATAATAGCTGTGGTCTTGCCAGAACCTGGCGGACCTTCTAAAAGGGCAAAGTCTCTAGATGCTAAAGCTTTTTTAACAAATTCTTGTTGTTCTGTTGCGCCATCAATATTGGTGTTATTTAGGATTTTAAAATCAATGTTCTCCGCTAAGTTTAAGTCGTAATTCTCTTCAAAATACCTGTTACTTTTAATGGGTAAATCAAATAATCTCAAAAGTGGTGTGTGATGGCTTTCAGGGTTCTTATTTAATGTTATCAATGCTTTTTCTTGCATTCTGATTTGATAATCATTTGCTTTTAGATATATTGTGTTATCAATTTGAGGATCTTTATCAAAGTCTAAGTATAGTTCTTCCTCGCTGCGGTCACTTATTTTAATTTCATTTGCTCTATCTGATTTATGATTTCCAGTAGGCTTAACCGAATAGATTATTTCTTGTTCATTTTTAAAGAGGTAATTGGTTATTACAGAAGATTCTTTATCTCTCATCTTATCCATTTTAAGTAGATGATATCTCCATAGAATAGTTTTTCCTTTTTTACCTTTTTCAATTTCTTCCTCAAAAGTTTCTAATTGAACTGGTATGGCTACTGCATTTTGATTTTGGATAACTTCTTTCGCACTTCTTAAATAATCTTGAGAATCCCTAATACCGTGAAAAACGCCATCTAAAAGTTTATTAACTCGGTACTCGTCTTGATGTTCTCTGTTAAAAGCATTAAGTTGCCTAAGAGTTCTTTTTGGTTCAGATCTCATAGTTTAGTTGCTATAGTTTATTCCTGTATCTCCATAAGTAGCATACGTGGTAATAAGAATGTTCTTTTTTGCTACAACAACAATCTTCTTTATACAAAGGCATTCTGCTATAGTCAAGTAACCTTGACTAACAGCCTCTAAAATGTAATTTTGATTCAAGCTATATTCTTTTTTGTTTTTAGTAGTAGTTTTAATTTCTCCTTTTACAAGGCAAAGTGAAATTAAGAACTCTGGTATATGTCTTATTTTCATTCGTTCTTCAAAGTGCGACGTTAATTGATAGTTTAGTATTTTCATTTTTTGTTATTTAATAAGCTGATAAGCCAATTAAATGCCACAAAAAAGAAGTGCTAAAAGCCAGTAGGTTGTAAGTTTCAATTTAATTAAAGAAGACAATATATTATATTTTTTATAATATATTACAGAATATTATATTTTCTGAAGCTATGAAACAAAGTACTTGATAACAAAATCATTAGGAATCTTCTCTTGTTCAAGCCTGTAATTATTCTCCAATAAGAATCTATGTAATTCAGTTTCAGCTTCCGTGAGATTATCTAATTGAGACACTTTAGATTCAGCTCCATTGTCATTCTCAAAGAACTTATTAAAGGTGTTTTTATCCATTAGTACGCTTTTAGTTTGAGGGTAATATCCTCTTACTTGAGATAGAATTTCAAAACCGTGAGCGTCGAAATCTCCCCAATATAGTATCTCTTTAGTGCTGAGCCATTCTATGTTTTTAAGATTAGACACCCCAAATCCTTGACCAAAAACAGCTATAGTATTAGTCATATTTGGAAGAGTTAACGTCGTGTAAAGGGATGTCTTATTTTCAACAATAATTACTTTTGAAATATTAAGATTAAGCTGATTAAAATGACTTAGTGGTAATGCTAAATCACTGATTCCCGAAAACGAAATATCTGCAATATCTTGATCGAGTATTTTGAATCGGACTAGAGGTTCTGAATATTTTAAACCAAACTTTTTTTCAAATCTTTTATCTGACAAAATATCTTCTGAATTTAAAATAGTTTCAAGAAGTGTAGTTAATACGGATTGATTCTTTTCTACAAACTTGGTATGCACATTAATAGGCAATTCTCTTATGTATAAATCAGGTTGAGGGTTGCTTTTAAAATATGTACATACTTTCAATAGGTCTTCCCACTTGCCCAAGTTACTTAATAAAATAGCCGGCTTATTAAAAATGACTTCCTTCAGTTCTGGAAAAATTTCAAAAGTGACTTCACAAGCATTATCAAATTGGATAACTTCTTTTTCTTTATGAAGATATTTTAGAAAATCGAGCTCATTGTCGAAAACAAATTGCGAGGGAATACTTTGTAGACCTAAACCTTTTTTTCGTTTTTGCGTATAGACAATCTCATAACCATATCCCTTTTTCTCTTTTGAATCGAGATAGAGTCTTTTAATCTCTTGACTATAACCTGAAGTGTTTTTGCTAGGTATTTTATTCCCTGGTATAGTCAATGGAAAAAACACATCTCCATTTTTTTTACTTTGTAAGTAAGAGATGTATTTTTTATTGGCCTTTTTAAAAATTTCTTCTGGTGCAATCATACTTCTTCAGTAACATATTTTTCACGTTCTTCTTGAAATTGTTCTATAGTCATATCATATAACCAACTATTGCGGTCATTTTTTCTTGAAGCAAAATGCACGAATGAGATATGGTCTTCAACAATATCAATATTATCACTAGGAGTAACAACAAGTAGTTGAAGATGTAACTGTTTACAGAGGTTAATTAGATAATTTGCCTTCTTACTATCTTGTGCTTTGAATGCTTCATCAATAGCAATAAATCTAAATGAATCGCTTTCGGTTCCTGTTTTTGTTAAGCCGAACTGGTATGCAATTGCAGATCCTAATACAGTATAAGTCAACTGCGCTTTTTCTCCTCCAGAGAGTTGCCCCATACCTTCATAGGTCTTCTTTTTTGAATCATCTTCTTTATAGAACTCTTCTGCCTTGTATTCATACCAAGTACGTACATCCATCACTTTATTTCTCCATTCGAAATCACGAAGCTTTTTAATAAATGGTTCTATTGCATTTTCAAAATGAACACGTTTACCGTCAACTGTACTATGCATTTCTTTAAAATTTGGAATAGCTTGTAAGAGGTATTCTTTGAATTCATTAATTAATTCATTCTTTTTGGATTTAGCAATTAACTGGATGTATGTCGTTTGTGGTACAGTCTCAAAATCTATTTTCTTTAAAGATTCATTTAAGGCTGATACGTTTTCCTTGATTTCCTCAGACCAAGAATCAAAGAACTCATTAAACTCTCCAACTTTATTTGTCAATGTCTCTTCCAGATAATTATCAAAGCGCTTTTTGTACTTAGGCAGATCGTCTTTGGTTAATGAGATGTATTTTTCTTGAAAAGCAGATGCTAAATCAACGTTTAAGCTCAAATTACTCACCTCTGATTCCCAAGAAGGGAATCGTTCTCTTATCTTTTCTGATGGGATTTTAAAAGCCCTCATTTTATCTCCTAATGACTTTTTTAGCCTATTCAGTGATTCTGTTAATTTTGAAATTTCAAGATTATTTTCTTTTTGAAAAGACTCTTTATTTGATGCGAAATTGGTATATGAAATATTTTCTAAATTACTATTAGTTATTCCGAAACTAGATATGTCTATCTGATGATTGGGTATTGATTCTAATAATATAGAATTTTCGTTATATATTTTGTTGGCATCATCAACATTAGCTTCAATTTTACCAATTTGAATTAATACTTTGTCACGTTCTTCGGTATTAGAGTTTAGCTTGCCATCAAGAATATCTTTTTCTTCTTCCAGCGCTTTTATTTTATCGTTAGAATCTTTTAAATTTTCTATTCGTTTTTTAAGAGCTTCAGATTTTTTAGCAGATGAACTCCAGTCTATTAAATCAAATGAAGGAAACAACTTTATTAAATCATTTAAGTTGTTTTTTTGGGTATCTAGTTCTTGTATATTAATCTCAATTACATTGTATTGAGATTCTAAGGATTCTTTATCTTTTCTAAGTTCTTGGACTTGATTTTTCCAATAACTAATTTTAGAAGAATTATCCCATCCAAGCACATATCGTTCCTTAGAAAGCGAGAACTTTCTATCATCTTTTTCGTGTCTACCTTTACCAAATTTTGTTAATCCTTTAGTTGTAATTGCTTTCTCTGCTTTCGCGAAAGCAGACATATCATCTGTACAAAGGAAGTTAAATCGTGATGTAACATTTTGTTCTACCCATTCTTGGTATTGACTTGTGGTTTTAAAATCCAGTTTGCTTACTAGGTAATTGTCATCGAAGCCTTGTTGAGACAATGCCTTTATAGAAAAAGAAGATCTAATACGCTCATAAGATATTCTCCCATTTAATCGCGTTTTATTGACATATTCATTAACAGCATCATAGTACTCATCAGGTACTAATAGTTTTAATCCAAAACTATGCAATGCTTTTTCAATAGCCAGTTCCCAAGCTGTTTCGGTCTCTTTAATAGCAATTAATTCTCCAACAAAAGGGATATCTTCTTTTGTCGCTCCAATTGCCTCAATCAATTCATCTCGTATCTCTGAAACTCTACCAGTAATATTATTTCCGTTATTGATTAAGCTTTTTACAGTTTCAACTCCTTCAATTATTTGTTTACCTTTTCCTGTGATTTCAGACTCTATGCTATAGAATTTTTGCCTTTCACTAGGGAGTTTTAAATCTATTGATTTAATTTCTTTGCCTGCCTTTTCAAAAGATTCTTGGAATATTTTTTTTGAAGGATCTTTAGCTAAACCTGTAGAAGAGGCAGTTCCGTTGTATGCCTCTAATCTAGTTTTTCTATTAGTCGTATCTACATCAACTTGAGCTTTTTCTGTTTTTAAATCTTCAATTTGTTTTCCTACTTCATCATTCTCTATTTGAGTCTTAACTGTAGAGATTTTGTCTCTTAGATTACCTTCATCTGTTTTTAAAACTTTAATTCTAGCATTGCTGGCCTCTATTATACCGTTTAATCGATTTTTCTCTAAACCTGAAAGCTCTTTACCTTTTTCAGCAAACCAATAAAGAGCAGTATCTCTATTGTATTCTAGTTTTTTTAAGTCTTCTTTTGCGGCATTTAATTGATCTGCTAACTTATTAATTGGTTCTAATTGTTCAATTTGTTCTTTAGCCTTCTCAATATTATTCTTAGCGTCCATTAAGGTAACGAAGCTCTCTTCTAAAGCCTTGTATTCATCTTCTGCTTCCTTAAACTCTAACATTTCATTTCTAATAAATGCATCAAGATCTCCTAATACTTTTATTCCTACTAGTTGATTGAAAAGGTTTAATGCTTTTACAGAGCGCATTCCAAATAATTTGGTGATACGTTCTGCGTATTTAGTCGGCCCTTCAAAAAATTCAATTTTACGTCTTGTACTATTTTGATTGTATTTAGTTTCTAACAATTTTTTCCAAACTCCACCACCATCAAATAATGTAAAATCTTTCTCAATTTCAAGAGGTTGGTAAGCCAGTCCAAAGGTTCGCTTCATCTCATTACCTGAAAACCATCTTACCTGAAATAATGTAATTGACTTTCCATCTTTATTTTCAAAATTAGCTAACAGTATTGAGTAACAACTTTTATCTCTTAAACTTTGAGTGGTAGTACTTAACTCTCCATCTTTTTGAATATCGCCATAGTGACCTAAAACATAGCTAAGCTCCGTACGATCTCCTTTTTTCTCTACACCGGAAGATTGATTATAAAAACGACTGTTTTTAAGAGGTACAATTAATGTTAGTAGCGCATCTATAAAGGTGGTTTTACCAGAACCATTTGCGCCAGTAAGCAAAGAATTGTTTCCTTTTGGATCTATTCTAAAAACATTTTCATCAAATGTTCCCCAGTTAAGAACTTCCATATATTGAAGCCTGAATCCTGCTTCTCCTGACACTGTGCTAAATAGACTCGACATAGGCTTCTAATTGATTTTTGAAATCATTTAATATGTCAAGAGAAACCTTGTCTTTAATGATTTTATGAATAATGTATTTTGGTTCTTCGTCGTTCTCGCTTACCTCTTTTAAATAACGCAAATCTATAATTTTATTAATATGAGAATCTAGGTCTTTTAAAAACTGAACCGTGTTATATTTTTGAGGTAAGAAGCGTTCTATTTCAGCCTTAAGATCTTCCTTAAGAATGTATTTAATTGTCCCTTGAATTTCAATAGGATTGTTTTCAAATTCTTCGAGCATTTGTCGAAGTATGACCAACACAACTGAAACTTCAAAACCTATAGCTCGTCTGCTTACTAAGCCTAAAGTATTATCATCTTCATCTATTATGAACTGCTTGACAAATGCATAACCATCTTCTTCTTGAATTATTAATTCTAAACCTATTACACTAATATATTCAGCAATCTCTTTTTTATAAAGTAATGTATCTTGCCAGGTACTATCCTTTTTATTTACCGTGCCTTTCAGAAGTCTCACAACTGCTTTGGAATAAGGCTGTATTTTTTCTATTAAACTCATTTTATTATTATAATTTCTGGTATTTGTATTGATTTACTCTGCTTCTTATCAAAGAATACGGTATCTAACTGTTTATCATTAAACTCGTGGGTGAAATCTTGCAAAACTTCAAAGTAACCAAAGAGTTCTGGTAAGCCTTCAGAAATACCACCAGTTTCGTTAATTACTTCTATTAGTGTTGTTTGATTTTTATTAATCAAAATACTTTTGATATTAGACTTGAGCTTCTTTTTGTTTATTGTTTTTCGAGTGACAACATCTTTAAAGTCATCAGCTTGGGTAAAGTCATTATCTGCTCGCTCAGGTTTAACTTGATATACGTGATTTTCTTTCTTTTCGTAAGTTAGTCTTCGTTCAAATGGAACATTAAAATCTATTCCAGTTTCAAGTTGCATAGATAGGTCTGGACTAATTCTATCTTGACTTATTATGGATAAACTCTTCTTGATATCTTGAATGAGATTTTTGACTAATACTTTGTCAACTGCATTCCCTTCTCTTATTATTCTACTTAGCTTCTCAGCCATTTTATCATTGGCTTCATAAACCCTTTTTCCTGATTTAAAAAGATATCGTTTTATCCCTTTTAGAAAAGTATCATCATTCTTTATCCCTTTTTCATCTAGTTTACTGTAAAGTTCTTCTGTAAGTTCTTTCCATTGATCTTGAAGCGAACGATCCATCAAAAACTCCCAAAATGCATAGAAACTTTTTCCTTGATGACTTTCTTTTAGTTTATCAAGTGCATCAAAAGTAAAATCTAAGACATCGCTCTTTGATAAAGATTTATCGAGGTGTTTTTGATAAATTTCATTTGTAATTTTTTTGAAGTTATCTTCTACCTCTTTAAAATCTGAAAGCAATTCTCTTGCAGTAGTGTTAAGTCTTTCAAATCTTGGTATTATCTGGAAATCTTCAAGTATTTCTACTTCTTTACCCATTTTTAAATCCTGAATCTGTTCATCAAGCTCTGCTTTTTTTCGTTCCAGATTCTTAATTCTCTTATTTACGTCTTCATTTGTATGCTCAACTAGCTCTTGCAATTGATTGAAGATATCCTTAAATTTAGATTCCGCACCTATAAAATCTTTCTTCTTAAGCGTTTCTATCCAGTTTAGGGTTTTAATAGTATAAGGAGATAATTGATACACGATATCTCCATTCTCGTTATAATAATTACTTAAAAACCCGCTATCAGTCCATTTTTTGATAGACCTCTTAGCCTTTACTTCATTAGTGTCAAATGTTTGTTGTATGTCACTTTCTTCATCGAAATCAACTTCAAAATGATCTAAATAATCTTCAAGCCTTCTATGAAAATCATCAGAAAGTATAGAACTTCTATCTTGACTAAATGCAGTATATAAAAACGCTACGACTACATCTAACTTTCTTAACTTAAGTAAGTTTATGCTCGGCGAATCTTTTAATATATTTTTAATGTCTTCTATTTCAAACATTCAATTATGATTCTATTAATTCTTTAAAATGCTCATATATCATTACCATCGCAAGCGTGTCTAGCTCGCAATATCTAAGTAGCGCACTTTCAAGTGCATCACGTTCCTCTTCTGTCACATCTTCAAACTGCAATTTTGCGTATGCTGTTAGAGCCGTTCCTCCATCTGCAATGTCTCCTATGTTTGCTAATGCATTATCTAATTGTTCTTGTGACCAATTTTCATAAACAGATGGTAATGCCTTATATGGACTAATCGCTTTTCTATCTTCAAACTGAAGAAATACATATTCTTGTGGGAAGTTTTTAGAGGTTAGGTTGATATCACTTATTGGTTTTACATATTTTCTCTTTATCACTTCACTAGTATTTAAGACTGCTGGAAGTACTGCTTTTATAGATAAGCTTCCGTTCATTTCTGGATGGAAATAATAATTTTTCACTACTTGGAAGAGGTCGATCATATCTCTTGGTCCAGACCAAGTAGTTGCGGAACTTCCTGTGTTATGACTAATAGATTCAATGAATGAAATAAGAGCGTCTTTATCGTCCTCTGATGATTCTAGTAACTGTCCATAGATTTTATTAAGTATCGTGTTTTCGTGATTGTGGTATCTAAATATTGAACCTTCGTTTTTAGATAAAGAATCTCGCAAAGCTCTCACAAAATCGAAATTTGGGAAATGACCGATTTTTGTGTCAAGGTGTTCTGAATAATGCTCAATAGTACCGTCTTCAAAAACAATGTGATGGCTATATTGAAATGCTAGTTGCTCGTATGGTTTCCTGCCTGCAGTAAATGGTATGGCCACCGCAGTAGTTTCAAAATCAATAAAATTTAGTGGAAACTTCCAATTACTCATTTCCTTACGAAGCCCATCAATTTCGATCTGCGGTGTATTGTCGCTTTGTTTAGTCTTCTCTATTTGTAACCAGCGTCTTTCGGAATTACTTATGGCATCTGCTTCTAATTGAATATTGATATGCTCCAGTTCTATTTGATCCATAAACACAATTCCTTGTTCAAACAAATTTCCGCTACCTCTAAAGTTCCAAACATCATAACTTTTAGGTTCAGATATACGCTTTCGCGAAAGCGATAACTGATTTGTCCAACATTCGTGATATCCACTTTTAACGTCTGAATCAGTATCATCAACTCTGTATTCACAGCCTTTGCAATGCCTGCCGATAGGCGTGTCCAAGCGGATGTCATTTTTATAGCTATCTCTAAAAAACAAAACACAATCTTCAAATGATTGGGCTTCAAAAAGTGGATTCTCATTGTGAATTAAATTCACTTCGGTATCCACATTAATGTTACAAAGAATTGAATCACCTATGTGCTGTTTAGTAAGACCAGGTGTTGTTATTATTCCTGTTCTTAAATCGCTATTTTGAGCTATTTTGAAATGTTGATTTAAGCCATCAACAGTAGTCTTTTTGGATTTATCTACAAGATTAAGATAGGGTGTAATGTTCCATTCAGGATGACAACTTTGGGTTACATATTTCTGAAATGCGACATCATATAAATAATCAGACCAACCTAAACCACCTCTTGAATTGATAAAACTATCGTGATGAGCACTATCTATAGATTTAGCTTTCACCTCAATTAATTTGATTTTATTGCCCTGCTTTACAAGTATATCTGTTCTAATGAATAGCCCTTCAAATAAGAATGCTGCTTCAAAGATTACAACATTCTCATTGTGTAATAACTCACTTGTTTTATCTGCAAGTTTTTGATAATTCGAATCCTCACCAAGAATAGCAATGCCACCTGGGTATTCCATACGAGCTAATTCTTCCACTTGAAAACCTCCTTGCGCAAGTGCTTCTAAAAAAGTGTCAGTTTCGCTAGAATCTTCATATTCTTTCTTTCTAGTATAGAACAGTTTAGTTGGACAATCAAGTGCCAACTTAAATCTGGATTTAGTTAGGTAGCGTGGTTTAGTCAAACTTTAAGTCGTTCATTAAATTATTAATTCTTTTAAGGTTTTCTATCGTTGCGCTCATATCAATAAAGTCGCTGCTATTCTTTACTCTATACTCATTTGACAAAGCTGCTACTGTCATCCATTTTCCTATTCGTCCATTTTGATGAATGTCAATTTTATGCTCTTCAGCTAATGGGTATAGCTTTTGTCTAAATTGATTTCTTACGTGATACTTATTCTCCTTAGTTCCTTCTACATATATTTTAATACATAGTTTAGTATGTTCAAGTTGTAGATAATATTCAAAATAGATATCATCAATCTTTCCAGAGTTCCAATGCCACCAGTAACCTAAAAACCCACCATTTCTTTGTGGTACATAATCCCAGGTTCCGTCATTAAATTCCTTTTGGATATTTTGATAAAAACCTTTCCAAGAATCCCAATGCCAATCTGCAAAAGGAAGCTTCAAGTAACTTTGAACAGAACTTCTTCTCCTTTTTAAAAAGTTTGTGAAGTCTACATAAATATTATTATCAATACCAGATTGAATACCTTTCTCTAAAACATCCAATAAGTCTTTTCGTCTTATAATTTTATATCCATTGTCGTTTGCACTTTTGTATCTACTTTGATCTCCAGTCTTAAGATAAATAGGGTAAATTGTTTTATCTGCATATTCATTCTCTAAGAGTTTCTTATATCTGGATAACTGATTACCGTGTTCATTACTATGAACTTTATCTTCAATAAGGATTACGTGCTCGTCGTTAATTACAATTACAATATCAATACTCTTGAACTGACGTTTTATAGTCAAACTATCTATTGATTTGATTTCGCCATTAGTCATTAGGTTGATAAAGTTTGTCGCAGAATCAGTCAGAAGAGTATTAACTCCTTTATAGGCTGGATGCGTCCAATCTATAAACCAACATAAAAAAGCATCTTGAGACAATTCAGAAGTTGCCCATTGAAATAAGTTAGGAGTTTTATTCATAGTTATGCATCATTTGTTTTATGTAGTTTTTCATTTTTTCTCTCAGCCATATAGGTTCTTTAATAGCTACCATTCCTGCCATTTTCAAGACTTGCGTTTCAAATTCATAGTTGGACTTAATATGAAAAATTGCTTCTCCCCATTTACCATCTAATCCGTCTACACAAACTTGTGATTTATGAAGCGGTAAACTCCTTAAATACTTTAATTGTTTATTATCAGCACTTAAAATTATCTTTTCAACTTTCTTGGATTCGTTGTAATTAAGACCGACAATATCTTCATACAGCTTAATTTGAGCTTCAAAGTCTTGAGATAAATCGCTTGGAGTATCTGTCAATTTTAAATCTGATATTCTATCAATACCAAAGTTTCGGATCTCGTTCTCTCCTTCAGGAACTGCAATTAAGTACCACCTGTTTAAATATTCTTTTAAACGCAATGGAGTAACTGTATATGTCTTTCTAGTTTCTTTGTAATAATTCTCTTTGGTAAATTTTAGCTTTCGCGAAAGCGTAATTCCCTTAACTATCCTAGCCATATTATGCAACCCTGTGAAATCTGAACTATCATCTGGAATGATGTATTTATTAAAAGATTTATAATCTTTAATTCCTTCTTCATACATTTCTGCTAAGGAAGAAAACTCAGCAAACTTCAAAAAACTACTTATCTGACGCTCGTCTTCTTCTAAGACATAACCACGTATGGATCTGCTGTAATTAATCTCAATACCAAAATCATCTTTCAAATTTTTCAAGTCCCTTTCTAGTGTACGAGGTGTTGTGTCAATATCAAAATCTGCAAATAACCTGTCGATCATTTCAGTTTTTGAAATACCACTTTTACTCGTTACAAGATGCATTATGCAGGACAATCGTTTCAATAGTTTATAATTTGCCATTTTATTTATACTTCAAATTTATAAATGTACCTCGCCAAAGTATGTCGATATAAATTTAAAAATAAAACGACACAAAATGGCGATATAAAATTCTTATTTTGTGAACGTATTAAAACTGATAACCATTTAATTAAAAATATATGATTGCACGTGTTGGCATAAAAGGGAATTACATTGAAACCTTAGATGAAAAAGGAAAGCGCATAAAAAGAGCAGTTTTTCAAGGCGAATTTTTAGGTAATTCAAGTGAGATAGTAGTTTTACAGAAGGGAAATTACACAGAAGTCCTAGATGAAAACCTAAAGCGCTTATCAAGATTTGTGAATGATTTTGACCGTTTTTTAGGAGCCTCTGGTGAAACTTTTTCTGTACAAGATGGAAACTATGCCGAAACCTATGATAAAAAAGGTAAACGTATAAGCCGTAAAGTAGCCTAATGATTACTTCAAGCATCATAGATGTTCCTAAAAAAGCAGGATTGCCAGATCAGCTTGGGATAGATGCCTATAAAAATGGCTTAACTAATTTTATAAATACAGCACAAACCCCTTTAACTATTGCTATTCAAGGCGAATGGGGAAGTGGAAAGACATCCTTGATGAACTCTGTTAAGCACGACTTGTGTGATAGTTCAGAGAACTTTCAGGCTATATGGGTTAATACTTGGGAGTATTCACTATTAAGTGATGAATACACCACGATGACTAATATTATTCAAGGAGTTATAGGTTCTGTTATTTCGATTTTAGAAAAAGATAAAAATCAAAATGTACAAGCATTAAAAAAGAAAGCTTCTCGATTCTTAATGTCAGCCACAAAAAGTCTTATAAAGACTGGTACAAATATGGCGACAGCAGGAATTGCTGGAGACGCAGTAGATGCCCTTTGGGAAGAAAGCCCAGGACAATCTTCATTAAGAGATTTACACGCAGAGTTACAAGAACAAATAAATACGTGTGTAAATAAAGATGAAAAGACAAAAGGCTTCTTGTTTTTTATAGATGACTTGGACAGAATAAATCCGCCAGTAGCTGTACAAATATTAGAGTTACTTAAAAATATCTTTGACCTAGAGAATTGTATTTTTATTTTAGCAATAGATTATGATGTAGTTGTAAAAGGATTGGAACCAAAGTTTGGAAAAAAGACTTCTCAAAATGAAAGAGAATTTAGGTCATTCTTTGAAAAGATCATCCAGTTACCTTTTACTATGCCAGTTGGCCAATATAAAATTGATAAGTTGATTTTAGAGGGGCTTCAAAAGATAAATTATTTTGAATCTAAAGAAATTGATGAAGCTACAGGGAAATCTATTGTTGAAATAAGTCACCAAACAGTAGGCTCTAATCCAAGAGCTATAAAACGATTATTGAATAGTTTATCGCTAGTCAAGAATGTAATGTATGCGGTGGAACAGGAAAACAAACCATCCGATTTTCAGCAACTCATAAACATAGGTGTTTTTAGTATACAGATATCTTATCCTTTTATATATCGTGCTTTAGAACGTTATCCTGATTTTGAAAATTGGGATGAGCAGTTACTAGATACTTTTAAGATTGATAAGTTAGATGAAGAGTTAAAAGAACAGCTTAGTAAGAATGAATATTTTGATGAAGAATGGGAGCAGGTTCTATATCAACTTTGTCAAAGAGAAAGTTATTTGAGCACTAGAGCTATGCAAATCTCACGTTTGCTTAATACACTTAAATCTCTGATAGAAGATAATGCAAAAGAAGCGCTTGGAAGTTCAGAAGATTCTTCCGTTGGAGATATAATGAGTAATGCCATAGATGTAGCCTCGGTCACTAGCTATGATGACACGATTGAAGAAGTAAAACCTAAAGAAATTCACAAGTCACATTTCTTAAAAGGTTTAAATAATCGAGTTTCAAAATCTTTAATAGCATTAGCTAAAGAGTCTGGGATTGAACTTCAATACAATCAAAAGAGAGTTCAGTCTAATTTGACTTACATCATACAAAAGCCAAAGCACAGATATAGACTAGATTTTTCTATTCATCCAGGAGCAAAAGATTACCGTATTGAAACTAGATATGAATGTTGGTATTTTATAAAAGCTCCACATAAAAGTTTTGATTCTAACTTAAATGAACCTGATGCATTAGCGATAAAAGCAAGAGAGCGCTTCAATTCAACTTTAGCAAATTTGGAACAATTAGATAAAGAACTTCCTGAATACTATGATTTCAATCACGGAATAGCAAAGAATGACCATCACAATACAGTTGTTATGAGAATGAATACTCGTCTGCCTAATGCTTGGACATTTATCAACGAAGAAGAAAATCAAAAAGAATTTGCTAATGCTGTAGTGAAATTCCTAAAGGCAGTTGATGGAATTGAAATAGTGAATTAAAACCTAAATTCTCAAATGGTTTGATTTAGAGATTATTAACCCAATATCCTCCTTCAAAAAGTTTGAACTCTGTCCCTTCGAGGTCACAATAAAAGAGTTAATTCATTTTAATAAATGAGTTAGCTCTTTTTTAGTTTTTAATGGTTTGTGAAGTGAATCAATATTTGTGGATTAAGTATTATTTTAGGAGATTTAGTAATTTATGTAGATCATTTTATTCAAAATAGAGTTCTCATAATTCTGTTTAAATTAAATGTAAAATCTTATACTGTAGCTTATTAAAAATTATTTTTTTGAGTTAGTCATTTAATTGCCGTATATTAACGCCTTTAAAACATAGTATATGCAGCAAATAGAGGGTCAAGATATATTAAACTTTATAAAAGAACTACCCAATGATGATGCCTGTAAAGCTTATTTAGCAAAAATAAAATG